>JBDHAC010000012.1:0-68315 GCA_039588275.1 Gemmatimonadota bacterium
CCGCCGTAGACCGATTTCCGCACCCGAGGTGAAACAGCGTGAGCCCGACCACGGCTGACGCTCCTGCACGGGCTACTGATATCATGACAGCGAACCCTCAATCCACCGCGCTCGACACAAGTGTCGTCCCCCTCCGCGTGGAGACCGAACTTCGTTCGGGCCGGGGCCCCCGAAAGACTTCGGGCCGTTAGGGCTCGCCCTTGTCGCTATTGTCCTTCCGCCTGTCGAACATCGCCGTCCACCCCCGTTGGATAGCGTTCGCCGAC
The DNA here is from genome assembly GCA_039588275.1 of Gemmatimonadota bacterium. GTDB lineage: Bacteria > Gemmatimonadota > Gemmatimonadetes > Palauibacterales > Palauibacteraceae > JBDHAC01. The sequence continues at coordinate 267 of JBDHAC010000012.1, forward strand.
CCGAGACCGACTGCCAGCGCGAAGGCGACCCCGATCGCGCCGAAAGCTATAAGGAAAGCGGCCAAGACAAGCTGCCGTGCGAGGTTGAGCTGCCAGAGCGCGATGGCACTGACCAAGGTCAGGAGTGCCGCCTTGACGATCTTCGCCGCGAGCCCTGGACGCGGAGCTCCTTCCTCCTCGAGAGCGTTCACGACGCGGGCCGATACCTGGTTCGACAGGAACAGTCCCACGCTGATGATGAGAGCCACCAGAGCCAGGTTGGGGAGGTATGTGTTCAGTCTCTCGATGATGCTCGAGAGGACGGTGAGACCCCAAATGTCGAGGGCGTTGTTCAGAAACACCAGCACGACCAGCACCATGGCGACGTTGCCGAGCAGGTTGTAGAGCGCGCCCCGCACATCCCCTCTGCCGAACGCCGCTCGCCACGCCACCTTCCCGCTGAGACGGTCGAGGCGCAGCCAGATCAGGACTCGAACGACGACGCGTTTGAGGATCCACCCCACCGCCACACCGAGTGCCAGGATGAACATTCCGGCCACGAGAGTCGGGAGGTACGCCGCGAAGCGCTGACCGAATTCCGCGAGTGGACCTGAAGGCTGGGCTTGCATAGCTCCCTATTTCCTCGAAAAGAAGAGGCGCTCGAACCGCAAGGCACGTCGTCCCTCCACCCCTCGTACCACGACGACGGGGTTTCGCCCTCCCTTGGCGATCACACCGGGGACCGTTTCGCCGATGAGCGGTACGGCCGGGCCTGTGCGAGGGCCGCCGATGAGCACCAGGTCTCCCCTCCCGGCCGCGCTCGTGAGCCCTCGTCCAATCTCGCGCAGGCGCAACACTGCGAGCTCCTCGCTCAGGTCGGCCGCCTCGAGGGTGCGCTTCGCGCTCGCCACCAATTCGTCCGCCTCCGCCGCGCTCGCGTCCGGCTCGACTACCGTCACAGCCCACGTCGTGCTGTCCAGCCAGGCGGCGAAGCTGGGCGCCAGCTCCGCGGCGAGCCGGGAATTCTCGCTTCCAGTCACCGGCACGACGATCCTGCGAATCGACTCGGGCTCGATGGCCCCGTACACAATCCCCACGTGGCACGGCGCATCTTTGAGTACACGCTCGACGATCGACGCAACGAGGCGCTCGAAGAACGACTGCGCGTGCGGCTGGCCCATGACGAGGAAGTTGCACCTCTCCTCGCGAGCCGTCTGTACGAGGCCATGGCTGATGCGACGCGCGATCTTGACGACGGGGTGCGCGACCACCCCCCGCCGCGCCGCGTATTCGACTGCTTCCGCAAGCACCGGTCGCAACTCACGGGCGCGCTTCCGGCCCGCCAGCAGCGGCTCGCCGTCTGGCACCTCGACCACCGTGACGACGACGAGCTCACCCTCGCGTCTCTTCGCGATCGCGAGGGCGGCTTCCATAAGCGAGTTGACGGTGTGGGGGCTCGCAAGCGCCACGAGCACCCGATATTCGCGCCGCTCGATGCGCTCCATCCATTCGGCACGCTCCGAGAACGCGGCCTCGCGCTTCCGGCTGTACACGTTGTAGAAGACGAAGCCCGCAGCGATCCAGCCCCCCGCGGCGGCCCATGCCAGCGGGTACTGGGTGAACATGAAGACTGCGATGAACAGCATCGTGGCGATCGCCAGGATCGGCGTCACCGGCATGAACGGGACCTTGAAGCCCCGATCCAGCTCGGGGTGGGACCACTTCTTCGATCGGCAACGCGACGGCCATCCCGATGATGATGAGCGCCGAGAGTAATATGGCCCAGTGGGGCGTGGATCGTTTCGGATGAACACGAGCCACGACCTGCGGCAGGCTCGCGTCCCGGGCCATCGCGAACGCCACCCGCGAGGACGAATAGATCGTGGCGTTGAGGGCCGACAGGGTCGAGAGAAGGCCGCCTGCCAGAATGACAATCGCACCGCCCACCACGAATTGGTCTGCCGCCGTCACCAGCGCGATCTCCTTCTGCTCCCCCAGGTACTGGGTGACGCTCATGCCAGGGGGCGGCGTTACCGCGCCGATCGCGACGAGCGCGACCAGCAGATAGATCGGGATGACGATGAGGAGGGAGAGAAAGACGGCTCGCGGCACGTTTCGCTTGGGATCCTCGACTTCCTCACTGGTCTGCGCGATGATCTCGTATCCCTCGAAGGCGATGAACGTGAGTCCCATCGCCGCGAAGATCCCGGCCCACCCTTCCGTCATGAACGGAGTGAAGGATCCCTGCCAACCCGGGCGGTTCACCATTGTCCAGAGGCCCGCGACGATGAAGGCACCAATGATCGCGATCTTGCCGATCGTGACGACGTTGCCGGCTTTACCCGCCTCCGCCGCACCCCGGTAGTTGATCAGGGTGAAGAATCCACAGGCGGCGACCGCCAGCCAGATCTCCATGCTGAACAAAGGGGGATGGAACTCGGGAGCGCCGACGAACGAGAGCACCTCCTTGAAATAGGCGCCGAAGCCGAGCGCGTAGAGAGAGCAGGCCACCGCGTGCGCGAACCAGTCCATCCAGCCGGCCAGAAAGCCGCTGGGATCCGGTAGCGACCGCTTGATCCACAGGTAGCCGCCCCCCGCGCCGTGAATCGCACCTCCGAGCTCCGCATAGGCCATCGCCGTCAGCAGCGCCACGAGCCCATTGAGGAGGAAGACGACGAGAAGGGCGGGGCCGGCGACCCCCGCGGCGATCCCCGTGAGGACGAAGATCCCGGCACCGATCATGGCGCCGACACCAATCATGGTGACGTCAATCAGCCGCATCTCGCGGCTGAGACGAATCTCTACGGCCACGTTCTGAGGCCCATCAGCAGCAACGGCGCCGCTTCTGTTGGGGAGCCCCGCGAGGCAGTATCGCCTAGCCGCACGGCATCATCTCCATGGGGTTGCCGCAACCCCCACCTCTTTCCTCGTAGGATGGGGACCACGGCAGCCAACCGGAGCCGACCCTTCTCAGCGTGCCTTCAGCATGCTGGCTCAGGATCTCATAGACCGGTCCTCGCAGTTCGGCAGGAATCGACGTCCAGGGTGACTCTGTTTCAGCGAAGCGGAGATGCATGACCTCCGGTGCTGGGGCCTCCGACTCTCGTAGCGCCCTTCGCGGCACACCTCCCGTGGGCGGTGTGATCTGCTGGAGCAACCAGCGCACGTGTCTGACGCCGGCAGCCTCCTGGTGCGCTCCTTGCTCCTCGAATGCGGCCAGGCAATCGGCGACCTGCTCCCTCGTGTATCCGACAACGGCTGGATCGAGCTTGAGGGCGGTCTGCATGGCGACGACACGCCGGCACTTCTCGCACCGGCCACATGGATACGCTCGACCGTTCGCCAGGTGAGCCGCGTGGCAGGACATCTGGTGTTGGAGAAGGTCCGGGTACCTGGCACTGAGCGTCTTTTGGACAAGAAGCTCGGAGAGCGGGCGAACCAGCGAGAACTGCTCGACGCCCCAACCCTTCCGTCGGTAATAGCTCGACAGCGTCTCGTCGAAGAAACGACTCTGATCATACAGCGCATCGTAATGTGTGATGCCCAGATGGGACCTCCGCCGCGTCGTGTCGAACTCGTTGCCGACGGCCACGCGCCCGATTCCACGCTTCCGGACGACCGGTAGCGTCGCGAACAGAAAAACGGCCACCGTCCACAGCCGGATCGGATACTCATCGGACCGGAGCCGGTGAAAATCGGTTCGTACAAATGGTAGATGGCGCAAGAACCAGGAGTAGACGCGGTCTGCGGAAGTCCAAACACGAGTGGTCTGATCCGCGCGCTGTGATGCAAACAGCCGATAACCGTTGAGCGCCGTATACCAGTGCCTCCCCGATTCATTGACGAATATGGCATGGGCATCACACCCCACTTCGTCCAGCAGGCCGTAGCTCAGCAGGCTTTCTTTGCCTCCGCTTGAGAGCACGGCCACCCGCTCGGGAGAAGCAAACCAGCGCTCGGTGGGCAGCACGAATCCGTCGGATTCGTCTGCGTCCGGAAATGAAAGCTGGGCCTGCAGGTAGCTCGGCAGCCGAGCGGGTGGCACGGGCCCGAAGCCGCGAACCAGGAACGGGTTCGGCCTCAAAATCTTGTGGACGAAGATCTCTCTGGCGGTGTTTGCGGCCATCCTCCCGAGGAGCTCCCGGTCCCGCGATTCGTACAGACCTCGGAACTCGATCTCTCGGACGAAGAGGCCATAATTCAGGGCAACCTGAGCGACGATCATGGAAGCGAGGTTACGGCTCGCCAAATCGCTGGGGTCGAACACGTCTTCTGCGTACCGAAACGCCAATTTCGTCGCGCTCGTTTCGCCACCGATTGTCACCCGGTAGGCCGCCGAGCAAGTACGACTCGTGAGCTCGACCGGGCCCACTTCGAGTCGGTCGATGACCCTCAGCGGCGCCAGCGCGTCGGCGGCACCTACGCTCGGCTGTCGTCGCGTCTGCACGGCCGCAACCGCTGCCTCACGCCACTCTCTTGAGGTTCTTCGTTCTGGCGGCGATGACGCCGACCAGGCGATCTGCACCCTCCCGCAGCACATCGACGGCGGCCAGCCCGGTCTGTTGCTCGATCTCGGAGCACGCCGTGGTGGCGGCCGATGGGTCCAGGTTCTCGGGGTTTATCGCGATGCCGATCACAGGTCGGCCGGAGACGAGCTCGATCGCCCGTATCTGGTGATCGAGCGGTTGAATCGGATATCCGGGGAAGCCGTCGTAATCTCTTCGGCCCGGAGCGTGCTGGAGCACTACCCCGTGAGGCCGGGCCGCGGCCAGGATTTCGTAGCCGCCGGGGTAGGCCGGGTTCATGAGGCTCCCCTGACCCTCGATCACGATGACGTCAGGTCGCACCTCGTCCCATGCGCTCCACACCGCGTGCTCCAGCTCGCCGGCGACGAAATCGTTCACCAGAGCGTCGAGCACGATTCCGTACCGCGCGCCTTGCAACCACGCGGTCTGACCTGTCCCGACCAATTCCGCCCGGAGGCGCCGAGCGTTTAACCCATCGAGAAGGGCCCACGCGGTGGTGCGTTTGCCGACCGCCGAGTCGGTCCCCAGAACAGCGACGCGGTAGGACCGGACTTCCCGAATCTTTCCTGTGAAGAAGTGAAGCTGGCTCCGAGCCGGTGTGTCTCGAACATCGCGTATCTTCACCCCGCGCTGCCAGCTGAGCTCGCTGAGGTCAGGATCTTCCGACAACAAGTCATGTAGGCCCGAATCGATATTCAAGCCGTGTCGGATCGCGTCGTCCACGGCTCCGCGCAGCTCCGGTGTCAGCCGGCCTCCGTCCGGCGCCAGTCCGATGACGAAATGAGTCAGGTGGCGGGGCCAATGGTCGATCTTCAGAGCAGCATGAAGGTCAGGGACGATTGGAATACGCCTCGCCGGCCGATCGAGGCCAAGGACCGCGCCGGCCTCCTCCCCCGCCAGCGACGAATCGATGACGGAGGAGATTCGGTAGCGGTGCGAACGGCGGATGAGACCGTGGGCCGTCTTTCCGTACGTCGAACCGAACGCCCCTTCACAATAAACAACCGCGTTGGCGACAGGCTCTATTCTAATCATCGGCGGCTCGTAATGATGACGACATAGCGGTCGGGTGGAAGTGGACTACGACGCTGTAGTTGAAGCAGCGAGCAAAGTCCGGCCGTAGCGGCCGGAAGCACGTAAAGACCCTCCTCTTGCCGGAGCAGCTTGGCCGCCGCGTTGAGCTCTCGGTCGCTCACCTCCGCGGCCCAACCATCTGACTCGTGGATGGCGCGAAGCGCGGCGTCTCCGTCCGCAGCGTGCCAGTTGATCAAGGGTTCGTTGACTTTGGTGTTTCTGACACTCCCGGGTTCGAGGTCCAGACATTCGTTCAGTTGTGCGAGCGCCGCACGGATGATGGGGTTTTGTCGACGTGCCGAGCCGGCGGCCATGTGCGGCAGACGGGACAGCTTGCCTCGGCGGTACAGTATGGCGAATCCCCGATGGATCCCGGCCAAGGTCGTTCCATTCGATACCGGTATTCCGACCACCGCTGGCGAATCGTGGAATTCATCGAAGATCTCCCGGGCGATCTCCGCATAGGTGAGCATTTGCAATGCAGCGTTCTCCCCTCCCGGGTTGGCGTCGTAGGCTTCTTCACGCTCCGCGAACGCTCGCGACACCTCAACCGCTGCCTCATAGTCGCCCGGAGTGCGAATCACCTCGGCGCCCAGCTCTTCGATCTCGGCTTCCCTCTGGGATCGGTAGTCGGCGGGCATATGCACGACGCAGCGAAACCCTGCGAGCGAAGCTGCAAAGGCCATCGCCACACCGTAGTTTCCGCACGTTGCGAGCGTCACCGCGTCGAAGCCGCGGCGTAACGCATCGTGCACCTGGGCGAAGGCGATCCGGTCTTTTTGACTCCCAGTGGGGTTGCCCGCTTCGAACTTGAGGAACAGGCGTCGAACTCCGGTCTCCCGCTCCACGTTTCGTGCACGCGTGAGGCTGGTGTCCCCGACCTCAGCCGCGACGAGATCCTCGTAGGCCTCCAACCGCGCGCCGAGTGGCTGAGATGTGTTTCGAGCCACATCGCGCCAACGAACGAGTTCGTCGCCTGTCCGTAGGAACTCGTGGGTCCGGTTCGGACGGACCTCGAGTGAGTGGTCCACCATCGTGATCACGGTTTCGCCTGCTGTGAAGCTGGCCGGCTTCGGCCGCTAACCGTTGCTCGCCGGAGCGACGCGTTGTCCTGATTGCGCCGCCTGCCGTGGTCTGACTTTGAGGTCGATCTTGGCGTTGACGATTCGTCCGTTCTCGTCCGTCTCCCAATCGAACCCGATGTCTTCGAGGACGCCGAGATCCGTATTCGTTCGTTCCCTCGATTCATCGGTTCCTCTATGCAGCCTCATCCTCATCGTCGAGGTCTTCGTCCTCCCACTCCTCATCCTCCTCATCCCAGTCAACCTCTTCGGCCAGGTCTTTGTCGTCCTCCCAGTCCCAATCGTCTTCGTCTCTGCTGCTGCGACCGCGCTTGCTGGGTCCCTCGTCTTCCCATTCCTGTCGTGAGGCGTCGTGCATCCGCTCGAACTCGTCCCTGTTCCACATCGTTCCTGCTGCCTTTCTGTTAGTGGTCGCGGTGAGTACAGGTGCTCACTGATCCCGAGAAGAGAAGCGCCGGACGAGGGCGATGGACCGGTGGTCGGAGCGGCTCTTGTGGCCGGCGACCAACCGTTCGAAGTTCCGCGCTCGCCCGGCACGCTCCACTATCGGCTTGGCCCCATCCTGGCCGAGCGTCCCCCGCCCCGCGTCTTTTTCCGGCCGACCCGCTTTGACTTTGTCGCAGGGTCCTTTCTGGGAGCGGTCTTCTTCCGGCTCTTCGCCTGTTTGGCCGGTTTCTTCATGGGCGTCTCCTGTGGGTTCGAGGTTCACCTCAGATCGGAGTTCCCCGACCGGGTTCCGAGTAGCAGCCCCGAGCGGCCTACTAACCAGGGAAGCACCAAGGCACCGAGCGTGCCTGAATGCCCGATTGCGTCGCATCACCCGTAAGTCTCTGACAAACAGTAGGGTTACGGCACGCTAGGCTTGCCGTGGGGCGCTGGCGGCTTGACCGAAATCGGATGACAAGTGCCGGTCTACTCGGTATATTGATACCGAGTAGACACAAACCGGCACTGAGATACCGATATGCTACTCAGGACTCTTCTGGCTACCGGATCGGACCCGCTTCGAGAGGTGATCGTCAGGCTGCTCGATTCACCGGATCTCAAGCTGTCGTTCACCCGACACCCCGCCGCACTGTGGGCAAAGCTGGCCCGGGAGGAATACGACCTGGTCATCGCCGCCTACGGCGATCTGCCGGCCCCCGCGGAGAACACGATCTCCACCATCCGCGCGCTGCCGGACGCACCCGAGATCATCGTGCTGACCGAGAAGGACGATCCCGAGGAGCGAGCGGCCCTGATCGCGGCGGGAGCGATCGGCGTCATCTACCGCCACGTATCCGACGCTCGATTAGGTGAGGCGCTGCAATCGCTGGTCGAACGGCGCCGCGAAGTCGTCGAACGCAGGGTCATGACGGATCAAACGCAGGTGAGGTCGCAGCTGTCCGACTTCGCTTCGGAGAGCGAGGCGATGGCCAACCTTCTGGTCATGGCTCGGCGCGTGGCCGAGGCGGATACGTCCGTACTCGTCCTCGGCGAAACCGGCGTGGGGAAGGAATGGCTCGCTCGGGCTATCCACGAAAACAGCCTCAGGAGCCAGGGACCTTTCGTGGCGGTCAACTGCGCGGCGCTGCCTGAAGGGCTCCTGGAAAGCGAGCTGTTCGGCCACACCAAGGGCGCTTTCACGGGCGCTCATCGAGCACGCCGAGGGTTTTTCGAACTCGCGCACGGCGGCACGCTATTCCTCGACGAAGTCGGAGAGATGCCGGTGGCGCTCCAGGCCAAGCTGCTTCGGGCCCTTCAGGAACATGAGGTTCGCCCCGTTGGGGGCGAGGAAAGTGTTCCTGTTGATGTTCGAATCATGGCCGCGAGCAATCGTGACCTCGAAGAAGCAATGGCCGACAAGCAGTTTCGCGCCGACTTGTTCTATCGCCTGAGCGTCATCGTTCTGACCGTGCCGCGGTTGGCCGATCGGCGGGAGGACATCCTGGTGCTCCTGGATACCTATGTGGCTCGTTTCGCGGAGCAGATGAACCGGCCCGTCGATGGGATCGCTGATGACGCCACGCAGGCGCTGGCGGCCTATGACTGGCCGGGGAACGTGCGTGAGCTGATCAACGTGATCGAGCGGGCCGTCCTGCTGAGTGATGGCGGGGAGCTGACCATGGACGATCTGCCCGTGAACATCGCCGGACAGTCACCGGCGTTGGACGCCGCTTCTACGCCGCGAGGCTCGTTCGAGGAGTGGCTATCGAAGCCGCTACTCGAGGCCAGAGAGCAGATCGTGGAGCGCTTCGAGCGGGAGTACCTCGTCAGGACTCTGGAGGACTGTCGCGGTCGCGTGGGGGAGGCTGCTCGTCGAGCGAAGGTCGATCCTAGGACCCTCTACAACAAGATGCAGCGATACGGGCTCACCAAAGCCCAGTTTCGTCAGGTTCGATGACAGACACGCCGAGGTCCGGCGGATCACCTTGGCCAGCCCGCCTGGCGAGGGGTCCCCGCAGGCGGCTGTCTAATCAGTAGATCCTCTTACTTGCGCTTCGCTCGATAGAGCCAGCCGCGATGCACGACCGCGTCGTTTTGAACGGTCACGAAAGCGTCGGGGTCGTGCCGCTCGATGACTCGGATCACGTCTCGCGGGAAGTAGATAATCCCCTCGGTTCCATTGCAGCGGTGGAGGTCAAATTGCTGTTGCGGTTGAGCACCCCTGGCTGCCAGCAGCGGCCGCTCATCGAGAGCGGAACCGAAGGTCCGTGAATCCGCGCGAGCGCGCAGGGCGCCGGCCGATCAGCACCAAGGGTGCCTCCGACTCACGGGCAATCGCGAGCGGCAGCGCTCCGAGTGCGTAGGGGCCCCGACCCCGCGGCTGCACCCCCATCACGACGAGGTCCGCATCGGCGGCGTGTCGAATGATTGCTTCGCGCGGGTGGTCGGTGTACTCGAATATGACCTCGTGCGGACCGGCTGCCTCGTCGCGTGCAAGTTGCCGCAAGGTGCGCTCGAAGCGTCGCCGCGTGTCCGTGGACATTGCGGGTGGAAGCGTGCGCAGGAAGGTGATGGACCGCTCGCCAGACCGTGAAACGCTCGCGAGAAGGCGAGCGCGTAACCGGCTGTGCTGGCGGCGGCCACCCAGTGGAACGAGTACATGTTTGGCCTCGGCGATTTGCCAGCGGTGCGGTACACAGACGATTACCACATCGGCCTCAAGGGTGCCGACCAGGCCCTCGAGTTTCATCTCAACCCCCGGCGCCGTCAGGTTGGGCAGCCCCATGAGCACCGTCTCGCAGCGGTGGACGCGCGCCACCCGCGCGATCTCACGCCATACATCCGACGCGATCGTGAAGAGGGTCTCCGCAATCAACGAGCTCTTGAGGCTTTGGTGGAGCGACTCGCTGAGCACGCCCTGCGCATCGCGCAGCGCAGGGTCGTCCTCGTCCAACTCCCCATCCGGGGTCCGAACGACCGAGAGCAGCAGAATGCGGCCGACCCCCGGAGTGCGAACCGTGGCCGCAATGTCGACCAGACTGGCGGCACTCACCGGGTTCGCGATGGGAACGAGCACCAGCGGACTTCGACCGCGTAGACGCGCGAGATCCGGATCGCGTGCCTCGGCCGCTACATCCGCGAGCCTCGCGCCGGGCGCGAACAGGGTGAGATAGAGGGCCACGCCGAGCGCGAGTAACACCGTGACGATGATCCCCGCATCCGGTACTGCGAAAGCCTGGAAGATCGCGAGGCTCAGACACAAGGTGGCTCCAAGGAGCGGCACGACTCCAGGGCGACGCAATCCCGAGCGACGATCCGCGAGATTCGCAGCCCAGTGCACCATGGCGAAGGAAATCAGGAAGATGAGGCTCGCGGCGGCACCGGCCGCAGCCACCTCGCCGACTGCCACTGCGATGACCGCGACCATCAGGCCCGTGACCACGATCGCAACCGCTGGAGTGCCACTCGCTCCTCGGATCTGCCCCAGCCGGTGCGGGAGCGTGCGGTCGCGCGCCATGGCGAACGCCACGCGCGAGGCACCCAGCAAGTTCGCGTTCAGGGCGGAGAGCATCGAGAGCACGCCGGCGCCGATCACCAACCAGTAGCCAGTCGTCCCCAGGAAACGCTCCGTCGCCTCCGCCACCAGCCCTTCCGGGTTCGCAGCGCCGACCGCCGCGATTCCGCCCTCTGCGGGAGCGCCGACCGTCGCGATCACGAAAAGCAGCGGCAGGTAGATGACGAGCGCGATCCCGAGCGACAGGTACATGGCGCGCGGCAGGTTTCGTTCGGGGTCGCGGACCTCCCCGCCGACGGCTGCGATCAGGTCGAAGCCCTGGAGCGCGATGAACGTGTAGCCCATGGCCTGTACGACGCCCAACGGGCCCGCCGACAGGAAGGGGTCGAGTCGGCCCAAAAGCTCGGGGGGCGAAGCTCCGACCCAAGCCCAGATGCCACCGACGATCAGAATCGAGAAGACGATCACTTTGCCGATCGTGGCGCTCTTCCCTCCGCCCGCTGCGCGCCGTATCAGGCCGAGCGTATACAGGAGGATCGCGGCGAGCGCGATTCCTAATCGAAGGGCCGGCCCCTCGAGCCACGCCGGAGATCTCCCGAGGAGCGGTAGCAGTCGCCCCAGTCCCTCTGCCGCGAAGGCGGAGAAACCGAGCGCGTAAAGCACACCGGCCACGATCGACGCGAACCAGACCACCCATCCGACCACGAACGCCACCTCGATCGTGAGCACCTTTTTCGCATAGGCGTAGACGCCCCCAGATTCTGGGAACCTCCGCGCGAGCTGCGCGAAGCTGGCGACGGTCAGAAACGCGATCCCGCCGTTGAGTGCAAATGCGACGATGGCGCCCGGGCCAGCCGTCGCGAACGCGACGCCTGCCAGCGCCAGGATGCCGCCGCCGACGATGGCGCCCACGCCTACGGCGGTCGCGCCGAACAGACCGAGGTGTCGTTCGTGTTGCATGGTGGAGCAATCTGAGCAGCCCGCCCGAATGACGATACGGCTTTGGAAGCAGACGGCTCGCGAGCCGCGCAAAGAAACAGCGACGCCGTGGACCCCATATGGACCCCACGGCGCGTTAGAAGCTGCGAGAAGTCAATGCGCCCGGGAGAATTCGAATCCCCAACCTCCTGATCCGTAGGCGGATCGGAGGAAGGCTCAGATACGACGAAATGTAGTATTTACGCGGTGTTTCGGGCGTCCACATTGTATCTGACGTGGGGCAAAATCGCATCAAATAGCATGTTTTTACCCCACTTTTTACCCCACCCTTCGGCTGCTGCCGCCGACCACGAGCACGCCACGCCCAGGCTTCGTGCTAATTAGAATCTCCTGCTTTGCATGCGGCTCCGTAAGTCCACGACATCCGGTAACTTACCGTAATACCAACGATGGCTCGGGTGATCTGTCCGGGTTCCTTTTCACGTAAACGGCAGGTTGCAGGACGGAATCGCGAGTCGAATCGCGAATAGTTGCCAGCGAATTGGCACTTACGGGATCTCAAGCCTCGGTTGGGCGCCCCCTTTGACATGCGAGGACCGCAATCCCCCAGCCTACGTCACGTGTCTCACGCGTACGCGCGAGGTGGGGCACCAGCCGCCATTGACACCGAAGCAGTCGAGCGTCCGCCCGGCCACCGGCGCCGGACGGTGTGTTCAGCCGGAGCTGTTGCGGGGACCCGAGATCCGTGTCTGGATCGAGAGGAGCCCCTCGGTCCAGCGAGCGGGCGTGCGTATCGAGCGCGTCGAGCAGGGGCTCGCGAAGGCCGGCAGGCACCAGGGCCCGGCGCGTCCCGATGCACGACGTCCCGTTAGCGTACAGCGTGCTCCACAGGATTCCGCGCGCCGCCGAGGCCAGGTCGACGGGCTCACGTACGATGGCGGCCCCTTCGCCTCCCAGCTCCAGCACGCACGGCTTGAAGTGACGACCGCAAAGCTCCGCGACGCGGGGCCGGGCCAGCTGGCCGCGTCGGCGAATACCGCCTTCGTCGGGTGCACTCCCTGGAGGGCGAGCGCCTCGTTTTCGTGGCAACGCGCCCTCTTCCCGAAAGGTTCCGGCGGAAATGACGACGGTCGCCTCAGCCTCGCCCAGCTCCAGGCTCCGCAGGAGCCCCGACGGGCAGCTGAGCAACCCGAAAGGAGACGCGACCCCCGGGCGTCCAGCTACGGGTTCACCGCGCCAGCGAGGGTCGCTCGAACCCGAGCCTGGATAAACATGTAGTTACCGCCGGCAAACTTTGCCCGCTCCGGGATCTCTCGCGCAGAACCGTGCCGGGGGCTACGGGCACGGTTCGAAGCCGCCCGCCCACCGAGAACTCACCTGATAGTCGACGCAAGTGTCTGCCGGCGAACGGCTTGCATCCACACTCCCGTCCGCGTCTCCGGCCCCCTCACGTCTGGCGTCCAGATCTCCGCCCCGGACCTGCCGTTGGCACGGACGTGGCGAGCCCGACGCGAGGCGCGCGAGGTCGAGCCTCCCGCGCCTCTGCAGAGCCAGCCTACACGAGACCGGACGAAGAGAGGTACATGCGAACAGCGAACGCGAAACATCCGTCCAAGCGAACGCTGCCCGTGGCGGCACCCGCCACCCCCGCGCTCGACGTCGGCGTCTCTGATTCCGAGAGGCCGAACAACGATGGCGCCGGCCTGCCTCGCACGCATGAGAGATACGCGGCGATTGATCAAAGGTACCGGGCCATGAGGCTGCTGACGGCGGTCGAGCAGCTGACGGGCGCCGGGGTGCTCGCGCCCGCGAGGCAACGGTCCGTCGAGTGGGGTCTCAAGCGGGCCATCGACATCGTCATGGGTACCGGGCTGCTGGTGCTGAGCCTGCCCGTCATGGCGCTGGTCGCGCTCCTGATCAGATGCACGAGCCGCGGGAGCGTCATCTTCCGCCAGTCGCGAGTGGGGCGCGACGGCCGCGAGTTCGTGATGTACAAGTTCCGCACGATGCGACCGGATGCCGAGTTCCACGAGGAACGACTGGCGAAGCTCAACGGGAATCGCGTCTTCCTGAAGATCGAAGGTGACAGTCGCGTGACTCCGCTGGGACGTCTTCTCAGGAAGTACAGCCTCGACGAGTTCCCCCAGCTCATCAACGTCCTGCGGGGTGACATGAGCCTCGTTGGACCGCGGCCGCTCCTGCCCAGTGACCTGCGAAAATTCCCGCGGGGTCGCTGGGCGAGACGATTCAATGTGCCGCCGGGGATCACGGGGCTCTGGCAGGTGAGCGGCCGCAGCGTTTGCAGCGACGAAGAGCGGATCCGATTCGACCTGGAATACGTGGAGCATTGGAGCATCTGGCTGGATCTACGGATACTGTTGCAGACGCCGGCCGTCGTGCTGCTGGCGAAGGGAGCACATTGAAGTCCGCCCTGCGTCACCCGGGTCCGGTGCTTCACCGATGACCGCGACGCCGAACCTCAGACGTCCCGTGGCCGTGGTGCTCTCACGGTTCCCCTCCGTGACCGAGACCTTCATCCTCCGCGAGGTGATGGAGATGGAACGGCAGGGCCAGCCCGTGCGCCTCGTACCCCTGCTGCGGGAGGACCCCCCCGTGGTCCACGACGATGCCCGTCCCTGGGTCGGGCGGGCGTTGTATACGCCCTTCATCTCGCTTCCGGTCCTGCGCTCGAACCTGGCCGCCGCCCTGCGTCACCCGGGCCGGTACTTCGGGCTGCTGCTGCGGTTGGCCGCCGCGTCGCTGACAAGCCCGCGCTTCCTTCTCGCCACGCTCGCCTACTTTCCGAAATCGGTCCACCTGGCCGGCCTTCTGGACAGGGAGGGCATCTGTCACGTACACGCGCAGTTTGGTAGCCACCCCGCCACCGCCGCCCTCGTCATCGCCTCCTTCTCCCGCGCCTCGTACAGCGTGACGCTGCATGCCCACGACCTCTTCGTGCGGAGTTACCGGCCCTTCCTCGAGACGAAGCTGCGGCGCGCGGCCTTCGTGCGCGTGATCTCGCACTTCAATAAGCGAAAGATCGCCTCACTCTTTCCGCGGATAGCGCCGGAGAAGGTCCACGTGGTCCATGTAGGCATCCCGACCGCCGAGTACGCGGCGCTCGACCACGAGCAGCCGGAGCCGCAACCTCCGGCCAAGTGGTTGCTCTCTGTCGCGGCCCTCAGGGACTACAAGGGCCTGCCGGTCCTGGTGGACGCGTGCGCCCGGCTGCGGGATGACGGTCTTTCGTTCCGCGCGGATGTAGTGGGAGACGGCCCGATGCGCACGGAGCTCGAGCGGCGGATCGCGCGCGCGGGTCTTCAGGGGCGGCTGCGTCTGCTCGGTCCGCTGCCGCAGGACAGGGTGCGCGCGCTCCTTCGACATCGGCCGATCTTCGTGCTGCCGAGCGTCATCGTGCGCGGCGGTTGGATGGAGGGGATTCCCGTGGCCCTCATGGAGGCCATGGCCGCCGGCGCGCCGGTCATCGCCTCGCGGCTCTCCGGGATTCCCGAACTCGTCGAGGACGGACGCACGGGACTCTTGGTGGAACCCGGAGACGCCGACGGATTGGCGGCCGCCATCTCCCGACTGGCCTCGGACCGGGGGCTCGCCAGTCGCATGGGCGCGCTCGGTCGCGAGAAGGTGCGTGTCGAGTTCGAACTGGAATCGTGCACCCGCCAGCTTCTGGAGCTGATCGACCACCATAATCCTCCGTGCGCCGACCTCTTGCTTCTCTCGCGCATGGTCGAGCGCAGCGGCCCCATCTCGGGGGAGGTTGGCGTCGTCGGGGTGGCCGGCGTACACGTCGGCGCCGACGCTCGCGTCGTCCGGCTCCTGGTCCCCGACAAGGCCAAGCCCCGGCGTCTGGCCGTGAAGGAGCACCTGGAGCGGCGTGGGCAGCCCCGACCCCCAAGCGAGCGCGCACGACACGAGTTCCACGTTCTCGCGCGCTTCGCTCGTCCGAGTGGCAAAGGCCACACCATTCTCTTGGTACCGCGGCCGGTCCGCCTCCAGGAGGACGATGCCACCCTGGTGATGGAGGCGTGCGGTGGCCGGCCGCTGAGCGAGTTGCTCCGCGAGGCCCGGGGGGGGAAGCGGGAGCACAGCCGCGCCCGCGTGGCCATGGAAGCCGCCGGCGCCTGGCTCGCGGCGATGCAGGGCTGTACGTCGGGTGAGACGGCACCGGAGGAAGCGCTGCGCCTGTGGCAGGTCCGCGTTGAGATGGACCTCGAGCGCTGCAGAACGATCCTTCCCCCGCAACTCCCTGCGCGCGTCGCGGCGCGGGTCGCGGAGGTGCTGTGTAGTACGAATGTGCCGGTCGTCGGACGCCACTGCGACTTCTGGCCCGGCAACGTGCTGGTGGACGAGGACCGGGTGACCGTTCTGGACTTCGCGGGGTTTGGTCCCGGTCTGCCCTGGGAGGATGCTGCGTACTTCCTGATCCAGTCGGAGCTCTTCTTCGACTATCCCCTGATCCGCCGGCGTTTTGCAACACTCCGCCAAGCATTCCTGTCCGGCTACGGCCGCGCCGCACCCGAGCACCCCGATTGGGCGGCCTTCTGCGCAGGGGCAGCCCTCCAGATCCTGTCCAGGACGGTTCTGAACCCTGCGCCAGGTCTCGCCGGGCGTCGCCGGGTGCGTCGGCTGCGGCGGGTGGTGCAGCAGGTACTCGCGTGACGTCGACGCGGGACATCTCGGAGGCGACCGCCCGGGGGATGGCGTGGTCGATGGGGGCGACTGTCGGCGGCCGGCTCATCTCCCTTGCGTCGCTGACGGTTCTCGCGCGGCTCCTGGCGCCGCACGACTTCGGCTTGCTGGCGTTCGCGCTGGCGTTTCTCGCCTATTTGGAGACGGTGGGAGACCTGGGGACGGGCGCGGCCCTCATCTACTGGCCGAAGCGCTGGCGGGACGTGGCGCAGCTGACCTTTGTCGCCAATCTCGCCATGGGCTTCCTGTGGCTGGGCATCACGTGGTTCTCAGCCCCATTCATTGCCGATTTCTTCGGCAGTCCGGAGGGTGAGGGGATCCTCCGGGCGCTGGGGTGGGTGCTCCCGCTCAAAGCGCTCGGCGCCACGCACGATGCGCTCCTCCAGAGGGATCTCCGCTTCCGGGCCCGGGCGATTCCCGAGCTGACGCTCATGGGCGTGAAGGCGGCGGTGGCCGTGCCGCTGGCTTTCCTCGGGCTGGGCGCGTGGAGCCTGGTCTGGGGACAGATCGCCGGGCAGGCCGCGTACACGGTCCTGGCCTGGTCGCTGGTTTCGTGGCGGCCTCAGCGTCGGTTCCCCCGCGATCTGATGCGGCCGGTGCTCGGGTACGGCGGCGGCATCATCAGCGTGAACGTCCTCGCCGCCATCCTCCATCACGCGGACATCGTGGTCGTGGGGCGGATGCTGGGAACCGTGGTGCTCGGCTTCTACCAGATGGCCTACCGCCTTCCCGACATGGCGATCACTCTCCTGGTGCGGGTGACCGGCAAGGTGTTGTTCCCCGCCATGTCCCGGCTGCGAGGCACCGGAGCCGGCCCCCGCGACCTCTACCTGTCGGCGCTCCGCTACCTTTCGCTCCTCACCATCCCCGGATCGGTGGGGCTCATCCTGCTTGCCGAGCCGATCGTGGTCACCTTCTTCGGAGAAGCGTGGCGACCGTCTGTCCCTATCATGCAGGCGCTGGCGGCGTATGGCGGGCTCCGCGCGCTGGGGTCGTACACCGGAGACGTACTCAAGGCGAGCGGACGTCCCCACCTCCTCGCCCTTCTCGGGTCGTTGCGGGCCGTGGTGCTGGTGCCGGCGCTCATCCTCGCCGGCACGCGGGGGCCGGCGACCGTCGCCCTCGCGCTGGTCGCGGAGGCGGCGCTCAGTACGGCCGTATTCTTCCTGGTGGTCGCGCGGGTTACCGGCGCTTCCGCGGCAGCCATGGCCGCCGCGCTGCGCCCCGGGTTTCTGGCGTCCATCCCGATGGCCCTGTTCCTGCAAATCTGGAGCTCGGTGGCTGAAGCGTTTCCAGCCCCCGCTGCACTGGGTGTGGGTGTGCTCGGCGGCATGGTGGTCTACGGCGCGGCACTGCGGCTGGCGGCGCCTTCGGTGCACCGCGACGCCGTGAGCTTGCTGCGCAGGAGCGGCCGCGCCGCCACGCACCCGACCCCGCGAGCAGAGCCGTTGCTGAGCGCGAAGGTGAGGTCCCGATGACCGCAATCGCTGGAGGATTCAAGCCATGAAGCCCCTGATCCTCATCAGCGGCCTGGCACCGGGCGGAGCGGAGCGCATCACGGTGTCCTTCCTGCGTCACCTTCGGGAGTACGGCGAACCGGCTCCGCTGTGCACCGTCACGCCTCGACACGACAGCCCTCTCGCGGAAGAGCTCGCGGCGGCCGGAATCGTCCGGTTCGATCTCGGCGCACGTCGCCTGGCGGACCCGCTCGCCCTGGTGCGCCTGCTGGCGCTTATCCGCCGACAGGGCTTCCACCTGGTGCACGCCCACGGACAGGACGCGGCTGTGCTGGCCCACTGGGCGCGCAGGCTGACTCCCTTCCGCCTGGTCATCACGCGCCACGTGATGGAGGAGCCCATGGCAGGCTGGCGTCGGCGCCTCCGGGCTCGCGCGGCCTGCGCGGCGATCCGCCGCGCGGACGCCGTCGTTACGGTTTCCGGCGCGATTGCGCAGCGACTGGTCGAGCTGAGCGGGCGTCCTCGCGAAGCGATTCAAGTCATTCCGAACGGCATCGAGCTGGAGCGTTTCGGCGGCGACCCGCCGGCGGCCCGGCAGAAGGTGCGAGAATCGCTGGGCGCATGCCCTTCCGAACCGCTCGTACTGGTCCCGGCGGCGCTGCGGGACGGGAAGGGGCACGAGGTGCTGCTGCGTGCAATTCCAGCCCTCCGCAGACATGTGCCCACGGCCCGGGTTCTGTTTGCCGGCGCGGGGGAACTAGAGGGCGCGCTCCGGAAGGCGGCTCGCACCGTAGGCGACACCGTGCAGTTCCTCGGCTTGCGCACCGACATCCCGGCGCTGATGCACGCCTGCGATCTGGTCGTGCTGCCGTCGGCGACGCGGTCCGACGGTACCGTCGAGGAGGCGCTGCCCACCGTGCTGATCGAGGCGGCCGCCGCTGGCCGCGCTGTCGTGGCCACCCGCCTCAGCGGCACTCCGGAGATCGTCGTCGATGGCCGCACCGGCCTTCTCGTGCCCCCCGGTGACCCGGCGGCGCTGGCGGACGCGATCGCGACCCTGCTGCTCGACGACGCCCGCGCCCGCGCCTACGGCGCCGCGGCCCGCCAGGTCGCGCGCCAGCGCTTCGCCATCGAGACCCAGATCGACCACACCGTCGAGCTCTGGCTTCGCGTGCTCGAGGAGAACGGCTCGTGAGGATCACCTGGAGCCTGCCGGTGCCGGGCGAGTCGCCCGAGTCGAGCCGAGGGGATGTCGTACGGGCCCGGAGTCTGGTCGAGGGGCTCCAAGGCGAAGGGCACGACGTCCGACTCGTCGCGGCCAGCTCCCATGGCGAGGCCGGTGCCGCCGTCGCGGCCTACCGGGGGAGCGCGCGCCGGATCCTTCCCGGGGCGCTGGCCCGGCCGCTCCGGGACGCGGGACGTCTCGCCCTGGCCCGTGCCCACGCCCGGCGGCTCGCCCGGGCGGCAGGAGAATGGTCAGCCGACGTGATCGTGGAGACGCAGGTGCACCTCATACCTTCCGGACGACTCGCGGCCGCTCGGACCGGGGCGCCCCTGATCCTGGACGATTGCTCGCCGCCGGCCGAAGAGAGGGTGCTCGGCCCCGGGCTGCCGTCCTGGGTCGTCGAACGTTCCTTCCGCGCTCAGGCCGCGGCGGCCCGGGCGCTGATCGTCTCCTCCTACAGTCTGGCGGAGGCGCTGGGCGAGATTCGGGAGGCCGCCGGGAAGATCCAGGTCGTACCGAACGGCGTGGACGCGCGGGTCTTCGCCCGCGGGAACGGCACGACTTTGCGGCGCGAGTTGGGTCTGGAGCGCGCGGTCGTGGTGGGCTTCCTCGGCTCCTTCCAGCCGTGGCACCGGCTCGATCTGCTGCTGGAGGCGATGGCGGCGGTGCCGGACGAGCCGCGGCTGAGTCTTCTGCTCGTCGGCGACGGGCCCGAGCGCGAAGCGGTGCTTGCGCAAGCCGCTCGTTTGGGGGTGGCGGATCGGGTTCGGGCAGCCGGCGCCGTGCCGGCCGGTGAAGTGCCGCGGATGCTCTCTGCCTGCGACATCGGGGTACTGCCCGGCAGCAACTCCTACGGGCAGCCGATGAAGCTCGTCGAGTACGCGGCCGCCGGGATCCCCTCCGTGGCGCCTAACCTGCCGCCTGTGCACGAGGTGCTTCGCGTCGACGTCACGGGCCTCACCTTCCCGCCGGGTGATGCGGGCGGCCTCGCTTCGGCGCTCGTTCGCTTGGCCGCGGATCCGGCGCTCCGGCGTCGGGTCGGCGACGCGGCACGGGCCAGTGCGCAGGAATGGTCCTGGGAAGCGAGAGCCCGGGCGCTCGCGCGTGTGCTGCAGAACGCTCACCGCGAGGAAGCGCCGTGAGCACCGCGACGGTCGTCTTCGTTCTGGCCCTGGGCGCGTGCGCCTACGTGTACGTCGGCTATCCGCTGCTGCTCTTCGTACTGGCCAGGCTTCGGCCGCGGCCCGTGCGGCGAAAGCCCGTGCGGCCCCGACTGAGCGTCATCGTACCGGCGCATGACGAGGGCGAGGTGATCGAAGGCAAGATCCGGAACACCCTCGACAACGGATACCCCCGGGACCTACTGGAAGTGATCATCGCCTCCGATGGCTCCCGTGACGCCACGGTCCCGACCGCCCGGGCTTTCGACGATGCTCACGTGCGCGTGCTGGACCTGCCGCGGGGAGGCAAGGTCGCCGCCCTGAACGCCGCGGCCCACGAAGCGAGCGGCGAGGTGCTGGTGTTCACCGACGCCGATGTCATCCTGGCTCCCGGCGCGCTGGGCTACGTCGCCGAGAACTTCGCCGACCCGGACGTGGGTGGCGTCGCCGGCCGGAAGGTCCCAGGGTCCTGCACCGCCAGTCACGTCGCGCGAGGAGAGGATCTCTACGCCTCCTTCGATGAGTGGCAGAAGGGGCTTGAGGGCACCTTCGGAAGCGTGGTGGCGTCCCAAGGCGCCCTCCACGCGCTGCGGCGCGAGCTGTACGTGCCGGTGGCCGATCCGACCGGTGCCGACGACATGGCCATCTCGATGCGCGTGGTGCTGCGGGGATGCCGCCTGGTCTACGACCCCCGGGCGATGGCGCAGGTCAAGGCGCCAGACGACGGCGCGACCGAGCTCGAGAGGAAGGTGCGCATCGCCAACCAGGTGATGCGCGCCCTCTTCAGCCTCGGAACGTCGCTGTGGACGTCCCGCTTCTACTCGGTGCAGCTGCTCTCCCACAAGCTGCTTCGGTATCTCGTCCCTGTCTTCCTGTTGCTGCTCCTGGCATCGAACATCTGGTTGAGCCTCACCGCTCCCAGCCCGGCGTGGGACGTCATGCTGCTCGTGCAGGGCGCTTTCTACGCGGCGGCGGTGCTCGGCGCGGCAGCCCACGAATCGGCGGTTGGCCGGTCACGACTTTTCACGATCCCCTACTACTTCTGCCTCGTGAACACGGCAGCGTTGCTGGCCTTGCTGTCGGTGTTGCGGGGGAAGCGGGCCGCCGGGTGGTCCCCTCGCGGGGGCTTCAACCCGGAGCTGAATCTGGGAACGGCCGGCGCCACCGAGTCGTCGCGCCCGGAAACGAGCTGAGAGGAGACGAGCATGGAGAAGCGAATCGACCCGCTGGGTGCACTCGGTACCGGATGGTGGATGGTCCCGGTGGTGCTGACCGCTGCCCTGGGGAGTGTCGCCTTCCTCACCTCCAGCGACGCGCCGCCCGTCTATCGCGCGACGGCCACACTCGCAGCCGCGCCCCATCCCTCGATCAACGATCGAAACCAGATACTGCGCAGCCTCGAGCTGCTGGAACGACGGACGATGGTGTCGACGCTGTCCAAGATTCCGACTTCCGGGAAGATACGCACGTGGGCCGCCGGACGTTTGGAGACACCGCTGCGCGACCTCCGCGAGTATCGCGTGCACACTTCCGTCGTGCCGAACACCAATCTGATCCACGTTTCCGTCCAGGGACCCGACCCGCAGATCGCGGCCCGCTTTGCCAACGCTGTTGCGGGCGTCTCCGAGAACAACGCCGGGACGTATTATGACGTCTTCACCCTCAAGGTCCTCGACGATGCCGGCGTGCCCGGCCGCTCCATCCAGCGGGATGAGACCCGATCCTACGTGGTGGCGGGGCTTCTGGGCCTGTTCCTGGGTGTCGGCGCCGCGTACGGCGTCGGCTCCCTGCGGTTGACGCGGAGGACCGGCCCCACGCCGCGCGCGAACCCGTCTCGCGCCCACGCGGAGACCTCGTCGTGACGATTGCCGCCGGCGATCGGGACGCATTCGTGCCCTCGGGCGCAGGTCCGCGAGGCGGCGGCAGGAGTCTCCAGGCCCTCGCGCCCTGGGGCTTCGCGCTGGCGGCGACACTCGTCGGTCTGGTCGCCGGGTGGGCGGCACTCCGCTTTGCTGGGGCGGTCCACCTCCGGCTGTCTCCGCTCCACGGCGTGGTCCTCGCCGCAGCCCTGCTGGCGGCCGTGCCCATCGCGCGCCGGCCCGTCCTCGGGGTCGCGGCTCTCGTCCTCTTGATCTACCTGAACGTGTCGGACATCCTGATCCGCTTCCACGACCTCCCATCCCTCCTGCAGCTACTGACCATGCCCCTCGTCCTGGCCGTGATAGTCCAGTGGCGACGAGGCGTGCTGAAGGGGCTCGAGCCCCGCGCGGTGACGGTGGCGCTGGCCGCTTACGTGCTGGTCTTCCTCATATCCAGCACGGTGGCCCGGGAGCCGTCGCTGGCCGACTCGCGGGCGATCGAGGCGGCGAAGGGGTTCGCGATCTTCGCGTTCATCCTCCTCCTCGCCACGACGCCGGAACGCGTTCGGGCGGGGGCGTGGGCCCTCGTCGTGGGGGGGCTCATACTGGGCGGGATCTCGCTGACGCAGGTCGTGACCGGCGCCTACCGGAACGAGCTCGGCGGCCTGGCCCGGATGGAATATTCGCAAGTGTACGCCGATGTGCTGGAATCGCGGCTGGCCGGACCCGTGGGTGATCCCAATTTCTTCGCTCAGATCCTGGTCATCGTGGTCCCGGTCGCCCTTGTGCTCGCCTGGAAGGAGCGAACCCGCTGGTTGCGACTCGTGGCCATGGTTGCGGCGGCGGCGGTCGCGGCGACCACGATATTCACGTACTCGCGGGGCGGGGCTCTGGCCCTGGGCGTCGTGGTGCTCTGCTCCCTCTTCGCCGCCCACCCGAGCCGGCGCCGTGTGACGATCGGCGCAGCGCTGATCCTCCTGGCGGGGCTCTCCCTGGTTCCGACCCAATTCGCCCGCCGGGTGGTCACGCTCCGCGCTCTCGTTCCCGGCGAGGAACAGGTGCTCGACCTGGACAGCTCGGTCCAGAGCCGGGTGCTGATGGCCCGGGTGGCCTGGAACCTCTTCCTCGACCATCCGCTCCTCGGCGCGGGCGCCGGGAACTACGCGGTCCACTTCCACGACTACGCCGACGAGATCGGGTCAGCGGCGCGGGACTACAACGAGCTCGGAGGGACCCGCTATCCCCACAGCCTCTATCTGGAGCTCGCGTCCGAGACAGGCTTCCTGGGGCTGATCACTTTCGGGACCGTGCTTCTCCTCGTCTTTGGGCACCTCCGTCGGACCGAGCGGGCGTATTACTCGGCGGGCGATGAGCTCCATGCCGGCCTCGCCTCGGGGCTCGCCATCGCCCTGCTGGGCTTTCTGATCTCGTCGCTCTTCCTCCATGGGCACTTCCAGCGGCACCTGTGGGTGCTCCTCGGACTCTCGGCCGCTCTCGCGGCGGCGGCGCCCGCCGTGGGCCGGGCCGCGTCGCGAGCCCGAAAGGCATGCAGATGAACGGGCAGCTCGAGTCCGTGATGAATCAACGGACTTGGTCATCGCAGATCACAGGGAAGATCAGACTCCGTCTGTACAACGCACGACTGCGGGGATGGTGGTGGATGCTTCAACAGCGGCATCGCGTGAAGAAGCGATTCGGATTGCTCCCCGACGCTGCCGAACGACGGATCGTGATCGGGCTCGGGATGCATCGGACCGGCACGAAGAGTCTATGCGCGTACCTGCGAAACCTGGGCCTGAGAGACATCCATTGGCCCTGGTGGTGCGACCGTCAGGTTTCGGGGCTCGTCAATGATCCGGAGGGGGTTGTCGGTATTCTGGAGCCCCTGCTCTACAACTACGACTGTTTTGCCGACTTTCCATTTCCCGGCCTGTATCGCGTGTTGGATCGACGGTTTCCCAATAGCCGTTTCATCCTCGTCCGTCGTGACCCCGCAAGCTGGGTGCGGTCGGTCCAGAAACACTGGGAGCTGGAAACAAGTGCGTATCGACTCCATCCCTTCGAAGAGGTCGTGTACCGCCGGTATGAGCCATCGGACTTGAACTTGCTCACTATAAATGACGCACCAACGCTGATCTCGAAATTCGCACAACACGCGGAGGAAGTTCAGGCATACTTCGACGGCACGGGCGACAAGTTGTTGGTGGTCGACCTCGAAGACGATCGCATCAACGCGCGGATCAGCGAATTCCTGGGCATGCGAGTGCGGCCATACCCCCACGCCTGACGGCATTGGCCCGCGGTTTGCTCAGATGACGCTCGGTGTGACCTGTGTAACGAAGGAGGGAGCGTGGAAGGAAGGAAGCTCGATTTCGGGCAGCTATACGGCTACACGATATGCCTTGTGGCCGTCCTGACCTTCCTCTTCGGCACCGTGAATTTGGTGGGTGCCATGCTGGATAGCCGCGAGCTCCCGTACACGCCGTCCTACGTTGACGGACCCAGCCTGGTGTCATTGGGCGCCTACAAGATCGATCTCCTGAGCCGGATCGGGGTGGAGGAGGGGAGCGAGGCGGCGGCATCGTTCTTCCCCCCGGACTCCGCCTTGCGGCGCATGCTGGACGCGGAGCGCCTGCACCGCCTGGCTCTCAGCCACCAGACAAGCAGACGGACGATCGTGATCAATCTGGTCCTCATGATGCTCGCCGTACTGCTCTTCGCCGCCCACTGGATGTGGCTCCGAGCACGCGAGCGGACCGTCTCAGCGCAGGCGTCGTGATGCGTTATGATCGCGGTTCTTCCCAAGGCCTCGGCGCTTCTACCCGCGAGCGCCCCGGCCGCTCTCGCGTTCGCTCGGGGTGCAACGAGGTGGGTGGATGGCCGGGGACGGCTTCGCGGCGACTCCGATCCCGATCGTGCAGGAGAATCCTCTTGCGCCCGGAACACGTCGCCCCGCTGCTCGTCTTCCTCGGCACCTTCACGCCCGGGGGCGCGACGGGCCAGACGCCCGACTCGGTCGGGCGCGCGGAGCCGCCGTCCCCTTCGCCGTCCTCACCCAGCGCGCTGGAGCTACTGGTCAAGGCAGGCGCCTCTTACTCCGGCAACTTCTTCCAGGCACCGGAGGGAGAGCCACGCGAGAGCGTGCGCGCGGGGATGGGCGCGGTAAAGGTCGTCCGGCCGTTCGCGTCCGGGTCCTACATTTTCGCGGAGGCGAGCGGCACGGTGTACAGCGAGTTCGACCCCAGCTACAACGTGCTGGGTGGGTTTGGCTGGAGCGTGTGGCCCCACATGATCCAGGGCTATGCAGGCTATCGCGCGCGTACGCCGCGGTTCGACGTGGCGGATACGCTGGGTTTCGCCGACCTCTTCTTCCTGCACGGTAGCTATGGCGTGCGGCTGGTGCGGGTCATCCAGCTCGAGGCACTGGTCGACTACTACAACGAGGCGCATGGCCAGCGGGCCGAGAGGGACAACACGTTCCTGAGCCTCGGCGGAGCGCTCAGGTACCGGGGATTCGGCCGCCTCTTCTCCCCGGAGCTGGGCGCGGGTTTTGGAAACCGTGACGTGGCAATCGACACCGAGGATCTCAGCGAACGAACCCTCTGGCTCACCGTCCGCTCCAGCCCATCGTCGGCGCTCTCCCTTCGTCTCCGGTATCGCAACCGACAGCGGGAGTACAGCGTCGAAGACGCCGCGGCCTCCAACTTCGACCGCGAGGATCGACGCCACGAGCTTGCCCTGACCACGGCACTATCGCTGCGCGACAACCTGCGCTGGACGATCTACTATACCTATCAGCACGCCACGTCCACGACAGCCAGCCGTAATTTCGACGCCCATTACGTTCAGACGGGGCTGGAATATCGTCTTGTGGGCGGGCGACGTTGACGCACCTGCCTCGTCAGTGCGGGTAGCTCCAGGTCTGGCCGTCGCCTGCGATCCGAGCCCCTGCCGAGCGTCACACCTCGAGATGCTACACGGACCACCCCCTGCCAACTGTTTCCTCCTCGGCCATGCGTACCACGACCCGCCGAACCACCCGAGCGCGTTATCCCGCAACGGTTTGCGCCCGGACGATAAGCGACGGCACGGGACTTGAGCTGAAGCGGAGCACGAGACGGGAGGGCCGCTCGGCCGACCAACCTTTCGCAGCTTCGCAGGAGTTGCCGTTGCCGGATCGGCATACCCCCGGATGCCTCACGTTCAGCCATCTCGGAGACCGGGCGGAGGTCACCCCGGGGCGACCGAAGATCGCGCTCCGGGGCGTCTCGAAGACCTCGTCCTGTCGCCCCCTCTCCCGGACCCGGAGACGGGGATCCGCACGACCATCCGCGGAAAGCGGCATGACCGCTCGGCGCGGCCGTGTCCTGCTCGGGGGTCTGGCGGTCCTCCTCGGGCCCGCCGCTGGGGAAGTCCACGCCCAGTGGGCGCGGAAGCGACCGCCCCCGCCACCCGACGCGAAGACCAACGCGATCGGACCGTGGCCCTTCACGCTCGAGGTCGGCGCGGCCGGCGTGTTCGACACGAACATCGAGAACGATCAGGAGGAGCTGCGATCCCACGGCATCGTGGCCGCGGTGCGGGCCGGGTTCCAGACGAGTGTGCGGCGGCCGCTTCTGCAGGTCGCCTACGACGGCCGCTACCAGTCCTTCGCCCGCACGGACCGCTGGGATCAGATAACCCACGACCTGGTGGCGATCCTCGCCCGGCGGGCCGGTCTGCTCTCGATGGACCTGACGGGCCGCATGGGTCTCAACGCCGTGACGGAGGACCGGGAGATCGGGAACCGGTACTCCGTCCGCCCACGGCTCACGATCGGCCGGGGCTACGCCCGCCTGCGCTTGTACGGCCTCTACCGGGCGCGCCAGTTCGAGGGCAGCGAGGGCTCCGACGAGACGACGCGCGGGCTAGGGGGCGGCTTCCGGGGCGTGACCGACGGCGCCACGCTGGAGTTCGGCTATCGCTACGAGGAGGCCGACTCGGAGAGCGGGCTCCGGCGTTACGTGCAGCACCGCGCCTCGGCCGACTACGAGGTGCCGCTGGGATTGCGGGGCGACCTGCGCGTACGCCTCGAGTGGCGGCCCCGCCGCTACCTGGAGCGGACCGTTAGTCTGGACGGAGAGGAAGTCTTGCGGCGAGACGTCCGCTGGATCGCCACCGCATCCCTCACCCATGAATTCCCCTGGGGCCAGGGCCTGCGTCTGGACTATTCCTTCCAGCGCCGCACGTCGAACGACCTGGGGGAGGACTATCAGGCGCACCGGGTCTCGGTGGGAATGCAGTTCCGCCTGATCGGGCCGAGGCGGCGGCCGCGGAGGGAGCCCGAATACCGGTAGCGTGGGGAGGCGGATCAGTTCGGGAAGATCTCCTTGGGGACGAAAGCCGTAACCACCTGTGTCTCATCGACCACTTCGCTCACCGTGGAATCGACCGTGACGCTGGCCAGCGAGAAGGCCATAGACGGCCGTAAGCCTTTCTCTCTCACGAGGAAGTCGACGACTTCGTACGTGGTGCCGCTGACCCGGGAGGCCCGGGGTGTGGCACTGAGCTACCTCAGGGCGGTGCGCTCCGGAAGAATGGCTCTTCCCCGGCCAACGAGACCCAGAGAAAGCGGTCTGTGTATCGGTCATGAGCCGACGGCTGCGGGAAGCCTACGAGGAAGTGAAGCTCCCGACGCTCGAAGGCGGGCTCTGGCACCCGTGGCGCCGGAAGTGGGCGACGGAGAGGAAGGACTATCCGATCAAGGACGTGGCTGAGGCTGGTGGGTGGCAAGACACTTCGACGCTCCTTCGGTGCTACCAGCAGAGCGACGAGGCGACGCTGACCAGGGTCTTCCTCGAGGCGCCGAAGCTCAGGACCAGTGGGACGGGCGGGACCGAGATTACCCCACTTCTTACCCCACCCCGGGAAGGAGACGATGGGCACAAAGCCGGAGCGGTTCGTGGGTTAGTCGCCCACGATGGCCAAGCGCACGTCGTGGGTCTCGGCTCGCGAATTGGAACGCTTGCCATCGTCCCTTTCCCAGGGCGCACTCCTCGATCTTGCTTCGCGGCACGCCGAGGAGTTCGGCCGAGGCAGCAAGAGACAGCAGCGCACAATCCACGTAGAGCCGCGCGTCTTCGACGAGGCCTTTCAATCCTAGGTCTGCCAGGCGTCTCTCAGTGAGCCGCCAACCGACTTCGATGACTTCCGGAAGCGTAAGTGGCTGGTCGGACATTTACTCCCTCGCGGATCGTCGAAGGCGCACGGTCCTCGAGACGGAACCTATGCCGCGATGCTTCGAAGCAGCCGCACCGTCTCAACGATTCTGCTGGCCGCATATTCTAGGTCCGACTCCATCGTGAAGCGGCCAATGCCGACCCGTATCGTGCTGTAGGCTTCGTTACGGTCGAGTCCGATGGCCGTTAGCACGTGAGATGGCTCCGGAGCACCCGACGTGCAGGCCGACCCCGTGCTGATGGCCACGTCCCTGAGATTCGCGATGAGGGCCTCCGCCTCAACGCCTGGGATCAGCAACGAACTGGTACCAGCCAGACGACGATCCACACACTACCCCACTTCTTACCCCACCCGATCGGGAGGAGCGAACTGGCAGGGCCGGCAACGAGTGAGTTGCCAAGGAGTTAGGAAAATGCGCCCGGGAGAATTCGAATCCCCAACCTCCTGATCCGTAATCGGGATGTGGAGGGGCCGGTTTACAGGGTTTTCCGGTGCAGTTGGGCCTTTCCTATCTGATTCTCCTGTACGGCTCCGACCCCGATGCCGGAGATTCCTGCACCCAAACTCGTACGAGTTCTCGTCCATCTTGGAAGCGCAGGTGCACGTTGGCGCCCTACGTGGGGAGGACGCAGATGAGACAACAAGATACGACCGCGGGCTGCCGCTGATGCCTCGTCGCGCGTGTACCGCGGCTGTTGAGGGGAGCAGACGATAGCGTGACCGTAGCCGGGGCCAGCATGGACCTCAGCTCGGCGCGGTGGTGCTCTCAGTCTGTTCGTTTGACGGGATTGAGCATAGATCGGCGCGGTGTGAGCCACATAAGGCCGATCCCAACCAGGATGAGCGCCGGCACTTCACCCAGCAGGTTCGGGCGCTCTGCCACGTCGCGGAGGCTCTGGATCAGGGCGATCCCGCCGTGTGCCAAGCTGAACCACGCCGCGAACCAGATGAGGCTCAAATGCCTCGTCGGATCGCGTGCCGCGTTGAGGAGAAAGATGCCGAGCACGGCGAACGTCCCCAGCAGAAACAACTCGTACTCCGTGTGGCGGGGATCCCAGGTGAAGCCCGAGGGCCAAAGCTGGAGGAGCGTAAATGGGCCGGCGAGGAACATCACCCCCACGACGGTCAGCACGATCCGGAGCCGGGTGATGTCCTCCCGCTCTTCCAGGTCGATCTCTCGTTCCTGCACCGTTTTCTCGGACGAGATGTCTAGTGAGCGTCTGTAGCGGTGTGCTGACAGAACGTGAGGAGATGGCGGGACAAGCCCACGCCACGCTCGGCAAGTCTGACCGCTGCGTGAAGTTGATCCGTTGTGGGCGATTCCGGAGGTACATCCGGAGTGATCGCGGTCAGGCAACCAATGACGCTGGCGAGTATGTGGCTGAGCTCTTCGGCGATCCCCTGCATTTCCGCGATCTGCGTGCGGGCTTCTAGCAACTCCGCATCCGTGAACACCACCTTCCGCTGCTCCTCGAGGAGCTCTTCCACCTGCGAGTTGGTGAGAAGCCCGAGCTCGACCGCCAGCTCTCCAAAGCGTCGGTCGGGGGCACTTCGCTGCGCACTGAGGATTGCTCCAACCTCGGACGGATCCAGCATCTTGCGGATGATGGCGATGGTGCCGATCTGGAGGTGGCGTGGCGTCTTGACGCCGGTGGGGCCGGCGCCGACCTCGGTCTCTTGTTCTGCCAGGCTCCGTTGGCTCGGTTTGGCCCGGCCTTCCCCGCCCATCGACACGGTTCTATCGCCTCCGTGCTCTTCATCTCATGCATCAAGCGGCATGCCGTCGCGTGCGCGATCGAAGACCGGTCCCGATGCCGGCGCGCTCGATACCGGCTACCGCCGCCCGCTCAGAGACACAGACGGGCCGGCACAATCAAAAATCCTACCGAAGAGCCCTCGATCCAATCGGGGGAGATCGGCTCTCGGGATCAGGGCTATGCCAATCGCAGCATGGGGAAACGACGGGTTGAGAGGTAGGGGAATCCCCTAGACCAGTTTGGGGGACATGAATCGAGTGTCGGGGAGCGTCAATCCCCGCTGGCCGCGCGCTCGAGCCACAGCGTCGCGTATTGGATCAGCTCCGCCGAGTTCTCGAGGCCAAGCTTGTGTCGAATGTTGTCGCGGTGTGACTCGACGGTCTTGACGCTCAGGGTCAGTTCGTCGGCGATGTGGCGCGGCCCATGGCCCTCGCCGATCAATCGTAGCACGTTGAGCTCTCGGTCGGTGAGGCTCTCTATCGGCAATGCCAGCGGGTCTTGGCCTCGCCCTACGCCGCGCTGAAGCCACACGGACTGCATGTTCTCGCTGATGTACATTCCCCCGTCGAGAATGCGACGGATAGCCGCCAGGGCGGTTTCCGGAGCCTCGCCCTTCATCAGGTAGCCATGCGCCCCCGCTCGCAAAGAGTGCTCGGCATAAAGTCGTTCGTTGAGCATGGACAGAACGAGGATCGACACTGCGGGGTGCTGCGACCTGATCCGTCTGACGAGTTCGAGTCCGTCCGAGTCCCTTAGAGCTATATCGACGATTGCGAGGTCGGGGGCCAGCTCCTCGACTGCGGCACGTCCCTCTTGCAGGCTTTCGGCCTCCCCACACACCTCCAGATCGTCCTCCACTTCGATCAGCTGACGTAGGCCCTGCCGAAGCACTGGGTGATCGTCGACGATGAGTATCCTGGTCTTGCCGTCCTGTTTCATGACCGCTCCATGCGGTGGGGCTGGTCCGCGCCGATCCTGGCGCGCGGAACCGTACAGCAGACGACAGTTCCACCGGTATCCATACGTCTGATGTTCAACTCCGCCCTGAGGTCCTGAGCGCGGAAGCGCATGCTCCGGAGGCCGACGCCTTCCTTCCTCTCGGATTCGCCTGGGATCCCCACCCCGTCATCTTGAATGGATAGGCTTGTCATTCCGTTCAGCCTAGTCAGACCGATAACGATCCTGTCTGCACGTCCGTGCCGAACCGCGTTCGTCACCGCCTCCCGTGCAATGTTGAACAGGTGGGTCCCGACCTCCGGGTCTTTGATCTGTGCGCCCTCATCGACTTGCGCCTCGATCGACACGTGAAACTCGTGTTGCGCGCTCTTGGCCAGATCCTGTAACGCCTCCCCCAGCCCTCCCGCCTGAATCGGAATCGGGAACAGCCCTCGGGCGAGGAACCGAGTTTGACCGAGAGCCGATTCGATGACCAGCCCGAGCTCCTTCACGTCGCTCACTTCGGTCGCCCTTCTCGCCTCGAGCTTCCGCCTGAGCGCCTCCGCCATGAGTCCGAGCCCCGTCAGTTGCTGCCCAAGACCGTCGTGCAGGTCTCTCCCGAGCCGTTCTCGTTCCTGAGCGGCCACTTCGACGAGCTCGTGTTCAAGGCGTTCTCGTTCGGTGACATCTTGGAGTAGCCCGATCGCGTACTGGGACTCGCCAGTTTCGTCGCGCACTAGGGAGACCGATGAGTGGACCCAGACCACCTCACCACTCATGGTCAAGTAGCGCCGGCTCACGACGTCGAGAGTCTCCCGCTCACCAGACAAGAGCTGTCGTGAGTAGACCGCAGCTTCGTCTCGGTCGTCAGGGTGTATGTACTCCAGGATGGAGGACCCGAGCAGCTCCTGCTCGCTGTACCCGAGAAACTTTTGCAGCCACGGATTTGACGACGTGATGCGTCCGGAAAGGTCGGCGGTCACGATGCCTGCGGCGGCCTGCTCGAACAGCCTCCGGAAGCGGCGTTCGCCTCTCTCGAAAGCTTCTGTAGAGGCATTCAGCCGATCGATCAATCTCAAGAGCCGAGCGTGGATTAGTAGGAACCCGACGCACAGACCGACCACCGCCAACAGCAACACCAACCAACTGTAGTCGAGGTGCAGGGTCTCCATCGCGCGCGCAGCTCGCGATGTCCCGATCACGGCGGGTAACAGCCACATCGTGACCAGATCCACGGCGAAGAAGAGCGCGATGAGCGACAGGCCGGCCAGGACGATGAAGCTCCCCTTGCCGATTCTGTAGGCCGTCAAGATCCGCCGATGGCGGTGGAGGAAGTAGGCCGTAGCGATCGTGACCCCGACGATAACGAGATCGATAAAGGACATGATCGCGGTGGATTTCCAGATCAAGGCTTGCACCCCCTCACCGCATACACCCGCAACATCAGCACGGGGCTCCGATCCGCCGATCGAAACCCCGTATCTGGTTGTATCACGCGCTGTTTATGTAATGCGCCCGGGAGAATTCGAATCCCCAACCTCCTGATCCGTAGTCAGGTGCTCTATCCAGTTGAGCTACGGGCGCACGGTGCGGGGCGGGACAAACCTCTTGCGTCCCGGTTCATCAAACTCGGGACGAGTTGCCCGATTGACGAGTCACGCGACGCGGCACACCGCACCGAGTTGTGTTATGCCCAGGAGAGGATTCGAACCTCCACGCCCTAATTTGGGCACTAGCCCCTCAAGCTAGCGCGTCTGCCAATTCCGCCACCTGGGCGAGTGACCGCCGGCCGTGCAAACAGCGCCTGGCGCGGCGATATGCTCGGGGGGGGAGTCGAACCCCCACGGGATTTTAATCCCACAGGATCCTGAATCCTGCGCGTCTGCCAAATTCCGCCACCCGAGCCTTTCCCCCGGACCCGCTCGGCTCAGGGGGCGGACCAATGTAAGGCCCGCCCCGTGCCGTGCAAGATCGGTGCTGTGGTACCCCGAAGGAAGCTTCTAGTGCGGCGGCTTTTGGGTCGTCGGGATCATCACGTGGACGAGCGGGTGGTCCTTCCACATGACCCACGGGCCACCCCCATCGGGCGTCGTCGGCAGGCCCTTCAGCCACTCACCGTTCGGCACGACCATCATGATGTGCGGCGGGCCCGGTTCAGCCATCCACTCGTTGTCGGCCGTCGGGCCCTCGGCGTACGGATCCACGTTGCTCTCGCCGGCTGCGGCGCCCTGG
Source organism: Gemmatimonadota bacterium (assembly GCA_039588275.1). Lineage (GTDB taxonomy): Bacteria > Gemmatimonadota > Gemmatimonadetes > Palauibacterales > Palauibacteraceae > JBDHAC01. The sequence goes on from JBDHAC010000012.1 coordinate 33,359, forward strand.
AGCATGTACCCGAACCCGATCTTGTCGTACGACGGCTCCTTCTCGTTGATCCAGGCGTCGGCGAACTTCAGCCACTCGGCATCCAGGCACATGGGGTCGTTCCCTTCCGTCTCCGGGTTGTCCGGGAAACAGGTCCACCCATTCGTGCCCTCGCGCACGACGCTCATGTCCCACGCCATCACGGTCGCATCATCACCGATCGAGGCGGGCGCGGCGCTGAGCGCGCTTGCAGTCACCTCCTCGGATTGGGCCAGTGCGGCCATGGGCACGAATAGCAGGACCACGACCAGAGGCCAGGTAAGACGGCGCATCGTCACCTCCTGTAGCAGGGCAACATCGGCGGGAACCGCAACGGCGGTACATGTGGGAGCGTAATGTCCCGTCCGAGACGTCGTCCCGTCAAGAGCGCCGGGGTCAGGAGCTGGCGCTCCGGCGTCGAGGCAGGGTGGGTTTACGCCTGGCCTTTTCAAGGAGTCCTCGGCACGTCGCGACAACCGATTCGGTCCTGAGATCTCGCCGCCGCGAGTGGCTCCGTTGTACCTTCAGCGGCTGATCGACCGGACTCAGGGGGAGGCGCTGCGATGACCGAGCCGGACGTGACCCTCACCGACTATGGACTCGCGATCCTGTGTGCCGTCTTGGGGCACATCATCTTTCACCGCGGGGATCGCGATAGCCCCTACCGGCTGTGGCTCACGGCCTTCTTCCTCGCGGTAGGAGGCGCCTCGCTGCTCGGCGGCACCGTGCATGGCTTCTTCTCCGAGGAGGGGGGCTTTGGACAAATGGCCCTGTGGCGGGCCGCGCTGATCACCATCGGTATCGCCGCTTATTGCGCGTGGGTCGTCGGAGTCCGGCTGCTGCTCCATGAAAGGATCCGCCGCGTCGTCATGACACTCGCGGCAATACAGCTGCTGGCGTACGCGGCGGTAGTCCTCGTCGTGAGCCAGGACTTCCGGCTCGCAGTGGGCGATTACCTGCCGGCCACGATCTTCCTTCTGATCGCCTTCGTCGTGGCGTATCGTCGCGATCGGGTGAGGGCACTCGGCGTGGGCTCAGTGGGTCTCGTGCTGACGTTCGTGGCCGCCGCGATCCAGCAGCTCCAGATCCCGCTTCACCCCACGTACTTCGATCACAACGCGCTATACCACGTGGTGCAGGCGCTCGCTCTGCTGATGCTCTTCGTGGGCGCCCGGCACTTGGCAGCGGGGACGAGCAGTCCATGGCGAGGATCCGCTCCCACATGACCCCGCGCGGTCAACGGTCGACCCGGAAGCGTGATCCACAGTCCCCTCAGGAGAGCGATTCACACGCCCCTCTGGAGAGCGATTCACACTCCGCCCGAGGGCGCGACCTGCAGCCCGCGCGTTGGAAGAGCATCATCCCCATCGCACTGCTGGTCCTGATCGGGGCCGCTTCATATGCCAACAGCCTGTCCGGTCCTTTCATCTACGATGACCAGGACTCGATCGAGGAGAACGTCCACCTGCGGCCACCTTGGTCGCTGTCGCAGGTGCTGAGTGCCCCTCCCCAGTCTTCGTTCGCCGGCCGGCCGGTGGTCAGCGCGTCCGCCGCGCTCAACTATGCGGCCGGCGAGCTCGACGTCCGCGGCTACCACCTGGTGAACATCGCGATTCACATCCTGGCTGCCCTGGTGCTCTTCGGGATCGTCCGACGGACCCTCCTGATTCCTGCGCTGCGATCTCGCTTCGAGCGAGCCGCACCTGGGATCGCGTTCATCTGCGCGCTGCTGTGGCTGGTACACCCTCTCCAGACCGAGGTCGTGAACTACGTCACGCAGCGCACGGAATCGCTCATGGGGCTGTTCTATCTGCTCACCCTGTACTGCGCGATCCGCGCCTTCAGCCTCGAGCGCGCGAAGTCATGGTATGGGGTGGCAATCCTGGCCTGCGCCCTCGGGATGGCGAGCAAAGAGTCCATGGTCACGGCACCTCTCATCGTGCTGCTGTACGACGCGGCTTTCGCGGCCGGCTCCCTCAAGCGGGCGCTGCGGACGCGGGGGATTCTGTACGCCGGGCTCGCCGCGACCTGGATCCTGCTCGCGGGCCTGAATCTGTCGGGTCCGCGCTCGGACACCGTTGGCCTGACACTCGGAGTCGGGGCGTGGGAGTACCTGCTGAACCAGAGCCAGATGATCGTTAACTACCTACGACTGGTCGTGTGGCCGCATCCGCTCGCGCTCGACTACGGGCGGCCCCGACCGCTGGAGCTCGGCCAGGCGGCTACCAGCTCCCTCTTCATCGCGGTCCTCTTCGGCGCGACGCTCGCGGCTCTGGTCAAAACCCCGAAGATCGGCTTCCTCGGAGCCTGGTTCTTCGTCACGCTCGCCCCGACCTCGAGCCTCGTCCCCATCGTGAGCGAGGTGGGGGCCGAGCGTCGCATCTACGTGCCGCTGGCGGGCCTCGTCGTGTTGGCTGTCGTCGTCGGTTACCTGGCGCTCGAACGCCTGGGGAAGCGTCTTCGTACGCGGCGGGAGACCGGCGGGAAGCGGCCCGTCGGGGGGCGCGCTGGTTTGGACCGCGCCGGAAGCGGTCTTGTCGGGCGCGGCGGCGGCGCCCTCGCGCTGACCCTCGCCGTGCTCCTGGCCGGGCTCACCGTCCGACGCAATCGCGATTACCGAAGCGAAGTCTCGATCTGGGAGTCCGCCGTACGCGCCGTCCCGGACAACTATCGTGCCCATTACAGCCTCGGCGAGGCGCTGCAATCCGAAGGGCGCGACGACGCGGCCGAGCGCGCGTATCGGGAAGCGCTGCGGCTCGACCCCCGACACGCGAGGTCTCACCATAACCTGGCGGTCATCCTTCGGGCTCGGGGCGAGGAGGACCTCGCGATCCGTCACTATCGCCTGGCGCTCGAGACCCGTCCCGATTTCGCAGTCACCCACTTCAACCTCGGCAACTCGCTGTACGCGAGGGGCGACACCGTCGAGGCGATGGCATCCTATCGCGAAGCCATCGCGGCGGACCCCGACCTGATCGAAGCTTATACGAACCTCGGGATCCTGCTCCAGTCGCGGGGGCGGCGTACCGAAGCGATCCAGCTCTACCGCCGGAGCCTCGAGATCGACCCCGAGTACGCCAGGGGCCATTACAACCTGGCGGGCGCTCTCGAGCTCGAGGGCGATCTGGAGGAGGCGATCGCCCACTACCGGCGCGCGGTGGAGATCCAGCCGGACTACGCTCGCGCACACTACATGCTGGCCCTGGCGCTGAGAGCGACGGGCCGGCTCGACGAGGCCGTGAGGCACATGGAGCTCTTCCGGCGATACAGCCCCGACCCAAGGCGCCAGGAGAACGAGTAGCCGGGCGAGGGCATTGTGTCCGTGCCTCGAGAACGGCATTCTTGGCCCGTCCCCATCTCCCCAAACAGCGAGGTAGCCATGCGTCGCATCGCATCCCTGACCGCGGCGGTCGGGAGTCTCGCCGCCATCCTGCTGGCGAGCCCAACCCCCGGAGTCGCACAGGACGGCACGCCCGTGGAGGGCGCTTGGGTCGTCACGAGCTGGGTATCCCCCGATGGGACCACGAACGACGAGCCACAGCCCGGGCTGTTCGTGTTCACCAAGACCCACTACACCATGATGTTCGCTCTTGGCGTCGAGTCCCGGGCTCGGTACGAGGGCGAGCAACTGACGGACGCGGAGATGGTGACAGCCTACGGGACGTTCGTCGCCAACTCGGGTCGCTACGAGGTCAGCGGAAACGAGCTGACCACACGCGCATACGTGGCCAAGGATCCGAACTACATGGGCGATTGGCCCGAGAATGTGCAGACCTACACGTTCGAGATCGACGAGGAGGGAATGTTGCACCTCACCTTCGGCGCCGATTTCGGGACGCTTGGCGGACCTACGGCGATCTTGCGTCAGGTGGACGACCAGCCGGCCCCGTTCTGAATCGTACCCGGGCCGCCGGCTCCGACACCCGTCGGTCGGCCTGAATTCAGGGTTCCTCGACAGCCCGCCGTCGCCTGAGAGCCGCGGCGGCCTGTCTGTCTCGATTGGTTGCGGGTGTCGCGGCCGTGATATCCGTTGTGCTCTCCGGTCTATTGCGCGGCTATCCGCCGAACGGGTCGCCCGCAGTGGACTACGCGGACACCGGTATGAGACGATTCAAGCGAAGGCACTTGTTTGATGCCGGCCTTCTCGGAGTCTATGCGCTGGGCCTGGGGTGGTTGACTCTAGTCTATCTCAACTACCCTGTCGGCAACGACCTGGACGAAATTGGCTGGCTCGCCGCAAACCTGAGTACGACCCGCCTCGAATCCTTCGCCAACGAGAACTACCCATTCGGCTTCGTCCTGCTACTACGGTTGACGACGCCTCTCTTCGGCTCGCTGCTCCGGGCAGCGTTCGCGATTCAAATCTTGGCGATGGTCTGTGTCCTATCGGCGGGATACAGGATCGCGAAAGCCATCTATGAGGAAGCCGTGGTAGGATTCGCGGCGGCCGTGACTATAGCTGTATTCACATTGCCGTTCGCGACGAGCGAGTTCGCAGACGGTACGGCGACCGCCTTCCTTCTCTGTGGCATGGCGGCGCTGCTATCGAACAAGAGCACCACACGCGGTTCGTTCTTGTTCGGATTGTCGATCGGGTGCGCGTTCCTGTTCAGGTTCCATTACCTGATGCTGGTACCAATCGGGATCCTGATGTCGCTTCTTCTGGCACGGCGGGGGATTGAGAAGCTGCAAGCTGTAGCGGTGCTCGTGGGTGGATTCGTCCTGGCAGCCTTACCGCTGTTGATCATCAATTCAATCGAGCATGGGAACCCCACAAACACCGGGCTGTCCTCCTATGTGATCGGTCATTTCGTAATGCCCTCCTCACTGGACTGGACCGATTTCCCGGCGACGTATACCCGGTGGCCGGTCGGACGGGTGCTGGCCGAAGGCTCACAGGATTTGATCCGACACGTCACCGTCGAGGCCTGGTATATTTGGGCGCTACCGGTCGTCAAGTCCGCCACGGTTCTCCTCGTTCCCGCGTTCTGGTACGCGAGGAAACAAGGCGCTTGGCGCGAGCTCGGCGCGCTCCTTCTCTTCTGTGGCTTCTATACTGCGCTCGTCGTCGTGCCCACGCGCTTCACTACCCGCGCCTTTCACCCGGTTGTCGTGGTCCTGTCGATCGTCGTCGCGGCGGGACTTTTTAGCTGTCGAGCGATTCCGAGAGGGAGGCGCTGGTGGATAGCCGCTCCGGTGACTGCGGCGCTCGTCATGCTGAGCCTCGGTCTCGGACGGCGGTCAGCGGCCAGTCTGGTAAACGGGCCAGCGGAGTTCTGGCGCGATGTGACGGCAAGGCGGGGGGAGATGCTCTACAACCGACAGATTCTGGCGGTGCTGGGAGAGCATGGCTTCGAAGAATCCACTGACGTGTTCACGAACGATTGGGACGTATTCAACCTGGACGATCCCAAGTTCGACACGTTCGTCAATTACGGAGGCTGGATCTTGCTCGACTCGAAGTATGCGGCGGAAAGACCGCGACCCACAGCTCGGACAGCGACCGAGTGGAAAGATTACTTCGTCCACCTCGGCATCAAACTCGTCGTGCTCGACCCGGTTGGGCCGAGCGCGTCGAACATCGCGGACATCATTCGTCAACCGGAAGCGGCTGGGCTGGAGCCAGTTTATTCGGACAGCGTATACCACATCTACAAACGTGTCGGATCGTAACTCAGCCGAGCGGCAGCTCGGTTGCGGGATGACGATTAGCGCACCCAATGTGCGAACACATCCCATAAGGGGAGTTGGCTAGCCCATTGGTGCGGACCGGAGTAACGAGCGGGCGGTGTGGTCTCTGCTGAGCACGTGGCTGGGTGGGAGAGCGCGCAGGCTCTACGCGCAGTTTCTTCGTTATGTGGTTGTTGGCGGGATCGCGTTCGCTGTCGACCTCACTCTTCTGATCCTGCTCACCGAGCTGGCAGGCATCCACTATCTTGTGTCCGCGGGCATAGCCTTCTGTGCGGGAGTCCTTCTCAACTACGCGCTTTGCATCAAATGGGTGTTCCACTCGCGCACACTCCAGGATACCCGCGCCGAGTTCGTCGTGTTCTCGCTTGTGGGGGTGGCGGGGCTCGGACTAACGGAATTGATCCTGTACGCCGGTACCGGGAGACTCGGCTTCGACTACCGTCTTTCGAAGATCGTGGCGGTCGGAATCGTGCTGATCTGGAACTTCAGCGCCCGGAAGTTCCTGCTGTTCCGCGACAGGTCCCCCTGAGAGTCGGAACACGTCGGAGGGCCAAGGACCCGTCGACACGGGGTGTGGGGGAAAACTCCTACGGGTGGCGGCCAGCCGCTCTGCGGGATGCGCCCGACAGGATTCGAACCTGTGACCTTCGGCTCCGGAGGCCGACGCTCTATCCAGGCTGAGCTACGGGCGCCTGGGGGCCACGAAGCTACATGCATCCGTAGACCTCGACAACAATCTACACCGCGTCTGCCGCGACGTCCCGCGAGGTCCGCGACGAGCGTGAGCGCGCGCTCGGGTCGCACCATCGCGCCGCGTTCGGCCGCCGCGTCATCCCCGCACCTGCGGGCTGAGGGGACGCTCCTCCTTCCTTCGTAGACCCAGTGAGCACAGGCCGCACAGCGATAGCAGCGACGCGGCCCCGTAGTGAAAGGGGGAGAGCCATGTTGCATCTTCGGCTCAGCCGCACTGGCTCACTCAACAGACACGCTTGGGAGTGGACGCGAGGCCCTCTCTTGAGCTGTCTGGGGCTCATGGCCGTCGGGTTGGCGGGCTGTGGCCCCCGTGAGGACCCTCGATGTGAACCAGGTGGGTTATTCGACCCCGCCATCTGTCCACGACCCGAATTCAGGGTCACCCTGGAAGCCGGTCTGGGTATTGGCCCGGGTGGCTGCTCAGTCGACCTGACCGCGTCGGCGAATGGAGGCGAAGAAGAAACCTACGCCATCTGGGGTGAAGTGGTGGCGTGGGTCCCTGACCCCGTGACTCAGAAGTTACGCGAGGTACCGCACCCCTTCGGCGAAGGCGCGGACATCTTTGGCACGGATCGCATCCAGAAGGGTCAGCTGCAATCGGGCGAGATCGACCTGGAGTGCTTCCGCCAGAACGCTGGTGAGGACGTGTGGGTCCAGCTCGAGGTTCGTTACACCGTCGTGCAACGTGGTGCACCTGCAGCGAGCGACAAGACGTTTCGATTCGAGCTCGAATGCGTGTAGGCTGGGCCAGTCAGCGCCGCCTCAGAAAGCAGTTGCCGACCAGTCCCGGCGACGAAGCAAGAGGGTGCAAGGGCCCCGCCCCGGTGGTGGCCCACTCGCCTTGGGACGACGCATGTTGGCGAGCCCGACAGCGACGCTCTTTGACGCTCTCTGCTGCACGTTCGGGCTGCTACGATGTCCTGCTGGCCGTCGGGGATTCGCGTTCGAGCAGTGCCTGGAAGCGCGGGTGGTCACGGAGGGGATCCCACGTTGGATCGATGCGCAGGAGCGCGACTGACATCTCACTCGGAATAGAGAGTAGGCGGTCGAGTCGGTCGATGGCAGCATCGTACTCGCCCACCATGGTGTAAACGCGGGCCAGTTCTTCCAGCCGCCACGTCCCCTTCCATGCTTCCTGCTCGACGGGCTGGAGCTCGACTCCCAATTCGGCTTCCCGGACCGCGTCCTCCCGCCAATGTAGACCTGCAAGGGCTATCCCGAGCGCACCGTGGAGTCGTGGATCGTCGGGCCAATCCCGCAGTCGGGATTCGAGAAGCGTCGCTGACGAATCGTAGTATGCGAGTGCGCGGTCGGGTTGCCCCATGAGCTCATACAGCTGTGCGTATAACAGAGCCTTGGGAATGAAGTAGAACTGGCTTTCATATGTTTCGAATGGAGAAGCATCCAGAATGTCGCGCGCATCCGGGTATCTGCGCTCGAAGAACGCGGTGAATGGATGCTTCATCTCTACCTCTTCCGGCACATCAAACTGGCCGGCCCTGGAGTAGGCTGTGTCCAGGACCGCAGCCGCGGCCCGCGTATCCCCGCGCCACAACAAGTAGAGCTCCGCCTTCGAGGTATAGGCCTGCCTATACTCCGGGTAAAGTCGGATAGCTTGATTCACATAGCGTTCCGCCTCCGGGTAATCGCGAAGAAGCATGTGGGTCATGCCGACCACGTACGCTCGCAGCGGGGAAGACGGATCCATCGATAGGGCTTGTTCAAGATTGTCGACAGCTTCGTCCCACCTGCCCAGGCGTCGCTGAACAGCGCCAATCCACCCGCGAACAGTTGCGGCATTTGGCAGGCTTTCGAGGGCCAGCGTGAGCTGCTCGAGCGCGCGGTCGAAATCCGCCAAACACCGGTAGTAGTAGACTCCCAGAGCACGGTGAGCTTCGCCGAGGCCCGGCTGGAGTTCTAACGCCGTCCGGGCCGCCCGTTCTGCTCGCACGAGTCGCTCGGGCGAGCGGTCCCATTCATAAAAGTACATGCCCGAGTGATACTCGGAGAGCATTGCCCATGCCTCGGCAAACTCCGGGTCAAGCTCTACGGCCCGTTCGAGGAGGGGCAACAGCTCGCGATGGGCCTCCTCATCTTCGCGCCGCGCGTCAGGATCTGCTGCGCGGAGATAGTGGCCATATGCCTCCAGGTTGTCCGTAGGCTGACGTTCGATTTCCGCCAGGACAGCGGGTCTCAAGGTGGCTTGCAGTGCCTCGGCAATCCGCTGCGCGATGTCGCCTTGAATCTCGAATACGTCCGTCACCTCGCGATCGTACTGATCGGCCCACATTTGAGTGTCTGTGTCCGCACGGATTAGCCGAGCATTGACCCGGACGCGGTCGCCGATTCGGAGCACGTCTCCTTCCATGATCGTGGCGACGGCCAACTCCTCTGCGATCTGCTGGAGGGACTTCTCGGTATCTCCGTACTGCTTGACCGATGTGTGTGAGATCACCCTCAGGTCGCCTACTCTGACAAGGTGGTTGATGATCTCGCTCGTTACCCCGGCGCTAAAGAACTCGTTACCCGGATCCTCACTCAAGCTGGTGAACGGCAAGACACCGACCGACCTATCCTCGATGGGCGGGATCGCCCCACCGGATTGAGTTGCGACCCACCAGGTGACCGTGGTCGCGGCCAGCAAGGCAGCAAGCGCCGCCAGCGCCGGCCTGGACCGTAGGCGAGCCCACCCCGTCGGCTTTGCGAAGACACTCTTCGGCATCTTGTCTCGCCCGCCATCTGCGCCAAGATCCTCGGCGGTCGCAGGGCGGCCTTCGGGGTTCTTCGAGAGCAATTGGCCGACGACAGCCTCCAGTTCGGCGGGGATCTCGGGACGTAGCGCGGACGGCGACTGCGGATCCTCATGTAGGATCGCATGAATCACGGCGTCAGTGCGCTCGCCTTTGAACGGGCGCTCGCCGGCCAGCATCTCGTACAGGACCACCCCCAGCGACCAGAGGTCCGTGCGGGGGTCCACCGCCTCACCCTCGGCCTGCTCGGGGGACATGTACGCGACGGTGCCGAGCGTCGTGCCTGTCCCGGTCAAGGTCACGTCGGTCAGCTTCGCCAGGCCGAAGTCGAGCACCTTGGCCACACCCTCCGGCGTCACGATCACGTTACCCGGCTTGATGTCGCGGTGGATGATGTCGTGCTCGTGCGCAGCGCCCAGGCCCGCAGCGATCTGCTGCGCGTAGTCCCACGCCTCCTCGATCGGGAGCGGGCCGCGCTCGAGCTTCTGCTTGAGCGTCTCTCCCTCGTAGAAGGCCATCGCGATGAACAGCCGCCCGTCCTCGTCCTCCCCGATTTCGTGAACGACACACACGTTCGGGTGGTCCAGCGCGCCAGCGGCTCGGGCCTCGACCAGGAAGCGTTCTATCGCAGCGTCGTCCGAGCGTAGGTGGGGTGGGAGAAACTTGAGCGCCACCGTTCGGTCGAGGCCGGTGTCGTGCGCCCGGTACACGACCCCCATCCCGCCACTCCCGAGCTTCTCCTCGATCCGGTAGTGCCGGACCGTACGGCCGATGAGAAGGTCGCGGCCCGACGGTTCAGTCATCTCCACCAAAGGTCCGTCGTCGGACCAGGGCGCGATCGATAGGACGGCGTCGGCGAGGCTGTCGAAGAACCCCTCCGATTCCTTCGCGGCGGCCAGGAGGGACTGGAGCTCTGCCCGCACCTCAGGGTCGTCCGGGCAACCGTCCACGAGGAAGGCTTCCTGCTCCTCGGGGGGAAGGACGCGTGCACGCTCGAACAGGTGTTCCAGCGACTTTGAGCGGGTCTTGCCCATGGCCCTACTCCGCCGGCGCGTACCGTTCGAGGAGCGCCTGGAAGTCCGGGTGGTCACGTAGAGGGTCCCAGGTGGGGTCGAGGCGAAGGAGCGGCACTGAAATCTCCGCCGGGTGGGATAGCAGATAATCCAAGCGGTCTGTGGCGGCGTCGTACTCGCCCACCGTAGCGTAAACGCGCGCGAGGTCGTCGACGCGCTGTAACCACTTTAGCGCGTCCGACTCCACGGGTTGGAGCTCTACACCCAACTCCGCTTCCCGGACCGCCTCATCACGTCGACCCAAGCCGGCGTAGGCGGTCCCGAGGGCGCTGTGAAGTCGCGGATCGTCGGGCGCTTCGCGCAAGGCGGTTTCGATCATGACCCGGGCAGAATCGAAGTACGCGACTGCTAGGTCTGGCTGCCCCATGAGCCCATACAGTTGCGCGAACAGCTGGGCCTTGGGAACGACAAAGAACTGGTTTTCGTACCGGTCGACTTGCGAGGTGTTCAGGAAGCTCAGAGCGTCCCAGTATCTCCGCTCAAGCAGCAGCACCCACCAACGGAGGTACCCCCCTTCTCCCTCCAGCGCGTCGCCCAATCCGGGCCTCGAGTACAGTGTGTCCAGCGCCGCACCCGCCGCCTGCGTATCTCCACGCCAAAGAACGTAGACCCTGGTTTTTTGCCAGTAGCTGTAGGGATCATCGGGGTTGAGCCGCAGCGCTTGATCAAGGTTGCGATTAGCTTCCGGGTAGTTTCGAACAAGCGATTGGGTCAGGGCGAGTTGGAAAGGATACTGAGACGTGCCGGGGTTCAGTTCCACCGCACGCTCGTAGCTCGCCAAGGACTCGCTCCACCGGGCTTGGCGTCGATATACCGCAGCAATGCCCAGGTGCAGCATGGCATCGCCGGGTATCCGAGTCACAGCGGTGCCGAAGTGCTCCAAAGCACTCTCGTAGTCACCCAGGCCCCAGTAGTAGTAGAATCCGAGAGCCCGATGAGCCTGCCCGAGGTCGGGCTGCAACCGCACCGCTTCGCGAGCAGTGCTTTCGGCTCGCGCAAGACGCTCAGGTGATCGATCCCAGTAGTACAGGTACATCCGCGAGTGATGCTCGGAGAGCAGTGCCCATGCGTCCGCGAACTCCGGGTCGAGCTCTATGGCCCGCTCAAGCAGAGCCAGTGACTCGCGATTGGGTGCTTCCAGCTGACCGCTTTCGTCGTAATCAGCTGCTCGGAGGTAGTAGCCGTACGCTTCGAGATTGTCGGTGGGCCGTCGTTCGATCTCCTCCAGAACGGCGGGGCTCAGCGTGGCGCGCAACGCGGCGGCGATTCGCTGCGCAATCTCGCTCTGAATCTCGAACACATCCGTTACCCGCGCTTCATACTGATCGGCCCACAACTGCCTGTCCGTGCCTGCACGGATTAACTGAGCGTTGACGCGCACGCGGTCGCCGATCTGGAGCACGTCCCCTTCCACGATGGTCGCGACACCCAACTCCTGCGCGATCTGCTGGAGGGGCTTCTCGGTGTCCGTGTACTGCTTGACCGAGGTCCGTGAGATCACCGTGAGGTCGCCCACCCTGGCAAGGTGGTTGATGATCTCACTCGTCACTCCGGCGCTGAAGAAGTCGTTTCCCGGTTCTTCGCCGAGGCTGACGAATGGCAACACGGCTACTGATTTATCCTCAACGGGGGGGATCGCTCCGCCAGTCTGAGTGGTCACCCACCAGGTGGCCATCGCCGCCACGATCAAGCTCCCCAGCCCCACCACACCGCGCCATGAGCGCAGGCGCGACCATCGGCTCACCGTCGCGGTTTCGGCTGAGGCCTCGGCCCCTGCAGTCACGTGGCAGTCCAGAATCTCCGAATTCGCGGGACGTCGTCTGGGGTCCTTGGCAAGCAGCCGACCCAAGATTGCCTCGAGCTCGGGCGGGATCTCGTCGCGCAGCGCGGACGGCCGCATCGGTTGCTCATGCAGGATCGAGTGGACCACCACCGCTGTCGGTCGGCCCTTGAACGGCAGCTGCCCCGTCAGCATCTCGTACAGCACGACGCCCAGCGACCAGAGGTCCGCACGCTGATCGAGAGACTCGCCGCGCACGTGCTCGGGCGACATGTAGCCGATGGTGCCCAGTCTGACGCCGGTCCCGGTCAACGAGACGTCCGCCAGCTTGGCCAGACCGAAATCGAGCACCTTGGCCGTACCGTCGGGTGTCACGATCACGTTGCCCGGCTTGATGTCGCGGTGGATGATCCCGTGCTCGTGCGCCGCGTCGAGGCCGGCGCCGATCTGGCACGCGTAGTCCAAGGCTTCATCGATCGGGAGCGGACCGCGCTCGATCTTCTGTTTCAGCGTCTCGCCCTCGTAGTACGCCATGGCGATGAAACGCTCGCCCTTCTCGCTCTCTCCGATCTCATGGACGTTGCACACGTTCGGGTGATCGAGGGAGGCCGCGGCCCGGGCCTCCACGAGGAATCGCTCGGTAGCCGAGTCGTCCGCGCTCAGGTAGGGCGGGAGGAACTTGAGGGCGACGGTGCGATCGAGGCTCGTGTCGTACGCCCGGTAGACGACCCCCATGCCGCCTCGGCCCAGCTTTTCGTGTATTACGTACTGGCGTACCGAAGAGCCGATCAGAGGATCGGGCTCGTCGTCTGCCTGTATGTCATCCGCCTGCCACGCGGCGTCGAGAGCTTGGTCACCCGGCCAGGGCGGGAGCGAGAGGGCCGCGTTGGCGAGGCTGGCGAAGAACGGGTCAGCATCATCTGCCGCCGCCAGCAGAGATGCGAGCTCCGCCTGTACCTCGGGGTTGTCGGAGCAGGCCTCGTCGAGAAAGGCATCCCGCTCCGCGACGGGTAGCGCGATCGCGCGCTCGAACAGTCGCTTCAGCGATTTGGCGTCGGCTTCATCCATAGCTCCACGCCGCCTTTGTCGGCGAGCGACTCTCGGATGTCCCGGTACAACCACGCCTTCGCCATCGCCCAGTCGCGCTCGACGGTCACCGTCGCCACCCCGATCGCGGCGGCGGTCTCCTCGATCGTCATGCCCCCGAAGAAGCGGCACTCGACGATCCGGCTCTGACGCGCGTCCCGTCCTTTGAGCCTCTCCAGCGACGCGTCCAGCGCGATCAACGCTGCGGCCTGGGCCACAGCGGGGTCGTGCTCGGGGGCCGCGTGGGGATCGGCGATCTCGAGGTCATCCAGACTCATTCGTACCCGTTCGCCGCCGCGCTTCTGCGTGTGCTTCGCGCGGGCGTAGTCTATCAGGATCTGACGCATTGCCCTGGCGGCGATGGATCGGAAATGGGCCCGGCTCTCCCAATCCAGTTGGGCCCGGCCGGCGAGCTTCAGGTAGGCTTCGTGCGTGAGCGCGGTGGTGTCGAGCGTTTCGTCGCCGTGCCACACATCGCGTTGAGCATGAGCGAGTCCCTTCAGCTCCTCGTAGACGAGCGGAACGAGCTCATCAAAGGCCGAGTGGTTTCCCTCCCGAACCTCGGCGAGGAGCCGTGTCACGGTGCTGGCCCGTGAGTCGTTCAGGCCGGACTTCGCCATGACCGGTCTCGCTGGCTGCGCTTGTAACGAGGTGGAAACGTAACGTCTTGATGAGGCAGTCGCAGTCCCTTTTCTCGTAACTCCGATGGACAGGGACTGTACAGCCCCACAAGGGCTAATGCAGTCGACGAGGGCCATGCGGCCGCGCTGTCATGGGGAGGCAGCCATGAGCAAGAGCCTCGGTGCGCTTTCGGTCGGTCTCGTCCTCACGGCCTTTGCGCTGGGCGGGTGCGAATCACCCATCGAGCCACCGCCGCTCCCTCCACCGGAGCCCGAGCTCACGGAAGCCTTCACACTCCAGTTTGGCCTGAAGAACCCACCCGCAGGCGGAGACTGCATCGTCACGCTGACCGCAGCAGCGAAGGGCGGAGACCGCGAGGCGTACGCCGAGTGGGGTGTTCTCGAGGCTCAGTACCTGAACTCGAAGACCAGCGAGTGGGAGGATGTCCGCCCGCAGGAACTGCACGAGGTCTTCCTGGGTGAGCGTATCATGTCCGGAGAGACCCAGACGGCGACCCTGAATCTCGAGTGCTACCGGCGAGAGGTCGGCGAACAGGTGACTGCAAGGCTTCGTCTCCACTGGGTGGCGAACGACGACGGCGAGGAGATCGACCGGAGCGACATGCTGATCGCCGAGTGCCACTGAGTCCGTCCTGAGCTCCCAGCCCGCGGGCTACCGGACGCCGACAGCCCTTCCTTCGACGCCTCTCACGGCCGCGCCACTACCCTCTTGCTCACGACCTCCGGTCCGCGCAGGCTCATCCTATCTAACAGCGTAGTGGCAAGGACGCATATGGCCCCGGAGAAGTACGATGCCTCGCATACAGCTCTTCTGTTCCGTTCTCATCGCGCTGGTCTGGCTCGCCGTCCACACGCCTTCCGCGCAGGCTCAAGTGGACGCGCGCATGCTCAGACAGCCCGACGTCTCTGAAACCCACATCACGTTCGTGTACGCGGGCGACATCTGGGTCGTGCCCAAGGAAGGGGGCACGGCTCAACGCCTGAGCTCGCCGCGGGGTGAGGAGTCGTTCCCTCGCTTCTCCCCCGACGGACGCAGCATCGCGTTTACCGGTAACTACGACGGAAACACGGACGTGTATGTCGTCCCCACGCTGGGGGGTCATCCCGTCCGGGTCACGCACCATCCGATGGCGGACCGCCTCGTGGATTGGTATCCGCGGGGGGACGAGTTGCTGTACGCATCCTCGATGGAAAGCGGACGCCAGCGGTACAACCAGTTCTACCGCACGGCGGCGACCGGCGGGATGCCGCAGAAGCTCCCGGTTCCGTACGGGGAGTTCGGCGCGATCTCTCCCGACGGTCAGTGGTTGGCCTATACGCCGAAGGCGCGCGACTTCCGCACCTGGAAGCGCTATCGAGGCGGGTGGGCCCCCGACGTGTGGCTCTTCAACCTGCGCACGCTCGAGTCGCGAAACATCACCGACAACCCGGCGAACGACGGTCAGCCCATGTGGCACGACCGGACCGTCTACTTCCTCTCCGACCGCGGATCCGAGCAGCGCTTCAACCTGTGGGCCTACGACATGGGCTCCGGCAGGACCCGCCAGGTCACGGACTTTCGCGACTTCGACATCCACTTCCCGGCCATCGGACCGGACGAGATCGTGTTCGAGGCGGGTGGCCGGATCCACCTGTTCGACCTCGATGAAGAGCAGCCGCGTGAGATCGAGATCGAGGTCGTAACGGACAGGGCGACGCTCAAGCCCCGGCTCGAGGCCGTGGGCGAGCGGATCTCGAGCGGTTGGCTCTCACCGAGCGGGGCGAGAGCGCTGTTCGAGGCTCGCGGAGAGCTGTTCACGGTCCCGGCCGAGCACGGGCCGGTACGGCTGATGACCCGCACGCCGGGCGTGGCGGAGCGCTATCCGACCTGGTCGCCCGATGGCCGCTGGCTCGCCTACTTCAGCGACCGGACGGGAGAGTACGAGCTCACGATCCGACCGGCAGACGGGTCGGGCGAAGAGCGGACCGTGACGTCGCTCGGGGCCGGTTATCGCTACCGACCGTACTGGTCTCCGGACAGCCGCAAGCTGGCCTTCGTGGACAAGGCGATGCGGATTCAGATCGTGGATCGGGAGACGGGGGCGGTCAGCCAGGTGGATCAGGGACTCTGGATGTTCCAGGGCGCGCTCAACGCGTTCAGCGTGAGCTGGTCGCCGGACAGCCGGTGGCTCGCCTACAGCCGGGGGCTGGAGAACCGACACGCTGCCGTGTTCCTGTTCGACACGCGGTCCGGCCGTCGCCATCAGGCCACGGAGGGCTTCTACAGCGACGCGCGACCGGTCTTTGGTCCGGACGGCGAGTATCTCTTCTTCCTCTCCAATCGGACGTTCCGACCGGTATACAGCGACGTCGACAATTCGTGGGTGTACCCCAACACCACGGGCCTCGTGGCCGTGCCGCTCCGTCGAGACGTGCCGTCCCCGCTCGAGCCCCGAAGCGATGATGAGGAGGTCGGTGGGGGCGACGACGAGGCTGCAGCCGGGTCGCCGGGCGCCCCTGAGGCCGACGAGGCCGAGGCTGGCTCGGAGGAGCCCGAGCCCGTCGAGATCGACCTCGAAGGTTTCGAGAGCCGGGCCGTCCCGCTTCCGCCCGAGGCCGGCAACTACAGGGGGTTGCACGCGGTCGAAGGAAAGCTGCTGTATCGGCGTCTCCCTCGGACGGGATCCGGTGAGGATGAGAGCCCGCTCGTCTACTACGACCTCGAGGAGCGCGAGGAGAAGACCGTGCTCGGGGACGTCGATGGGTTCGTGGTCTCGGCCGACGGGAAGAAGGCGCTCGTGGCCAACGATGACCAGTTCGCGATCATCGAACTGAAGCCGGACCAGAAGATCGAGAAGCCGCTCCGCATCGCGGAGATGGAGATGACCGTGGATCCGGCCGCGGAATGGAAACAGATCTTCAACGACGTCTGGCGCTTCCAGCGCGATTACTTCTACGACCCGAACATGCACGGCGTCGACTGGGCCGCGATGCGTGAGCAATACGGCCGCCTGCTCGACGACGCCGTCACCCGTTGGGACGTCAACTTCGTGATCGGCGAGCTGATCGCTGAACTGGACGCCTCACACACGTACCGGGGCGGGGGCGACACCGAAACGCCGGAGAGACGCGGGGTCGGGCTGCTCGGGGTCGACTGGTCGCTGGAGAACGGCGCGTACCGTATCGACCGGATCATCGAGGGAGCACCCTGGGATTCGGAGATGCGCCCACCGCTGCGACAGCCCGGGGTGGACGTGAGCGAGGGGGACTACGTCCTGGCCGTGAACGGTATCCCGCTGGATCCCGGCAAGGACCCGTGGTCCGCCTTCCAGGGGCTGGCTGGCCGGACCGTCGCGCTGACGGTCAACGGCACGCCTTCGATGGCCGGGGCCCGAGAGGTGCTCGTCGAGACGCTCGGCAGCGAGGCGCGTCTCCGGAACCTGGCGTGGATCGACTCGAACCGCCGTCGCGTCCTCGAGGCCAGCGCCGGCCGGGTCGGCTACATCTACGTGCCCAACACGGGTGTCCAGGGACAGACCGAGCTGGTGCGCCAGTTCGCGGGTCAGATGCACCTGCCCGCGTTGGTGATCGATGAGCGGTGGAACAGCGGCGGTCAGATCCCGGACCGGTTCATCGAGCTCCTGAACCGTCCGCCGCTGGCGTTCTGGGCCGTGCGAGACGGCAAGGATTGGCAGTGGCCGCCGATCGCGCACTTCGGACCGAAGGTGATGCTCATCAACGGGTGGAGCGGATCGGGCGGCGACGCGTTCCCGGACTACTTCCGCAAAGCCGGGCTCGGTCCGCTGATCGGCTCCCGCACCTGGGGAGGCCTGATCGGGATCACGGGGGCGCCGCCGTTGATGGATGGCGGAGGCGTGACGATACCGACGTTCCGCATGTACAACCCCGACGGCGGCTGGTTCGCCGAGGGCCATGGAGTCGACCCCGACATCGAGGTGCCCGAGGATCCGACCGCGCTCGCGCAGGGGACGGATCCGCAGCTCGAGCGTGCGGTGATGGAGGCGCTGAGGCTCCTGGAGATCACGCCGCCGTGGGAGATCCTGCGGCCACCCTACGAGCGCCGGACCGCCGGGGCGGGAGACGACGGCAACTGACGCACGCCGCGCACATGTGATCGACGCCAGCCGGTCCTGACCGGTGGCGGTGTGGAGAGGGCGCCCGAGGGGCGCCCTCTCTCGACTCACCCCGCCATTGCCCGCAGACGCCTCACCTCGTAGCGAGCGGCTTTCACTACTCCCGAATCGACTCGATCACGAGTCGCAGCAGCTCGTCGATGTCCCGGCCGGGAATCCAACGCGCTACGACCATGAGGTCGTTCTCGGGATCCACGTACACCATGTTCGTGCCGTTCCCGATGTGCGCGTACGCCGAGGATGGTGCACTCGGATAGCGCTGGCGGCCTTCGTCGTTGGGCAGGTTCAGGAAGTAGTTCATGAACCCGTACGTTCCGTTCGCGGGTCCGGGCGTGACGGCCATGTCGAACCACTCCTCGGCCAGGAGCTGCTCGTCGCCCCACTTCCCTTTCCTGAGCGTGAACAGCCCGAGGCGCGCCTGGTCGCGGGCGCTGATGAACATCCCGCCTCCCCAGTGCCCGCCGCCGCTCACCGATTGCATCCTCTGGCCGTCGATCGTCACCCACGAGTTCTCGTACCCGTTCCAGCGCCAGGTCGGTGAGGCGCCGATCGGGTCCATGACCCGCTCCTTCAGAACCTGAGGGAGCGGCCGGCGCCAGATGCTCGTCGCGGCCAGTGCGAGGATGTTCACGCGCGTGTCGTTGTACTCGTATACGGTGCCGGGTTCGTGCCTCTCACGAGTCATCCACGTCGAAGCGTCGCGGTCGGGACGGTCCGCCCAGTCCGGCTTGCCCCACAGCGTGCCCTCCCAGTCCGAGGTCTGTCGGAGGAGGTCGTCCCACGTGATCCGGCGGTTGTGCGCGGATTCGAACATCGTCGTCGGATCGGGCGCCCCGAACCCCGTTCGGTCCACGCCCGGCTCGCCGTCGCCAGGGGGCACGTCCACCGGCGCCATGTACTCGCGCACGGTGTCATCCAGCGAGGCAATGAGCCCGTCCTGCCACGCGAGGCCCACCGTCGTCGAGAGGAACGACTTGGTCACGCTGTGAGTCATGTCGACCCGCTTCGTGTCGCCCCACTCGGCCACGATGTATCCGTGCCGCACGATCAGCCCGGCCGCCCCCGCGCGAACCTTGAAGGGTCCGATCCCGTGCCTGAACGGCTCGCGACCGAAGCTCGCCGCCTGTGACTGCTCCTGGTCCCGCGGGACGGTCGTTTCGTGGGCCACCGCGTACTCGACCGCCGCCTGCACGCCGGCCGGGTCCATCCCAACCTCCCGGGCGGAGCGTGTTTCCCACCCGTCCCCCTGCGCCGGGACGTATTGGGCCGTCAGAGCCGGGGGCAGCGAAAGGATCGTGACTGCCGTGACCAACATCGCGCCGAGGAATGACCCTCGCTCGAGGGGGAGAAGCTCGGTGAGCCGGCAGGCATCGGAGCGCATTGTCGTTCTCCATCGTGATTGGTGCTACGAATTGTGTGGGATCAGTCTAGGAGCACCAGCGCGACCAGAAAACGGGTGCGAGCAACTGGACGAGGCAGCCACCCGTATGTAGCGTAGGCCGGTCTGTGATTCCGGCCCCAAGAGACCGAACCTGGTCCGCAGACAGGAGTGCCGACCGTGCCACACCCCATCCGCCATGTTCCCGGCGTCTTGACCCTGCTCGTGGCAGCCTCGAGCCTCGCGCCGGAGGCCGCACTCTCGCAGGACGGGGTGCCGCACCTGAGTCTCGAGCCGTGCGAGATTCGCGGAGTCACCGGACCCGTCGAGTGCGGCACCCTGACGGTGTTCGAGGACCGCGAGGCTCGCTCGGGTCGCACCATCGATCTGTACGTCGTCGTTCTACCCGCGACAGACCCCGACTCCGAGGCCGACCCCATCTACGTCCTGACGGGCGGTCCCGGTAGCGCGGCCACGCGGTCGGCCGGAGGGGCCTCGAGGTCGCAGTTCCGAGCCCGACGTACGTACGTGCTCATGGACCAGAGAGGGACGGGCCGCTCGAACGGACTCCATTGCCTGATCGGCGATGACGCGCCGGTGGACCTCTTCCTCGGAGAGATCTTCGATGAGGATCGTGTCGCCCGGTGTCGGGATGAGCTCACGGAGCGGGCCGACCTCACGCTTTACACGAGCCCGCTCGCGATGGATGACCTCGACGACCTGCGAAAGGCGCTGGGCCACGAGCAAATCAACCTGTGGGGCACGTCGTACGGGACGCGCGCCGCGCTCGTGTACCTCCGCAGGCACGGCGGGCATGTGCGGAGTGCGGTTCTGAACGCCTCCATGTCGCTGAGACAGGTCATGCCGATGGGTATGTCGGCCGACGCCGAGGCAGCGGTCCGGAACGTTCTCGCCGATTGCGCGGCGTCCGAGCCGTGCGCGTCCCGGTTCCCCGACCTCGAGGAGGAGTACCGGTTGGCCGTCGAAGGGGCCTCGGAACCCATGCCCGTCACGATCACGGATCCGAGGACGGAGCAGGAGGTGCAGGCGACCATGCAGCCCGCCGGCTTCGGTGAGGCGCTACGGGCGATGATGTACGACCCCGAGGCCACGCGGGACATCCCGCTCTTCCTCCACCGGGCGGCCCGCGAAGGTAATTACGACGGGTTCGCACAGTTCGGGGCACAACGGGCGATGGCCATCAACCGTCTCGCGGCCGCGGGGTTGTACCTGTCGGTGACCTGTGCCGAGGACATCCCGTTCGCGAACGAAGCGGGCGAGTACGAGGCGGCCCGGGGCACCTTCCTGGCCGATAGCCGATCCCGGTCGCACTTCGACGCCTGCCGTCGATGGCCTCGAGGATCTGTGCCCGAAGACTTCCACGACAACGTCGTGTCGGACGTGCCCGTCCTGATCATCAACGGTGCGCACGATCCGGTCACGCCGCCGCGCTGGGGTGCGGAGACCGCCGAGCACCTGAGCCGGTCGATCCACGTCGTGGTGCCGCACGGTGGGCACGGTTGGAGTGGGCTGGAGAATTCGACCTGCGTGTCGAGAATCCGGGAGGCATTCGTCGAGAATCCGACCGCCGACGCGCTGGACCTATCCTGCCTGGACGACATCCGGAGGCGGCCCTTCAGCGATTGATCCACACGCACCACTTCTGCAAATGACGGCGGTCATGTTACCGGGGTGCGGCATTTTGCCACCCTGCCTCACGGAAAGCGGAGTCAGCGGCCTCCGATTTTGCCTCCATGTGAAGCGACATCAGTGACTTACTGATGGGCACCGCTCTTGCCCATCCTGTTCTTTGCCAGGCAGGTGGCAGGCGAGTATTGCGGGCCGAGACCCCGACGGAGGCTTGGGGGACGTGGGTGCAGTGGTGGTAAGGCCGGTCGCGTGAAAGCAGAACCGAGGGACAGCAAGCCAAAGGACCGCGGAGAGGGTGCCGAGGCCCTGCAGCTCTTGGCGCGAGCTCTTCAGCAGCACCGCGTGTATCCGGCGAACAGCCCCATGTGCCGCGACGCGGTCGTCGCGTGCCACGCCGCTCTCACCGAATTGGGCGGAGACGGACTCTCCGCACGGGTGGCGCCCCGCACGCTGCACCTGCCTGACGACGTAGTCCCGTCGAGCCCCGCGATCACTGAGCTCGCCGATCGGCTGTTCCGAGCAGACATCGAGGAGCTGCAGCTCACCCGTGACGTGAGCCCGAAGGAGATCGCACGCTTTTGTCGTACGCTCGCTCGCTGGGACCAGCGCCCGGATCGTCACGCGAGCTTTCCCGAGGTGCTCGCCGATCAGGGCGTGAGCACCGTACGCGTCCTGACCGCGGAGCGGATCACGGTCCTCGATCTCGAGACCCTTCCCGCGGAGCGTCTTCGCCGACTCGAGGGAGAGAGAAAGGCGCGGGGAGAGATGGAGGACTACGAGCGTGCTTTGCTCGCTCAGAAGGCGTGGGTAAGGGTCGACACGAGCTGCCCGCTCGAGCCGATCGACACCGTCGATCTCGCGTTCCTCGTCGAGGACCAGGCGGACCTGACCCAAATGCTGCACGACATGGCGGACACCCAGGGTCGGAGCCGGCGCGGACAGGCAGGGCTCAAAGACGGGATCAACGATCTCATGCAAGTCTACGCCTCGCTGAGCCCCGACGTCGCCGATGAGCGCTTCGAGCAGTTGGCACGTTCCATCATGGCGCTCGACAAAGACGCGCGGCGGAAGTTGACGAGCGAAGTCCTGATGCCCGAGCTGCTCGAAACCGGAAAGGCTGCCGAGGTTCTGCGTCGTCTTCCCGACTCCGAGATCGTCGAGACTCTCGAGACGCTCGCCGATCTCGAGATGGGGGGCGTTGGCCTGTTGGATCTCGCGCTCAAGCGGCTCAGGCTGCCACAAGACCGTAGGTCGAGCATTGCCGGCGCGCTGACCCCGGAGCTGAGGCAGGAGCAGACCATGCCGCAGAGTTTCGACGGGGCTCCCGGCACCGTGACCACCCCTGAGGCTCGGCTCTCCAGCCAGGCAACGGCATCCGTCGACGTCCGGGAGTATACGGCCCACGAGCTGTCGATCGACGAAGAGACCGCCGAGGCGATAGGTCGATTCCGTGAGGCGGTCACCCGCGTCGATCCTCGTTCCGAGCGGCTTCGTTGCATCGCGGGCTTGATCCCGCATCTCCGCAACCCGGATCGCGCTGCGGGGCTGTTCAAGGTCGCGCTCGGGCTCATCCGTCCGCTCCTCCAGAAGAACCCATCGGAGGCCGCGCGTTGGATCGAGACGTTGCGCGAAAAGGCGGACGCCGTGCGTGCCCTAGTACCGGAGATCGCCGAGCTCGGAGATGCGATGCTCGGTCGCCTCTGCTCGCGAGAGTTCCTCCGACACGAGGCCCGGCGGATTGCTGCAACGACCGCCGGACTCCGCGGCGGCGACCAGGGCGATAGCTCCCAATTGCTCAAAGCCTTCGGCGGAACCGCGGCCGACTCCTTCCTGTCAGCCTTGGAGGCGGAGGAGTCCCACGAGGTCCGCATGCAGCTTCTCGACCTAATGTGTGCCCACGCGGAGGTTCTGGCCCCGCAACTCGAGCGCCGTCTGGACGACGATGTGTGGAGGATCGTGCGGAACGCGGTGCGGGTCCTGGGGTTCGCCCGGCCCGAGGTGGTCTCGGTGATCGCTCCTCTCCTCGATCACGCGGAGGACCGAGTCGCGCGGGAAGCCTATATGGCCCTGAGCCGCATCGGCTCGAACGCCGCGGCCGATGCCATCCTCGAGCGACTCGATACGCTGGATGACGGACGGCGGATTGTCGCGGAAGAGGCCTTGAGCCGGTTCAAAACCGCCGAAGGCAATCGACTGGCCCACCGACTGCTTCGCGATCACGGATTCTGCATTCAGCGCCCCCGCTTCGCCCGTAAGCTGATCCGCCGCTTCGTCAGGACTCCGAGCGCGGACTGGTCCGAGATCCTGATGCCACTGAGTTCGCTGCGTTTTCGATTCTGGCGGCCCGAGCTGGCACGGCTCGGGTGGGCTGCCACCGCCGCCCTGAAGGGACCGCGCGCGTGAGCGATCCACGCGAAACCCCGACCGCGAACCCGCTCCTGGTGCTGCGCGCGTTCAGCGCACTGCGCCGGAGCGTAGCGCTTTATCCGCCCGGCCACGTGGTGATTGATCAGGTATTGGGCGAACTCCAGTCTGCCGTGGAGCAGGCGTTGGATGCGACCGAAACCCTGCGAATCCAGATCATCGCGGGCAACGCTCACGTAGATGGGTATCCCTATCGAGTCGAAAGCGCGGCCAACGCCGGGGTGCTCGAGGAGCTCAGCCGGCTTGGAGTGGAGTGCCTGCACATCGATCGTGGCGTCAGCGCCTCCGAGCTCGCGGGCGTGGCCCAGCTGCTGAACGAGCTGGGTGACCGGAAAGCGGAATCCGTCTCGATCGGCGAGCTGCTCATCGAGCGAGGCGTGGAGCGAGTGAAGATCACGAAGCTCCTTCCCGTCGGGGAGCAACGCGAACGCCTGTTCAGCTGGCCGGACGCCCCCAAAGGGATAGACGATCCCGAGTATACCGGGGTCCTGTCGAGCGCGAGGCAAGCGATCGGTCCCGTGTTCGCCGGTGAGAGCCTCGAAGCAGGCGCTGTACGCTCCCTTGTCGAAGGGCTCGCCGATCAGATCCTGGACCGGCGCGGTGCCCTGGCCGCGATTCTCGGGGTCAAGCGCTACGAGAACCACACCTATTGCCACTCCGTGAACGTGGCGGCGCTCGCCGTCTTCCTGGGCCGGCGGATCGAGCTCGATGAGACGACGCTGTCGGCGCTCGCGGAGGGCGCGCTGTTGCACGACGTCGGGAAGCGGTCGATCCCACGCGAAATCATCAGCAAGCCCGGGAAGCTTACGGAGCATGAGTGGCGGATCGTGAAGCGCCACCCCGTGGTGGGCGCCGAGCTCCTCGCGCCCATATCGGGGCTCGGCGCGATGACCCCTACTCTCGCCCTCGAGCACCACCGGGACTTCGCGGGCGGCGGCTATCCCGACCTCGGTGACGAAAAGCCGACGCCCCTCAGTCAGCTATTGAGCGTCGTCGACGTCTACGAGGCGTTGACCGGGGCGCGTTCGTATCGCCCCCCCCTGCCTCCGGACGAGGCGTGTCTCATGTTGGCGAAGATGTCGGGGGACAAGCTCAACCCCAACCTGGTGCGGGCCTTCATCAGCCTGATCACGTTCTTCCCGATCGGAACCGCCGTGCGCACGTCCCAAGGCGAGGTCGGCATCGTGATCGAGACCTGCGAGGACGAGCCGCTACACCCGACCATCGTCGTGGTGGAGCGGGAGGGGGCGGCCGTCGCACCCGGGTATACAGTCAATACGGCCGATCGGGATGAGCGAGGCGGTTATTTGCGCCACATCCTCGAAACGCTACCCGATTCGGACGCGGCGCTGGAAGTGGATGCTTTCGCGCAGGCCGGCTAACCGGCGCTTCTCGCGACGCGCTCGAGAAGGGCAATCA
The DNA here is from genome assembly GCA_039588275.1 of Gemmatimonadota bacterium. Classification (GTDB taxonomy): domain Bacteria; phylum Gemmatimonadota; class Gemmatimonadetes; order Palauibacterales; family Palauibacteraceae; genus JBDHAC01. The sequence goes on from JBDHAC010000012.1 coordinate 58,155, forward strand.
CGCCAGATCGCCCACCGATAAGCAGGGAGCTGAGCCTGACCGCGGCTCAGGTCGGTTGACGGAGGCGGGAACCACCCGACATCCTGCCTGGTGGGCACGTTCGCCGGGGCGACGCGCCGGCGTTCCACCTACCTCCCGGAGGTCATCATGAAGCGATGGAGCCCCGTCCTCATCGCTCTCTTCGTCTCTTGCGCCCCGCAGGGCCCCGAGAACCCGGCCGACCTGGTCCTCGTCAACGGCGACGTGTACACGCTGGATGAGAGTCGGCCGACCGCGGAGGCAGTCGCCATCCGAGGCGACCGGATCACCGCCGTGGGATCGGACGCCGAGGTGCGCGAGCTCATCGGCGATGAAACGCGCGTCATCGATCTCGGGGGTGCCTTCGTCTCTCCCGGCTTCAACGACTCGCACGTGCACGTGGAGAGCACGGGCGCGCTCCTGGTCGGGGTCAACCTGCTCGACGTCCACGAGCCGGCCGCGTTCACCGAGCGTATCGCCGGAGCGGCGGGGCGTCTCCCTGAAGGCAGCTGGATCACGCGCGGCGACTGGGGGGCGTACGAGCAGTGGTCCGCCGGCTCCTCGGGGCGACAGGGCCTGATCGATCCAACGTCGTCATCAGAAGCTGAACCAGGTGCAGAAGGCGCGGAGCGGGCGGACGGTCCCTTCAAGCCGCACCGCGATCTGATCGACGCCGTGACGCCGAACCATCCGGTCCTCGTGAACCGCTTCGACCGAACCATGTTCCTGGCGAACGCCGTGGCGCTCGAGCTGGCCGGGATCACCGAACAGACGCCCGACCCGGCGGGCGGCACGATCGAGCGCGACGAGGCTGGCCGTCTGACCGGTATCCTCACGGGCTCCGCGGTGGGCTTGGTTCGCGCCGCGATCACGCCGAAGTCGTTCGAGCAGCGTCTCGCGGAGGTGCGCGAGGTGCTCCGCGAAGCGAGAGAAGGCGGGGTCACCACCATCCAGGACATCACGTCCGCGGCCCAGCTCCACGCATACCAGGCGTTGAAGGAGAGCGGGGAGCTGACCGCACGGATGATGATCCGTCCCTCGCTCGACAACGTCACCCACACGGGCGGGCTCGGGATCTCGCAGGGGTTCGGGGATGACTGGCTCAGGTTCATCGGCTACAAGGCCTGGGTGGACGGGATCATGGGGAGCAGCGGCGCCATGTTCTTCGAGGAATACGACCATGACCCCGGCAACTTCGGCCTGGTCCGCCAGATCATGCTGCCGGAGGGCGTCGAAGGCCTCGCGCTATCGCTGAACCGGGATCAGAGCTACACCGAGTTCCCACCCGGCAATCTCGAGCGGCTCATCGAAGCGTCGATCGAGACGGGACTACCGCCGCATGTGCACGCCATCGGCGACAAGGGCGTTCGGATCCTCCTCGACGTCTACGAGAAGGTCCTCACGGCCCACGATATGATCGATTCGGACCACCGGTGGAGGATGATTCACGCCCAGGTCGTCGACCCGGCCGACTTCGACAGGTTCGGGCAGCTGAACATCGTGGCCGAAGTCAACCCGTATCACATCTCGGACGACATGCGCTGGATGGAGGAGAGGATCGGTTCGGAGCGCTCAACGGGCGCGTATGCGTTCCGCGACCTGAAGGACGCGGGCGCGGTGCTGATCTTCGGGAGCGACAGCCCCGGCACCAACGCGGCCCGCTACTTCCTGAGCCCCGTCTACGGTCTGTACGCGGCGGTCAGCCGGCAGACGCTGACGGGTGAGCCCGCCGAAGGCTGGTTCCCGGACCAGCGGCTCACGATCGAGGAAGCCATCGAGGCCTACACCAAGAACGCGGCCTGGGCCTCGTTCGAAGAGGATATCAAGGGGACCCTTACGCCCGGCCTGCTCGCCGACGTCGCCGTGTTCGACACCGACCTCATCGAAGCGGGGCGATCGGAGCCGAAGGCTCTCCTGGACGCGAAGGTGCTGTACACGATCGTAGGCGGCCAGGTCGTGTACGAGGCGAGCGCTCCCTGAGGCTAGTCGCGCCCAGGCGCAATCACGAGATCAGTTCGCCCCGGACGAACCGACGGTCGCCTCACACCGTTACGCCGGCTAGAACCACACCGGTACCGCAGACGAGCTGCTCGGAGAAGTGTCGCTCCCCGTTCCGAATCCCCAACAGTACGCGACGCTCGCGTTGGTGAGGCCGCAGGTCAACAGATTCCCCGCGGAGACGTCCACGAACCGGACGGAGCGGGGAGTGCGGACCCGAGTCGGTAGCAGCTTGCGCGGGACTTCAGTCCCCTCGGACGGATCGCCGTCTCCGAGTTGCCCGGCGGAGTCGACGCCCCAGCAGTACACCCGATCGTCGTCCGCGACGCCGCACGTGTGTCGCGATCCGGCGGTGATGACGCTGAATCTCAGCTCGGTCACCACGGCCGTGGGGGACTCGGCCCGTACCATCGAGCCATCCCCGAGCTGCCCCTCTTCGTTCTCGCCCCAGCAGAACGCCTCGCCGACCCCCGTCAGAGCGCAGGCGTGGTCTTCGCCGACGCTGATGGAGACGAACGGCACGGAGCCCGCTACGGAAGTCGGCGCTGGCCCCCAGCCATCTCCCCAGCAGTAGACCGCACCGGCTTCGTCCAGCGCGCAGGTACTCAGGCCACCACCGTCCAATGCCGTGAACCGAAGTCCTCCGGTTACTGCCACCGGGACGGTGCTATCGAGGGCAACGAGCCCGCCGAGCTGGCCGTACGAGTTGTTGCCCCAGCAATGCGCTGTACTATCCTCCGCCAGCGCACACGTGTGGGCCACGCCCAGGGTGATCGCCGTGAAGCGAAGCGAGGTCTCGACGAGCGTGGGCTCCGAGCGATTCTGCGATGACCCATCCCCGAGACGTCCGCTCAAATTGCGCCCCCAACAGAGAGCGACCCCGGTCGTGGTGAGGCCGCACATGTGCCGCGAGACGTCGATCCGCTCGAACGGATTCCCTCCGAGGACGCGGACCGGTGTCCCGCTGTCCCCGATCGTCCCGTCCCCGAGCGGCCCCTCGCCCCAGCAGTATGCGGCGTTCCCGGTGAGCAAAGCGCAGCTACGCTCGTCCCCCGCGTTCACAGCGAGAAAGGCCAACAGGGTCTGATTGCCCGGGCCGGGACTCCCGACGTCGAAGGGGCCCGTGGGGCCGCCGGTGCACCCGACAGCGAGGGACAAGAGCGTGAGGGAGACGACTTCCCGCCGTCGACCAGCTCGATCGCGTGCAAACCGGATTTGGGACGAAGCGATCGGCGATTCGACGATAAAGGCTTCTCCATCAACTGCGGGGTGCGATATCTACACTCGCACATGGGGCAGCCACGGTCCAGTCTGGCGGTAGAAGACCGCGATCGATTCTATTCGGTTGAGCGCAGTCTCGTCAGGAGAGTCGCGATGAGAATCAGTCGGTCGTCGATAGGATTCGGGCTGGTCCTTGGCGCGCTGGTCCAGCCTGCCGGCCTGAGCGCGGACAGCGACGGGTATTACTGCAGCGGGCCGGGCTATCTCGCCTTTCAGCTCCGCTCATGGAGCACCGCCGGGCCACATTTACTCAAGGTCATCCGCTTCGGCGACGGCGAGATTCGCGAAGCAGGTCAGGTGGAGCTACCGGACTTCCAGCCGCACGCGATCCGGTGCGAGGCCGAGCGAGTCCGGATCGTGGGGTGGGCGCTTCACTACGTGGAATATTCGATCGATGTCTCAGGGGAGCCCCGAATCGTCGAGGCGATCGAGGACCACGACCTCGCCTTTTCTCCTGATCTGTTCACAGAAGAGATGACCAACCTGGGGGACTGGGCTGTCCCCGGCTCGACGACACTGTCAACCGAGGATTCGCACCACGAATACCGACTCGTCATCACGAGGCATAGCAGCCCGGTGCCGGGCGGATTGGAGCACCACACCAGATCCGTTCTGGTCGCACAGGATGAGTCGGGGTCGGTGGTCAGCGAGCTGCTCGTATACGAGGGAACGTTCTTCGAGTCAGTTCATTAGCGCGCACGGCGGCCGTGCACGGTGGAAGGCGGGCGGAGGGGCGGCGTACAGCAGGGGGTGTCGTCTCCGTCGTCCTGCGATCGGTCCTCCCCCATCCACCAAGAAGGCACCGTTCCCCTCACCACCCCTCCGTACCCTATAGATGCCACCAGTGGGAGAATCGTGACATAAGAGAAGGCCGCTCTCGGGAGGGCACGGGTGCGCGGGGAGGATCGGCCATGTCCTCCATCTCCCCACACCGGGCCGGGGGGATGATTCCCCGACCGACAGCGCTGGCTTCAACAAGCTCCTGGATGGTCTCCAGGTGGAACCAGACGAAAAGCCGTGGTACATCTGAGGGTGAGCTTCGAGTGCCGTGCGCACTCGGTTCGCCGCTCCGGGTTCTTCGCCTCCGATCGGCGGAGAGCCTCTGCGAGACCATTCCGAGCCTTCTACGGAGGCGATCATCATGGCAGCCATGTCCGCAGCTCTCGAGAGACATCACCGGCTCATCATCGGGAGCCTGACCTTGATCATCCTGTTCTTCGTCGCGGCCTGTACCTTCCACGACGTGATACCGATCTGTCACTATCTGTTCGGGTGCGACCACGGTGTGCATGCGATGGTCTAAGAAAAAGGCGCTCCGAAGAGCGCCTTGAGTGCGCCGCCAGGGAATCGAACCCCGAACCTACGGATTAAGAGGCGACCGGAAAGCCCGCCTGATTGTACTGGTTTCCCACACGCCACGGGAACATCTGTAGGATCTCGCGACAAGGCTCTCAAGGTTCATAGGGGGGATTCCCACACCTATTCTGGTACGTTTTCTGGAGCACCGCTCATTGCCCGGCCTGACGGCTCGCTTTCGCACCCGCGTGCCGTGTTGAGGCACACCAGAAACGGCCACACCCTCACGTGTAACGGACACGTAGTCCGTTGCACGCCACCCGTAACCATAGGTCAGCAAGCCACTTGCCACCTAGACCAAGGTGGCCTGTACCAGTTCCTGCGCCAGTCTCATGCCGTTTGTGCCTGCCCCGGAGATGGCGCGTGAGCAGCGCGCGGCGTCGGTGTGCTGGGACCACCGCCAGTGAGAGGGCGTGTCGGAACCCTGTCGTCGGCCCCGATGGCTACTGCGACGCCCATCGGCCAGGCGGACGGGCAGAGATGTCTCGACGTGGTTCCAAGGGTGCCTTCGCGCGGGATCGAAGGATCTTCCACCTCGACCCGGCGGAGCTCGGGCCACTCGAGTCGCCGGCAGACGCGGCGCGCTGGCTTTCCCAAGTCGCACTCGCGGTCGCTACAGGCCGCCTGGGAGCTCAGGAAGCGAGCGTGATCCAGCGCTGCGTGACCACCTGGCTGAACTCGCGCGAGATGTGGGCCCCACCCGAGGAACTACCCGCGCTCCGCATCATCTTGAACGACGGAGAGAACGAATGGGATGCAGCGGAATGGGAGGAGAAGCGAGCTCGTGAGCGCAACAAAACACATGAGGACCGTGGCCAGACCGAGAAAGACGATTAGCGAGGAGCAGCTCGAGCAGATAGCTAAGCTGGCCGGTCTTCTAACCCAAGTCAGGTCGCGGACCTGCTCGGCATGAGCCCGACGACGTTCCGGCGACGGATGGATGAGAGTCCGGAGGTTCTTGCCGCCTATGAAAAGGGACGAGCCGCAGCCATAGCCATGGTGGCGGGCAAGCTGTTCAGGAAAGCGGTCGAAGGGGACACGACTGCCGCAATCTTCTTCCTCAAAACGCAGGGCGGCTGGAAGGACACCGCACGTGTCGAGGTGGAAGCACGGGGCGGCGTGCTTAGGGTGCCTATGTCGATGACGAGCGAGGAATGGGAGAAGGCCGCGAGGGATCAGCAGAACCGACTCTCGGCGCTGATGGCTCGGCATCGCGGGGTGCTACCTCCAGCCGCAACGACAACCTGCCGTAGTCCACTCCTGAGCCCAGCGGGGCGACCCCCAAGGGGCCGCGCCCCGAAGTGATCGCCGCTTGCCGCGAGCCGTCCAATCAGGGCTGGGGATCCAGCACACGCGTCGGGCTGTTGACCCTAACCGAGAAGAAACCGATGCCTGCCGGGTCGCTCGACTTCGGCCCCACCGCGCCAGTAGGCGTATGCGATACCGGCCAGCGCCAGTCCGGCAACCGCGTCTACGAAGAAGTGCTCCTTCGTCGTCAGCGTGGAAATCGTGATCAGTACCGCGGCGACGGTGGACAGCCATCGAGCCGGACGGGACTTGAGCACGTGCAGCGCGAGTCCGGCTGCCAGCATCGTCAACGCCACGTGCATCGAGGGGAGGTTGGCGTACGGCGGTATGGAAAGCCGATGCACGAGGCCCTGCAGCCAGTAGAACTCCTCCGGGAGCGGGGCGCTCGCCGGAATCAGCACTTGGAAGGCACCTCCAACGATGATCATCCCAAGATACGCCTTCATGGCACGGCCGAACCCACACTCGAGCCGTTTTAGAACGGTGCCGCCCCAAGCCACCATGTACAGGTCACCGAAGTAGTAGATGAAGGAACTCCAGCCGAGATGGGGGATCCACGAATCGATCGGCGTAAAGAGGTTCCAAAACTGCGCGGGGTCGCGCGCGGCGTTTATGGAGTTGACTGCAGAATAGATGGACAGGTGAAGGGCGATCACGGCCGCGAACGTCCCGAGGCGCATCCAGGGGGACGACCAGGCACCCGCCTCCGGGTGGGGACGGGACGGAGCCTCCGCCGACTCCACGCCGGAGATCTCGGTCACGGCTTCATTCCCCGCACCGGAGCGGATTGAGGAACCGGGCTACCCGAGGGCCGCGGCGGACCGCTAGTGAACCCCCGCCGGTGGCTTCCGTACCATCTCGACGAACTGGCCGTATTGGATCGGCTCCTCCAGTCGGCAGGACCACGCCAGGCCATCCTCCCAAACCGTCATGTCGGGACAGCCGTCACACATGTCCTGTCTTCCGTCGGCGAGTATGTCGGCGGGCTGGATGATCATCACCGATTGGAAGTGGGCCCGGCCCAGGGTGCGCAAGGGATGCACCGCCAGCGCGCGCACATAGGCTTTTGCCGCCTCCTTCACGCCGCTGTCGAACGGGGAGAGGAGGAGCATCGAGCGGCCGCGGCGATGGACCCGCGGGCTCGAATAGGCGAGGTAGCGTCCGTGTCGCAGGTGATGGGAGGTCTGGGCAAGCTCCATGAACTTCGGGCCGACGTATCCGTAGATCCGACGCTTCGTCCCCAGCCTGCCCGTCAGCAGCCACTTGAAGGAGTCGGGCCGCTGCGTCCCGTTCAGGTAGGCGCACGGTTGGAAGTCCGGAAACCGCTCCTGAATGGTGGCGAGGATCTCGGGTGACTGGATGTCCACTCTCCCGGGATCCTCGGCAGAGTACGGCACAGTGCTGAAGTCGATCTTCTCGCCGCCCACGTAGTAGTCCAGGTCGCCCTCGAGCATCCCCGCTCGGAAGGCGATGAACACCAGAACGTGTACGATGTCGATGTGTTCCTGACCCCATGCGACGATCTCGGGCACGTAGGGCAGCGTGTCCTCGTACACGGTGGAATTGAACGAGCACGAGAGCCCTCCTACGGCCGCGATCATCTCGGCGTACTCGAGCCGTAATTCGTTGTGATCCACCTCGGTCTTGTCCCGCCAGTGAGGACGTCGCTGTTTGCTGTCGATGTGCAGGGTGAGACCCCACAAGCCGGCTCGCTTCAGCTCGACTAGGAGCTCGTGGTCCAGGGTGAGACCGTTGGTGTTCAGGATCGGCTTGATGCCCCGTGCCGCGATCCTCGCGACGATCTCGACGATGTCGGGGTGAGTCAGTGGGTCCCCGCCCGCGATCGAGATCCCGTCCGACGTGCGTAGCCGCGTGAAGACGTCGAGCTCCCGATCCACTTCATCCAGCGGCTTGTGCGATTTCGGGTCGTTGGTCCGATAGCACCCCAGGCAAGCGAGGTTGCATGCGGCCGTGGGCTCCAGCCAGGAGATCGAGTTGTCGGGCAGGCTCCACGGCAGTCGATAGAGATCGCGGTGGTCGAGTTCCAGGGACACGGGTACCTCCTCCGGACGCTTGGTCGAGTGCTCGAAGACCCGCACAACGGCCAACAACTCCCGAGCCAACTCCCCGCATCCCAAACGGATATTCAGAGCAGACTCTCCGCAGCTTACCTGCGTCCCAGACCCAGCCGGGGAGGGCTAGAAAAGCTGACCGACTCATCCGGTCACCGGCCGCTGCGCCAAGGGGCTCGCCAGAACAATATTCCCAGTAAGAATAGAGGCAACCCCATGACGATGCCCATGCCGCCGTCCGCGCCCACGATGAACAACTCCACAGCCCACATCGCAACCCACCACAGAATGAAGATGATCCCTGCGATCCTTTCATTCTTCCAGGCAACGAAGCAGCCCACGAGGAAGAGCAGAAACAGCAGTTTGACGAAGATCTGCTCCCGATCCCACGGATCGAACGGGACCGTGCTGCTGACCCATGAGCCCTCCGAAGATGGGATGAGGCTTGCGATGAAAAACCACAGGTAGAGTACGCCAAACACGGAAACTGCTATCAACGGTACTCTGGCGCGTTGCCCCCTCTGCTCTGGCGAAGTTTCGACGCGCTTCTCCATTACTGGCTCCTTTCGAGACTTGCCTTGGCTCCCGTCAGTTGCCACGTCGATCTAGAGCGGGGTCCAAGCCTACCTGGCCGTCTCGTGCGTCCCAGACCGAGCCGGGGAGGGCACGGAAGAAGCCGCCCTAGAGCGGTCAGGGGCAAGAGAAGCCACCCCGGTCGCAGCGCTAACGCAATGCCGAGACGAGGAGCCGACCGCCTCCGATCAGCAACATGACAAGGAGGATTACTAGCCCTGCCACGAGCAGCGCGGCCTTCTGGCCGGGGTCCCGGTGCATCTTTTTACGTCGGGTACATGATCCGTCTTAGATTGCTGACCCGCCTCACCCCACTCCACCAACGATCTGCTACAGCCGCCCTGTCTATCTGCCGGTTACCGGGTCCAGAGCGCGGCCCGGTTGCTGCGGCTACTCGACCCGCACGTATTTCACCTTGAACGTCACGCCCGCCGCGTTGGTGATCGTCCTGAGCATCGTGTCGCCATCTACCTCGAAGGTCGAGGTGTTTTCGCGCTGCGCTGCCGTCACGTTTGGGCTCTTGTGCACAATGACCTTCATGTGGATCTCGTTGCCCCTCACCTCGTACGTGCCCGCGTTTGCGTTGAACGGACGCCACGCGGCGAGCAACTGCTCGTCCGTCGGATCCTCGGGAAGCTGCTCTCTCTGCCCTGTTCTCACCGAGGCGTAGTGGTTGGCCGTGAAGATCATGAGGTTCGGCGTGGTGATCTCGTTCTCCTGCGTGCCCTCGTCGTTGGTGATAGTGACGTGGACGGATTTCCAGACGCCCTCTACGGCGCTGGCGTCCGTCGTCGCGGCGGGTCGGAACGCCCCCCAAAAGACGGCGGCGGCTGCGAGTACGATCAGAAGGGTGAGCCTGCGCATTTGGGTACCTCCGTGTAACGGGTGGCAAGGAAGGAGACAACCGAATGATGAATCACCGCTTTCGGGCCGCACAATCGTGCGGGACCCCGCTACCAGCTCGTGCGTGGGGTGCGGGTCTGGAGGAAGGCTGCATGCTGGGGGGAACTGATCGCGGACCAGCCCTGGGACTTGACGGGTCGCTACTACTGCGGGCACTGCTACACAACCTCAGAAACGGATCAGGTTGTCCGTTTCATAGGTGGCGAACATAGAACGGGCTCGCGGAAGGTGACAAGACCGCGCCGCGAGATTCCCCGACCGAGGGCTCAGTCGGATTAAGCGGAGGAGGACCTACACGCGGGCCGACAGCCCCGGTTCGTTTACGTTGCCGTTAAGGCGCACACGCCGGAGCAGATGTCCAAGCGCGATCAGCCCGAGGATGACTGCGGCGATGGCTGTAACCGGATTCATCGACTATCTCCTACCACGGCGTCGGTCGGCCGATCACCCCCGCCCCGCCCAGGTCTCACCCCGCCGTGGCCTGGGTCGTCTGACCGCCTACTGGTTTCGCTGGACCTCTCTTGAGCCTTCCCATCTTGTCTGCGCGAAAGCCGCCGGAAGGTGTACCCAATGGCACTTGAGGCAACTCTCCATCCCGATCGCCTGACTCAGCTCTCCTACCAGTTTCGGATCCGACGGCGTGCCCGTCAGA
>JBDHAC010000013.1:0-64128 GCA_039588275.1 Gemmatimonadota bacterium
GAGTCGGCAGGACCAGGTCCGGGTCCTCACCTGGCAGGAGGCGATGCCCTCGCTCGACGCCGCGGTGAAGATGGATGACTTCGGCGACTACGTGTTTCACGTCGTGACCCTCGTCATCGTGGCACTGGCGATCGTGAACACGATCTTGATGTCGGTGCTGCACCGGACCCGCGAGTTCGGCGTCGTGCGGGCCCTCGGGCTCACGCCGCGGGACACGGGAACCCAGGTCATGGTCGAGGGACTCGTGCTCTCCGCCGTGAGCGGCGTGATCGGGATCATCGTCGGGTTCGCGGTGACCTGGCTGTTCTGGCGTGACGGGCTGGATTTCTCGGGGATGATGGGCGACGGGATCCGAGGGGCCGGGGTAATGCTGGAGCCGATCTTCTACCCGCAGTTCACCCTGCGCGTGCTCCTGCAGAGCTTCACGTTCGTGTTCGCGGTCGGGGTGCTCGCGTCGCTGTACCCGGCGTACCGGGCGACGAAGATCGAGATCGCCGACGCGATGAAGTTCGAGGAATGAGGGGGAGGCGAGCAGGATGAGTCAGGCGCCGGCGGTCCGCACGGATGGGGTGTGGAAGGTGTTCGAGCACGACGGGATCGCCGTCGAAGCCGTGCGAGGGGTGTCACTCGTCATCGAACCGGGGGAGTTCGTCGTTCTCGCCGGACCGTCCGGCTCGGGAAAGACGACGCTGCTCAACCTGATCGGCGGGCTGACGCGGCCGACCGACGGTTCCATATGGATCGACGGTAGAGACATCTCGCAGCTCTCGGAACGCGAGCTGGCGGCGCTCCGCCTGGAACGCGTCGGCTTCGTGTTCCAGGCCTACAACCTCCTTCCCGTCCTCACGGCGCTCGAGAACGCCGAGTTCACGCTCCTGCTCCGTGGTGTGCCGGAAGGGGAGCGTCGTCGAGCCGTCGAGGCGCTGTTCGCGGAGTTGGGAATCTCCGGCCTCGAGAGCCGGCGCCCCGGGAAGCTCTCCGGCGGGCAGCAGCAGCGCGTCGCGGTGGCCCGCGCCGTGGCGGGAGAACCGGCTCTCGTACTCGCGGATGAGCCCACGGCCAACCTCGACACCGCGACCAGCGGAGCGCTGATCGACTTGATGGCCCAGCTGAACCGCGACCGGGGAACGACCTTCGTTTTCGCGACGCACGATACGCGACTCATGCGGAGAGCCCGCCGCCTGATTCGACTCGTGGACGGAGCCATCGCCGAGGACGAGGAGCGATCCTCGACGCGGTCGTCTCCCCGACCGCCGCCCGCTGCACCATCATCGGCGGACTCGTCTTCGGCCGGGTCAGCCAGCCCCGACTGAACCATGCACGGTCGCCGCATCGCCGTCCTCGCGGCGCTGGGCGCCGTACAAACCACCCTCGGTCCGGCAGCTCGCCCGGCCGCCAGGAGTCTCCACGGGCAGGCGCCCGAGCTCCGCGGCTACTACCTGCACATCGTCTCGGCGGCCGATTCCGGGCTGTTCTCTCCCTCGGCCGCCACGGACTTCAAGCGCCTGCGTGCGATGCTCTCCCCAACCGTTGGGCCCCTCGAAGTGGAGATCGCGTACGAGCACGTGCTGAGCGCATCGACGGCGGCCGACCCCGGGTTCGCGACCGGCCTCGGCACCGCTGCGGGCGGCGAATGGGCGCATCTGCAGGGGACCCTGGCCGAGTCCGGCTCGGTCGAGTGGCGTCACCGCGTCGATCGCCTGGCGGTCAGTTACGCACCGCTCACGGACGTCGAGCTGACCCTCGGGCGTCAGACGATCTCCTGGGCCACGACCTTGTTGCTCACCCCGGCTGATCCGTTTGCACCGTTCACGCCCGAAGAGCCGTTCCGGGATTATCGGGCCGGGGTGGACGCGTTTCGGGCTCGGGCGTTCCTCGGCCCGTTCTCCGATCTGGATTTGGTGGCGCGACCGACGGATACGTCGGAGGGCACGACCCTGACCGCGCTCGCGAGGCTCCATACGGTCATCTCCGGGTGGGAACTGTCGACCTGGGCGGGCTTGCTGCACGATGGCGGCGCGGCGGCGGTGGGGGTGACCGGGACGTTCGCGGGAGCCGCAGCGCGCGCCGAAGGGGTCGTGCGACGGGTCGATGATTCGACCGCCCTGCGATTCACGGTCGGGGTGGACCGCAGCTTCCCGGTCGCGGGGAGGGACCTGTATCTCGTGGCCGAGTACCAGCGCGACGGTCTGGGAGCCGCCTCCGTCTCGGACCTTCCGATCGTGCTGGCGAGCGGACCCTTCGAACGCGGCGAGCTTCAAGTAGTCGGTCGCCACACCGCGGCGCTGCAGGCCAGTTACCAGCCGGACGCGCTGTGGGCCACGAGCCTCCTGTTACTCTCCAACCTGGGCGACCCCAGCCTTCTCATCGGTCCCGGGGTCAGTTATTCCGTGAGCGACGAAGCCACGGCGCGCGCCGGAATCTTCCTGGGCTTCGGCGATGAGTTGGCGGCGGATGGGGTTCTGCCGGGCTCGGAGTACGGGGCGGTGCCGTCGTTCGCGTACGTCGCCCTCGCCGCGTTCTTCTAGCCGCTCGATTCCTTCTGGGCCCCTGGCGGCATGCCGCTCCCCGGCGGAGCCTCGACTCTCACAGGGTCTCGCCGCTCTCCTCGATCTTGCGCCACAGAAGTGGGTGGCGTTTGGCCAGGTAGGTGCCCATCACGGCTGCCGCGACGATGTTGGCACCCAGGATCGCCCACCACGGAAGCACATCGCCGAGGGGGTCACCAAAGGCGGTGATGAAGAACACGCTGAGGAAGAAGACGCTGACGCACGCGAAGAACGCCACGTACCACACCGCGGGGTGGAGTTCCACCTCGTACGCCAACCAGGCGACGAGCACGCCGACCGCCAGGAATACGAGCAGGTGCAGGCCGTTGTAGGCCAGCACGGGCGCGGCGGACACGAAGCGCTCCGCATCCGTCGAGATCAGCCCGCTTCCGAACCGCGCGGGCGTGTAGAACAGCGAGCGACCGAGCGCCAGATCGATGAGGCTGATGAGGATCACGACGGCCACGTACCCGAGCACGCCCGTGAACAACCCGTCAACCCAGACCGAGGATCGAGAGGTCTCCATAGCATCACCTCCTTGCCGGGGCACACGCCGCCTCCCGTAGCACGTCACTCGAGTCTCCAGGACCTCGCCGGGGCAATCCACGTACCTGCCGGCCGGATGTCATCGGAACCCCCGATGCGTCGTTGCACTCCAGAGTAAAACCCGCCGCTATGCAGTTGAGACGCCGGACGACGCCTCGCGCGTTCTGCGCCGATCCGCCCCAGCCGCTGGGGTGCCACCCGGACATTCCGTCCCGGTCCCGACGGTTTCGCACTTCCCGCGACCGGCACGGGGCTCGGGGCACGAGTTCGTCTTTCGCGTCCGTCGCGAATCCGTCAGGTTGGCGCACGGTCCACGAACTCGAACGGCATCTCCATGATCGGACTGGGTCTCACGAGACGAGCCTCCCTGCGCTTCGCACTGGGCGGCGCCGCGGTCGTATACGGGTGCGGGGCGGCCCGAAGCCCCGACAGCACCCTGAATGCCGTGTTGTGGGTGCAGAGCTCGGCCGAGTACGCGGCGGCGGCGGCCGGGATTTATGGCGCGGCGCTTCGGGCGCTGGAGATGGGGCTAGCCGACTCCTCGTGGACGGCTGCCGCGGAGCAGGACGGTGATTACCGGAGGCTTCCCGCGGCCGTGATCCTGGACGTGGATGAGACGGTTCTGGACAACACGGCTTACCAGGCGCGGCTGATCGAGGATGGCCAGGTGTACGGGTCCGAGACGTGGAGCGCATGGGTGAGTGAGGCGCAGGCGGCGGCCGTTCCAGGCGCGCTCGAGTTCACCAGCGCGGCCGCCAGCGCCGCGGTCACCGTGTTCTACGTGACGAACCGCGACGCGGCCCTCGAAGACGCCACGCGCGCCAACCTGGAGCGCCTCGGCTTTCCGTTGGCCGGCCAGACCGACGTCATCCTCACGCGTGGCGAGCGACCGGAATGGGGCTCCGACAAATCACCTCGGCGCGCCCACATCGCTCAGAGATTCCGTATCGTCCTGCTGGTCGGTGACGACCTGAACGATTTCGTATCGGCCGACCGCGCGTCAGTCGTCCAGCGAAGCGCCCTGGTGGAGCGACACCGCGAAGATTGGGGCACCCGGTGGATCGTCCTCCCGAACCCCATGTACGGCTCCTGGGAGCGTTCGCTCATCGGGAGTGCCGACCTGTCCGAGAGCGAGGCGCTTCAGCTGAAGCGGCGGCGCCTGGAGGCGGCCAGGCCACCCCCTTACTAGGTGCCCGTACCTTTGACGAGCAACACGGGGCACCGCGCCAGGATGGCGATCTTGTAGCTGAGCGTCGCCCACCCCGAGCTCGGATCGTCGAGCCGCACGCGGTGCGAGTTGAGGATGATCAGATCCACGTCGTTCTCTTCCGCGAACTCGACGATGGTCTCCGCACGCTTTCCGTACTCGATGCGCTGGTGCATTCGCACCCCGGCCGCGCGCACCGGCTCGGCGAGCTCACGCATGGTCTGGACCGCGTTCGCTTCCAGCCTGTCGTAGAACGCGGCGAGCTCCTCGAACGGGAGATCGAGCGTCTCGATCACGTGGATGAAGGTCACCTCCCCACCCGTTTCGAGGGCCAGATCGCGTGAAGTCTCGATCGCCCGGAGGTTCTCGTCGGTCAGGTCCACCGGGACGAGGATGTTCTCGAACATTCGTGCCCCCGTTCCTTCTGGCAGGGCGCTGAAGAGCCTCGGCGGCCTGCGATGTCCGTGCCCGCCGTATGCCGGGCGACCCGACGTGCTACCCCTTGAGCACCCCGATCGGGTGCAGGCGAACCACCTTCGAGCCGATTCCGGCACGGTCGACGACGTTCACGACCTCCGCCACGTCCTTGTAGGCCTCCGGCACCTCTTCGGCGATCGTCGCGAACGATGCCGCGCGAACCTCGATCCCCTGCTCTCGGAACTCGCGACGCAGGTCACGACCGCGGACCGTCCTCTTCGCCTGCCGGCGGCTCATTCGCCGGCCCGCACCATGACACGTCGAACCGAACGTCTCGCGATACGCGGCCTCCGTCCCCACCAGCACGAAGGAATACCTGCCCATGTCCCCCGGGATCAGTACGGGCTGGCCGACATCCTGGTAGACCGCCGGGAGTTCCGGGTGCCCGGGCGGATAGGCGCGTGTGGCACCTTTGCGGTGCACGCACAGGCGTCGACGTTTCCCGTCTACCTCGTGCGTCTCCCACTTCGCGTTGTTGTGCGCGACATCGTACACGAGGGTCATGCCGAGGTCCATCCACGCGCGACCGAGCACGCGTTCGAACGCGATCCTCACCCGGTGCGCCATCATCTGCCGATTGGCGAATGCGAAGTTGGCCGCCGCCGCCATCGCCCCCAGGTAACGCTCGGCCTCGGGCGACTCCAACGGCGCGCAAGCGAGTTGTTTGTCCGGCAGGTCGATTCCATACCCGCGGCTCGCGTCCAGCATGACGTCGAGAAAATCCGTGCACACCTGGTGGCCGAGACCCCGGGAGCCCGAGTGGATGAAGACGGTGACCGTGCCGGCCTCGAGCCCGAGCCGCGTGGCAGCCGTCCGGTCATATACCTCATCGACATATCCGATCTCGATGAAGTGGTTGCCCGACCCGACGGTGCCCAGCTGCGGCCGGCCACGCGTTATCGCCCGCGCGCTGACCTGTGAGGGATCCGCCCCTTCGAGCACCCCGCCGCTCTCGATCCGTTCCAGATCCGAGTCGCTCCCGAAACCCTCGCCGACGGCCCAGCCCGCGCCCTCGGAGAGCACGGCCCGCACCGATTCCTCGCTCAGCTTGAAGCGCGCCGAACCCGCTCCCACCCCCGCCGGAACGTCCCGCTGGATCTGGTTCATGAGGCTCGGGGTGTGCGGCGCGACGTCATCGATGTGGATGTCCGATCGGAGCAGCCGAACCCCGCAGTTGATGTCGTAGCCGACGCCGCCGGGACTGATTACGCCGCCCTCGTCGGGATCGAAGGCGGCCACGCCCCCGATCGCGAAGCCGTAGCCCCAATGGATGTCGGGCATCCCGATGGATCTACCTACGATCCCCGGGAGGCAGGCGACGTTCGCCACCTGTCGTACAGCCTGATCTCCCCGGATATCCGAGATGAGGGCCCGGTCCGCGTACACGAGTCCTTCGACCCGCATGTTCCCCTGGCGGGGGATGAGCCAACGGTACTCGTCGAGCTGACGGAATTCGATCGGCGGCTCTGCGCCTCGCGGCTTGCGAGGGCTCCCGCGCCTTCCTGTCGATGGTCTGGTCCTGGTCTTACTCATCGCACCGGCTCGCCGTTTGATTCACACGTCGAAGATCACCCGCGCGTGCCATCCTGGGCCTACGGGGCCCACGTCGAGATCGTGGTACGTGACACCCTTGAGCTCCCGAACGGGCGCTCCTTCGGTCCGGTGCAGCCCGACGCGGGCCACGAGATGCGTATCGCTCAAAGACTCGAACTCGAAATCTGCCGGAACGAGCTCTTGCGCGTCGTACAGGTACAGCAGCTCCTGGAGCCACCGCGCGAGCAGCACGTCCACCGTCGTGGCCCGCAGGCTGATCCCGAGTTCCCGGCGCTCGCGCGTATCGACCGATTCGGTTTCCTCCGTGAAGAGGGCGGAGTCCGGATCGTCCCACATGAGCGCGAACATGCCGGCAGCCGCGCGCTGGAAGATGGCATCTCGCGTCGATCCCACGACCTCGATGCCGAGGTCGGCTGTATGATCGAGCTCGCGGACCCCCGGATGGATCTCATCCCCCGAGGTGCATGCCTGCGGTTCCTCGCGATCCATCACAACCCTCACGCGTGTCACGCTCAATCTAACGTGCGCTGACCCGAATGGTGACCGCACCGTTGGGACAAACCGCGCTCCGGCGCCGTCGGGACCCGGCCAGAATGTCTCGGCGGATCTCGCTTCGCGATCGATGCGAGGACCCGCAGTCCGCGATGAAATCGCCGTTTGGAGCGCCCACGGTACCCCGGTCCGAAACAGGCAGTGATCGAGGGCCGGTGGATAGAACGGAGGTGGTCATGTCCGTAGGCACAATCTGCAGTCAATCCGTCGTGACGGCGGGCGCGAACGAATCGATCCGCGAGGCAGCTCGACGGATGGCACGGCTATCGGTCGGCACGCTGGTCGTGACGGACCTCGACCAGGGTGAACGCCCGATCGGCATCCTCACGGACCGCGACATCGTGACGCGCTGCATAGCTGCCGGATTGGATCCGGACAACAATCCGGTATCCAGCATCATGTCGGTCCCGGTGCGCTCCGTCGGCGAGGATACGCCCGTCGCGGATGCCCTCTCCATCATGGCGGGCGGAGGCATGCGCCGTCTGGTGGTTACCAACGCGCAGGACCGACTGGTGGGGATCCTGGCATTGGACGATGTGATCGAACTGCTCGTGAAGGAGGCGGACGCGGTCGGACGCCTGTTGCTGAAGGCCACGCCGGCGGCGGTCTGAGTCCCCGGTTTGCCGAGGGTCGTGCGAGAGAGAGCAGGTCAGGCGTTCCGTTCGCCCGCGACGACTCTCAGCACGTCGAACGTGGTCACGATGCCCCGGAGCAGCCCCCGCTCCAGGACGAGCGCACGGTGGACTTTCGCGGTGAGCAGGAATCGCGCGAGTCCCTGAACCGTAGTGCTCGGGCGCACGCTCAAGCGAGCCGGCATCATGATGTCCGCCACCGTTCTGGCACCGAACGGGGTCGGCGCCAGGAGCGGGACGAGATCGTGTTGGTGCAGGGTGCCGCCGGCGTCCCGGAAGAAGGCCGACACGCTCCCGGACTCACTTTCCTCGAGAGCGAAAGCGACCTCGGACTGCGCGTCCGACTCCCGGCTCGGACCCGATTCGCGCACGGGCGGCTCCGTCGTCTCACTCGATACGAGCCGCAGGACATCGCTCGCCGAAACGACCCCGACGACGCTGCCCCCGCGATCGATCACGGGAGCGCCCGTGATCTGCCGGTCCAGGAGCGTCCGAGCGAGCTGCGCCACGCTCATGGTCGGCTCCACCGTCAGAACACTCGTCTGCATGATGTCGGCCACCTTCATGTTCGCAGCATCGAGCCGGGTCGTTTGAGCCGGGTTCATGGCGCCTCCTCTCCGGGCCGGGCCCGCATACGTCCGGTGCGCGAATCGTGCCCCGGCAGCGCCTTTTGGACGCGAGCTAAAACCTGTTGGCGTGCGGGCGCTTCAGGGGGCACCCGTCGGTGCATGGCGACTCCTCCTGAGGCAACCTGTCCCACGGTCCCTCCGAGTCATGGGGAGGAGCGTCGCACGCCAGGTGGGTATAGAATGGACTGTCCGTAAACGTGGGACTCGCGGCGTCGGATGCCGCGAGCCGAGAGGAGGTGACTTTGGACTTCTTCGGGCGTGCTCACCTCGATGAGCTGATGAGAGCTTCGTCCGCGCCTGCCATCTCGATCTACCTGCCCACCAGCCGGGGGCGATCGGCCGCCGATCATGATCGCCTGCGATTCAAATCGGCCCTCAAGCGCGCGCGCGCCCTCATCGAGGAGACGGATGGCTCGGAGGCGCGCCGATTGAGTGATCTGCTCGACCCACTGGAGCCTCTGGCGCGTGAGCGCAGGTACTGGAATGGGGCGAAAGGCGGGCTGGCGGTGTTTCGCTCGCCAGAGATCAGCCGCCGCTTCAGGCTCCCCGCGGACTTCCCGGAGCTGGTGGTGGTCGGACCGACCTTCCACACTCGACCGCTTGTCGGCTTCCTCCAGGCCCCGGATCGATACTGGGTGCTGGATCTGAGCCAGGGGCGTGTCCGACTGTGGGCCGGGGACGTGAGCGGCCTCCATCCGGTCGACGCGGAATCGCTCCCGGGGAGCCTGGACGAGGCCCTCGGCTACGAGTACTCGCGCGATTACGAAGTCGTGCACAGGAGCGGACCTCCAGACGGCCGTAGCGCTCAGCGCGGGGGCGTCCTCGGGTCCTTCCACGGGCATGGTGTCGGGGCGAACGACCGCGAGCCGGAGCTGCGGCGTTTCTTCAAGGCGGTCGACGACGCGTTGAACGGGCTCCTGGGACCCGAGAGCGGACCGGTGGTCCTGGCCGCGGTCGCCGAGCACCATTCGCTGTACCGTGCGACGAGCCGTCTGGACACGCTTGAGCCGACGGGGATCGAAGCGTCCGTGCGCGATTGGGGGGCGCAACAGCTACATCGTAGAGCCTGGCCACTCGCGCTGCGGGCGGCGGACGCACAGATCGAGCGGGCTCTCGAGCTGTGGGAGAGCAGCTACGGACGGAGCAAGACGGAGCAGGGGCCGGTGAACATGGGTCCCCTCGCCATGGCGGGACGCGTACGCCTGCTCCTCATCGAGCGCGGACGCCGTCTGTGGGGAAGCCTCGACCGGGCTACCGGCCGTATCCAGGTGCGTCACGATGGCGGCGACGACCCCGGCGCCGACGTGGTCGAGCTCCTCGACGAGCTTACCGAGGTCGTGCTGCTCAAGGGTGGTCGTACCCTCGCGCTGCCCCCGGAGAGGATGCCCACGACCACCGGGGCTGCCGCGATTCTGCGATAGGGCGCCGTCGCTGCACGCGCGGTGTGCTGCCGGGCCCATGCGTGTGCCTCAGCGCCGGCGCCGCTCAACTCTCGGGCGTCGCCAGCTCCCGCTCGAGCGCGTCCGCGTCCACGTCGCTCGCGTGTGCGCAGGCGTCGAGCATCTGCTCGAGGCGTGCGGGGTTGAATCCGACGATCACGTCATTACCGTGCGCGATCATGGGAACGCCCGCTCCACCGCTCAACGCCCGCCACTCCCTCAAGACTCCCACATCGGAAGTGATGTCCAGCTCCTCGAACTCACACCCTCGCTCTCTCAGCCAATCCTTGGCATCGTGGCAATAGGGTCAGGTCGGAGTCGTGTAGACGCGAATCTTGGCCATCGGGCTATCCTCTCCGCTAAGATGCTCGGCACACGGGGACGAAGCGCGCGGCGGTACTACACCGCTGCAGCCGGATCCTAACCTCCCGGGGGTAAGCCGTGCACGACGCACAGCGAGTCGCGAGCGACATCTTCGACGCGTTGGCCGGCGAGGCCTGGTATGCGGCGGCCAGGCACATCCACCCCCGAGTCGCCGCGCGCCTGTACCACGAGACGAGCGAGCGCATTCGGCATTGGAGCGAGCCAGAGGGGCCGACGCTCGCACAGTTCCGCCAACAGGATCCCGACATGCCCGAGGCGGTCGCCGAGTACCTGGTGGCCAGGGCGAGGACCTCCCGGTACGTGCCCACGACGTGGACCGATAGCTTTCCCGGCCTGGAGAGCCCCGAGGAGTTCGAGGCGATGACGTCGCTCGACTACATGGCGCGGTATCTAGAGACGTTCGACGTGCGTGCGCAGTATCGAGCCCGACTGGAGGACGACGGCGAGGCGGCCCACGAGTGGACTGCGGACATGGCTCGCGGGCCGGACCGGGTGATCCTGGGCGCCGTGCTCGAGGGAGACGACGTGGCCCACATCACGTATCGGGTCACCTGGTCCCGCGAGGACGGACCCGGACTTCTGGATCACGTCGACCTCCTCACGCTGCGCAAGAGCGACGATGGGTGGAAGGCGGTCAGCATCGAGCTCAACGGCTTGCCTAAGAACATGTGGTTCTGGGTCCAGGTGCCGTCGCTACCGGAGCACGAGTCGTGATCAACGGCCGGCGAGCGAACCGGCCTCGCCTGTCCATGCTCGCGAGCGCCGTCGCCGTGACCGCTGCCGTCTCCGTCGCTCTCGCCGGTTGTCGGAACGAGTTCGCCGAGCGGCTCACGCTGGAGCTCCCGCCGGGGCCGGAAGTGGGCCGGCCGGCTCCGGTTTTCGAGGCCACGGCGCTGGATGGGGCGACCGTACGGCTCGCCGACCTTCGCGGGCGCGCGGTGCTCCTCAACTCGTGGGCCACCTGGTGTCTCCCGTGTCTGGAAGAGATGCCGGAGCTCGAGGAGCTTCAGCGCCTTCATCCGGCCGAAGAGCTCGCGGTGGTCGGGGTCTCGATCGACGCTCTCCCGTTGCCCGAGATCCAGGAGTTCCTCGACGAGCACGGGATCACGTATCGGAACCTGTGGGCCCGGGCCGACGACCTGCACGAAACGTTCGACTGGGGGCGCGGAGTCCCCAAGACCGTGTTGATCGATGCGAACGGCGTGATCAGAGGTTATTGGGCCGGGCGCTTCAGGCCGTTCGATCCGGAGAACGAGGTGCTGATCGACGCTACGCTACGATGAGAGTGCGGTGCGTCCCGCAGCCCGAATGAGGGAGTCCAAGCCATGCCCGCGACGTTAAAGCCGCCGATCGACATGCAAACACTCGAGGCCATCGACGTGCGCGTGGGCACGATCGTCCGGGTCGAGGACGTCGCCGGGGCCAGAAGCCTGGTTCGACTGCGCGTCGATCTGGGGGATCACGAACGGACCGTCCTCGCCGGCCTCAAGGGAGAGCGTGTGGATCCGAGCGAACTGGAGGGGATGCAGGCGCTGTTCGTCGTAAACCTCGAACCCCGGGAGATGATGGGAGAGGTCTCGGAGGGCATGCTGTTCGACATCGGTTACGCCGATGGCATCACCCCGGTGCTGGCGATCCCCGAGATGCCGGTGCCGCCCGGAACTCAGGTCGGGTGAGGCAGATTCCACACATCGCCCCGACGTCGGGCGGCCCTGGAGCTCACACCAGCATGCCGCGAAGCGTGTCGATCGTGTCCGCCTCGGAGGCGGACTTGTCCTCCCGGTAGCCTCTGACTCTCGCGAATCGAAGCGCGACACCACCCGGGTAGCGCGGACTTCGCTGCACACCGTCGAACGCGATCTCGACCACGAGCTCCGGCCGGACCCGCACGACGTGCCGCGATCGTTCCACCTGGATCTCGAGGAGCCGCCCCGTCTGCCATTCGAGCAGCGCGTCCGTCAGCCCCTTGAACGTCTTCCCCACCATTACGAAGCCTCCGGTGTCCGGATCCCGGGCCCCGAGGTGAAGGTTGCTCAGGCTTCCGGTGCGGCGACCGTGTCCCCACTCGGCGGCGAGCACGACCAGATCCAGCGTGTGAACGGGCTTGACCTTGAGCCAGCTCTTGCCCCGGCGTCCGGCCACGTACTCGGCGTTCAGGTCCTTGGCGATCACGCCCTCGTGCCCTGCGCCTCGCGATCGATCGAAGAACCGTTCCGCTGCGAGCGCGTCCTCTGTGACGAGGCGCTCGACGAGATTCGCTGCGGGGACGAGCGCAGACAGGGCGGACCAACGTTCGGCAGCGGGAGCATCGATCAGCGGGGTTCCGTTCAAGAAGAGGCAATCGAAGAAGAAGGGAGTCAACGGGAGCGACGCGCTCAACCGCTGAACATCGGCGACGCGGCCGAAGCGGCGCATGGTCTCCTGGAAAGGGCGCGGACGGCCGTCGGCGTGCAGGGCGACCGCTTCTCCGTCCAATATCACCTCGTCGGCGGGTAGCGAACGGACGAGCTCGACCAGCTCCGGCAGGGCAGCGGTCTCATCGTTCAGGCGCCGCGTGAAGATCCGCGCTTTCCTGCCACGCTTGTGAGCCTGCACGCGAGCGCCATCGATCTTGTACTCGAGGGCTGCGCGCCCCAGGCGGTCGAGCGCCGCGGTCAGGCTCGGCGCGGAATCGGCCAGCATGGGCTTTACGGGACGGAAGAGCCGGATCGAGAAGCCGTCGAGGGCGGAGAGCCCTTCGAGGAGAAGGGCCGTGGCCACCTCGCCGATGTCGCCGGCGAGCATCACGGCCCGACGTACGCGCGAGGCGGGAGCGTCCGCCGCCCGGGCCACGGCATCCAACATCACGCCCTCCTGGGCCCCCTGCCGCAGCTCTCCGAGCAGGAGTCCGACCAGGAAGCGTTGTTCTTCTCCGGTCGCACGGACGAACAGCCCCCGGAGCAACCGGATCCGCTCGGCTCCGGACCCGGCACCTCGGACGCTCTGAATCGCGGATAGCGCTTCGTGCACGTCTCCGAGGGTGAGCGATGGTTCAGGAGCACCGTCCGGCACGAACGCTCGCTGAATGGCGGCGGGGCCGACGCCGATCCTCCCATGCGGGAGGATGCCGGACAGGTAGGCGACGCCGATCGCCACCTCCGTCCCCTCGAGCCTGCCCAGCACGGCGGCGAGCGCCGCGACCTTCTCCGAGCGCTTCGCCGTCGAGAGCACACGGCCGGATGCACGGACGATCTCGCTCAGCTGCACCGCATCACGGCTGGGCCTGTTCTCCTTTCGACCTCCGGCCCGCGGATCGTGTCTCGGCGACTGCTGGCCGGGTCGCGCTCAACTCGGTTTGCGGGCGCGCACGAACGCGGACATGTACTTCCCATCCGCGGCGTTCGCGATCTCCTCGGCTTCCGGACCGAGCCCTGCCACCAGCTCGCGTGCTTCCTCCAGCCGATACACTCGAGTCGGCTCGATGTCGATGTCTTGGAACCCGGCTTCAGCCAGGAGTCGCCGATATTCCTCTTCCTCTAGGGCGCCGGCGACACAACCGATCCACAACTCGACGCTCTTCCGGACCGCAGCGGGGACTTCCCCCCGAACCACGATGTCGGAGACGGCGAATCGTCCGCCCGGCTTCAGGACACGAAAGGCCTCGCGAAGGACCTGGCCTTTGTCCGCGGACAGGTTGATGACGCAATTGGAGATGACGACGTCTGCGCTCGTGTCCGGGAGCGGGATGTCCTCGATCTCCCCTTTGAGGAATTCGGCGTTCTGAATGCCGGCCTCCCGACGATTGCGGTCCGCGAGCTCCAGCATGTCGTCCGTCATGTCGAGCCCGTATGCCATCCCCGTGGGTCCCACGCGACGCGCGGAGAGCAGTACATCGATCCCGCCACCCGACCCCAGGTCGAGCACCACTTCGCCTGCCGTGAGCTCAGCGAGCGCGGTCGGGTTCCCGCACCCCAGGGAGGCTAGCACCGCGGCCTCCGGCAGTTCGGCGGTTTCGCCCGCTTCGTACAGATTCGCGGTGATCGGATCGCGCTCGGCCTCCGCCGTCGCGCCCGCCTCGCATCCGCAAGGATCACAGCAGGACGCATCGGAGGCTTCCGGAGGAGTCTCGACGCTCCCGCACCCGGGGATCCGTCCGTCGGCCGCCTGCCGTGCGGCCTCACCGTATTTCTCGCGGATCGTCTCCCTCAGGACCCCCGCGTCGGTCGTCTCCTTAGACATATGTCTCTCCTCGAAGGTTGAGAGTCGGTAGACAGATCAAGTTTTTTTGATACGTACGCCCACAAAAAAACGTCCTGCGCAAAGACAAACCGGTGTTTCGAGACCATCAGCAGCAGGTTTCTTCGGGCCGACTCGCCTCGGCGAGGTCGGTAAGCTGCGCCGCCAGCTCCCGGAGCGCGTCGCGATCGACGGCGTAGTACATCCAGCGCCCTTCCCTGCGCACCTCCACGAGCCCGGCTTCTCGGAGCGTCTTGAGGTGGAAGGAGAGCAACGGCTGCCGGTCATTGCAGCAGCCCGTGAGATCGCAGGCGCAGCGTTCTCCGCCCGTGAGCGAGCCCAGGATTCGGAGGCGCTTTTCCTCTCCGAGCGCCTTGAAACGGGCCGCGGTCTGCTTTGACGAGATCGTTCGTGCCATAACACCATTATATAAAATATTATTTATATGTCAAGAGTGGGCCTCCACGTCGAGTAGTGTCCTCGTGTCCGGCCGGAGGCGCGGTTACAATTTGGGATGACATTCCGTCCGAGGACGATCGGTCCCGCCGCGCCTCGAACTCGAGGAGGAGGAAGACGCCGATGCCGTACACGTGGGAGGAGCTACACGAAAAGACTGTCACTCAACTTCGTGAGATCGCCGAAGGTATCGAGCACGACGCACTTCACGGCTACTCGACGATGCACAAGGAAGACCTCATCCCCGCCTTGTGTGAGGCGCTCGGGATCGAGGCACACGCGCACCATGAGGTCGTGGGAGTCGACAAAGCGGCTATTAAGTCGGAGATCCGCGAGCTGAAGGTGAAGCGGGACGAGGCCCTGGCGGCCGGAGACAAGGTCGCGCTCAAGCGGGTGCGGCGTCGGATCCACCGGCTCAAGGGTGAGTTGCGCAGGCATACCGTCTAGGAGCGGATCGCGACCCGGACGACCAGCGCGCTCAGAGCGGCACCGTCAGACCCAGCCCCAACTCCTCCGCGGCAGCCACCACGGCGCTGGCCATGGCGATGTCCTGGGCGGCATTGCCCACCGACTTGAACAGCGTGATGTCCCACCCCGCCCGACCCCGAGGGCTCGTGCCGTTCACGATCTGACCCAGCTCCGCCGCGATGTGGGACTCGTCGATCGTGCCCGCCCGCAGGGGGACGATCAGATCTCCCGCTTCCTCCCAGGCAGCCTCTCGAGAATCCACGATGACCCGCGCGTTGGCCACCGTTGCCGGGTCGACCTCCTGCATGTCCGGGCGGAACGAGCCGACCGCGTTGATGTGCGCCCCCTGCTCGACATGGCGCGCATCGAACACAGGCTTCTCGCTCGTCGTCGCGGTGACGATCAAGTCGGCGCCGCGGAGAGCGTCGCGCGGGTCGCGGACCGCCCGAAACACCGGGGCGCCAGGTCCCGACCCGCTCATCTGGCTGTCGAGCTCGGCGGCCAAGTGCTCGGCGGTGGTGCCAGAGCGGGACACGATTCGGATCTCCCGTAGCGCGCGCACCGCGGCGAGGGCCCAGACGTGAGCGCGCGCTTGAACGCCCGCACCGAACAGGGCGAGGACCGAGGCATCGGGCGTCGCGAGGAGATCCGTCGCGAGGGCGCTCCCCGCCGCCGTACGGCGCGCGGTGAGCTCGCTCCCGTCCAGCAGCGCGCGTGGGGCGCCCGTGACCGCATCCAGCAGGAGCACGGCCCCCTGGACGATCGCCAGACCGAGGCCCGCGTTGTCGGGAAATACCGAGACGATCTTGACCCCCAGCTCACACGTCTGATCGAGGTAGGCGGGCATGGTGAGCGTCGCGCCCGCCGCGCTCACGAGCTGCCCGCGCAGCGGGACGCTCGCTTCTCCCGAGGAAAGCTGGCCGAAGGCCGACCGCATGGCGTCGATGGCGCCCAGGGGATCGATGGCGGCCCGTACGTCCGCTGCCGATAGGATTCGGATCGTCATGGTTCGATGTTGGGTCGCCGAACGACCGGGCGCCAGCCGGCGCGTCGCGCGCCCTTCGCTCGCTGAGCCCCTTCCTGCGCGCTATCATGGTGGCCACCGCGATCTCGCCGCCCGATGTGCGGCGACGGCATACGACCATCACTCAGCAGAGGGCGGGGATGGCGGGACATCTTCTCAGCGTCGCACTGATCACCGATGTCTTCCATGACGATCCCGCCGGAGACCGGCTTCGGGACCGTCTGGAAGAAGCGCATCACCTCGGTGCCGAGCTGGCGGTACTGCCCGAGCTACCGCTCAACGCCTGGTCACCCGCCTTCCCCGAGCCTCGTGAAGAGGACGCGGAGCCGTTCGAAGGACCGCGGCAGGAACGCATGGCCGCAGCCGCGCGCGGGGTCGGCATCTCGCTGCTCGGGGGCGTGATCATGCGCTCCCCGGGCGACGGACGGCGTCACAACACCGCCATCCTGTTCGATACTTCCGGAGAGATCACGGGCACCTACCGAAAGCTCCACCTGCCCGACGAGGAGGGCTATTGGGAGACGCGGCATTACGAAGCCGGGGCTACCCCACCCACGGTGATCGGCGGCCCCGGGCTTTCGTTCGGCATTCAGATCTGCTCCGACATCCAGCGCCCGCAGGGGGCTCTCTTGCTGGCGGCCTCTGGAGCCGAGGTGATCCTGGCGCCGCGGTGCACGCCGGCGGCGAGCTATCCGCGCTGGCGAACGGTAATGGTGGGGGTGGCAATGACTGCCGCCGTCTACCTGATCTCCGTCAACCGCCCGCGTCCGGAGTTCGACGTCCCGATCGGCGGACCGTCGCTCGCTATCGCTCCGGATGGAAAGGTCCTTCTGGAGACCGAGGACCCGGTGGCTGTCGTCAACCTCGACCGACGACGCGTCGCCGAGGCGCGCCAGGAGTACCCCGGCTATCTGCCCATGCGCGCCGACTTGTACGCGTATGGCTGGGCGCGCGCCGCCGCCGAAGTGGGGGCGGACATGCGCACGGCCGGCGATTCCGACGAGTAACACGCAGCCGGAGCCACGGATCCGAATCCGAGATCACGAATCGGCTCGTCCGGGTCCCGGTGAGCCGGTGGGTGGACTCCTTCACTCGTCATCGTCGTTCCTCTGATAGCTCGGTTAACGTTCACCCCCGCGAGGTCGTCTCCTGGGGGTCGGCGAAGTGTATTCGCGATCGCGGCCTGAAGCACACGCGCGTGCTGATGCACATGCATACACGCCGTAACGAAGCGATATGGTCGGAGAGGGGGAAACGATGTGGATGAGACGCACGGCGGTGGTCGCCACCGCACTGTTGCTCGGTCTGGCAAGCTCCGCGCTCGCCCAGACCGGCGAGGAGGATCGCCGCCGTGTGCGGCGTCACCGTATCGACCGGGTCGAGGACCGCATCGATCATCGGGAAGATCGGTGGGATCGCCGGGAGGACCGACGCGATCGCCGGGAAGATCGACGCGATTTGCGGGAGGATGTGAGAGACCGGCGTGAGGATCGGTGGGATCGGTTACACGACGGTGGTCCTCGGGATCGACTCGAGGACGTTCGAGATCGGCGTGAAGATCTACGGGATCGACGCGAGGATGTGTGGGACGCTCGCGAGGATCGAAGAGACCGACGCGAGGACCGTGCGGACCGGCGGGAAGACTACCGCGATCGTCGGGCGGACCGGGTGGACCGACGCGAGGACCGGCGTGAGCGCTTCCGCGAGTCGAGGCGTACGCGGCGGCCCTAGCGGGTCACCAGGGGAAGCAGATCACGGAGGCTGAGGCGCCGGACGACGGTTCGTGTTCGTCCCGAGTGATGCGCGAACGCCGGCTCACCCGAGCCGGCGTTTGTCGTTCGAGGATGGTCCAGCCCTTCTCGCAGGCGCTACCCGCCGAGGGCCTCGAACTGCTCGCTCTCGGTCGATCCCTCCAGGGCGCACGTGGAGGCCTCACCGCCCGAGACGGCTCTCAGGACCTGGTCGAAGTACGCTGCACCTACCTCCCGCTGGTGCTTCACCGCGGTGTAGCCCTCGGTCTCGAGCTCGAGCTCATGGTCCTGAAGCTCGACGTACGCCGGCATCCCGTTGCGGGCGTACGCCTGGGCGAACTCGTACGTGCGCAGGTTGATGAGGTGCCAGCCGGCCAGCGTGATGAACTGGAAACGGTACCCGAGCGCGGCGAGCTCACGTTGGAAGGCGGCGATCGCCGCAGGACCCAACTTGCTCGTCCAGTTGAAGGACGGCGAGCAGTTGTACGCCAGCAGCTTGTTCGGGAACTCGGCGTGCACGGCTTCCGCGAACGCTCTTGCTTCGTCCACGTCCGGCGTCTTGGTCTCGCACCACAGCACGTCGGCATACGGGGCATATGCGAGAGCGCGTGCGATGGCGGAATCCAACCCGCTCCGGACCCGATAGTAACCCTCGGCGGTTCTCTCGCCCGTGGTGAACGCCCGGTCACGGGAGTCCACGTCGCTGGTGAGAAGCGTCGCCGCTTCGGCGTCGGTGCGGGCGAACAGGACCGTGGGGACGTCCAGGACGTCGGCCGCCAGCCGGGCCGCGTTCAAGGTCCGGATGAACTGACCCGTGGGCACCAGAACCTTGCCTCCCAGGTGACCGCATTTCTTCTCGGCCGCCAGCTGATCCTCGAAGTGGATCCCGGCTGCGCCGGCCGCGATCATGGATTTCGTCAGCTCGAAGGCGTGCAGCGGTCCTCCGAACCCGGCCTCCGCGTCGGCCACGATCGGAGCCATCCAGTGGCGCATCACTCCCCCCTCGGCCCACTCGATCTGGTCGGCGCGCAACAACGCGTTGCCGAGCCGTCGTACGAGCGCGGGCACGCTGTTGGAGGGGTACAGGCTCATGTCGGGGTAAGTCTCGCCAGAGAGGTTCTGATCGCCCGCGACTTGCCAGCCGGACACGTAGATGGCTTCGAGGCCGGCGCGGACCATCTGGACCGCCTGAGCACCCGTGAGTGCACCAAACGTGCGAATGAAATCGCGCTCGAGCAGCAATTCCCGTAAGCGCTCGGCCCCGGTCCGGGCCAACGAATGCTCGACCTTGACCGAACCACGAAGGCGAATGACGTCCTCGGCTGTGAAGTCGCGTCGGATTCCGCCCCAGCGTTCCTCTTGGGCCCAGCGCATCTCGAGCGTGTCGATCTGCTTCGCGACCTCGTTGGCGCCGGTACCCATCGTCATGTCTCCAGGTTTCGTAGTACGGGCTCAGGTCAGGTATCGGTATCCGGGCAAGGTCAGGAAGGGGGTGAACTCGCGTGCCAGCACGAGCGAGTCCAACAGCCCGGCGGCCCGATCGAGCTGCAGGTTCTCTCCCCCCTCACCCCGCAGCCGCTCGAGCTCGGCCTCCCGAATCTCCCGATAGAGCTCATCGGTCATGACCCGGCCATCGTCGAGAGCCACGCCGTGCTGTCGCCACTGCCACAACTGAGCGCGAGAAATCTCCGCCGTGGCAGTGTCCTCCATCAGATTGTAGATGGCGACGGCCCCCGAGCCGGCCAGCCACGCCGCCAGATACTGAAGGGCGACGCTGATGTTCTGACGTACGCCGTCATGTGTGACGCGACCCTCCGGGACCCGCAGATCGGTCAGCGCGCCGGTGGCCGCCTCGACGTCCTCGCGCAGGCGGTGCTTCTGGTGGGGGCGCTGGCCCAGGACCTCGTGAAACGCCTCGCGGGCGACCGGGACCAGGTCGGGGTGAGCCACCCAGGTGCCGTCGAAGCCGTCTCGGCTCTCGCGGACCTTGTCGGCACGAACCGCGGCGAGGGCGCGTTCATTGACCTCCGGATCTCGTCGACTCGGAATGAAGGCCGCCATGCCGCCAATCGCGTGCGCCCCACGCTTGTGGCTCGCGCGCACGAGGAGCTCGGTGTATGCGCGCATGAACGGCACGGTCATCGTCACCTGCGCGCGGTCGGGGAGGATGTGGCCCTGCGCGCGGCGGAATTTCTTGATCACGCTGAAGATGTAGTCCCAGCGTCCCGCGTTGAGCCCTGCGCTGTGCTCGCGGAGCTCGTAGAGGATTTCCTCCATCTCGAATGCGGCGAGGACGTTCTCTATCAACACGGTCGCGCGAATCGTGCCCTGCGGGATGCCGAGCGCGTCCTGGGCGAAGACGAACACGTCGTTCCACAGACGCGCTTCGCGGTGGTTTTCGAGCTTCGGGAGGTAGAAGTACGGCCCCGTTCCGCGGGCGAGCAGCTCCTTGGCGTTGTGGTACATGTACAGGCCGAAATCCAACAAGCTCGCCGATACGCGCTCGCCGTCGATCTCGACGTGCTTCTCGGACAGGTGCCAGCCACGGGGACGCACGACTAGCGTCGCTACGCGGTCGTTGAGGCGGTATTCGGCCCCGTTCGGCGCGTGAAACTCGATCGTGCGCCGAACAGCGTCCTGGAGGTTCACGTGCCCATCGATCACGTTCGGCCACGTGGGGCTGAGCGAGTCCTCGAAGTCGGCCATGAAGACATCCGCACCCGAGTTGAGCGCGTTGATCATCATCTTGCGCTCGACCGGCCCGGTGATCTCGACCCAGCGTCGATCCAGATCGGCGGGCGCCGGTGCGATCTTCCAGTCCGCTTCGCGTACCACGGTCGTTTCGACGAGTAGGTGTGGGAGAGCACCGGAGTCGAGCGCGATCTGACGCCGACCTCGTTGCGCCAATAGCTCGCGGCGTCTGCCCTCGAACTCCCGATGCAGTCGCACGACGAACCCCAGCGCTTCTCGTGTCAGCACTCGATCGCTGTTAGCGGTGCGCGCGATGCGCACTTTCGGTCTCGAGACCGTGGTCCAGGTCACGTTCGGTTCCCTTCTATAGACGCAGTTGAGCCGGTTGCCACGCTTCAGGGCCGGGGGGGTGAGCCACCCACGCCCGGCCCGATCGTTCAGGTGAGGCTGGATATGCAACCGGCGTTCCGCGCTATGCCCCGCACCAGACGCAAACGATTGTCAGGTAGACACTTGAGGTCTGCCACGGGACCCACTAGAAGGGACCGGAGGCCGGGCACGGCCGGGGTGAGTGTTGCGGCGGTGCATCTTCGGCTGCTGACACCGGCGGGCCGCTGGAGCGCGCCAGCGGCCCGCCGGAGCTATCGGGACCTCACCGAGGAGGGGTGCGCCCTTCGGACAGCGCCCGGTAGTACTCCTCTACAAGAGCCCGATATTCGGGAGGCACGTCATCCGAGCCGGACAGGAAGAGCCTCTCCAGCTCGGCGCTCAGGCCTCGGCGCAGGGCGAACTCGAAGTCCTTGAGCCCTCGCAGGATGGCCTCCTGGAGGCGCTGCATCTCCTCCGGGTCATCATACAGGCGCTGGCTCTCCAACCGGCCCAGATCGCGGACCGCCGCATCGAGCTCCCCTACGTCCACCCCGTCGCGGCGCAACTCGTCACGCAACCGCTCTGCGTCCTCTCGTCGCCGCCCGAACTCGTTGCGGAACTGTCGGATGTCGCCTGGCGTCAGACGCCCACCGCCGCCCGGAGCGAAACCGCCGCCGCCGGCCTGGCCCTGACGCTCGTCCTGGCCCTGACCCCGCTGGCCCTCGCCTTGCTGCTGACCCTGACCACCCTGTTGGCCCTGACCCTGTTGCTCGCCCTCGCCTTGCTGCTGATCCTCCCCGGCAGGACCTTCCATCTGCTGCCGCATGCGCTCCTGCAGCGATTCGAGACCGCGGACGAGGTCGCGCGTTTCCTCGAGCTGCCGTCCCAGGCGGCGGGGGTCGGACTCGCGGAACGCGTCTCGCGCGTCGGCGACCCGATCGCGCAGCTCCTCCGCATCCTGCGTGATCTGGTCCTCGAAGTTCCGAGTATAGTCGCCGGAGCGGGCTCCGATCACGCCTTTCGAGTAGAGGATCTTGTCGCGCAATCGGTTCTGGCGGGCCGAGTTCGCGGCCTCACCCAGCGCGCGCGAAGCCTCTCGCTGCTCGCTGCGGGATTCGCGGGCCAGCCTGTCGAGGTCCGCCTCGAGTTGGTCCACCTCCGCCGCAAGCTCGTCCTTCCTGTCGCGCAGCTGTCGGATCGCTTCCGACTCCCCACCATCGGCCACGCTGGATACATCTTCCGCAATGTCGCGCTGTCGCTCGACAATTCGCTCGGCGCGGCGAAGGGCCTCTTCGACGTCGCCCTCGAGCGCCGCCGTCTGCCGGTCTTCGAGCAGTCTGCGAGCCTGCCGTAGGCGATCGAGGGCCGCCGAGCCCTGGCCCTGAGCGCCACCTTGTCGCGCGCTCGCTGCAGATCGACGCATCTGGTCCGCGGCGTCCTGAAGACGTCTGGCGGATTCACCCAGCTCGGGGCGTGACTCCTCGCGGGAGAGCCGCTCGAGCTGGCGGGCTAGCTCCTCGGTTTCCTCGATCAGGCGGTTCTGTCCCTGTCCCCCGTCCGCTGCGCCGGCCTGGGCTCCTGCCCGCTCGTTCAATTGCTGCTGCCGGCGTGCGAGCTCCTCCAGCTTCTGGAGCGCCTCGTCCACCTGCTGGTCGCGGTCGCGCCTCTCGCCTCTCTGCACGCTCTCGTACTGGTTGCGCAGCCGGTCCATTTCGAGCTCGAACAGGTCGGCCAGATCCTCGGCTTCGGAGCTTCCGCCCCCACCGCCCCCGCCACCACCCTGCTGGCCCATGGCGACCTGAACGTCTCGGAACGCGGCCTCGGCCCGCTGGAGGTGTTGGAGCGCCCGCTGCTCGGGCGACAGCGCCTCAGCCGGTTTCCGCTCCCCAAGTCGCTCCTCGGCTTCACGCATCGCCTCGGCGGCTTGCGGGAGCTCCTCGAAGACCTTTTGGAAGGTCGGATCGGCTGCGACGCCTCTCATCTGCATCTGGTTCACGAGCTCTTCGACCTGCTCCCTGAGTCTTCCCTGAAGGAGCGTCAGCGTGGCCAGATTCTCGGACTTCTCTGCCTCGTCGAACTGATCCTCGTCCCGCTGCAACCGGAACGTGGCGGCGACGATCTGTCGCTGCTGGCGGGAAAGCTGACCGTCCATCCCGCCGCCGCCCGCTCCGCCACCTCCACCCTGCTCCGCCTGGCGGAAGGTGCGATCGAACGCGCGGATCTCGAGGAAGTAGATGTCGGAGGTCGCCGTTTGCCGCACACCGGGGCTCGCCAGATCCGTCGCCGTGGCGTAATAGGAGACGAAATCCCCTGGCTCCAGTGGGAACTCCTCCAGAAAGAAGGTGTGCCCGCGCGACAGGTCTTTGGTGCCGCCCTCGCCGGATTCGTGAAGCGCGATGGACTGCTCCTCGCCGCCGTTGATCGAGAAGCGCAGCTGCACCCGGCCGATTCCGAAGTCGTCCTCGGCCTCGACTTCCACGTATACCTCTTCGATCGGGTTGGCCCGCGTGTCCCGGCCCGGCTCGCGGATGGAGACGGCCGGCGGCTGATCATCCAACGGTTCGATCAGGTAGTCGGGCGACGCCACCACGAACCCCCCGTTGGGGCCGCCAAGCTCGACGCGGTAGAACGTCTCGCGCTCGACGGTCAACGTCCCCGAGAACGTACCGTTGCCGAGCTCGAGCGGAATCGGCTCCTCGCTCCCCTGGATCACGATCTGGCCGGCGTGTGTCGGGATCGTCGGCGTGATGTTCAGCCGCACCTCCGTGCCACGCAGCACCGCGATATCACCCGCGTCCTCCACCGTCCGCGGGGCGAGCCCCGTGTAGCTGGGGAAGCGGTACTCGAGGTCGATGCGATCCACGTACGGAAGGTCCGCGACGTCGATCGTGTAGACCCCGGAACGAACACCCTCCGACTCGACCGAGTAGGTGGTCGGTTCGTTCAGGTCGAACAGGAGGATCTCGAACCCTTCTCCCGCGTCGCTGGGCACCATCCGGAACCGTTCCCACGTTTCGGACTCGCCCCGCTGTACCGCGATCTCGACCTCATCCGTCTCGAACCCGCGCGTGAACGCGGTGATCTCCTGATCCGATCCGCGCGGAATGAGGATGTCACCGGGTTGCACGTCGATCGCGTACGGGTTGGCCGCATCCGCAGTTTTCCACGGGCTGAGAAGGAGGGATCCTGCCGTGCCCTGAAAGCCTGGACCGAAGAGCGCGATCAGGAGAACGGCGGTTGCCACTCCGCCCAACCAGGCCGAGGAATGCTTCAGTCCCTCTCGTTCGATCCGTCGCCCCCGCTCGACTCTCCGAGCGCGCTCGACGGCCACCTCGAGCAACCGGCGACGCAGCCCCCGCGCCTGCGCGGCGTCCGCGCCGACCTCGTCAACAGCGCTCAGGACCGCGCTCTCGAGCGTCGGCTCGTGCTCCTCAAGGTAGAGGGCCACCTGTTGATCGCTCACGCGGCGGAGGAGCGGCCGGACGATGAACAGGGAGACCAGGACGATCACCCCGACCCAGAGCACGATGCGAAAGGCCGTCACGGCCGGGTCGGCGAAGCGCAACCGGTCGATCCCGAAGGTCGATAGA
Organism: Gemmatimonadota bacterium; assembly: GCA_039588275.1. GTDB lineage: Bacteria > Gemmatimonadota > Gemmatimonadetes > Palauibacterales > Palauibacteraceae > JBDHAC01. The sequence goes on from JBDHAC010000013.1 coordinate 24,534, forward strand.
AGGAAGATCGCGAATCCCGCCGCTAGAGCGATCGCCGCGCCCCGGAGCAGCAGACGAAACCGCCACCGCCTTCGCACATCCCGGATGACGTCGCGCAGCTCTTCGCTCGGTTCTCTCCCGGTCCAACGCCTCATCATTCGCCTCCAGGGCTCGAGCCTACGGGCTCGACCACGTTCTTGGAATCAGGTGATCCGCGGGCATCACGTGGCCCGCGCCATCCCGCGCGGCGGCGTGCGCCGACGTGCCCAGCGGTTCGCTAGAATGGTCTCGATCACGAGCATGAGCGCCGCCGCCAGCAGCAGCGGCCACCACAGCTCTCTTCTGCGCGTCTCCTCGTCCGCCGGCCCTACGACCTCCGCGGTGGCGACAGGTCTCGTGCCCGGTCCGCCCGCCACGCTCTCGATCAACCGTTCCGGCGCAAGCGCGGTTAGATCGGATTCCTCCAGCGCCGGGTTCACCGCCACGGTGGTCTCGGCAAGATCGCTCCCCAGCGGCCGGAGCTCGTAGAACCCGGCTTGCTCGAACTCCAGCCAAACGGGCTCGCTCCCGAGGCTTATCGACCGGCGTTCGCCGTCGGGTGCGACCAGCACCCACTCACCCGCGCCGGGCGTGCCGGCGCGCGCGAGGCCCCGCTCCACGAGCAGCGTCCCGAGCTCCGCCACCCGTCCCACGGGGACCGACCGCTCCGGCTGGTGATATGCGGACGCGTGACGGACGAGCCGGTGGACGAACGGCAAGTACACCGGCTGCAACGCCAGGTCGTTCCAGAAGCGGTCCAGGGTCGAGGTCCAGACCAGCACGCGGCCCTCACCCTCGGACCGCTCCGTCAGCGCGGGCTCGCCATCCTCGTAGCGGGCAAGAACCGACGTGCCCTGTGCGGGGTCGACGCGTTGAAACCGGAAGAAGCGGGCGTCCGAGAAGTCCCCGCTTCGCGGAGCGGAAAAGAGCTCGAACACGGCGTGATCGTAGTCGAGCCACCCGAGCCGACTTCCTCCGCGTCCGGATCGATCCTCGACGCCTCCCACCTGTCCACCCAGCAACCCGCTGACGGCCTGCGGCCAGCGGCCGGGGGCGGCGCGAGGACCGAGCAGCACGATCAACCCTCCACCGGCCCGTACCCAATCGAGAAGCGCTCGGCCACCCGAGCCTTCGGACACGTCCGCATCGTTGAGGATCACGACCGCGGCGCTGGAGAGCCACCCGGGATCCAGAGCGGCCGCGCGACGTCGTGTAACGCGCATCACGGGATCGTCACCGATCGCCAGCGCCCGCTCGAGGAAGAGGCTGCGGTCGCCCCGACCCGCGCTACCTTCGAGGAGCAAGACCTCGATCCCCTCATCGGGCGCCGCGATGAACCGGAGCGCGTCATCTCCGGCCAGGTCATCACCCTCGATCCGAACCTCGCCGCGAGTGCTACCCGCGGGGAGCGCGACTCCTTCGAACGAGATGCTCGCCACGCCGCGCGGCGGGAGGGTCGCCTGACGCGTGCCAATGGTCCTTCCATCCAGCTCGAGGCTGACGTCGAGGGCGGGGACCGAGCCGCTCCCCATGTTGGCGACGCGCGCGACGACGCGGACCCGTCCGTTCCTTTCCGGGTGGAAGGCCACGTCCGCGACCGCGACGTTCATCGCGTCCGGATCGGACAGGTCGATGGGCCGGAGGACGACACCCTCGGGCAGCCGGGTTCGACCGCCATCCCCCCAGCCGACTCGCTGGAAATCGGAGATCAGGATCACCTCCCGGGTCGGGCGGTCGGACTCTGCGAGGATCCGCCCCGCCAACTGCAGGCCGGGGTCGAACCGTGTCCCGCGCGCTCCTGGGGTCATGTTCCCCAGTGCCGTTCGCACGGCGAGCAGATCCTCGGTGAGGGCGGTCCGCTCGTGCGCGCGATCCGAGAACGTGATCAGGGCGGCCCGGTCGCCGGGCGCGAATCCGTCGAGAACCTCCGCCGCTTCGGCCACGGCTCGATCCCACAGACCGTCGTAGCTCAGGCTGTGCGAGGTGTCCAGCAGCAGCACGACGTCGCGAGCGCTGTCTCCGGTCGCGGCGGCGGGTGCGCCCGCCACGAACGGACGCGCGAACGCCGACGCGATGAGAATCAGAGCCAGGCAGCGGAGCGCGAACAGGAGCGGGTTGCGGATCCGGCGCCGGTTCGACGTCCGAAACGGAACCCGCCGCAGGAACATGAGCGATGGGAACGCCGTCACCTTGCTCTGCTGCCGCTGCGTCAGGTGAATCAGGATCGGCACCGCCAGCAGACCGAGCCCCGCTAAAAAGACGGGAGCGAGAAAGGACATCAGGACCGGCCCTTCAGTCGCTTCTCGCGCAGCGATAGGTAACGGAAGAGGGCCCCGTCGAGCGGCTTCGAGGTATCGAACAGCTCGTAGTCGACCCCGTTCTGCGCCATGAGCCGCGCCAGCTCGGACGTGTGGGCTCCCACTTGCTCCAGGTAATCCTCTCCCATCTCCTCGGGCGTGACCGGGAGACGCTCCCCGGTCTCCAGATCCTCGAATGATCGCGGCGCATCGAACGGAAACCGCAGCTCGGCGTGGTCCAGGACGTGGAAGGCGATCACGTCGTGCCCCTTGCCTCGGAGCGCCGCTACCGCGTCGAGCACCGTCTTGGGGGGAGCGTAGAAATCGGACACCACCACCACGATCCCGCTCCGGCGCAGGCTCTCTCCGATCTTGCGGAGCGGTTGCAGGAGCTCACCCGCACGCTCGGGGCGCGCGCGGTCGATGGCAGCCAGGACCAACCGCCGGTTGCGAACCGAGGGAGCTACGTGGTCGACCAGATCGGCGTCGAAGATCGCCGCCCCGACTCGGTCACGCTGTCCGGCAGAGAGGTAGGCGAGACAGGCGGTAAGGAAGCGCGCGTAGTCGAGCTTCGTCACTTCGCCCGACCCGTAGTCCATCGAACGTGAGACGTCGAGCGCGAACATGACGTTCGCGTTCGTCTCGGCCTCGTACTCCTTCACGTAGAACCGATCGGTCCGCGCGTACACGCGCCAATCGACCTTCCGAATATCGTCGCCCGGCATATAAGGCCGGTGAGCCGCGAAATCCAGCGACAGCCCGAGGAAGGGGGAGGAGTGCATCCCGCTGATGAAGCCTTCCACCACGGTCTGCGCCACCAGCTCCAGATTGCCGATCCGGGACAGTACCGTCGGGTCGAGGAAGCGACTCCCGGGGATCGCCCGGGACGAAACGCGAACGCGCAAGGCTTACATCCCGGACTTCGGGATGGACACGGCGTCGAGCAGCTGCCCGATCAACTGATCGGGCGTCACGCGCTCCGACTCGGCATGGAAATTCGTCAGGATCCGGTGTCTGAATACCGGCTGACACAGGGCTCGGATGTCGTCGAACCCGACGTGCACACGCCCGCGAAGCAGTGCACGCGCCTTGCCCCCCAGCACCAGGTATTGGGCCGCCCGCACGCTCGCTCCGTAGGCAACGTACTCCTCCACGAAATCGGGTGCGTCGTCGCGCCCCGGTCGGGTCGTGCGAGCGAGGTGAACCGCGTGGCGAGCGACGGCTTCGGACATCGGCACCTTCCGAACCAGCTCCTGGAAAGCGAGGATCTCCTCCCCGGACAGCACCGCGTTCGGCGGATCCCCGGCCAACGCAGTCGTCGTCTGCACGACCTCGAGCTCTTCGTCCTCGGGCGAGTAGTCGATGTTGGTCTGGAACATGAAACGGTCGAGCTGCGCCTCGGGGAGCGGATACGTGCCTTCGAGCTCGATCGGGTTCTGGGTCGCGAGCACGAAGAACGGCTTCGGCAGGTCGTACGTGCGCCCCTGGATCGTGACCTGCTTCTCCTGCATCGCCTCGAGCAGGGCCGACTGCGTCTTGGGCGGCGTGCGGTTGATCTCGTCCGCGAGAACGATGTTCGCGAACAGGGGACCCTCCATGAATACGAGATGACGCCGGCCCGTTTCGGCATCTTCCTGGATGATGTCGGTTCCCGTGATATCGGACGGCATCAGGTCGGGTGTGAACTGGATGCGTGCAAAGCTCAGGTGCAGGACCTCGGCGAGCGTTTGAATGAGGAGCGTCTTCGCCAGACCTGGCACGCCCACAATCAGGCTGTTGCCCCCGGCGAACAGGGAGAGCAGGACCTGCTCCACGACGTCTTCCTGGCCCACGATCACCTTGGCAATCTCCCGGCGCACCGTGCCGCCGGCCTCTCGCATGCGGTCCGCGAGCTCCGTGTCATCCACGTCCGCCATGGGCGTTTCCGCGGATTCGGCGGCAGCCGGCTCCACGGCGCCCGACGCATCGGGCACGTCCACGACTCCTCCCAACTCCGGGTTCGCGTCCATGCGTGCTCCTCTCAGTGTGTCAGGGCGTAGACCACATAGTTGACGCCCAGCTTGTAGGCTTCGTTCGAAAGCTCGATCGGGACGAACCCCCGGTCCGACCACTCCCAGTAGTCGCCGATATCGTTGTCCCGATTGATGATGATCATCATGCGATCCTCCGGGTCGTTGTTCTCGAAGATCGCGTAGTAGCTGGCGATGACCCCGAAGTTCGGGTGCGGCATTTCGATCTGCTCGATGCGGAAGAAGGAATCGAACACGGGGTGGGTCTCGTCCAGCTGAATCGCGCGGTGCTCGGGCAACAGCTGCTCGAGAGCCCGCAGGGTGTTGTACCACTCATTCGGTCCGGCAAAATCGTCGAGGATCAGGAAACCGCCCTTGAGCAGGTACTCACGGAGGTTGGTGGCTTCGGCATCGGACATGATCCAGAAGCCGGGTTCCGACAGATACGCGATCGGGTATTTGAACAGTTCAGGGTCGTCCATCGCCAGCACGTTCCCACCCCCCAGGTACGGCCGCATGGAGGTGAGCTCGCTGAGGATCTTCCCGAAGTTGGTCTCTGCCGTCGGATAGTCGTGTGCCCATGGCGGGTTTCGACGGAAGCCTCGACGGCCCCCGAACGACCCCACCATCAGTCTGACGAAGGTGAAGTGACCCGAGTACTCCGTATTGAACGCCTGCCAGGGGCTGGGGTCGAACCCGAGGTCCTGTCCCGGTCGGGGCTCCTGCGCGGAGGCGGACGCGGCGGTCGCCACCACCAGGAGCACCAACAGCGCACCGAGCCGACCGGTGCTCAACTTCGAGGTGTACACTGTGGTCACGGGCGTCTCCGAGTTCCCTTGGCTGACCCGCGTGGGACGCCGGTGTTCCGGGCGGCTCAACGGCTAGATTCTCCGTCTGGCGGCTCTTCCTCGCTGATCTGGAGCAACAGCTCCAATGCCGCTTCGTAGCTTGGCGCGATCTCGAGGGCGCCCAGCACGGCTCGGCGCGCCTCCTCCCGCTGCCCAGCGGCATGGTGTGCCCTGGCGAGGAGGAACAGCGCCTCGGCTCGGTCGACGGGGTCCAGGGCCAGTAACGCCTGTCGCTCGCGCACGGCACCGGCGACATCGCCGGTCCGCTCGCTCAGCCCCGCCAGCCGCTCGTGCAGCGCGGGATCGTACGGGTCGATCCACACGGCCCGTTGGAGAACTGCGGCCGAGGCTCGGGCATCGCCTAGCGTCTCCTCCAAGTCCGCGAGCTCGACGTGGGCCTCGTAATGATTCTCGTTGAGCGCCGTGTAGGTCCGCAGCTCGACGGCTGCCCGCTCGGTTCGGCCGGCGTCGCGGTGAACGCGCGCCAGCGTGAGCCCGGGCGCATCCGGACCCGCGTACTCCGGGAACAGCATTTTGGCTCGCTCCAGGTACGGGATCGCTTCGTCCGCGCGCCCGGACCGGTACAGTTCGGCTCCTCGCCGAAGCTGGCCCGCGAAGCTCTCGGGGTCGGGCGCGCCCGCCTCCGGGCCCGTCGACCCCAAGGCGCCCAACGCCGTCGCGAAGCGGCTCTCCACATACCGCTCGAGCCTCTGGTCGAACGCTTCCGGGCTCGTACCGAACACCCGCTCGAAGACCGCATGCGTATCGAGCCCGTCCCGGTAGCCCTCCAGCATGCGTCGGATCGCGCCGAACCCCTCCTCCTCCTCGATCATCTCGCACAGGAGCGAAGCGAGGTAGTAGGAGTGCTGTACCTGTCGCGGGTACCGGGGGCGGACGAACCCGTAATTGAAACGCTCGACCGAGGGCAACTGGCCATTCCGAAAGGCGACCAGGAAGTCGGGGGCCACATCGGATCCCCACCCCGTTCGGGCGTGCCGCTCATCCAGCACGGCCAGCCCCTCCGACAGCCAGCGCGGCAGGTTGTGATCCGTGTATCCCAGCGTGAAGGCGTGCGAGATCTCGTGCCACATCGTGGAGCCCCAGTTGAACTGCCCCTGGCTGCGCGCCACGGGGGAGTCCATCGCCAACACCGATCCGAAGCTCACACCGAGCGCGCCGAGTCCGGCCAACCCCACCGTTCGCACCGAGAAGTCGGCGTGACGCGGGTAGATCTCGATGCGGATCGGCGTCGGCGGGCTGTATCCGTACCGACCCGACATGGCGTCAAAGGCCTCCTCGGCGAGCCCGAGTGCGTAGTTGGACAGGAGATCCGACTCGCTGCCGTCGATCAGGAATTGGAAGCGGGGGCTTCGGGTTTCCCGAAAACGGTCGAATCCATCCAGCAGGTCGAGCGTGTTCTTGACCCACACGTTGAAGGGGTCGCCCTCGAAGGCGGCTTCGAGCGTCCGGCGGCCACCCTCGATGTCGCCCACCCGCAGGAGGTTCAGACCGAGGAGGCTGTACGATGGCCACGAGAGCGAGTCGCGCTCGATGCCCTGGCGAGCGAAGGACACGGCGTCCGCGTACCGGTGGTTACGATAGGACACCTCCGCGAGGGCGTTGTACAGGTCTGCATTCCGCGGGTCGAGCGCGAACACGCGATCGCGCGATCGCGCGAACCCCTCCGGATCGCCGCGCAGGTGCGCGGCGGCGGCGACCGCCGTCCACCCGTCCAGCGATGCCGGGTTGATCTCGATCGCCCTTTGCGCCTCTGCTTCGGCGCTCGCCACGTCCTCCAGATCCAGGTACAGGCGTGCTAGAAAGGCGCGGGCAGCCGCATCGTCCGGGTTCGTCTCGAGGACGCGGCGCACGAGCTCGAGCGCCTCCGACGATCCGTCGAACTTGGCGCGCCGCGCCATCCCGAGCAGCGCGCCGGGATGATTCGGGTTCGCCGAGATCACCTCGCCGAACAGTCCCCCCGCCTCACGGCTGTCGTACTTCGCCAGGAACAGTTCTCCGAATCGGACCTTGATATCCGCGTCATTCGGATCGGCGCGGATCGCTTCCTCGTACGCGCGTACGGCGTCGTGAAACAGGGCCGGCTCCCGAATGCCGAGGTAGGTGAGTGCGGTTCCGACCGCCGCGAGCTCCTGCGCGCTCAACCCGGGGCTCGCGTTGTACACGTCGATGAAGCGATCGAAGATTCGCACCGCCTGCTCGCGCTCTCCCCGGTGGTGCAGAAGCCGGCCCAGCTCGAGCTCGGCGAGCAGGGCGTCGGACGCCATACCCTGGATCGCGCGCCGGAAGCTCAACTCGGCACCCTCGAGATCGCCCGTCTTCCGCAGCAAGACTCCGAGTGCCCGATCCAGCTCCGCGGTACCGTCGTGCGCGGTCGCTGACGAACGGATGGTCTCGATCGCGTCCTCGTAGCGACCGACCGCGCCGAGCGCCCGGGCCAGCCCGCGAGAAGAGGCGGGGAACGCGAGGTCGGCACGCACCAACGAGCGGTAGGCGGAGATCGCGTTGTCGTATCGTCCGGCCCGGAACGCGGCCTCCGCGACGGCGATGTCCGACGGTCCTTCAGTCTGAGCGCACCCGGGGACCGGGGTGGCGAGCGCCAGGAGGCCCGAGGCCAGCAGCCGTCTCACGGCCGTTCGTCCCGCTCACGGATCGCGCGGTTGGTCGAGGCCAGCTCTAGGAGCAATGCCTCCAGATCGGTCTCATAGGCACGCGGGTCCATCTCGTTCTTCCTCGCGCGGAGCTCCGCGACCGCGTCCTCCAGCGAGCGCTTCTTCTCGAGCAGCGCCGCGAGCTCGGGATCATCGGCCGCCTGGACGGTCACGGCCGGACGCGCGGCGGCGAGAAAGAACCGGCTCGCCAGGCGTCCGTCACCCGCGTCGAGGCCGGGCTGCATGCTTCCCTCCCCGTCGCCGTCGTCGTCGAGCAGGGCGTGCTCGGTCTGCAACCGGTTGTCTCGCGAGTAGAGGCGCTCCACCTCGAGGCGCGCGTACGAGAACGCCTCCAGCAGAGACACGCGCTCGTCCTTGTCGGTATCCGCCCCCTCGCCGGCGAAGGCGTTCACGAAGAAGCTCCCGAAGTGCGTGCGATTTCGCTCGCGTGCCGAGCGCGTCGCCGTCATCACGATACGGCGCTCGCGGGAGAGAGCGGGGAGAAAGCCGCCGCTCGCGCTCGAGGTGTTGACGACCGCCACGGTCTGGGTCGGAAAGGCCTCGAGCCAGCTCCCGAGATCCGATGCGGTAAGATCCGGTCCGGGGAGATTCAGCTTCGACTCGCCACCCGATTCGCTCCCGTGTCCGATGAGCACGATCAGCACCTGATCCCGGGTGCCGATCCGTTCCGCCAATTCGCCGATTCGACCCTGAACGTTCTCGCGCGTGGAGCGCGCGACGATTCGATCCGGTGCGAGCGATCGATCCTCGGCAAGCCACGACAGCTGTCCGTCGGACAGGCCCCACCGGTCCCGGGCGGCGTCGAGGAGCGCCGTCGCCTGGGTGCGGAACAGATCCTGGTAGACCGGCTCCCCACCCAGACCGCTGACCACGATCACGTGCGTTTCCTGCGCATGGGTTCGGCAGACGCCGAGGGCCATCGTGGCGAGCGCCAGCATGCCCGCTCGTCGAAATGCCCCCGCCGATCGCCGGTTCACGCGAGTCCTCTCCAGCGGCGGTATCCCCACTCCGTCGACAACAGCAGGCCGAGGAGGATGAACAGGACGGGCATGTCCCACAGCGGTTGCTCCTCCTGGACGGTGTCCCCGCTCTCGGTGAAGCGGATCTCCTCTGGCAAGGCGTCCACGTTGTCCGCCGTGTAGAACCGCCCGCCGGTCTCCGAGGCGATCCTCTCGAGGAGCGCGGTGCGACGTCCGGCGCCGAACGGCTCCCGCTCCGGGGCGCCGGCCCGGAAGTGGGCCATACCCTGGAGGGGGGTGACTCCCGGGTCGCCCGCGACACCTGGCAGCGTGGCGACCGCCTCGACCTGATACAGTCCCTCCTCGTCGGGCACGAAACGCCCTTCGTATTCGCCGTCGGCCTCGACGGTCCACTCGAGCGGAACCTCCTCCGGCACGCCGCTCGGGCCGGTGACGCGCGCCACGACCTCCGCCCCGTTCACTCGCAGAAACCGCTCGTCCTCCACCTCGGCCTGGATGGTGACCGCCTCTCCCGGCGGGATCGACTCCTCGGGCAAGTCCAGTCGGACCCGTCCGGGCACATCGTGCACGAGCCACCGTAAGAGCTGACGCCACAACGTTTCATGCGTCTCATCTTCAAGTGGAATATCGGCGTGCATCTGCCACAACCAGGAGTCCTGGACGGGGAACGCGATCGCGGTCCCGCGGCCGTACCGCTGGTGCGCGAGCAGGACCCGCTCCGACCCGCCCCCCACCGGCTCTCCCCTCAGAAGGGTCACGGCGCCAGGCTTCACACCCTCGACGCGGTTCACCGAGGTCACGGGTGGGAGGGTCGTCCAACGATCGGCGGAGCTGGACTCGTCGCCGGCGATGCGCATCGCCGGGTGGCGCCGCCCGGCCGGTGTCACCCGGGCGTGCACTTCCACGAGCTCGCCGGGCTCGACACCCGGATCCAGCACGACCGGGAGCGCGTCGGCCAGAGGCGTTCCCGCGTAGCCGCCCTCGGCGAGCGCGCGGTGCCCACCCAGGACGAGCAACCCACCGCCCCGCTGCCCGACGAAGTCGGCCATCATCTGCAGCTGATCGTGCGTGAAGAAACTCGCCTCGACATCCCCCAACACGAGGCCGCTGTACGCGAACAGCTCCTCCCGGGTCGACGGAAACCCGCCCGCCAGCTCTTCCGCGTCATCCACGTCACCGCGCCAGAACTTCTCATCCGCCGTGCGCAACAACACGACGACCTGGAGGTTGGCGTCCTGTTTCACGGCGCGACGGAGGAACTTGAGCTCGGGACGCGGGGTGCCCTCGAAGTAGAGGACCTTGCGCCGGTTGTCCCAGACCTCGACCAGCGCGACCCGCGCGTTGTTCTCGGCGACAGCCTCTCCCTCGACCGGCCGAACCCGAAACCGGAGCTGCCGGGGGCCTGACTCCTCCATAGCGAACTGGACCTGGATCGGCACTTCACCCGCCGCACCCAGCTCCACCTCTCGGGTCCCGAGTATCCTGCCCCCGTCCTCCACATCGAGGCGCACGGTCCGTCCCGTCAGCCCCGCGTGCGAGAGGATCACGTCCGCCACGAGGGTCGTTCCGAGCAACACCCGACGCGGTGTTTCGACGCGTCGAATCTCGACATCGGGGGTGATTCGCTCGCGGCCGAGCCCGACCGTGTAGACGGGCACGGCGGCGGCCTGCAGCGCCACCAGCGATTCTCCGAGCGGCTCCTCGGCGTTGTCCGCCCCATCCGTCACGAGGACGATGCCCGAGAACGGGAGACCCGCCATCTCCTGCTGAACGCGCGCGAGGGCCCCGGGGAGATTCGTGCGCTCGCCGGTGAACCGGAATCCGCTCGGGACCCCGATACGGTCGGCCTCGCCCGCGAACCGATAGAACCGCACCCGGAATCTCTCTTCGAGCGCGTGCCGGATCCGCCCCATCGCATCCGGGTCCGGGACAGATAACCGGATCAACGTGTCTGCCGGGGCCACGGTGTCGGCCGCGGCGGGGGGATCCACGGCGGTCGGCTCGGCCGAGGGCGCACCGTCGACGGACGTCGGTCTCGCCTCGTCCTCCGCCTCGCTCCCGAAGAGTTCGAGGAGGCGTGCCCCACGGGGAGTGCCATCCTCGTCACCCACGCGCATGCTGCGGGAGTCATCCAGCACCACGGCCACGAAGTTGCGCCGGGGGACCACGGTCGAGATCAGAAGCACGGGCCGGAACAGCGCGAACAACAGGAGGGCGAGCGCCGCCGTGCGAAGGGCGCTCAGGAGCCAGCGATCGCGCCGACTCTCGGTGCCGTCCGCCGCACGGCGGTGAAGGAGAAGCGGAACCGCGACGGCCACGGCGAGCAGGGCGAGCCCAAGCGCCCACAGGGGGAGTGCGAACGATAGGTCGCCTCTCTCGAAAACGAGCGGACGGTATTTGAAGAAGAACTCGAACACGCGGTCGCTATGCACTCCCTCCCCGATCGATGCCGCGAGTCGCCACTCGGCTTAGCGGCGGTCCCGATCCCTGGATGTCAAGAGATAAACAAATGGTATTCGGTCTCCGTTGCCCGACCGCGGTCCGGCGAGGCGTAAAGCCCCTGGGGCTGTTGGTGACACGCCGGGGGCGGCCCCGATGGAGCCGCCCCGGAGAGCTCAAGGTGCTTTCTACCACGGAGACTCGTGCTCGCAGACGGGCTCTACGGCCCCGCTTCCCTGCTCATGGCGGTCAGGCGAGCGCGAAACGCGCCCGCTGCGGATTGTAGGCGCAGCACCTCGGCCGCGCGAGCGCGCAGCTCGAGGCTGGCCCTCAAGTAGAGGACGTAGATCAAGATCTCGGGTGACTCGAAGGAGCTTGCGACGTCGAACGCCTCGCGAGCCTCTCCGTTCGCCAGGAGTAGCTCCGCGAGACGGAGTTGCTCCAGAGCCAGCGGCTCCAGCTCATCCCAGTTCAGATCGAATCCCGGCGGGCTCGACCTCGGCGCGTTGGGCTTCAGGGCGCGGAATCGGCGGAGCGCGTCCGCGGTGTCGCCGCGGGCAAGGGCGAGGTGCGCCTCCATTGCACGAGCGAGCAGTCGGTCGCGACGAGCCTCGGCGCTGGCCAGGACCGGCTCGAGTGCAGGCTCCCGCCGAAGGCTGTCGTAGACGGCCTCCTTCCGTGCCGCGTACTCGTTCATCGCGCGCGCCACCCTGACGACATTCGCCGTGTCCCCCGTGTGCGCGCTCCAGACCCCGGCGTACCAAAGGAACCGCGGGCTGCTCTCCGGACCCAACCGATCGAGCCTCTCCCGCACGAGAACGTTTGCGCGCTCCCCCACGTCCACCCCCAGCAGGGCCAGCACCGGCCAGAAGCGCTCCGGGAAGGGGTACCCCGACTCAATCATGTCGTCGAGGAAGCGCACTGCCTCGGCATCTCGCCCCTGGGCGACCAGAGTCGCGAGTACGCCCTTCACCGCCGACCACACACGACCGACATCCCCGGCGGTATCGGTGGCCAGAGTCGCCCGGAAGCCGGCTTCGGCGCACGGAAGCTGGTGTCCGCCGCCCACCGCGAGCGCAAGCGAGGCAGCCACCGCGCGGAGCGGGGTCTCCCGGGCCGCCCGCTCCCAGGCTCCCGTATCAGGGCCTTCCCGGACGCACTCTTCCATCAGCGCGATATGCCTGGCGAGACTCTGGTCGGGGCTCGCAGCGTTGAAGCGCCGCAGCAGAGGCCTCGCCCCCTCTACATCGCCCTGGCGCAGCCGGTGCTCGAGCCGGTGAAAGAGCGCGTTCACGGCGCTTGAATCGAGGCTCTGCGCGCGGGCGAACGCATCATCCGCCAGGGAGTCCGGACGGGCCCGGCGCACTGCCAGGTGCGTGTACACCTCGCCGAGCTGGATCCAGGCAAAGGCCAATTCGTCATCCAGCTCCAGAGCGCTCTGCAGCTCGCGAATCGCCGTCTCGGCGTCGCCTTCCACGTACGTCACCATCCCGCGCGCCAACGCCGCGTACCGCTCCGGTAGCGGCCCGATCAAGGCCGCACGGGCGAGAGCCCCCGCCTCGTGCAGGTCATCGTTCCAGGCCGCGGCTTGCGCCCCTCGGATCGCTGCCAGGCCAAACCCCGAATCGGCCTCGACGGCCGCTTCATACATGGGGACCGCGTCCACGAACCGGGCTCGCCGGAAGTCCGCCTCACCGCGCAGAAAGGCAGCGATCGCGGCAGGATCCCGCTCGTTGAATGCGGCGTCGATCTGCGGCGGCGCACCCTCGATCATGGACGGGAGCAGCTGGTTGACCGCAGCGAGTCCCAGGCGCCACGGCTCCGCCAGCGGCCCCTCGACCCCTGCCTGTCTCAGCGCCGAGTCACCCGCCACATCGCGGAGAGTCAGGACGATCGCCAGGGAATCCGGCCCGGCATTCATGAGTCGTCCCGTCACGGCGAAGGCGCTCCGTTTGGACAGGGCGAGCTCGTGCATCCGACGGTCGGTCACAGACCGGATGTCGTCGCGCTCGTCCGCATTCAGGAAGGTCCAAGCGTCGATCGCACGCATACCTCCAGCACCGTCCAGTGCGTACCCGATCATGGTCGCGATCTCTTCACCGACCGTCGCCGGGATCGCTTCCGCGACGGGTTGAGGCGGGAAGATCAACACCCGGGTCGCCTCGAGGGCGGTCGCTTCCGAAGTGCCCAGTCGCAGCCCGAAGAAGATGAGCACCGCCGCGACTACCGCGGCGCCCACGCCCCCTATGACGCGTCGAAGCCGCTTCGGTACCGCCGGCTCGACCATCGCCGCGTGGGAATCCATCTCGAGCGCCTGTTCGAGCCCCGTGGGCGTCCGCAGGGCTGCGATCATGGTTGCCGCGCTGTCGAACCGATCCGCCGGCACACGGGCGAGCGCCTGCTGTACGGTCTCGTCGATGCGTAGCGGCACGGTATCGCGCATGGCGCGCACGGAGGGTGGGGCTTCGGTCACACGCCGTGCCAAGACCGCCTGCGGCGTCCGTCCGACGAACGGGGGCTCCCCGGAGAGCATCTCGTACAGAACGCACCCCAGCGCGTAAATGTCCGAGCGCCCATCGACCGTTCCGCCGCTGGCCTGTTCCGGGCTCATGTATTCCGGCGATCCCAGGACCGTTCCAGTTTCGGTCAGCCGTTCGCTGCCCGCTTCGCTGATCGCCCGGGCGATTCCGAAGTCCGCGAGCACCGCGTGTCCGGCCGATATGAGGATGTTCGCCGGCTTGACGTCGCGGTGCACGACTCCGTGCGCATGGGCATAGCTCAACGCATCGGCAACCTCGCGCGCGATCGTGAGCGCTTCGTCGATGACCAACTGGCCTTCTCGCTCGAGCCGCTCGCGCAGGGACTCCCCCTCCACGTACGGCATTACGTAGTAGACGAATCCGTCCACCTCCCCCGAATCGTACAGCGGGAGGATGTGGGGGTGGCTCAGTCGCGCCGCCGTCTCGATCTCGACGAGGAACCGCCTCGTTCCGAGCGTCGCGGCGATCTGTGGGAGGAGGACCTTGATCGCCACCTGGCGGTTGTGCTTGAGATCCCGCGCCAGATACACGGTGGCCATCCCGCCACGTCCGAGCTCTCGCTCGACGGCGTAGCGGTCTGACAGCGCTGATGTAAGACGGTCGATCTCGCGGGACATGCTGCGCGACTCCGGACGTGGACGACGCATGAGCATAGGGATAGTGGTGGGTCGTATCCAGTCCGGGGCCGGCAGGTTGCGAGGGAAGGCCGTATCTACAAGCGAGCCGTTCGTCTTGCAGAGCAGGTCGGCGGGGCAACTGCGCGGTACAGAGGATGATGGCGAGCCCCGGTGACCATCTGGCAGGCTGCTGGAGAACTCGAGCGGGTCGCGGGTACGGGGACCGAATGCACCGGCCCCAAAGTCCGGCCCCCATGCACCCGTTCTCGCCTTATCGGAGAGAGCCCGGGCAGCGCGATGCTTGACTCGCGTCGGTCGCGGAATCTCTGCTTCCCCGCCCTATCACGCCAGCCGGGATAGGCAAGTTTCAGGCGGGTTCCCCCGGGGTGATCCGGCTATTCCTCGGGTCGTTGATGGGTCGTAGCTTGCGCCAGGCAAGCGAATCCCTCTGCAACAACCCGTGCGGGCAGGGCTGCTGCTACGGCCCGCCGAGGATCAAACCGCCCTGGAGGCCTCGATGAGGAAGATCCCTTCGCTGCGCGCGGATTCCGCGCCGGCAACGCGCTTCGTATTCGGAATCTGTTTCGCCGTGTCGATCGCATTCTCTAGCCTGCCGACCGCTCTCGCCGGGCAGGAACCCGAAGGCGAAGAGGACGATGAAGCCGGCCTCAGCTCGAGCCTCATCTCGGGGCTTCGGTGGCGGAACATCGGCCCGGCGCTGACATCTGGCCGCGTGGCGGACATCGCCGTCGATGTGACGGACCCGAGCACCTGGTACGTGGCCGCGGCCTCGGGGAACGTGTGGAAGACGGAGAACGCCGGGACCTCCTGGCGGCCGATCTTCGACCGTTATGGCTCGTACTCGATCGGTGCGCTCGCCATCGATCCGAACAACCACCTCGTGGTATGGGTGGGGACGGGTGAGAACAACGGCCAACGTTCGGTGGGCTACGGCGACGGGGTCTACAAGTCGCTCGACGGCGGCGGGTCGTTCGAGAACATGGGGCTCGAGAATTCCGAGCATATCGGAATGATCCGCATCCACCCTGACGACTCGGACGTCGTGTACGTGGCGGCCCAGGGACCGCTGTGGGCGGCCGGCGGCGATCGCGGCCTGTATCGAACGACCGACGGCGGCGAAACGTGGGATAGAATCCTCGAGATCGACGAGCACACGGGCGTCAGCGAGGTCTACTTCGATCCGCGCGATCCCGACGTCATGTACGCGGTTTCCTGGCAGCGGCGTCGTCACCAATGGACGATGATCGACGGCGGCCCCGGCTCCGGCATCCATAAGTCCACCGACGGGGGCGACACCTGGCGGGAGATCAACCGCGGACTCCCGAGCGGTGACAAGGGGCGCATCGGTCTCGCGGTCTCGCCGATCGATCCCGAGGTCCTGTACGCGATCGTGGAGGCGAGCGGTGACGACGGCGGCACCTTCCGCTCGGACAACATGGGGGAACGGTGGACTCGGACCTCGCGCCGTTCGGCGGGCGCCGCCATGTACTACCACGAGATCTTCGCCGACCCGCACCGGTTCGATCGCATCTATTCGCTGGAGACCTTCTTCATGGTCTCCGACGACGGGGGGCGCAACTGGGAGCGGATGCCGACCGAGAACGTGCACGTCGATTATCACGCGCTCGCCTTCGACCCGAAGGACCCCGAGCACCTGATCGTCGGGAACGACGGAGGCGTGTACGAGACGCGGGATGGCGGCGAGAACTGGCGCTACTTCGCCAACCTGCCGATCACGCAGTTCTACAAGGTGGCCGTCTCCAACGACGAGCCGTTCTACTACGTGTACGGCGGCACGCAGGACAACAACACGCTGGGCGGGCCGTCGCGCACCAACACCTCGCACGGGATCCGCAACTCCGACTGGTACGTGACCCTGGGCGGTGATGGCTTCGACCCCGTCGTGGACCCAGAGAATCCAGACATCATCTACTCGCAGCTCCAGTACGGCGTGCTGTCGCGCTTCGACCGCAAGACGGGCGAGCGGCTCGACATCAAGCCGCGCGAGGATGCCGACGGGCCACCGCTCCGGTGGTACTGGGATGCGGGTCTCGCGATGTCTCCTCACTCTAACACCCGGCTGTATTTCGGGGCGCAGATCCTCTTTCGCAGCGATGACGGCGGGAGCTCGTGGCGCGCGGTCTCGGGCGACCTCACCCGGAACATCGACCGGAACCAGCTGCCGGTCATGGGGCGCGTATGGAGCGTCGATGCGGTCGCGAAGAACCGGTCCACGTCCCCGTTCGGCACGATCGTATCGATCTCGGAATCCCCACTCGTGGAGGACCTGCTGTACGTCGGCACGGACGACGGTCTGATCCAGGTCTCCGAGGATGGCGGGGGGAGCTGGCGGGCGGTGGAGTCGTTCCCCGGTGTGCCGGACACCAGCTTCGTGCACGACGTGGAGGCATCGCTCCACGACCCGAACACCGTGTTCGCGGTTCTCAACAACTTCAAACGGGGTGACTTCCGGCCCTACGTGCTCGAGTCGACCGATCGCGGCCTTACCTGGACATCGATCACGGGGGATCTCCCGGAGAACGGCCCGGCGTTCAGCATCGCCCAGGACCACGTGGAGCCGGGTCTCCTGTTCGTGGGGACGGAGTTCGGGGCGTATGCGACGGTCGACGGCGGGGGGGAGTGGTTGAAGCTGGGGAGCGGGATGCCGACGATCGCGATCCGCGACGTCGAGATCCAGCGGCGCGAGAACGACGTCGCGGTCGCGTCCTTCGGCCGAGGCTTCTTCATCCTCAACGATTACACCCCGCTCCGCGAGCTGGCCGCCGGGTCCGACGATGTTCTCGTGCGGGCCGGACACATCTTCCCCATCAAGACGGGCGAGATGTTCGTGACCTGGGGACCGATGGGCGGAGGCGAGCGGGCCTCGCAGGGCGCCGGCTTCTACGTCGCTCCCAATCCCGATTTCGGTGCGACCTTCACGTATTACATCAACGAAACGCTTCGCACGAGCGAGGCTCAGCGCCAGCGCACCGAGAGCCGCGCGGCCAGAGACGGGAGCGACACCCCGTACCCGACCTGGGACGAGCTGAAAGCGGAGGATCGCGAGGAGGATCCGGAGGTGTTCCTCACGATTCAGGATGCTCAGGGGAACGTGGTGCGTCATGTAGACGGGTCCACATCTCGTGGCATTCACCGCGCCACGTGGAACTTCCGTTACCCGGGCTACACCCCGTTGGGCGGTGGGGGTGGTGGCGGATTCGGCGGCTTTGGTGGCGGCGGCGGGCTCGGGCCGCTCGCGCTGCCCGGCAGCTATACGGTGAGCCTCAGCCAGCGCGTCGACGGTGTCGTCACCGAGCTCGCACCCGCTACCCCGTTCGAGGTCGAAGCGCTCGGGCAGCCCTCGCTGCCGGCGCAGGATCGGGCGGCCGTGCTCGCGTTTCAGCGACAGACGGGAGAGCTCCAGCGGGCCGTGATGGGCACATCGCGCGCAGCGACGGACGCGGCTCAACGGCTGCAGCTCATCAAGCAGGCGGTCGAGGTCACGCCGGACGCGACCGAGCAGATGCGCGAGGAGGCGCGCTCGCTCGAGCTGCGGCTCATGGACTTACAGGAGGCCCTGAGCGGAGATCGGACGCGGCCGAGCCGTGCGGAGCCAGGCATGCCCGGGATCATCAGCCGCGTGAACTCGGTCGTGGGCGGCCACTGGCGCGCCATGCACGGCCCGACTCAGACGCACCGGCAGCAGTACGAGATCGCCGCGGCGGCGTTCAGCGACGTATTCGACGATCTCCGCCAGCTGATTGAAACGGATCTCCCCGCCCTCGAGCGGCAGCTCGAAGCGGCTGGGGCTCCATGGACCCCGGGTCGGCCGCTGCCGAATTGGACGCGCCCCAACCCGTAACAGCGAGGTTTCATGAGCCATGAACGGCTTCGCGACGGAGGTGACCGGCTGGCTATTCATCGCTGCCGCCGCGTGGCTCGCCGCGTTCGGCATCGTAGTGCTCACGTCGGGCGTGACGTGAGACAGGCGAAGAGGAGACGGCCATGTGCCACGCGTGCCTGACGCGTCGGTCCTTCCTCCGCAAGAGCGTCGGTGCGACGGCCACGTTGGCCGCGGCGCCGTGGGCGTTGCGGATGCCGCGCTGGGCGGAGGTCGCCGACTCGGAACGGCCGTACCTGGAAGCCGCGCTCAAGGCCTGGCGCTGGATCGAATCCACGCGCCAGATCACCGAGCATGGCGTCACGTGGCCGGCCGACCCCGACGATCCCGGTTCCATCGGCACGACGCTGTACACGCACAGTCCGGGCGTGCTTCCGTTCGCCCTGGAGCTCTTTCACGTCACGCAGGACGAGCGGTTCCTCGACGCCGCCCGCGCCGGCGCGGACCACCTCGGGTCACAACTGACCGACGTCGAGGGCGCCGGGCTGTATGTGGGCCTGGCGGGCCTCGCGTTCGTGTTCGAGGAGATGTACCGCGCCTCGGGCGACCTCCGGTACCGGCATCTGGCCGAACGCGGCCTCGAGACGCTGATCGCGCGTGCCCGACCAGCCGGCGAAGGCTCCGCGTGGCCGACCCTCGTCGGCGACGGCGAGGCGGTGGAGTCCAACGACATCGTGAGCGGGACGGCAGGCACGGGACTCACGCTCCTCTACCTGCACGCGAGAACCGGAAGCGATGCCGCGCTCGAGACGGCGGTGCGCGCCGGATACCGGTTGACCGAGCGGGGGACCGAGGTCGACGCAGGACGCAAATGGGATATGTGGCCCGGCTATCCGCGCGAGATGCCCAACTTCTCGCACGGTACGGCCGGGATCGCGTATTTCCTCGCGACGCTCGCGGACCGCACCGGCGAGTCCGTCTTTCGGGATGCGGCGGTGGCCGGAGCCAGATACCTGAAGTCGATCGCCACCCTTCGGGACGATGGATACCGGATTCACCACCACACGCCTGGCGGCGAGGATCTGTATTACCTCGCCTGGTGCCACGGGCCGGTGGGCACCAACCGGCTGTTTCACCGCCTGGGCGAGCTCACCGGGGACGTCGAGTGGCAGCATTGGGTCCACCGTGGCGCCCGTGGGATCATGGCCACCGGCGTCCCGGAACGGCGGACGCCCGGCTTCTGGGAGAACATCAGCCAGTGTGGCGGCGATGCGGGCCTGGGAGAGTTCTTCCTGGCCATGAACCGGCTGACCGGAGAGCCCTCGTACCGCTCGTTCGCGGAGAGATTGAACGCGAGTCTGCTCTCCCGCTCTACGGAGCGCGATGGCGGATTGAAGTGGATCCAGTCGGAGCACCGGGTACAACCCGAGCTGCTCGTGGCGCAGACCGGGTTCATGCAGGGCGCGGCCGGTGTCGGTAAGTACTTCCTGCACATGGATGCGATGGAGACGCGAAGCGCGGGACCCGTGATCCTGCTGCCCGACGCGCCCTACTGAGCACTGCCTTGAGGGGACGCTGATCAACCTGGTCGCCAACGTCTACCCTGTCATGCATCACCGGCGGACCTGAATCCGGATCGTCGACCTCTTGGGCCGGCGTCGGAGCGGGCGACTCGCGAAGGATGGGCCCGCACAGCCGAGAGGTGTGACGCTTCCGACCTAGCGGGCGATCCGGAAGTAGGCCATCGCGACCAGTTTCGCGACCCCCATCGCACCTCCGACGATCAACAGGTCCGATCGCAGTTGATCCAGCACGATCAGGTCACGAACGACCCAGGCGAGGATCAGGATCAGTCCCACCGCCAGCGCGAACCGACTCGAGTAGTATCTGTGCATGCGGAATCTCTCGTCGACCTCGAGGTCGCCGAACAACGCCGCCATCATCTCGGGCAACATGTCATTCACCTTCCAGTAGCTCGAACAGCGAATCCGTCGAGCAGTCGAACACCCGAGAGAAACGCAGGGCGAGGGGCAAGCTGGGTGTATAGCGACCGCGCTCGATGGAGTTGATGCTCTGGCGCGATACACCCACTGCCTTGGCGAGCTCGGCTTGAGTGAGCCTGAACTTCAGCCGATGCTCCCTTACGCGGTTTCGCACGCGTTCGCTCATCGGGTCGCCTGGGGAAAGGGTCCCTCAGACACGGTGCACCGATTCGAGTCAAATGTCAAGCCGGCTTGACATTTGATGCGCGACTCTCGGGCGGAGCGCCCGCTCGCGGGTCAGTCCTGGCGAAGCGCCTTCAGTGGATCGATGCGCGTGGCCCTCAAGGCGGGGATCAGCGTCGCCGCCAAGCCCGTCATGGCGAGGACGGTCGCAACCACGGCCATGACGGCGGGATCCCATGGCTGAATTCGACCATTGATGCCCGCCGCAACCATGGACAGCGCTCCTCCGAGCGCCAACCCGACGAGCAGCCCCACGCCCAGCTGCCATGCACCTCTGCGAAGCACGAGCCGGAGCACATCCCTGCTCTGGGCTCCGAGGGCCCGCCGCATCCCCCATTCACGGGTTCGCAGGCTGACGGCGAACGCCATGACGCCATACAGGCCGACCGCGGCCAGCAGGAGGGCGGTCGCGCCGAAGAAGAGGAAGAGGCCGGCGAGCACGTCGTACATGAGCAACTCCTGTTGGATCAACCGGTCGACCCGGTCGACGTTCATGAGCGCGATCGTCGGGTCGATCGACTCGAGCGCCTCTCCGACAACGGCGGTAAGCCGTAGAGGATCTCCTGACGTCCGAACCAGCACCTGCATCGACACGTGCGGGTTCTGCGCCAGGGGCAGATAGAAACCGGGGCCGTTGGGCTGCTCGTCGTCCAGTCCGGTCAGGTACAGGTCCGGCACGACGCCCACGATCGTCCGGGATGCGGCCGCGGGATCGCTCCCGAGCTGCACCGTGCGTCCGACGGCACGGCTATCGGGGAAGAAGCGGGACGCGAACCGCTGGTTGACCAGCAGCACCGGCTCCGCCCCCGCGCGATCCCGCTCGTCGAACCCACGGCCCGCAACCGGGGCCCCGTCGAGGAGCCGCAGGAAAGAGGGTGTGACGGTCATAAAGCCTACGCGGGGTAACTCGGCGCCCGGATCGGGCGTGGTCCCCTCGATGCGAATCGGCCACGGAAGACCGCCCGTAGCGGGGACGTCGGACATCAGGGCCACCGATGTGACCCCGGGAAGCGCCGATACGCGAGCCTCGAGGTCTTCGAAGAACTGCACGCGTGACTCGGGAGTGCCATACGCCGCGCCAGGCAGCTCGACCTCACCCGTCATAATCTCCTGGACGGGCATACCGAGATCGACGCTACGGAACTCCAGGGCACTCTTCACGAGGAGACCGGACGCGATGAGGAGTGCGCCGGACAGCGCGACCTCACCGACCACGAGCAGCCGGTGCACCCGGGTCAGCCACCCACTCGAGACGCTTCGTCCGCCCTCCTTCAACGCCTGGCTGATATTGTCTCGTGCGGCCTGAAGACCGGGCAGTATCCCTGCGACCACCGCGCTCGCGACGATGATGCCCGCGACGAACAGCAGGACCACGCCGTCGACCCGGATGTCCATCCAGGAGAATCCCACCGACTCGGCCACGGCCCGGTTGAAGATCGAGATGCCCCCCCAGGCCCCGAGCAGTCCGAGAGCTCCTCCGATGGCAGAGATCACGAGCGCCTCGGTGAGCAGCTGTCGCACCACACGAGTGCCCTTCGCGCCAAGCGCCGTGCGGACCGCGAGCTCGGTCCTGCGGTGCACAGCGCGAGTCAGAAGCAGGTTGCCCACGTTCGCGCACGCGAGGAGGAGAACCAGCGAAACGGCCCCCAGCATCACCCACAGCGCGGTCGAGACTTCATCCCCGAGCTGGCTTTCCGTATAGGGCCTCACGTCGGCTCCGAAACGGTCGTCCGCATCGGGGAGCGCGGCCACTCGGGTCGCCACGGTCTGCATGTCTACACGGGCCTGACCGATCGAGATGCCATCGGCCACCCTGCCAAACACCTGGAGGAACGGGCCCTCGTCCCGGGAGCCGGTCGCGGCCAGCTGAAGCGGTAGCCAGATGTCCTCGCCGAACGGGAATCCGAAGTCACGTGGCATCACGCCGACGATCGTTCGTGGCTCCCCGTCGACCGCCAACGTCCGCCCGGTGACGTCCGGAGCCCCCCCAAACCGTTCCTGCCAGACGTCATGGCTGATGACCGCGACCGGAGCGGCACCGGGACGCCCATCCTGGCCCTGGAACGTTCGCCCGACGATTGGAGGGACGCGCAGCAGGTCGAAGGTGTTGGCGGTCACGAATGCGGCGTCCCGACGGAGAGCGCTGACCGAATTTCCGCTCAGTGTGACGTCCTCGGTCTCGAACCCGGCTAACCCCTCGAACGTCGTTTGCTGAGCGCGCCAGTCCACGAGGTCGGCGTGACTCACGCTGAACACACGACCGCCAGAAGACCGATCCGTTCGGAATACGTGGACGACCCGTTCTCCTTCGGGGACCGGCAGATCCCGCAGCACTCCGTTCACGATCGTGAACATGATCGTGGGGATCCCGATTCCGAGCGCGAGCACGAGGATCGAAGTAAGCGCCAGGCCGGGCGCCTTTCGAATCACCCGCCCGGCGTACCGAACGTCCTGAAAGGAGGAGCTCATATCGGACCTCCGGCAAGGGACAGTGTGGCAATCTGGTTAGGCCTACGAGCTTCGGGCGTGAGAGGTTTTCCGCTATGGACGTTCGGGGTGGACGAGCGCATACTCCGGCCTCGATCGACCGGCTGATCGCCGGCGGAGCCGTACCTGACCTGACATCCCGTGCAATCGCGACTCTCGAACCGCTCGATCCTTCTCTTCTGGGCGCCGCTGGCAGCCACGTGGCTGATGATGGCGGTGGAGGGCCCTTTTCTGGCAGCCGTCATCGCCCGCCTCCCGGACCCCAAGTTCAACCTGGCTGCATACGGAGTGGCGTTCGCATTCGCCGTCCTGATGGAAGCCCCGGTGATCATGCTCATGAGCGCCGCGACCGCGCTCGTCGAGGACCGGCCCAGTTACCGGCGGCTCCGGTCCTTCACCGCCGGGCTCAACGCCGCGGCCACCGCGCTGCTCCTGTTGGTGCTGATCCCGCCGGTCCACGAGGGGCTCGTGAGAGGCCTGCTCGGCCTGCCGCCGGGCGTGGCCGATCTGACGTACGGCGCGTTGTGGTTGTTTCTTCCGTGGCCCGCGGCGATCGGGTACAGACGATTCGTCCAGGGGGTCCTGATTCGATCGGGCCGGACGCGTCTGGTCGCGCTGGGGACCGTGATACGGTTGACCGCGATGGCCATCGCCGCTGCGGTCTTCGCCATCGGACTACGCTTGAATGGTGCGTGGGTCGGGGCCGCCGCCCTGTCCGCGGGTGTGTGCGCGGAGGCCGCCGCGGCACGCTGGATGGCGCGCGGTACGATCCGCGAGCTGCTGGCGGCCCCGGGGACGAGTGCCGGCTCAGTGGAGCCGATGGGTTATCGCGAGATCGCGGGCTTCTACTACCCGCTGGCCCTGACTTCCCTCATCGGTCTCACGGTCCAGCCCATGCTCACCTTCTTCATGGGCCGCGCACCCTTCCCTGTAGAATCGCTAGCGGTGTTCCCCGTCGTCCACGCGCTTTCGTTCCTGTTTCGGGCGCTCGGACTGGCGTATCAGGATGCGGCGATCGCGTTGATGGGAAGGCGCCACGAGGGCTATCCGGAGGTCGCCCGCTTCGCGACCGGGCTCGGCATCGCGGCCTCCGCCGGCCTGGCCGTCGTCGCGTTCACGCCACTGGCCTCGGTGTGGTTCGAGACGATCTCCGGATTGACTCCGGAGCTGACCGCCTTCGCACTCGTTCCCGCCAGGGTACTGGTGCCGCTTCCCGCCCTCGCCGTGCTGCTCAACCTTCAGCGCGCGGTTCTCATGAAGGGGCGACGTACGCGGCCGATCACCGGGGCCTCCGCAGTCGAGCTCATCGGGGTGGCGGCCCTGTTTCCCGCGCTCGCCTGGGGCGCCGGAGTGATGGGCGTCACGGCCGCATTCCTCGCGTTCCTCGGAGGACGCGTGGCGGCGAACCTGTATCTGGTCCCGAAGAAGAGGGCGGTGTTACGGAAGATCTGAGGAGCTGAAGAACTTCAGCGCTAGAAGCGGCGACCTCCGCCCCCGCCACCTTCGAACCTGGGGTTCACGACGTTGTTGAAGATCGATCCGAACGTGTAGCTGAAGCCTACGGAGATATCGTACTCGAACCCGGTCTGCAGCTCGCGGATCTCGAGCAGGATCTCCTCCTGTGTGGCGTCGCCCACGGGCAGGTTGATCTGGTCACGCACGCGCGCCAGCTCGCCCGACACATCGAGGGAGAGCCCCCGGATGAGACGTAAGCGAACGAACGCGCGTCCCTCGATTCTGTGCTGGTCGGGATCATCCAGGAAGTGCGATGCCTGGAGCTCGCCCCCGGCCTCGCCCCACGGCTGCCGCACCGCGAGGGAAGCGCGGAGCGTCTGGTCGAATCGCTGCTCCGACGTCTCGCCGAAGAGCGTTACCTCGCGCCAATCGAAGCTGTTGAACCCCACCGTGTACAGCAGCGTGAACTGCTTGCGCTCGGAGTCTTCGTAGCGGAACAGGTTATACTCGAGGGCCGGCGCGATGCGGATGGCCAACTCGCGGTTCCGGAAGCTCGAGTGCTCGACCGTGCCCTCGACACCGGCCGACCAGTGCGCACCGAGGCTATGTACGACGAGCGTCTCGAACTCGTAGTCCCGCTCGATGCTCGTGACGGTCGTGGAGTCGTCCACCTCGAACTCCTCGCGGTCATACCGCCCGTCCACCGACATCTCGACCTTGAGACGCTCGGTGACGCGGTTGGCCGAAGCCGCGCCGAACAGCGAGATGGACTTCTGCCGATCCTCGCCCTCTAGCCCGGCTCGCATGCTGGTGCGGAAGACCCAGAAGTCCCAGCGATCATCCTCCGGGGTCGCCACCGCCTGTTCGAGGCCTCCCTCGTCCCCGACGACTCGCAGGCGGCCGGCCGTGCCGGTTCGGGCGGCGTAGCGCGCCAGACCCAGACCGATCGCGCGCGAGAGCGTTCCGAGCACCTCCTCGTCCGGGATCTGGGGCGGGGTGGAGACTTCCTGGCGGTCGTCCATGCCCTCGAGCTCGCCCAACCCGATGAAATCGAGGACGAAGTTCCTCCCGCCCGCTCCCGTCTGCTGCGAAGTCATCAGCACGTGCACCTGCGCATCCTGTCGGTCACGCACGTAGTTGATGAACGGGACTTCCCGGCGGAGGAAATCGAAATCGCAGAAGCGCCCCCTGCAATCGACGAACACGCGGAGAGCGCCGTTCGTCTCGGGCGTCTCGGCCTCCTGCCCGACGAGCGAGATGGGGAGCGTGATCAGGATCGATGCGAGGGCGGCGAGGCGCGGGAACCGCGCACCGCTCCGTCCGTTCCCGGGGCTTCGCATCGATCTCATGGGCCTCGCGCGGCCTCCCGTACGTTCCTGTCTCGGCCAGCCCACCGCTGCGGCGGCCCGTGCGAGCACCGGGCGAGCTCCATTGGAGCCCGAGCGCCGTGCGTCCACATTCACATAACACTCTCCTCTGGGTGGACGATGGAGGACGGCGGCATTCGGGTGCGGGGCCGACGGCATTCGGGTGCGGGGCCGACGGCTGCGGTGACAGGCGCCCTCCATTAGTTTCCGCGTTCAACGCCGTCGGACGGCTCCCAACGGAGACCGCTCCTCGTCTGTTGGAGTTCTGTGCGCCGAAGAGACTCCCAACTCATACGCAGTGGAGGCACGATGCATCGTTCCAGCATGACGCCGCTTCTCATCCTCACCGCCTTGGGCCTCGGGGCCGCAAACGCCGTGGCGCAAGATCAGTCCCAGAACGTGAACGACCCGAAGCTCGACGAGTGGGAGGTCCCCTGGGCGGAGAGCCGGCCGCGAGACCCGTACGTCGGACCGGATGGGCGCGTCTGGTTCGTCGGGCAGCGGACCAGCTACGCCGCGGTGCTCGATCCCGAGACCGGAGATTTCAAGCAATGCGACCTGGATAACGCCGGCCCGCACAACCTGATCGTGGATGCCGACGGGACCGTCTACTATGCCGGAAACCGGGCCAGCCACATCGGGAAGCTCGACCCCGAGACGTGCGAGATCGAGAAGATCATGATGCCAGATGAGCGCGCCCGCGATCCGCATACGCTCGTCTGGGACGCGAGCGGCGACATCTGGTTTACGGTGCAGCAGGGGAACTTCATCGGCCATCTCACCAAGGCCACCGGCGACGTGAAGCTGATCGAGACACCCGAGGTCGAGGGCGGAAGGAGTAGCTCGAGCCGTCCCTACGGGATCAAGATGGACTCGAGGGACCGTCCATGGGTGGTGCTGTTCAACACGAACAAGATCGCGACCGTGGATCCGGAGACGTTCGAGTTGGAGACGTTCGACCTGCCTGCCGAGTCCGCACGGCCCCGCCGACTGGTGATCGATTCGAAGGACATCATCTGGTACGTGGACTATTCCAGGGGCTACCTGGGGAGCCTGAACCCCGAGACGGGAGAGGTCCGGGAGTGGCCGAACCCCGGCGGCGAGCAATCGCGGCCGTACGGCGTCGCGATCGACGAGTACGACCGCGTGTGGTTCGTCGAAACCGGGGTCGACCCGAACACGTTCGTCGGGTTCGATACCGAGACCGAAGAGTTCATCAGCGTAGTCGAGGTCGAGAGCGGTGGCGGCGCCATCCGTCACATGTTCTACGACGAGAAGACGAAGTCGATCTGGTTCGGAACGGACACGAACACGGTCGGGCGGGCTGTCGTGCCCCCGAAGCGCACGACGAGCTGATTGGCGCCCAATTGATCGGACTCGTGAAGCGACGCGCCGTCGTCGGCCCGGCTCTCGTCGTGTCGCTCGGCGCGTCGCCATCTCTTTTGGCTCCACACATCGCCGGGCCGCCGGCGGCGCACACGGGGGGATTCGGCGAGCCCACCTGCCGGACCTGTCACCTCGGGCTGGCGTTGAATGACCCGCGTGGCTCGCTGGACATCGAGGGACTGGACGAGAGCTACCTACCCGGCGCCGTCCACCGAGTCAGTATCACGGTCCGTGGCGAGGGCATGGGCAGCGCTGGATTCCAGGCCGCATTCCGTGTCCTGAAAGGAGACCGACCGGGCGCTACCGCGGGGCGCGTTATCGCCTTGGACGAGCACGCGCGCGTGGTTCGCGATCCGGCGACGGGCGTCGAGTACGTCCAGCATACGGGAGTGGGAACGGAGCTGGTGGATGGGATCGGACAGTGGGTCATCGAGTGGTTCGCTCCCGAGGACGACGTGACCGTGGTGCTGCACGTGGCTGCGAACTCCGCCAACGGTGACAATTCGCCGCTCGACGACCTCATCCTGACGGGATCCGTCCAGCTCCGACCGACACACCGAGGATTGGGCGCAGCTCGTCCCACCGGTCTCATTGTCGCTGGAGTTCCCGGGCGGACTCCTCGTCACGTAACGATCCGCTAGCGACCGCGTCGGCTCGCTTTCTCCGTCGAGCATCGACCACCACGAGGAGCCGAGTTTCGCCTCACCGGTCGAGGAACGCCTCCACGACCGCGAGCCATTCGGCCGGCCTCTCCAGGTGCGGCGCATGACCGGCGCCGGGGATGATCTCGAGGGTCGCGGCGGGCAGGGTGTCGGACATCCGGGCGCCCACCGCACGGTACTTCGAGTCGTCCGAGCCGACCACGACGAGGACAGGCACGCGGACCCGGTCCAACACGTCCCAGAACGAAGGTTGCGTACCGGTTCCGAGACCGCGGAGGCATGCGGCCAGCGCCTCCGGGCGGTTCGCGAGTCGGCGGCGACGGAGTGCGTCGCGGACCTCTCCCGGCAGCCGTCGATGGGTCTCGAACAGCGGAAGGTCCGTCCAGTACTCCACGAAGTCCTCGATTCCGTAGTCCTCAATGCGTCTCGCGAGCGTTTCGTCCGCTCGCCGCCGCGCCACGCGTTCGGATTCGGTCGCCAGACCCGGGGAGGCGCTCTCGAGCACGAGCCGGTCGACCAGCTCCGGGTGGAGAGCGGCCGCGCCCAGTGCGAGCCGTCCGCCCATCGAGTACCCCACCCAGGTCGCGCTCTCGATCCCGGTGGCACGCAGAAGGCCCGTGAGATGCTCGATAATCGCGCTCAGGGCGTACTGGTCGGGCCGCGCCGGCGCCCCGCTATGTCCGTGGCCGGGCAGGTCTACGGCCAGAACGCGGTGCCGAGCGGCGAGAGACCGGAGCGTTCCGGAACCCCAGCTGTCCGACGAGCCGGTGAACCCGTGCAGCATGAGGATCGCATCGCCTCTTCCACGATCGCGAAAGTGCAGACGGAGACCACCGCGAAGCTCGATGAACACGATATGGCAGCTAGCAGGCCGGGGCTTCCGAGAACGTACGGGGCGGGCGCGCGGGCGCGAGGCGCGGGCCCGCCCCCCCTGGCAACCTGACCCCCCGAACAGAGGCTCGGCAAGCGTCACACTCCCGCCGTCCGAAGCGTTCTCTCCGGGGTAGGATGGCGGAAACGTACCGGACGGAGCAGCAAGAGGGTGCCTGCACATAGATCGGATCGACGGGTCGGAGAGGGGAGCCGCAAGCTGATGGTCGGGACCGCAACCGCGGTGATGCTGCTGGCCGCCACAGGTTGCCAGGATCCGGTCGGGCCGGGCGGCTCGGAACCGATTACCGAGCTGCCACGCGCGCTGACGATCGGGGAGCAAGAGGTGATCGGTGCCAGCAATCGCTTCGGGTTCTCGCTGCTTGGCGAGCTGCGCGACGCGGATCCCGACGAGAATCTCTTCTATTCGCCCCTGAGCGCCCATATAGCGCTCGGCATGGCCCTCACGGGGGCGCGCGACTCCACATACGACGCGATCGCGACCACGCTCGGGTTCGCACCGAACGGAGCGGTTCCTCCACTGACGGAGATCACCGACTCCTACGAGAGCCTGCCTGCTCTGTTACTCGGACTGGATCCGAAGATCGAGATCGGGATCGCGAACTCGGCGTGGTACGAGCAGGTGTTCCCGTTCCAGGCTGAATACCTCTCGACGGTCCAACAGGTGTTCGACGCCCGCGTAGAGGCTCTCGACTTCGCGGATCCCGCTGCCGTCGGCACGATCAACTCGTGGGTGGATTCGGCCACCAACGGGCGGATCGACGAGATGCTCGATCAAATCGATCCCCTCGAAGTCCTGTTCCTGATCAACGCCATTTATTTCAAGGGGTCGTGGACGCACCGGTTCGATCGCGATGACACGCACGATGCGACCTTCCACCTGGCCGATGGGAGCACCAAGACCGTCCGCATGATGGCTCGCAGCGAAGGAGGATTCGGCCACAAGTGGCAGGAGAACGAGGAGATCATCGACCTGCCGTACGGAGGCGGCGCCTTCCGCATGACTATCGTGCTGCCCCGCCCCGACCGCTCGCTCGGCGACGTCATCGCCGGTCTCGACGCGGCACGGTGGGCTGCGTGGACCGACGACTTGCTCGAGAGGGATGTTCCGGTCCATCTGCCGCGCTTCACGCTCGAGTGGGAGAAGAGCCTGAACGATGTCCTGAAGGCGCTCGGGATGCAGATCGCCTTCACGCCCGGGCGGGCCGACTTCGGCGGTATGCTCCAGGATGGCTTCGATCCCAAGGCGATGGGGACGGACCTGCATATCTCGCGCGTGAAACAGAAGAGCTTCGTGGACGTGAACGAGGAGGGCACCGAAGCGGCAGCGGCAACCAGCGTGGGAGTCGCCGTGACGTCCGCGCCGGTTCCCGTGATCGTAGACCGGCCCTTCCTGTTCGCGATCCGTGAGCGGTTGTCCGGCACCATCCTGTTCCTGGGAGTCATCCTGGATCCTCCCAGCAGCTAGGACCCTCCGTTACCCGAGCTCCTTTGGGCGCCAAAGGCCCACGAGTCGACCGCGGGCGGACGGAACCTCCTCCCACTCGTCGACGTCGAGCTCGATGTGAGCCAGGGCCGCGGTGGGCATGCGTCTTTGCGCGCCGGTCACGACCGTGACCAGCGACTCGATCCCCGGGTTGTGCCCGACGACCATGATGCGCTCCCCATCACAGCCGGCCTCGCTCACGGCTTCCAGATACGTGTGCGGCCCCGCGCCGTACAGCGACGGCAAGTAGTCGATCGCAGGCGGCGAGTCGCATTCGTCCGCGACGAGCTCGGCGGTGCTGCGGGCGCGGACGGCCGTCGAGGACAGGATCAGGTCGGGAACCAGGTCCTGCTCGACGAGATGCCGGCCCATGCGAGGCGCGGCCCGCATCCCTCGCTTGTTGAGCGGTCGATCGTGGTCCGCGAGTTCGGAGTGGTCCCAGCTCGACTTGGCATGACGCAGGACGAGCAGCGTCTTCATACGTTACTCTCGAATGCGGCGGCGGACCGCCCGGATTCCATGCGATGGGAGAGCGACATGGTGGACGCTGTCACGATCCGACCTCCGGAGTCATCCGACGCCACCCGAGTGGTAGCGATGGTGGAAGCCCTGAACCTATATGTCGGGGCCCCCTCGTGCGCGTTCACGGAGGAGCACTTCCTGCGGGACGGTCTCGGACCGTTCCGTGCGTTCGACGCGCTGGTCGCCGAGCTGGACGGGCGGCTCGTGGGCTTTGCGTTCTTCCTCCCGTCGTACGACACCGAATCCGCCGTGCGCGGAACCTATCTGCTCGACCTGTACGTCGATGACAGCGTCAGGAAGCGTGGGATCGGGCGGGCGCTGCTCGCGGAGGTGGCCCGGGCCACGCGCGAAGCGGGCGGCAGCGTGGTCTGGTGGCTCGTGCACGAGCGCAACGAGGTCGCAGCCGGATTCTACCGGCGGGTCTCCGCCGAGGTGCCCGGTCTGACCGTGTGGGTGCTGCACGGGGAAGAGCTCGAGCGTCTCGCCGAGCATTCCTAGCAAGTAGCGGAAGAGCGCCGGTGGACTGCTACGGCTCGTTCGAGTAGCCGGGCGCGCGCACCACTTCGAGAGGGACCGAGAGCGACCGGTCTCCGACACTCATCACGACGGTGTAGTCGCCGGGCTCGGCGATCTCCTGGTCGCCGCCCCCAAACCCGCCGAAGCCCCCGAAGCCGGCTCCCCGGTCTCGCATCTCGCGGCGGATCTTCCGCTGCATGTCGCGGATCTCCGATTGGGACGGGCCCCCGGCCTGGCCTTGCTCGCCGGCGCGCGCACCGGGCCCTGCCGCGGGGCGGCCCTCGGCTTCCTGACGCTCGGCCCGGGGGCGCGGATACGTCTCGCCGGGGCGCTCACGGAATCCCCGTTGCGGCGTCCCGCTGCCACCGAACCGCGCTCGGAAGCCGGCGGCCCCGGAGCTCATCTGTTCGACGGCGCGCTCGACCACATCGGGGTCGTCACCGGCGGCGATCAGCGAGTCCGCCACCTCGCGCGTCAGCTTCGCGTTCTCCACGCTGTCCCGGAGCTCGGACGGAGACTTCGGCTCCGGCTCGACCCGCAGGCGAAAGTCCCAGTAGACACGCCTGAGACCGGACGCTAGGGCACCGGTGAACGTCTGCACCGTGTCACCGCCCGCGTCCAGGACCGCGAACTGCGCCTGCGGCAGGCCGGGTCTGCCCTGCCCGGGACCAACGGACTCCGATTCCTGCATTGCCCGCCGCGCGTCGCGCGCTTCCCGCGTCAGCGCGGTCGAGACTTCGCGCGGGATCCAGTACGTGAGCTCGGCGCCGTACCGGACGTTCTCGCCCTCGAACGTTCCGTGGCCGGTCGATTCACCACCGATCGGGGCGTCGCCGAACTGGAGCGCGGGCTTC
The DNA here is from genome assembly GCA_039588275.1 of Gemmatimonadota bacterium. GTDB lineage: Bacteria > Gemmatimonadota > Gemmatimonadetes > Palauibacterales > Palauibacteraceae > JBDHAC01. The sequence continues at coordinate 56,685 of JBDHAC010000013.1, forward strand.
GGCTCGAACAGCACGACGTCCTCGGTCAGCTCGGCACCCGCGATCTGCTCGAGGGGCGCGATATCCACGATCCAAACCGAGCGTCCGTGCGTTCCGGCGATCAGCTCGCGCTCGCGCGGATGGATCTTGAGGTCGTGCACCGGCACGGTCGGTAACCCGCTCATGAATCGGCCCCAGCTCACGCCGCTATCGAGCGACATGTAAACGCCGACATCGGTACCGACGAACAGCAGGTTCGGATTGTGGGGATCCTCGCGAATCACGTGCACGTAGTCGGGCTTCCCGGTCGGGAGTCCGGCCGCGATGGAGCGGAACGATTCGCCCCCATCGTTCGTCACGTACACGTAGGGGGTGAAGTCGTCGCTCCGATGCCCGTCGAACGACACGTAGAACGTGCTCGCGTCGTGGTGCGAGGGCTCGATCCGGCTCACCCACGTCCCTTCGGGCACGCCGTCGAATCGCTCCGTGAGCTCGGTCCAGCTCTCTCCGTCGTCCCGCGTCATCCACACGCGGCCGTCATCGGTGCCCGCGAACAACCAGCCCGCGCGGAGATAGGACTCGGCGAGCGCCGTGATCGTGGCATGCGTCTCGGCCCCGGTCGCGTCCCGCGTGATGCCACCCGTCGTCCCCGTGCCACCCGAGCTGATCGCGATCTTCTCCGGGTCCGCATACGTGAGATCGGGCGAGATGATCGTCAGGTCGTCCCCACGTTTCACGGACTTGAGCACCTTGTTCGCACCGACGTACAGCACGTTCCGATCGTGGGGCGAGAGCACCATGGGTGTGCTCCAGTTGTACCGGAGCGAGTAGGCGGCCGAGTCGGCCGAGATGCGGGCTCTGAGCTCGTCCATGCGCGCCTGTTGCTCCTCGGAGGGCGAGTCACCGGCCTCGTCCTCCAGCAGCACCAGCTCATCTCGGAGGGGCTTGACCTCATCGCTCCAGCTCGGGCGTTCGAGGCTGCGGCGCGCACCGGTGGCGGTATTGATGCGAGACATCCGGCCGCCCTGGGACTCGGCGTACATCAGATCCGGGTCATCGGGATCCTGCGGCGCGTAGAACCCGTCGCCGCCGCTAACCGTAGCCCACATATGGTTGTCGATGTCGCCCTGGCGCCGCCGGCTCGGCCCGCACCAGGTGCCGTTGTCCTGCAGGCCGCCGCACACGCGGTACGGGATGTTCATGTTGTAGCTGACCGCGTAGAACTGGCCGAGCGCGATCGGGTTCGGGAAGTCGTAATTCCCGCCCTTGTCCCAGGTGATCGCGAACCCGCCGTCGTTCCCCACGATGTAGTGGTCGGGGTTCTCCGCGTCCCACCACAGGGCGTGATGGTCGACGTGGATGCCGAGCGTCGTCTGTCCGACCGTCTTCCCACCGTCCTTCGAGAACCGAACCGGTGTCGAGGACCAGATCACGTGATCGGGATTCGAGGGATCGACGCGGACCTGTGAGTAATAGAACGGTCGCGTGTTCTCTCCGTTCATCCACGTCCACGTCCGGCCGCCGTCCTCGGATCGGTACAGACCCGAGCCGTGCAGATCCTGGCACGACTCCGCGTCGGGATCTTCCGCGTCCGGATCTTCGGGGCACTCGGGCTCTTCGGCCTCGACGATCGCGTACATCACGTCCGGGTTCGAGGGCGCGATGGCAATCCCGATGCGGCCTTTCAAGGTTGCAGGGAATCCGCCCCCGGTCACCTCGGTCCACGTGTCGCCGCCGTCCGTGGTCTTCCACAGGGCCGAGCCGGGACCGCCGCTGTTGAGGAACCAGGGACCGCGGACACGCTCCCAGCTCGAGGCGAACAGGGTATTCGGATCGTTCGGGTGCATGACGAGGTCCACGAACCCGGCCTTGTCGCTGATGTGATGGACGCGTTCCCAGGTCGTCCCCCCGTCCTGCGTGCGATACAGACCGCGCTCTTCGTTGGCTCCCCAGATGTGACCGAGCGCGGCGACGTAAACGAGATCCGGATTCGTGGGGTGAATGACGATGCGACCGATCGCCTGCGTTTCCTCGAGGCCCACGAGCTCCCAGGTCAGGCCCCCGTCTCTCGACTTGTATACGCCGCCACCGGGAGAGATCGAGTTACGTGAGTCCTCTTCGCCCGTGCCGGCCCATACGATGTCCGGGTCGCTGGGTGCGACGGCGATGTCCCCCATCGCCGCGACCCGTTCCTCCGTGAACAACGGCCGAAACGTGGTTCCGTTGTTGGTGGTCTTCCATACGCCCGCCGTCGCGGCGGCCACGTAGAAGACCGGTGTCCCCGGCACCCCTTCGATGTCGGTGATGCGGCCCGACATGTTGGCGGGCCCGATCGACCTCCACTGAAAGCCCTCGAGGAACGCCTCGTCCAGCTCGGCATCCTGAGCGACCATCGGATCCGGCTGCAGGCCGATCGTGGTCAGCGAAGCCGCGACGGCCAGGCGGGTGAGTGCGGCACGAGCATGGAACGGGACTCGGTCTCGACTCGACATCGAATCACTCCTGTAGTCGGTCCGGCAGCCGTGCCTCCGGAAGCAGGTCACGGAAGCTATCCCCGTACAGCTCCCACACGGTGATGAACAGAGCCGCCACGATCGGTCCGATCAGGACGCCGGCCGCACCGAAGAGGAACAGCCCGCCGAGGGTGCCAAGCAGGATGAGGAGGTCCGGCATCTTGGTGTCGCGTCCGACCAGCCACGGTCGCATGAGGTTATCGACGGTCCCCACCACCGCGCCGCACCAGACTGCCAGGCCGATGCCGGCGCCCGTCTGCCCCACCGCGAGCAGGTAGATGACCGCCGGTCCCCACACGAGCGCGGTGCCGACCCCGGGGACGATGGAGAGTACGGCCATCACCGTGCCCCAGAATGCGGCGGCCGGAATCCCCACGACCGCGAAGCCCGCGCCGGCGAGCGTTCCCTGTACGATGCCGATGAGCAGGGTCCCTTTGACCATCGCCCGCGTAACCGACACGAACTTTTCCAGCATGCGATGCTCGTCTTCGCTCGATAGCGGCATGTAGTACAGGATCCGACCGAGGACGGACCGACCGTCCTTCAAGAAGAAGAACATCGCGTACAACATCACGAAGAGCAGGAACAGCACCTGGACCGTTCCGCGTGTGACGGCGGCGAGGCTGCGGACCACGAAACCTCCCACCGAACCGGCCAGTTCGGCGGCTTTCTGCTGGATTTGATCGCTATACGGGGCTATCGCGTCGGCGAACGGTAGCCGCTCGAGAAGGCGGTCGATCTGATCCGGCTGGCTCATCTGCTGCTGGACCCAGGGGCCGACCGACTGGCTGACTTGAACCGCCTGGTTCGCCACGATCCCCATGAACCCGGCGAGCGGGCCGAGGACGAGGAGGAAGAACAGAACCAACGTGATGAGCGAGGCCGCCGCCTTTCGTCCTTTGAACCAGCCGAGGAAGCGGCGGTAGACGGGGTGCGCGAGGCCGCTGAAGATAGCCCCCAGGAAGAGGGCCGTGATGAACGGGCGAATCATCGCCAGGAACAGCCACGAGATCCCGATTACCAACAGCAACAGAAACGCAGCCCGGAACTTTACGGGGTCGAGTGTCTTCTCGGTCATCTGCTCACTTCCTTCATCTTTCCTTGTCCGCGCCCTCTGCCTCCCGCCGCCAGCGGCGCGCGTCTTCACCCAACTCCCGAAGGAGGCTCGCCGTGGCGGCGGCGCGACCGATCCAGAAATCGGCCAGCTCGGGCGCCACGGAGGCGGTGCGATCGTGGCGCTGCGCCCAACCTGCCGCTTCCCCCGCCAGCCAGCCGAGCGTCACCTCCGGATCCTGACCCAGCATGGCTCTCAAGATGAACCGGCGCTCGCCTACCCTGAGTCCCAGCCCCAGCTCGCGCCCGGCCCTGGCGAGGTCGGACCGCGTGAGGACCAGTCCGCTGCGGACCGGGCTCAGCAGTGCAGCCAAGAACTCGCCTGATCCGCTCGAAGCTCTCGGATCGGGCATCGGCGGCGCCACGCGGAGTGCCAGCGGCAGGCGGTCCAGCGCCCCGAGGTCCGCGATCTCTTGTTCGATGGCGACCTCCAGGAGCTCGCCCCAACCGTCGTAGAACGGCGGTGCGATATCCCGCAGCTTGGCGAGAAACGTCGGAACCCAGCTGGCCAGGTGCTCCCAGAGGCACGCATGGCGAGTGCGACGCCAAACCGATCGGGCGCCGGAGCCGGCGGCCGTGCGCTCCAGCTCCGTGAGCCGCGCATACAGCCCGAGCAGTGTGGCGAGATGATCCGGCTCGGTCGGCGGAGTCTCGTCGAGGGCGCGCCAGAAGCCGGCCACCCGGTCACGAGCCTCTCCCCCCAGGTGGCCCTCGAGGCCCAGATACACGGACGCGAAGGGATATAGCTGAAACAAGAAGAGATCGCTGTACGCGGCTGTATCCGGCACCGGCCCGAGGTCGAGGAGCGCGGCCACCGAGGCGGTCTCCGGTGTCGGGGTCTCGACCAGGCTTCCGAGAGCCCTGAAGAGCTCCATGCCCTATTCCTCCGAGGAGTCCAGCCGATAGGCCCGGGCCGTGGGCCGCACGGGTCGGATCAGCCAGCTGGGTCTGCGCGTACCGTCAGGAGAGTGCGCGCTCGCGGAGCGCGATTTGGACAACCACTCGTGGTACGCGCGTTGGGATTTCTCCGGATCGACCCGGATGTCCCCGTACCGATCACCGGGTCCCGCCGCCCGCACCAGAACGGCCTGGTGCCAGCAGTGCATGCCCGAGACGGGATCGGGGTGGACGGGAAAGGTGAGGTTCTGGTGCACTCCCACATCGGTCCACCAGATGCGGGAGGTGTCGGGATCGGTCGACTCGTAGGGCCGCGCCCCGGTGCGGCGACGGAGACTCCACCCGTCCTCACCGTGTTCCAGATCGACGGTCGCCATGAGCTGGCGCTGGCCCTCGTCGGCGAGCTTCCAACGCCCCATGTGGTGGCTGCAGGCCACCACCCCCGGTCGGATCCCCTCCGTGACCCAGGCCTTCACGACGAAGTAGCCGATCTTCGTCTCCACGCGCACGAGCGTCCCCGTCTCGAGGCCGAGCGGCTTCGCGTCCTCCGGGTGAATCCACAGCGGGTTCGTGTGGGAGATCTCATCCAACCACTTCGAGTTCGCGCTGCGCGTGTGAATCTGCACCGGGAGCCGGAATGTAGAGATCAGGACTTTCTGGTCGTCGGCCAACGCATCGGGGTGCACGTGGCTTTTGATGTACGTGGGCAGGGCGTACTCGGGCCAACCCCATTGCGCGAGCGTGGGTGAGTAGAACTCGAGCCGGCCGCTCGGTGTCGGGAAGCCGCGCAGAACGTTGCCCTCCACTCGCACGCCGACGGGCCATCTGCCGTTCTCGTCGGGATCGGGTGCACCCGTCGGGGCCAGGTTGATCGCGGCCGGTTTCGGAGCTCGTGTATACACCCGGCCGAAACGGTCTTCCGATACGTCCTCGAGCTGCTCCTCGGGCACCGCCTGATCGTACACCGGCCCGACGGAGCCGGATACCTCGAACGCCCCGTAACGCCTCATGTACTTCAGCGGCGTGAGCCCGTCGGACGCTGCCGCCTCGGCCAGCCCGGGAACCGAGCGCTCGAAGATGTACCCGTAGTACTCATCGATGCTCAGACGCTCGCCCGGTCGCTCGGCCGACTCCACGAACTCACGGATCCCTAGCTTTCCGTCGGGGTCGATGCGCCAGGACAGCTCGAGCCAGAACTCATTTTCTTCCCATATGTTACCAGGATTCACCTCACGTGTATCCGAGATAGACTCGCCGAGCCGCTCGCGCGCCTCGCGCAGCACGGGCTGCCGGAATCCTATCCACTGTCCATCGTGCGTCTCGAGGGAGTGGATGTCGTGCCGCTCGGCGGCGTTTCCCATCGGAAGCACGTAGTCGGCGAAGAACGCGGTCTCGTTCCAGGTCGGGGTAAGGGCGACGTGAAGCCCGACCTTCGTGTCATCGGTCAGGACCTCTAACCACGTGAAACCGTCCGGGTTGGTCCACACCGGATTGTAGACGCGGGTGAAGTACACATCGAGCGTGCCGCGCCCCTCCTTCAGCTGGTGGGGAAGCAGGAAGGAAAGCTCGTACATGCTGAGCGGGTACTCGTCGGGCCAGGTGAGCTCGTTCCAGTGCTCGGGGTGCCGCGGGAGACGGATGGGCTGCGGGACGAACTTGTTCCAGGCATTCGGATACGTACCTCCCGGAGTCGCTATCGCGCCCATCAGGGCGTTCAGCAGGAAGAGCGTGCGTGACACCTGCCACCCTCCCTCGTTCCCCGCTGCCGCGCTCCGCCAGTTGTGGGTCGACAGCCGGGTGCCTGCCGTAGAGACGACCCGCGCGACCTCCTCCAGCTGCTCCACTCCGATCCCCGACTCGAGCGCGGCGAGCTCGAAGGTGTACTCCGCGTACAGCCGCTTCAGCTCCGCTTCGAAGCGCTCGAACGTCTGTGGCCCCTCCGGGTGCACCGCGGCGAGACACTCCTCCCAGTTCCACCAACGGCGCACGAATTCCCGGTCGTAGAGATCGTGCTGGATCAGGTGGTTCGCGATCGACAGCAGGACGGCGGCCTCGGAGCCAGGCTGTGTCGGCAGCCAATGATCCGCGTGCGTGGCGGTATTCGAGAGCCGTGTGTCGAGGACGATCAGCTTCGCGCCCCGCGTCTTCCCCTCCATGATCCGCTGCGCATGCGGGTTGAAGTAGTGCCCCGCCTCGAGGTGCGCGCTCACCAGGAGGATCACGTCGGCGTGGCCGTGGTCGGGGCTCGGTCGATCGATCCCGCACCAGAACTGGTATCCGGCCCGCGCGGCCGACGAGCAGATGTTCGTGTGCGAGTTGTGTCCATCGACGCCCCACGCGGCCATGATGCGCTCGGTGAATCCGTCTTCACCCGGTCGGCCGACGTGGTACATGATCTCGCGCTGGCGGCCTTCTTCGAGCGCGGTTCGAATGCGGCTCGCGATATCGTCCAGCGCCTCGTCCCATGAGACCTGGACCCACTTTCCCTCCCCGCGCTCCCCCGCCCGCTTCAGGGGGTGCAGAATGCGATCGGGGTCGACGACCTGGTTGAGCGTGGCGGGCCCCTTGGCGCAATTGCGACCGCGCGATCCGGGGTGCTCGGGGTTCCCCTCGAACTTACTGACCTGGAGCGTGTCCCGGTCCACGTACGCCAACAGTCCACAGGCGGATTCGCAGTTGAAGCAGGTGGTCGGAACCAGCATGTAGCGGCGCTCCCGACGCTCCGGCCAGGCCCTCGAGTCCAGCTCCACCCAATCGTCCCAGCGCTCCTTCGGCGGGAACGACGCCAGGTGCACCCGGCTCGGGCCCGGATAGAAGGTCTCGCCGCGCGCCTCGGTCTCGCCGCGCGCGGCGCTGACCCGACGCTCGAGATCTCTCAGGTCCATGCGATCGGCTCCTCGAGCACACTAACGACGTCCCGTTCCACCTCGCGTTTGCTCATG
>JBDHAC010000014.1:0-63412 GCA_039588275.1 Gemmatimonadota bacterium
CCGGGACATCGGTGACGTTCACCGGGACGGGTGCGGATCTCGAGGACGGCGCCTTGTCGGACACCTCGCTGGTGTGGACGTCGGACCTGGACGGCGAGCTCGGCACCGGCGAGTCGGTGACGACGAGCGGGCTGTCGATCGGCGTGCACACGATCACGCTCACCGTCACCGACTCCAACGGGGGCATCGACGTGCACCCGATCACCGTTCCCATCACGAACAACCTGCCGGCGGCGACGATCACCGCACCGGCGGGTGGATCGAGCTTTACCGCCGGGACGTCGGTGACGTTCACCGGGACGGGGGCGGACCTCGAGGACGGTCCGCTGGCGGGTGCCTCGTTGGTGTGGATGTCGGACCTGGATGGCGAGCTCGGCACCGGCGAGTCGGTGACGACGACCGAGCTGTCGATCGGCGTACACACGATCACGCTCACGGTCACGGACTCGGAAGGGGGCACGAGCGCGCACCCGATCTCGGTCCCGATAACGGAAGCACAGCCCCCACCGGCCACTCCCGAGGGCGTCCCCGACCCGTCCGAGGACTCCGAGGAAGTCCAGGAGCTGCGTGCGCTCGGCCCCGCGTACATCCCTGTCGACCAGGGACCCGAGACCATCTGGAACACCGATACGCAGGCGTTGCTCACGAGGACCCTGCTTCCCGTGCTGCGCGAGCAGGGGCTCCCCGCCCGTACGAGCGCCCTCTACTGGGTCCTCATCCGTGAGGACGGCACCGCCGCCGAGGTGATCGTGCAGACCTCGTCGGGGAACGAGGCGTTCGACGAGGCGGGCATGAGGTTCATCCGGCAGCTCGACTTCCTTCCTGCGTTCCGGAGCAACCGCCCCGTCCCGAGCTGGGTCATTCGCGAGATCTCGCTGCTGATGCAGTAGCGAGCGGCAGACTCCATGTAGCAGTGAGCAGCATCCTCCTGCCTCGCCGTTCCGTCGCGCGGTGCGCCACCCGAGGGACCGGAGGCTGGCGTCCCCTTCCGAATCGAGCCCATCTTTGAGAACACGGAAGCAATCGTCAGAAGTCCTACCTGAGATCTCGGCGAGTTATTCGATGAACGCTTGTTCGAACGACCGTGCCCGCGGGATCCTCACCGCGGTGGCCGCGGTGCTCCTTGCCGCCTGCTCACCCGAGGAATCCGAGACGACCACGGCGGAGTACGGGTCCGCCGGCGCCGCCCGCCTCGCGGACGGCGTGGACGCTATAGAGATCGAGCGGCGTGTGGCTCAGTTCGCGCCGGTCCGCGTGACGTTCGACGAGTCTCTGCTCGATGATCGGCAGCGACAGGCCATGAAGAAGCTCGTGCAGGCATCCGACATACTCGACGATCTCTTCCGGGATCAGGTATGGGCCGGGAACCAGCCGCTCGCCGAGGCCCTTGCCGGCGCCGAGGGGGCGGGCATGGATGCGGCGCGCGAGTACTTCGACATCATGTACGGCCCCTGGGACCGGCTCGAGGAGGACCTCCCGTTCCTGAACGTCGGGGCCAAGCCCGAGGGGGCGGGCTACTACCCCGAGGACGTCACCCGCGAGGACATCGACGCCTGGCTGGAGGCGCATCCGGAGGATCAAGCGGCGTTCTCATCCTACTTCACCGTGATCCAGCGGGATGGCGAGTCGCTGATCGCGGTGCCCTACTCGGTGGCTTACGAAAGCCACCTGGAGGAGGCGGCGCGTCTGATGCGTGAGGCGGCCGAGCTGAGCGACAATGAGTCGCTGAAGCGCTTCCTGGAGACGCGTGCCGACGCGTTCCTCTCGAACGACTACTTCGAGAGCGATGTAGCGTGGATGCGCATCTCGGACAACCTGATCGACCCCACGATCGGGCCGTATGAAGTGTACGAGGACAACCTGAAGGGTCTCAAGGCGGCCTTCGAGTCGTTCCTCGCCGTCCGCGATCCGACGGAGAGCGCGAGGCTGGAGGAGCTCGTCTCCTACATGCCCGATCTGGAGGCCGCGCTGCCGATTCCGGACGAGCACAAGTACCTGGACCGCCCGTTCACGTCGCCGATCTCGGTGGTGACCGAGGTCTACGCGGCGGGCGACACGCGGGCGGGCGTACAGACGCTGGCTTTCAACCTCCCGAACGACCCCCGCGTGCGCGAGCAGGAGGGGTCGAAGAAGGTAATGCTGGCCAACATCATCCAGGCCAAGTTCGAGAAGATCCTCAAGCCGATCGCCGAGACCCTGATGGACGAGGATCAAGTGACCGACGTCAACGTCGAGCCCTTCTACACGAGCGTCCTCGTGCACGAGCTCGCGCACGGGCTCGGGCCCGATTACGTGACCGAGGGCGACGGGGTCACCGTCAATCAGGCGCTGGCCGAGCGCTATTCGGCGTTCGAGGAGGCCAAGGCGGATGTCGTCGGCGTGCACAGCCTCGGCGTGCTCGCGGATCGAGGCGTGTACGACGCGGACTTCCAGCGACAGGTGTACACGAGCCACGCCGCGAGCCTGTTTCGGTGCGTGCGGTTCGGCGTCACCGAGGCGCACGGCAAGGGCTGCCTCATGCAGTTCAACTACTTCATCGAGCGCGGGGCACTTCTACACGATCCCGAGACGGGTCGCTTCAGCGTGGATCTCGAGCGGATCCCCGGCGCGATCTCGGACCTGGCGCGCGAATTCCTGATGCTCCAGGCCACCGGCGACTACGACGGAGCCGGCGAGTTCATGGAGCGCTACGGCCAGGTGCCAGAGATCCTGTCGGCCGCCATCGACAAGCTCGAGACCGTGCCGGTCGATATCCGACCCACGTACACCGTCAAAGAGATGATGGAGGCCTGGTAGAAGCATAGCCGCCGTCGCGACGCGCGATGCCGGGCCGGTGTCGGCCAGCCCGGCGTCGCCCGCGCCGCACGAAGGGCGGCGGGACTTTTCACCTCAAAAGTTTCAGCTGAAACTTCTCGCCCCCTCCACACGGGGTCCGTTCAGACCAGCACCGCCCGGGTCGGACCCGGTCCTCGGCAAACCCGTCACGGCGAGCGCCGCGTCTCCCATCGCGTCCCTCTCTCGCAATCTCTCTCTCGAATCGAATACGAGCTCTCGTGTAAGGTGCGGGACGTTATCAACGGGCTCTGAACTCGCTCTGGGGTGTCGGCTCCGCTCGGGGTCGCACGAGGTCACCCAGGTCCAAGCGATGTCACCCTAGTCCAGTCGGCCCGTGAGCCAGTGGAGGACGTTCAGGGCCAGCCGGTAATTCTGGCCGGCGGCCGGCACGTTCATGCCCATCGGAGCCCGCTCGGGACCCATCACCTGTGCAGAGAACATCGCCGCTTCGCCGAAGGCCACCACTCGCCCCTCCCCGTGTTCGAGGGCCACGCCCTGGAGCAGGTTGGCGGCGGGGATGCGCGGGGTCGCCTCGCTGAACTCCCACGCGACCTCGGGCAGGAGCAGGATCCAGTTCTCCGGCAGGATTATCAGGGGCTCGGCGGCCACGTCGCGGTCGGCTCGGAACGCTTGCCCCGTGAACGCACTCACCGAGTCGACGCGTTCCTCGGGCGTTCGCCCATTCACGATCGTGTGCGAGCGCAGCGAGCCATCCGAACGTCGGAACGTCCCCCACCCCGTACCGGCGATCGTGTCGATCGCGAAACCGTTCTGGAACCGGAGGCCGAACGCGGCGGCCAGGGCCTCTGCCGCGCCCGGAATCGGCATGTGGTCGGCGATCAGGAGCAGAGATCCGCCTCGCCGGACCCACTCCTCCACCGCGTCGATCTCTGCCCCCGTGAAGGCGGACGGGGTCGGAAGCCTCCACTCGTCGGGGTCCGCGTCCTTCTCGGCCAGCGCGTTAGCGATCACGAGCACATCCGCGCGAGCCAGCACCGCCGAGGTGAACGGCTGCGTGTTGGCCTCCACCACGTAGCCGTCGCGCCGCAGGAGACGCGCGAACGCGAGGTACCGGCCGTCCGCCGTGTGGAAGTTGTGGTGGGCCTCGTCGATCAGGACCAGCGGCCCCTCCCCCGCCGGAAACTCCGGATCGAGGATCGGAGGCGTATACGCCGTATCGGCCACCTGCTGCGCGTGGAGGGCCGGGCTGGCACCGACGAAGAGCAGCACGGTCAAGAGGGACTTCATATGGATCCTCCCACGCCAACGAGAAACGCTCACTAGGGAGGGATCAACCTATTGCCGTCGGCTCAGCCGGCCGACTCCCTATTGTGGAAGGCGCAGTCCCGGCTGCAGTCTAGAATCTCGTCGTCATCCACGTCCCAAGGATCAGTTCCCGGAGCACGATACGATGCACGACTCTCGACCCATTTCCAGCCTGAACCCAACTCGTTCCCATATTCGATCTCGGCGCGCACGGCTGGCCGGCGGCGCCCTCGCGCTCAGCCTGCTGACAGTCGCCGCCGTCGGTCCGGGGGCCGTCACGGCCCAGCAGCCTGCCGAGCTACCCGACGATTTCTTCGACGAGCTCGAGTACCGCCACATCGGGCCGCTCGGAAACCGGGTGATCTCGGTGATCGGCGAGCCCGGAGATCCCAACGTCTACTACATCGGCACCGCATCGGGCGGGATCTTCAAGTCGACGGACGGCGGGGTCGTCTGGACGCCGGTGTTCGACGACCAGCCCGTCTCCTCGATCGGCTCGCTCGCGCTCGCCCCCTCCGATCCCAACGTGTTGTGGGCGGGGACCGGCGAGACGTTCATCCGCGCGAACATCTCACTCGGGAACGGGATCTACCGCTCGACCGACCGCGGCGAGACGTGGGAGCACCGGGGCCTCGACGCCACCGGCCGCATCGGCCGGGTTCGCATCCACCCGTCGAACCCGGATCTCGCCTACGCGTGCGCCCTGGGCCACACCTACGGGGCTCAACCCGAGCGCGGCGTGTATCGCACGAGCGACGGGGGCGAGACGTGGGAGCAGGTCCTGTTCGTGGACGAGAATACCGGCTGCTCGGATCTCGTCATGGATCCCAACAACCCGCGCATCCTGTTCGCGGGGATGTGGGAGATCTACGTGGACACCTTCAGCCGGAAGAGCGGCGGGCCGGGCTCCGGTCTGTGGATGTCGCGCGATGGGGGCGACACGTGGACCGAGCTCGAGGAGAACGGGCTTCCGGACAAGCCGTGGGGGAAGATCGGGCTCGACATCTCCGCGGCGAACTCCGATCGGGTGTTCGCGCTCATCGAGACCAGCTCCAACCACGAGTTCGCGCCCTCGGACCCCTTCCAGGGCGTGTTGTGGCGCTCGGACGACGGCGGCGACTCGTGGGACATGGTGAATCCGAGCAACGACCTCACCGCCCGGCCGCTCTACTACACGCGGCTCCTCGCCTCCCCCGCGGACGCGGACGAGGTGTACTTCATGGCGCTACGTCAGCAGGTCTCGCTGGATGGCGGGCGGACGCATTCGCGCATGGAGCGTCAGCCGGGTGGCGATCACCACGACATGTGGATCGATCCGCTCGACCCCGACCGCATGATCGTGGGGCACGATCAGGGGATCTCGATCTCCACGAACCGCGGGAAGTCGTGGTATCGGCCGCAACTCCCGATCGCCCAGATGTACCACGCCAACGTCGACAAACGGATTCCGTACTACGTGTACGGGAATCGCCAGGACGGACCGTCCAGCCACGGGCCCTCGAACTCGCTCACGGGCGGCTCGATCCCGATCGGGGCCTGGCGATCGGTGGGAGGCTGCGAGACCGGCTTCGCGGTGCCGGACACGGTGGACGCGCGCACGGTGTGGACCGGTTGTTACGACGGGATCCTGGACCGTCACGATCTGGTGACCGGTCACACCCGCAACGTCTCGGTGTGGCCGCTGGCGGTGGAGAGCTGGCCGGGCGAGGAGCTCGAGTTCCGCTGGCAGTGGACGTTCGCGATCGAGATCTCCCCACACGACCACAACCGGGTGTACGTGGGCAGCCAGTACGTCCACAGGACGACCAACGGCGGCCAGAGCTGGGAGGTGATCAGCCCCGACCTGACCACGAACGATCCCGAGCTCCAGCGGCGCACGGGGGGTCTGACGCTTGACGACGCCGGACCCACCATGGCGCCTACCGTGTTCGCGATCGCCGAGTCCCCCGTGGAAGAGGGTGTGATCTGGGTGGGCACCAACGACGGGCTCGTGCAGCTCACGCGCGACGGCGGCGGGACGTGGACGAACGTGACGGCCAACATCTCCGGCCTCCCGCCGTTGGGCACCATCTCGAACATCGCCCCTTCGCGGCATCTCGCCGGGACCGCGTACTTCGCCGCCGACCTCCACCAGGTGAACGACCGGGATCCATACATCTACAAGACGACTGACTATGGTCAGACCTGGCGCCGGATCGACGGCGGAATCCCTCGAGGCCCCCTCAGTTACACGCACGTCGTGCAGGAGGACCCCGTACAGGCGGGGCTCCTGTACGCCGGGACCGAGAACGGCGTGTGGGTATCGTTCGATGACGGGGGGAGCTGGCTTTCGCTCCAATCCAACCTGCCGCACGCCCCCGTCCACTGGCTCGTCGTTCAGGACCACCTCAACGACCTCGTGGTGGCCACGTACGGCCGCGGGTTCTGGATCCTGGACGACATCACGCCGCTCCAGCAGCTGGCGCTCCGCTGGCAGGCGGGCGAGGTGAGCGTGAGCACCGCGAGCGGCGGAGCCTCCAGCGGCGTGACCCCGAATAACGGTGCGTTCGGCGGTGGGGCAGCCAACGACGGCGCCTTGCTGTTCGTCCCACGTCCCGCATACCGCTTCCGCTCGAAGGAATCGCCCATGAGCCAGCCGGGCGATCCGGCGGCGGGCGAGAACCCGGAATACGGGGCGACGCTGCACTACTACCTCCCGCAGGATTTGGAGGAGGGGGCCGACCTCGGACTCGCGATCCTGGACGCGGACGGCGAGGAGGTGGTGGAGCTTGAAGACCTCAAGAGGGAGGCGGGGCTGCACCGCGTGCACTGGAATCTGCGCGGCGAGCGCACGACCGAGGCGAAGCTCCGCACCCAGGTCGAAGAGAACCCGCACGTGCCCATCCCCGACCGCGGCTGGCGGTCCGCGCCGGACAGCCCGCGGATCTCGATCCTGATGCCCCCGGGGCGTTATACGGCGAGGCTCACGGCCGGCGAGACTGAGCTCACCCGTGAGCTGCGGGTGCTCAAGGACCCGAACTCGACCGGATCCGAGGCCGACATCCGGGCACAGATGCCGGTGCTCGAGGACCTCTACGACGCGCACGACCGTGGCGCGAAACTCATCAACGAGATCGAGTGGGTCCGCGTCCAGCTGGGCGGTCTACGGGACCGGCTCGATGATGCCGACTGGGAGGACCGGGAGTCGATCCTGGAGCCGGCAGACGCGATCGAGCACCAGCTCAAAGAGATCGAGAACGAGTTCTTCGATCTGCGTCACACCGGGACCGGCCAGGACGCGCTGCGCTGGAAGCGGCTCCTGAACGCTCGCATCGGCTACCTGGCGCGCTCGATCAACGGTTCGGACGATCCGCCGACCGACCAGCAGGTCGCGCTCACGCAGGTGCTGGTGCAGCAGGTGAACGAGCTCGAGAGCCGCTTCCGAGCGATCGTCGCGGACGAGTTGGCCGCCTTCAACTCGCTACTGCGCGAGAGGGGCGTGCCGAACGTGCTCGTGGGTGGTGGATCACAGGGGGTCAGCTAGCGTGGTGGGTCAATCCCACCCGGGTTGAACGTCACAGGGGCGGCGCCGGTGGAGCCGCCCCTGCTTTTGGCGCTTCGAATGTTCGCTCGACTACTTGCTGTGGATTACTATCGAGCCGCCACCGATTGGCTGGTCCATGCCGTTGTCGTAGACGATCCCGCCTCCGACCTCCGTGATCTTGATCCTGAATGTGTCCGGATCGGCGTCACCGGCCCACAGCATGAACTTGTAGACGCCGGCACCATTGATCGTGCCCTCGCCCTTGAACCTGGCGTAGTTGCTGCCGGTGATCACCAGCCAGTCGTAGCTGGAGCTGTGGAAGTTCAGGTCCCCAGCCTTGAACTGGAACTCCGTGTTCCCGGTCGGGACGGTCGCACCCTTCTTGTACTTCGACACGAAGCCGAAGTTGGCCTTGCCGGTTAGTGTCGGATCGGGCACGTAGGCTCCGGCGGGTGAATCGATCCAACCACCCCCGGTCACGAACCCGCCGCTCGGATCGTAGATGATGATCATCGTCTCCGCCGTGAGGCTTCCCGAGTCGCCGTCTTTATCCGTGACGGTGACGGTGACCGTATAGACGCCAGCCTCCGCATACGTTTGGTCCGGGCCTGTGCAGATCGTGCCAGCCACCGTGCCGCCCTGCGCACCGGACCCATCCCCGTAGTCCACGGTGCAGCCGTAGGCCTCGTCCGCCGTTCCCGCCGGGTCTATGAAGGCACCGCTGGCCGATATCGGCTGGTCGCCGAAAGCCACCGGCGCTCCCGGAACCGTGACCGCGGTCACGATCGGTGCGACGTTGTCGACCGTCAGGGTGAAGGAGGTCTGCGCGGTTCCACCGTTTCCGTCGTCGGCGTCGATCGTGACCGCCTGGCTCTCCGAGGGACCGTCGCTCGTCCCGAAGCTCCACGACCACGTCCCGTCACTGTTGTTGGTCACGGCGCCTACGGAGGCTGACAAAGCGACGGCGTCGCCGTCGGGATCGCTCACGGTGCCCGTGTTTTGAGCGGTCTGGCCCTCGTCGACGACGACCGGATCGGTGTCGCTCGCGACGGCTGGCGGGCTGTTGGGCGACGGCTGGGACTTTCCGTCGCTGCCGGCGTCGTGGATGTCCTGGATTTCCTGCCCTGATAACGCCCGGGCGTAAAAGGTCGCCTCATCGATCAGGCCGTCGAGGTGAGAGAAGGACTCCGTCGCGTACAGTCCAAGGCGCAGATCGCTCGAGTTCGTGTCTTTGTAGACCGGGAGCGACTTGGTCTGTTGGAGTGCGCCGTCCAGGTAGAGCGAGAAGCTCGTAGCGTCGACCACGGCGGCCACGTGATACCAGATGCCCGAAGTCACCGTT
The DNA here is from genome assembly GCA_039588275.1 of Gemmatimonadota bacterium. Taxonomy (GTDB): domain Bacteria; phylum Gemmatimonadota; class Gemmatimonadetes; order Palauibacterales; family Palauibacteraceae; genus JBDHAC01. Next base: position 8,967 of record JBDHAC010000014.1, read on the forward strand.
GTCAGGCTGAACACCGTGTGCGTGCTGGCGCCGCACCCGTTGCCGGTCACGCCCCCGAGGCAGAACCAGATCCTCTGGTCCCGCTGCTTCAGGAGACGCCAGCCGTCCTGGTTGGTCGGGCTATGCATCTTGTCCAGGATCGACATGTCATCGTTGGTGGTGTTGAACTTGACCCACGCTTCCATCGAGAACGCTCCGCCCGTCGATAGATGTAGACTCGGATCGTTTCCCAGGTTGACGTGATCGGAGCTGACCCTGTTGAGTAAGAACGCCTGCCCGACTTTACCGGTCCCGTACGTCGCCCCGTTGACAAGCGTTCCGTCGTTGGTGCCCACGATGTCATCGGTGTTACCGTCGCCGGGAAGCCAGCTCACGATGTTTGCGGGCGCCGGGACGGCGGCGAAGGCGATCGATGGTGGTTGTTCTCGAGCATCAGGCACCGACATGGGAGCGTGGTCGCAAGCTCCCAGGACGAAGAGAGCGGCAATCAGTAGTTTGCGCGTCCTGGACATGAGATTCTTCTCCTGTTGTCTGGGTGCATCCCCCCCGCACTGTCCAACTTCATTCCTGCTCGGGCCCGCGCCCCCCAACGGAAGGACAGGGCGCAGGGGTGCGGCCAGGGCGGGAGGGACATCCGGTTTGACTCGGGGTGGTCGCCTCCCTTGGCCCTCCTCAGCTACAGTGAGAGGGCAAAACGAGGGAGGCGCACCACCCTTGGGGGTTGATAGCCGGCCGGAGCTAGCCCTCGATCACCGTGAAAGTGAGGTCATCCCCGGCGAGGAAGGGGCACACCAGGCCGACGTCCGGTCCGAAGCGGGGGTTGAGGCGGACGATCCCGTGGCCGCCCACGAACGTGTACGTGGTGTGCGTGCGCCCGCCAGTGACGACCGGATCGGTCCAAGTGACGAGCGGGCTCCCCACGTCGTCTCCCTGCCACTCCTTCCCCGGGGTCCCCAGGTTCACGATCCACTGCCAACCACCATCCTGGTATTGCTTCCACGTCCTGAACACGTGCTTCCGGCTCGGCACATCGCGATATCTCAGCGAGACGCCAATAATGAGGAGGGCCTGAGGGAAATTCAGAGAGCCGCCGTTGGGGGGCAGAGAGCCCCTCAGGACGTCGATCATCTCTTCCTCGCTGGGTTCGGTGGGGTCGTTGGGGTCCCCGCCGTTCTTCTGACACCGCGAGTCGCCCTGAGCGTAGCTGAACGCGTATTGCACGGCCACCGGATCCGGGGCCAGCTCGAGATCGAGCACGCCAGCTCGGATCTCCAGATTGTTCGAGTTATCGCCCTCGCCGCGAAACATGGGAATCTCGTCGTCGGCCACGGGATCGCCCGCGCCCTCGGTCGCGATGATCCCGCCCATGGTCGGACTCACGACTGAGACAGGTCCGCCATCGCCCCCACCGGGGCCGCCCCCCTTGCCACCCTTCGCGAACCCGGGTGTGAAGTCGGGGGGGATGTCGTCGAGCGTGGCCTGGGTCGGACCCTGATCCTGGCATCCCAGCAGGAAGGCTCCTACGAGCGCGATGGTCAGGGCCGTGAGCGTTGTGGATCGCCTTTTCATTAGTACCTCCGTGGTTAGCGAGCCCGCTCTTCTCGGTGGCCGGCTCAGGATCGTCTCCTCGTTCGGTCTCCGCGCTCGCGCCCGTGCGCGGTCGATGCCGGAGACCGTCGACATCTCTCAAAGCGCGTTCTGAGCGCTCAGGGCTCGGGCCCGGTTGATTCCAGCTTGCGGATCAGCGCGTCGGCCTCGCCGGACAGCTTCCGGCCGTCTCCGGCCGAGAGCGCTCCGCTCTCCACCAGTTCCTCGACCTCCACGACGAAGTCCCGGAGCTGCTCTGCCGCCGTTTCCGTATTGCCGTTCATCAGCGTTTCGAGCGCTTCCTGCAGCTTCTTGTTCAACCCGGCCTCTTTTCCTCACGCGAGCCCTCGCTCAAGCCACGCGTGGCTCGGAGTACTCGCTCGACCTAGATTGATTCTGGATCGGGGGCGTCAACGCTCCGTCCGCGGAAGCGTCAACGATTCGTCAACGACACCCCGGCGTTTCTCCCCAAGGCGGTAAGATGTTTTCGTTGAAGCTGTTAGGTGGCGCGGCCATCGAGAGCCCGAAAGACGTTCTCACGGGCGGTGCCGTCCAGCGACACCGTCTTGCCCTGCTCGCGCTCCTCTCACGGGCACCCTCCCAGCAGCTTTCGCGCGACAAGCTGATCGGCTTTTTGTGGCCCGAGAGCCCGACGGCCTCGGCGCGTCACAGCCTCCGCGAGGCGGTGTGGGTGCTCCGGAAGGAGCTGGGCGAGAACGCCCTCATTTCGGTCGGGGATGACCTCCGCCTCGACACGGAGGCCGTGCGCATCGACGTGCTGGACTTCGAGGCCGCGTTGGAGAGCGATGAGCCGCGTCGGGCGGTGGACGCCTACGCCGGTCCCTTCCTGGATGGGTTCTATCTGAACGGCTCCGGCGAGTTCGAGCGCTGGGCGGAATTCGAGCGCGACCGGCTCGCGAGGTCGTACCAGGGAGCGCTCGAAGAGCTTGCGCGGGAGGCGGGAGGCCGCGGCGAGGTCCAGGAGGCGGTGGAGTGGTGGAGGCGTCTGGCGATGGAGGCCCCCTACGACGCGCGCGTGGCAGTGGCGCTCATGGAGGCGCTGGCGGCGGCGGGGGATCGAGCCGGAGCGTTGAGGCAGGCGGAGAACCACGCCCGACTCCTCCAGGAGGAGTTCGGTGCGGCTCCCAACCCCGAGCTCGAAAGTCTGGCCGAGCAACTCCGGGCAGGACCGGTGGGCGAGCCGATACCGATCGGCGAGTCGATACCATTGGCGAGTATGGAGGGACCCGCTCCCGAGCGGGGTCCGGCCTCGGATGTCGCCGCCGACGCTTCCGATATTCGGGATGCTGCACCCGCGATCGTCGGCAGCATCGGACCCGAAGCTCCGGCCCTACCCCGACCTGGCCGCAGGCGAGAGTGGATCACCGGGGCCGCGGCCATGGCGGCCGTGCTCACGATCATCGGCATGCTGTCCAGCGCCGGACTGTTACCGGGGACGCGCCCGCCGGGATTCTCCGCTTCGCTCGAGTCGAATCGGGTGCTGGTCCTCGACTTCGAGAACGAGACGGGCGAGGCGTCCCTGGATCCACTCGGACGGATGGCCGCGGACTGGATCGCCCGAGAGCTCACGGGCACAGGGCTCGTGAGGGTCGTGTCCTCCCGGGCCGCGCTGGGTGCAGGGAGCCTGGACACGGCTGGCGCGGGCGGCAGCGACGGAGCCAGCGACGGGGAGGGCGTGAGCTCGAGCACCCGGGTTGGAACGCTCGCTCGCGAGGCCGGAACCGCCATCCTCGTCTCGGGCGCCTACTACCGCCAGGGAGACAGCCTCGCGTTCCAGGTGCGCCTCGTCGACGCGGCCACGGGAGAATTGCTGCGTGCGGTAGCGCCGGTTCGGGGCAACCTGGAAGAGCCCGAGGACGCGGTAGAGGTGCTCCAGATGCGGACGATCGGGGCATTGGCCTCGGTGCTCGACCCGCGGCTCGCGTCATGGACGACCGTCTCGAGCCAACCGCCGAGCTTCCAGGCATACACGCTTTACACGCAGGGCATGGAGGCGCACTTCCAGTACAACTTCCCGACGGCGATCGAGCGCTTCTACGCGGCCTCCGCCGAGGACAGCACGTTCACGCTGCCACTTCTCTGGGCGGTGTACGCGCACCACAACATGTGGCAGTGGGATCGAGCCGACTCGCTCCTCCAGGCTCTTCAGGGAAAGCGGGACAGGCTCGCCCCGTTCGACCAGGCGCTTCTGGACCACCAGGCCGCGAACCACCGGGCCGATCGTGCAGAAGCGTACCGTACCGCTCACAGAGTGGTCGAGCTGTCTCCCGACTCGGATTGGATGTACAAGCTCGGGGTGGCTGCTCTCCACGTGAACCGGCCGCGTGAGGCGCTCGATTTGCTCCTGCAGGTCGACCTGGAACGCGGCTGGGTCAAGGACTGGCAGGAGTACTGGTTCGCCCTGGCAGCCGCGCGACACCTCGCGGGTGACCACGAGGGGGAGCTAGCGGACATCCGGGGCAGGAGGGCCAGGGCGCCCGAAGGAGTCATCGATCCCCGCACGGAGACCCGGCTACTGAGCCAGGAGATGGAAGCGTTGGCCGCTTTGGGCCGGGCCGATGAGCTAGACCGGACGCTCGACGAGTACCTCGCACGGCCTCAGACGTGGCCGTGGCGGCCCGCTACCAAGATGCGCATGCTGGCGGAGGAGTTGCGCGCGCACGGCCACGAAGAAGCGGCCCAGTCGATGATCGAGCGCATGCTGGCGTTCTACGAGGGGCTCCCGGCGGACGAGCGGGCCGGCGGCCCGCAGGAGTTGATCGCGCAGTCCGCCAGGATCCGGGCCATCGTGCTCTCCGCGGTCGACCGCCGGGAGGAGGTCCGACGCATCTGGGCCACGATCGCCGACTCGCTGCCGCGCAGCGACCTGGCCTGGGCCGCCGCGCACGGTGCCGTGGGTGTGAACTCGGCGCAGCTGGGCGATCGGGACGAGGCGTTGCGGCGCTTCGAGCTGGCGGCGGAGTTCGAGTCGCCCTCCCCCACGTGGGACCACCTGGTGGCGTACTGGCAGGCGTGCATCGCGGCTCAGCTGGGAGACCGCCGTCGTGCCGTGGCTCTCCTCCGCGAGGCCTTCGCCCAGGGCCAGATCTTCTCGGTAAGCCTGCACCGGGACCGCTGGTTGGATCCGCTGCGCGGTTACCCGCCGTTCGAGGAGTTGATGCGCCCGAAGGGCTGATTCAGAACGTCTGGCTTCGCGCGGCTCGTGAGACCGTCATGCACGCCATCCTAGTAACCGGGGCGAGACTTTGGGAGCTACACGCGCAGAGAGGGAAAACGGAGTTTCAAATCTGATTCGCCTGAACCTGGGCCGAGGTCCAGGCCCCGTCGAGATTCACCGAGCCCGCGGGATCCCGGCGGATTAGCTCGCCCCGGTTTCGGGAATGACCGTGATATGCTCGAGTCCCTTGAATCCCGAATCGAACGTCGCGATTCGCTCTGCGCCATAACGGTTCGCGATGGCCACGATCGCGGCATCTGCAAAGCTCAATCCCCTGCTCCCTTCCGCCCGGAAGATCGAGAACGTATCGAGGAAGAACTCGGAGCACGGAACGAAGTCCACTTCACGCGCGCGCAGCAGGGAGTCGCCGACAGCCACGGCGGTGTGCGTATCACGCCGCGCGCGGAGAACCGTCATGACCTCTAGGAAGACGTATTCGGGCAGAAGCCCGACGCCCCACTCGCCCTCGACGAGTCGCGCCATCACGCCCGCAGCCGAGTCGTGGTGCACATCTCGGGCGTTGTGATACGCGATGAGAAAGCTCGAGTCGAGGACGATCACGATGATCTGACGACGGGGTGAGCACGGAGAGGTTCGGGGTGGGGCCGACGCCGCGACGGGTCAGACTCCATACACGACTCGATCGATCTGGAGACTGAGCTCCTCGTTCCCCGCCGGGTACTCCTCCGGTCTCAAGGCCGCGAGACTCCCCAGCTTGTTCTCGGCCGGCGGCCGGGCGAGATAGGCTCGGATGGCTTCGTTGACGACCTCTCCGATCGTCTTCCCCGCCAGCGCCGCACGAGCCTTGAGCGCGCGGTATGCCGCCTCGTCCAGATTCCGGATTGTCGTATCCATGTGTGCAATGTATTACATGTGTGCGTAAGCGTCAATGGCACCACGAGGGGTCTGCCGGTTCCCGGCCTCTGAGCGTTCGGCGCCTGAACGTGCTATCGTCCTGCATCTGCCGTGAACCCTTCGGAGTCGGTGCCGTCGAGTCGGGGAGGTCAGCGTCTTGAGAAGCTGCGAGCTCAGGCTACATCGTGTACTCCAGGCCAGCGTTCTTATGGTGCTGATACCTTGCGTGTGGCCTCTCAACCAGGTCGCGACGCACCCGCTGCTGGGGCAGGAGGCGGCTGCTTCGGCGATCGCAGCGCGTCTCAGTACAGAAATCCCGGCGCTGATGGAGGCGGGTGAGATTCCGGGTCTGTCGGCGGCCCTGGTGCGCGACGGTGAGCTGGTGTGGAACGGCGCGTTCGGCGTGCAGGATGCCGAGACAGGCGAGCCCGTCACCACGGAGACGATCTTCCAGGCCGCCTCGCTCACCAAGCAGTTCTTCGCGTACACCGCGCTCCGATTGGCCGATCAGGGCGTGTACGATCTGGACACGCCGCTCGCCGAATACCTGCCTTACGAGCGGCTCGCGGGGGAGGATCGGTACCCGCAGATCACGGGACGCATGGTCTTGAGCCATTCGACGGGACTCCCCAATTGGGGCGGTGACGAGCTCGAGCTCGGCTTCGACCCGGGTACGGATTGGCAGTATTCGGGAGAGGGGTACGTCTACCTTCAGAAAACGCTCGAGCACCTGACGGGCGAAGATCTCGCCGTCCTGGTCCAGCGGGAGGTACTCGAGCCCATGGGTCTCCAGAACAGCTGGATGGCCTGGCGAGAGGATTTCGAGGGACGCGCGGCCGCGAGGCACGATGGGTGGGGCGGCAGCAACGGCGTGCAGAAGAACGAGCAACGAAACGCCGCCTCGAGCCTGCTTACCACCGCTGAAGACTACGCCCGCTTTCTTATCGCACTCATGGACGGGCGAGGATTGAATCCTGGCACGCTCTCCGAGGCACTCGACCGCCAGGTTCAGGTCAATTCCCGACTGGTCAAAACCGAGAATCGGCTCTATTGGGGTCTCGGCTGGGGTCTTCAGTATGGCCGAGCCGGCCGCGCCATCTGGCAGTGGGGCCACAACAACGGCTTCCGGGCTTACCTGCTCGCGTACCCCTATCGGCGGGACGCCTTCGTCTACTTCACGAACAGCGACAACGGGCTCTCGATCGCCCGAGATCTCCTGGCGCTCGTGGAGGTGGCCGCAGGATTCGATGAGGATGACCACTTCGCGCTCGACCACCTGGATTACGAGCAGCACGACGCACCCGAGCGCGTGGCGCGGCGAGGACTCGTGCGCGCCTTCCGTGATGACGGCGTCTCGGCAGGCCTGACTCGCTTCGAGTCGCTGCGCGCCGACGAGCTCGACCTCGTGAACGAGGCATTCACGACCGGAGTGGCCTCCGCGCTCGAAGGGCTGGAGAGGCGCGGGGCCGCGATCTCGCTCCTGGAGAGGCACGCAGCGCTCCACCCGCGCTCGGCGAACGCCCGGGACGCGCTCGGCGACCTGTTCCTGAACGGAGGCGACTACCGCGACGCGTTCGAGCGCTTCGAGGCCGCGCTGCAGCTGAACGCGAAGCACCAGGGCGCGACTCGGGCGAAGACCTGGCTCGAGCCCGTGCTCTCGGCGCTGGAGGATCCGCCAGCCGTGCCACTCGCAATCCTCGAGCGCTATCCGGGAGACTACGGTCCGCGGCACATCACGCTCGAAGCTGGTGGCCTCTATTACCAGCGCGATGGGAACCCGCGCTACCGCCTCCACCCTATGAGCGAGGACACGTTCTTCCTCGATGAGCTCGGCACGTTTCGGATCCGGTTCGCCACCGACGAGGAAGGCCGAGTCACCAAGATCGTCGGGCTATACCTCGACGGGACCGAGGACGAGACCCCGCGCGACCCGTGAAGGCTCGACCGGCGCCGCAGCGCTGCCCGGACCCAAGTGCGGTGCCCGGTCGGTGGGACTCCTGCGGGGGGCTGCGGGGGCGCCTCGTCCGCGATAGCTTCCCCGCCCGATGCCACGCCGTGACGACATCTCCTCGATCCTCCTGATCGGGTCCGGCCCGATCGTCATCGGCCAGGCCTGCGAGTTCGATTACTCCGGTACGCAGGCCTGCCGCGCCCTCCGTGAGGAGGGGTATCGCGTCATCCTGGTGAACTCGAATCCGGCCACGATCATGACCGATCCCGATGTGGCCGACGCGACCTACATCGAGCCGCTCACGGCCGACTGGGTGGCGCGCGTCCTCGTAAAGGAGCGACCTGACGCGCTCATCCCCACCATGGGCGGGCAGACGGCCCTCAACATCGCGCTCGAGCTGTTCGATGAGGGGATCCTCGACGAGTACGGCGTCGAGCTCATCGGCGCCGACCAGCGCGCGATTCGCATGGCCGAGGATCGCGAACGGTTCGGGGCCGCCATGGACCGGATCGGGCTCGCGGTTCCGCACGGCGGTTTCGCGCACAGCTTCGAGGATGCGCTCGAGATCGTCGAGGACGTCGGCTTCCCCGCCATCATCCGCCCGTCGTTCACGCTCGGCGGCACCGGCGGGAGCACCGCCTACAACCCGGAGGAGTTCGAGGAGCTCGTCCGGCTCGGACTCCGCCTCTCTCCGATCAACGAGGTGCTGATCGACCGCAGCGTGATCGGGTGGAAGGAGTTCGAGCTCGAGGTCATGCGGGACGCCGCTGACAACGTCGTGATCGTGTGCTCGATCGAGAACTTCGACCCGATGGGCGTGCATACCGGCGACTCGATCACGATCGCACCCGCCCTGACGCTGTCGGACCGCGAGTACCAGGCGATGCGGGACGCGGCGATCCGCTGCATCCGCGAGATCGGTGTGGACGCGGGCGGGTGCAACATCCAGTTCGCGCTCAACCCCGACACGGGCGAGATGCTCGTCATCGAGATGAACCCCCGCGTCTCGCGCAGTTCGGCGCTCGCGTCCAAGGCCACGGGCTTCCCGATCGCGCGCATCGGGGCGAAGCTCGCCGTCGGCTACCGGCTCGACGAGATCCCCAACGCCATCACGCTCAAGACCCCCTCGTGCTTCGAGCCGGTCCTCGACTACATCGTCGTCAAGATCCCGCGCTTCGCGTTCGAGAAGTTCCCGAGCGCGGACACCACCCTCGGCGTGCAGATGAAGGCGGTCGGCGAGGTGATGGCGATCGGGCGCACGTTCCAGCAGGCGTGGCTCAAGGGCTTCCGCGCGTTGGAGAACGACCGGGCCGGGTGGCTACCCGGCGAAACACCGGAGGACGACGGGCTCGAGGACGACACGCTCGAGTCGCTGCGGTCCACGCTCCGCATGCCCACGTCGGACCGACCCTTCCAGCTGTATCGCGCATTCGCCGAGGGGATCTCGATCGAGGACATCGCGGAGCTCACCGGGATCGACACCTGGTTCCTGCACCAGCTCGCCGAGCTGGTAGAGGCGGGTCAGGCGTTCGCTAGCGCGGAGACCCTCGACCACGACACGCTCCTCCACATGAAGCAGCTCGGGTTCGGCGATGCCGAGCTGGCCGAGCTGCGCGGCGTCAAGGAGGCGGAGATCCGGGAGGCGCGTCTCGAGCACGGGCTCACTCCCGTGTTCCGGACGGTGGATACCTGCGCCGGCGAGTTCCCCGCGGCGACGCCGTATCTGTACTCCACGTACGAGAGCGAGAACGAGTCGGAGCGCTCCGATCGTCGGAAGATCGTCATCCTCGGGAGCGGGCCGAACCGGATCGGTCAGGGGATCGAGTTCGACTACTGCTGCGTGTCGGCCTCGCTCGCGCTGCGCGAGGAGGGGTTCGAGACGATCATGGTGAACTCCAATCCCGAGACCGTCTCCACCGACTTCGACATCTCCGACAAGCTGTACTTCGAGCCGCTCACGGTGGAGGACGTGTTCGCGATCGTCGAGCACGAGCAGCCGGAGGGCGTGATCGTGCAGTTCGGCGGACAGACGCCTCTACGGATCGCCCGGCGTCTGGAGGAGTTGGGAGTGCCGATCCTCGGCACGAGCGTCGAAGCGATCGACCGTGCGGAGGACCGACGTCGGTTCGAGGTATTGTGCCGGGAGCTGGGGGTGGCGGTACCCGAGTGCGGCACCGCCACGAGCGTGGAAGAGGCCGTCGAGATCGCGAACGGGATCGGCTACCCCGTTCTCGTCCGGCCCAGCTACGTGCTGGGCGGCCGCGCCATGGAGATCGTGTACGACGAGCCGTCCCTGCGCGAGTACTTCGTACGCGCCGTGCAGGCATCGCCCGAGCACCCCGTCCTGCTGGACTTATTCCTTGAGGATGCCTTCGAGGCGGACGTCGACGCGGTCGCCGACGGAGAGCGGGTCGTGATCGGCGGGATCATGCAGCACATCGAGGAGGCGGGGATCCACTCCGGCGATTCCGCGTGCGTGCTGCCACCGTATCTACTCGCCGACGAGGATGTGGAGGCGATGCGGCGTTACACCCGCGCTTTCGCCCGGGCCCTGGACGTACGGGGCCTCATCAACGCCCAGTACGCAGTGCACGAGGGGACCGTCTACGTCCTCGAGGTCAACCCGCGCGCCAGTCGCACCGTCCCGTTCGTGAGCAAAGCCACCGGTGTACCGCTGGCCCGAGTCGCGGCCCGCGTGCTCGCCGGGCGTACGCTGGAGGAGCTGGGGCTCGAGGGCGAGCTGGTCGCGCGCGAGGTCGCCGTGAAGGAAGCGGTCCTCCCGTTCGACAAGATCCCCGATGCCGACACGCTACTGGGCCCGGAAATGCGGTCCACTGGAGAGGTCATGGGGTTCGCGGACAGCTTCGGACTCGCGTTCGCGAAGTCGCAGATCTCGGTCTACTCCGGGCTACCGACCGGGGGCGCGATCGCGATCACCGTACATGACCGGGACAAGCCGAGCGTGACGCCGATCGCTCGCCGGTTCCACGAGCTGGGATTCCGCATCCTGGCGACGGAGGGCACCGCCCGGTATCTGCGCGCGAGAGGCGTGCCGTGTGAAGCCGTCCTCAAGCTGCACGAGGGACGTCCCAACCTCACGGACAAGATGGTCTCGGGCGAGATCCAGCTCCTCGTGAACACTCCTCTTGGAAAGCATGCGCAGCACGACGATTACATGATCCGGCGGACGGCGGTGGCGCGGGCGATCCCCTACACGACTACGTTGTCGGCGGCAGCCGCAGCCGCGGACGCGATCATTGCGCTCCGCAGCCGCGCGCTCGGTGTCCGGAGCCTACAGGAGCGGGCCGCTCCCGAAGTGAACTGAGCGGCGGGTCAGCTCCCTCCGGGCTCCAGGAGGACCCACTCGTTTCCGTACAGGTCCACGAACGTGGCCCGCAGCCCCCCCTCTATCGTCTCCGTCGGTGACTCCGTGAACCGCACGTCCAATTCGCGCAACCGCATGTAGGTGTCGAGAAGATCGGGCGCCTCGAAGACCCAGCCACCCTGGCGGCCCACAAGGCTGGGGTCGCGGGCGCTCTCACGGGTCGTTGTAAGTACGAGGTGAATCAGAGGTGTCTCCTGGCCGGGCGGGGCGATGGCCAGAACCCGCTCTCCCGAACCGTACACAACGTCGAGACGAACCTCGAACCCGAGGCGCTCGGTGTACCAGCGCAGAGCCCGCTCGCAGTCGCGGACGTAGAGGTTGACGGCGGTGAGGTGTCCGATGCCGGTCTCGAACGAGATGGGCTCCCGCTCCTGCGCTCTGAGCTCCCCGGCCGAGCCCACGACGAGCAGAACCGCGACGAGGCTCGCCAGGGCGGTTCGCACCGGTGGAGGACACTTCGCGTAAAGCGATATGTACGAAATGACAGCATTCCTTGACATCACGTAAAGGATCCTTTACTTTTCCTGCGTTCGAGGTCGCCTCACTCTACACGCGGGCGTCCTGAAAGGAACCGATCGATCAGAGGTATGACGTGCAAGCAATCGACAAACGGCGCGCGGGCTGGATCATCATCGCGGCGGCTCTCTTGTGCGCGGGTGCGATCGTCGGGGGCACCGCCCTCGTCACGAATGATTCCTTGGGCTCCGGCTGGAAGCTCCTCGTGGCTCTGGTCGTGATGTCCACCTTCGCGCTGTTCATCTGGACCGAGGTACGCCACGTCCGGCGGTGTGACGAGCTGTACCAGCGCATCATGCTCGAGTCACTGGCTATCGCGTTCCCGGCGACGTTCGCCGCCTTCACGCTCCTGGAGCTGCTGCGCGACGCGGAACTCGTCTCCCCCCCGTTTGTCGTCGAGAAGATGTGGCCCCTCATGGTGCTACTGTGGGTGCTCGCGTATGGATTCGCGAGGTGGAGGTACCAGTGAGGAACCGCCTTCGCGTCCTCCGGGCCGAGCGCCGCTGGACGCAGCAGGATCTGGCCCGGGAGCTGGGCGTTTCGCGGCAGACGATCCATGCGATCGAGGCCGAGAAGTACGACCCCAGCTTACCGCTCGCCTTCAAGATCGCTGCCCTGTTCGACGAGCCTATCGAGCACATCTTCACGCCAAACCCCGGCCAAGACGAGGGCTAGCCAGCCCGCGACCCCCGCGGGGCGGCTCATGCGCGAGCCGCCGCACCCCCAAGCCGTGACCTGGCACCGTTCCTGCGCCGATTCGAGAGCGGTCTGATCTTCCAAGGCACTCACACGAAGGCATTTGCGGGTGATCGGGGCCATTCGATCGAGGGTTCTCCGAACCGTGCTGGTGGCGCTTCCGGCGGCGATAGCCTGTGCGTCGTCGGTCGCGGCGCAGGACCGCATGCCCGCGCTCATCCCCATCGAGGACCTGTTCGGAAACCCGGAGATCTCGACCGGGCAGATCTCGCCCAGTGGAGAGTGGCTCGCGTACCTCAAGCCCTACAGGGAAAAGCTCAACATTCACCTTCGCCGGATCGGTTCCGAGGTCGAGTACCGCGTCACGTCGGACTCCACCCGCCCCATAACGGAGTACTCGTGGTCGGTCGATTCGCGCAGGATCCTGTACGTGCAGGACGAGGACGGGAACGAGGACTTCCACGTTCATGCCGTCGCCGTCGACGAGCTCCGCGCCTCGGGTGACGTACCGAAGGCGACCGACCTCACGCCGTACGAGGGGTCTCGTGCGGTGATCTTCGCTCTGCCCCGCGCGACGCCCGATCGGGTCCTCATCGGGCTCAATCGACGCAGCGCGAGCACGTTCGACGCCTACTGGCTGGACCTCGAGAGCGGGGATCTGCGCCTCGTGGCGGAGAACCCCGGCCGTCACGGCGGCTACTTCGCGGACCACACCGGAAAGGTGCGGGCCGCAATCGCCATGAACCGCGAGGGGGGCACGGAGATCCTGGCTCGCGACTCGGAAAAGGAGGAGTGGCGAATCGCTGCCGTCTATCCGGTGGACGAGCTGGTGATGCCGCTGCGCTTCCACCCGGACAACCGGCGGTTCTACCTGACGAGCACTCGCGGCGAGGCGGATCTCAGCCGGCTCGTGTTGCTCGACCTCGAGACCGGCGACGAGAAAGTCGTCGAGAGTGATCCCGAGGATCGTGTCGATTTCGGAGAGGCGATCTTCTCGGAGATCACGGGTGATTTGATCGCCACTTCATACCAGGACGACACCGTTAGGGTTTATGGCAGAACGGCTCGGGCGCGACGGGACGTCGAGGCGTTGCGGAGCCTTCACGGTGGCGTGGCGACGTGGTCCTCCATGACCCTCGACGAGCGGAGGGCCGTTGTATCGTACGACGACCCCACCGATCCACGGGCTACCTATCTGTACGATCGCGAAACGGGGGCCGGTGAGTTTCTCTTTCGACCCCGGCCGTGGCTCGAGCCGGCCGAGCTGGCATACATGCGGCCGATTTCCTTCAGGGCGCGCGACGGGCTCACGATCCACGGTTATCTGACCACTCCGCGGGACGTCTCGCCCCTCAATCTGCCGCTGGTCCTGCTGGTGCATGGTGGGCCCTGGATGCGTGACAACTGGGGATGGAACCCGGAGGTCCAGCTCCTCGCCAACCGGGGGTACGCGGTTCTACAGGTCAACTATCGTGGGTCGCTGGGCTACGGGAAGGGCTTCCTGAACGCGGCCGTGAGGGAATGGGCCGGGGCGATGCACGATGACCTCGTCGACGGAGTCAGGTGGGCGGTAGAACAGGGTATCGCGGATCCGGATCGAGTCGGAATCTTCGGTACGTCGTATGGCGGCTACGCCGCGCTGGTGGGGCTGACGTTCACGCCACACGTCTTCTCATGCGGCGTGGCCGATGCAGCGCCGTCGTCGCTCCTGACTCTGCTCGAGTCGTTCCCACCGTACTGGCGGCCGTTCCTCGAAGGGACGTTCTATCGCCACGTCGGAGACCCCGCGAAGCAGGAGGACCGCGAGGATCTGAAGAGGCGCTCCCCCCTCTTCTATGTGGACCAGATCGAGGACCCCCTCCTGATCATCCATGGCGCGAACGATCCTCGGGTCAAGAAACGCGAGGCGGATCAGCTCGCGACCGCCTTGCGCGACAGAGCCGTGAAGGTCCAGTACCTGCTCGCGGACGACGAGGGCCACGGTTTCGCCAAGGTCGAGAACCGCCTGGCCGCGTACCGCGCGATCGAACGGTTCTTCGGCGAGTGCTTGGGTGGGCGAGTCGAACCACACATCGATGCGCGGTCGGAGCAGCGTTTGGTCGAGCTCGAGGTCGACGTGGATACGCTGACGATCGTCGATGTCTCAATCCAGACCAAAGCGAGTGACCGCCATGCTCTTTCCGTCGGCGATCCCCTGATCGAGCCTACGCGGATCCGGGAGGAGAGCTTCAGCGCCAGGCTCGTACTCGTGCAGGGCGACCGGAAACGCGAAGTCGGGACGGTACGCGAGTCCGTGGCCTTCACGCGCGTGGCGGGTCGTGCGGCGATCCGCCGGGTACAGGAGATCGAGTCGCCAATGGTCGGCACGAGCAGCGATACGCTCCTGGTTGATCGGACGACGCTGGAGCCGATATCCGTCCGCTCGCACAACCAGTTCCGCGCGGTCTCGCTGGAGTTCGCCGGCCCTCACGTCACTGGCTGGCACGAGCCCAGGGGCGCCCAGCCCGAGCCCGTCGACCTGACCCTGGAGACCGTACCGTTCCCCTGGCAGCTGTCCGGCCTCGTGGTGCGGACTCTCCCGCTCGAGGAGGGCTTGGCGGTCTCCATGCCCACGTACGTCTACGACGATGGTCGCATGAAGGAAGCGATCGCGGTGGTCCGGGGTCTGGAGGATCTGGAGCTCGCCGATGGGCGACGGGTGTCTGCCTGGGCCATCGACGTCGGGCTGGCCGACCAGAAGCTCACCTGGTGGCTTGCCGAGGGGAATCGGGAACCGATCCTGACCGAGGTGAAGCCAGTCCCGGGAGTGACCCTCCGCCTCGAATTCACGCAGGAATAGGATCGCGGCACCAGCGTCCGCAGGTGGCGGCCCGACCGCTGACCGTGCCGGACTGCGTCGTTCGCGCGCCGAGGATCGGGCGGGGTCGCTAGTCCGGCGGTGTGGGCTCCGTGGTCGCACATCGCGCGCTCAACCCTCAAAGCAGTTCTCATCGAACCCGCATAAAGCGGCAAGGACGACGAATCCGGTCACGACGGTGACCCCAAGGACGGTGGGGACCGTCCACAGCACATCGAACTGCCGGGTTTCGAGTCTCTCGATCTCGCAGATAGAGCTCGCCTGCCTGCCCCCCGTTATGGGCAGTGAACCGATGATGCTGTCGCCCTCGACCCTCGGCGAGTAAAGAACCACTCTCTCGCTGGGCGTGGTCACTCGCACGCGGTCCGGCCCCTCGCTCACCGCCTGGCTCGGTGAGAGCGGTGAGTAGCTCCATTTGTGGCAGGCCGACAGCCACGCCATGAGCGTCAGCGGGATCACTATGTAGCGCAGGAAAGAGGATCGTCGGAGGGCTCTCATCGGAATATCCCGTCCTACCGATGAAGATCACATACGCCCAGCCATGCGCCGACTTGTGTCTGCCTGGCGTTGGACCCCAGAGGGAACAGCGTCGGGGCACGGCAGACGCGGAGTCGTGGCGTACATCGGCTCTACACGTCGCGGCTCGTGTGTGCACCATACCCACATTGACTGGCAGTCAGCCGCTCGCAAGTCGGAAGGTGGTCTACACGGGGTGTGGGGAAAGCCGTCAGCGAGCCGTATTGGAGCCTGTGTGCCCGGTTGGCTTGCCCCACCTCGACGAAATCATCGGCCCGTCTTGCACTTTTATGCATGTCTTTGTATGTATATTCGTTCCGGCGGGCGGAAAGTCCCGCAGCTCAGGAGAAACGCTGAATTCGAGAGGCTGAACGGAAGGCCGCATGAATAGACCCGGCGCGAAGAGCGAGGTTCGGCGAGTGGCCCTGGCGTACTCCGGGGGACTCGACACCTCCGTGATGATTCCGTGGCTCACGGAGAACTACGGCTGCGAGGTCGTTGCGGTCGTCGGCGACGTGGGGCAGCTCGACGATTTCGACGCCGTGCGCGCGAAGGCGCTGGATACCGGCGCGATCGCGTGCCGCGTGGTCGACCTGAAGCGGACCTTCGTCGAGGAGTGCGTGCTGCCCGCTCTGCGCGCCGGAGCGGTCTACGAGGGCCGGTATCTCCTGGGGACGGCGCTCGCGCGCCCGGTGATCGCCAGGGCCCAGGTCGAGGTGGCGCGGGCGCTGGGCTGTGACGCGGTAGCGCACGGCTGCACCGGTAAGGGGAACGACCAGGTCCGGTTCGAGCTCACCTACCGGGCGCTTGCCCCCGAGCTGACGATCATCGCGCCATGGCGGGAATGGGAGATCAGCTCGCGGGAGGACGCGATCGCGTATGCGGACGCGCGGGGCATCCCGGTTCCGGTGACGAAGGAGAACCCCTACAGCATCGACAAGAACCTGTGGCATACATCGTTCGAGGGCGGCGCCCTGGAGGATCCGTCCACCCCACCGCCGGGAGATCTGCACGATCTGACGGTCGACGTGCGCCAGGCCCCCGATGACCCGCGGGACGTCGAGATCACGTTCGAGCAGGGTGTCCCGCTTGCGCTGAACGGACAGGCGATGGACCCCGTGACGCTGATCCAGTCGCTCAACGCGCTGGCCGGGTCGCACGGGGTGGGTCGAGTGGACCTGGTCGAGAACCGGCTTGTCGGGATGAAGAGCCGCGGCATATACGAGACGCCGGCCGGTTCGGTTCTGCTCGCGGCCCTCACCGATCTCGAGTCGATCACGCTGGATCGTGATACGGCCGCGTTCAAGCGGACCATCGCGGCCCGCTACGCCGAGCTCGTGTATCAGGGGCTCTGGTTCTCTCCGCTCCGTCAGGCGTTCGACTCGTTCGTCGAGGCGGTCCACGCACCCGTGGCCGGCACCGTGACGGTGCGACTCTTCAAAGGGTCCGCGTCCGCCGTCGCGCGCCAGTCGCCCTTTAGCCTGTACCGGGAAGATCTGGCCACGTTCAGCGATGACGCCGTGTATGACCAGGCGGACGCGGCCGGGTTCATCCGATTGTGGGGCCTCCAGACGGAGTTGGCCGCCCGCGCCACGGCGCAGACCGAGCCGGCGTCGGACTCCGAGCCCGAGGCTGACCCCGAGCCCGAGGCCGACCCCGGGCCTCCGGCCGGATCAAAGATCCAGCCTCCGGACCACCACTCAGCCACCGTGAGCACACCCGGGGAGCAGTTCGGGTCTCGCCGTTCGCGGCCCGTGCCGAAGGCGCGTGTCTGAGGAAGGCTCGAAACCCCTGTGGAGCGGCCGCTTCGAAGAGGCGGTCGATCCCCTCATCCACGAGTTCACCGGCTCGCTAGGCTTCGACCGCCGGCTGGTCAAACAAGATCTCTTGGGCTCCATGGCGCACGCGCGCATGCTCATGGAGCGAGCGATCCTCTCCCGCGAAGATGCCACGGGCATCCTGGAAGGGCTCTCCGGAATGCTCTCCGACGTCGAGAGTGGCCGGTTGATCGTCGAGGGGGATGATGAGGACATCCACTCCTGGATCGAGAGGGTTCTCGTAGAGCGGGTCGGCGACCCCGCCCGTCGCCTGCACACGGCCCGTAGTCGAAACGACCAGACGAGCGTCGCCCTCCGGCTCTACGTGCGGGAGGCCCTCGCCGCGAGCTTCGGAGAGCTGACGGCGTTTCAGCGGCTGCTTCTGGAGCGGGCGGCGGCACACGAGGAGAGCTGGCTCCCCGGGTACACGCACACCCAGCGCGCACAGCCCGTAAGCCTCGCCCACCATCTCCTCGCGCACTTCTGGTCGCTCGCGCAGGACGCCCGCCGGTTCCGGGCCGCGTATGACGGCGCCGGGACCTCGCCCCTCGGAGCGGGCGCGCTGGCGGGAACCTCGTTCGAGATCGACCCGGGGCGGTCGGCCGCCCTCCTGGGCTTGCCGCGAGTCTTCTCCAACAGCATGCACGCGGTCGCCGACCGGGACTACATCCTGGAGACGGCGTTCGCTTGCGCTCTCGCGATGGTGCACCTGTCGAGATGGGCGGAGGAGGTCATCCTGTGGAGCTCGCACGAGTTCCGATTCGTCGAGCTGAGCGACTCGATCTCGCAGGGCAGCAGCAGCATGCCCCAGAAGAAAAACCCGGAGGCCGCCGAGATTCTGCGCGGGAAGTCGGCGCGGACGATCGGACACGTGACCGCGCTCCTCTCGCTCGTGAAGAGCCTCCCCCTCACCTACAACAGCGACCTCCAGGAAGACAAGGAGCCGCTCTTCGATGCGCTGGAAACGGTGGAGCGCTCTCTGGGCGCGGCCGCGGTGATCTTCGAGGGTCTTCGGTATCGCACGGACCGCATGGAGGCGGCGCTCGAAGGAGGGATGCTGACCGCTACCGAGCTGGCGGACCATCTCGTCCGCCGAGGGGTGCCGTTTCGCACGGCGCACGAGCAGGTAGGACGCACGGTGCGGGAGGCGGAAGTCCGCCGGTTGGAGCTCTGGGAGCTGACAGCCGAGGGGATCCAGGCTCACTGTCCGGCGGCGGACGACGGCGTCGTCGAGGCGCTCACGCCGGGGCGGGCCGTCCGCGAGCACGCATCTCCCGGCGGCCCCGCGCCGGAGCGGGTACACGAGCAGCTCGAGGACGCACACCGGGAGCTCGCAGCGCTCGAAGGGTGGCTGGGAACGATCGAGCCGCCGCCCGTTTACCAGGCGCACGTCGCCGGAACACTGCTCCGAGACCTCTGACATGAGCCAGCGGGAGCGCGAACGGGCGATCCTCGACATCGTGGACGATCAACCGATCTCGACACAGTCGGGTCTCGTGCGCGCGCTCGGCCGGCGCGGCTTCGAGATTACACAGGCGACCGTGTCGCGCGATGTCCGCCGGCTGGGGCTGGTGAAGGTGCGAGCCGCCGACGGATCCTCCAGGTATGCCCGCGCGGGCGCGACCCCTCCCCCCACACCGGCGGCGCGGCGAGTGCTCCAATCGACGCTGCGCGAGTTCGCCACCGACTTCGCGGTCGGTGGCGGACTGTTCGCGATCAAGACCCACAGTGGGTGCGCGAACGCGGTGGGCAACGCCATGGACGAGGCGGAGGTCCCCGGCGTCGTGGCGACCCTGGCCGGCGACGATACCATCTTCGTGCTCACGCGAAACGCGGGTGACCGTCCGCGGGTCATCAGCGAGCTCCAGGCCCTGATGCGAGAGGCCTGAGGGCCTCCCTCCTCACTCGCCGCCGCACGCGGGACCTTTCCCGCGCCTCCGGGATACATGGTTCGTCGGTCGCGACTGCGGCCCTGGATACAACCAGACAACCCGAGATCTTGTTCAGATTCTCTTTTTCGAGGAGGAGACAGGGATGACGAGGAGGACCTTCCTGGTCGCCGTGGCGGCCGCTCTTGGAACGCTGTACGCCGGACCCGGCGCGGCCCAATCGCTCGACGACGTGCTCGACAAGCACTACGAGGCGATCGGGGGACTCAACGCGTGGAGGGGCATTCAATCGGTGAAGCTTTCGGGGACGATGGTGATGATGGGCGGGGCCATGGAGGCTCCGATCACGATCATGCAGAAGCGTCCCGCCATGTCCCGGGTGGAGTTCATGGTTCAGGGCATGCAGGGCGTTCAGGCTTACGATGGGGAGACCGCGTGGATCCAGATGCCCTTCATGGGCTCTCCGGATCCCGAGCCGGCCCCGGCCGACATGGTATCTCAGATGAAGGAGCAGGCCGATCTCGATGGACCGCTCGTGGGCTGGGAGGAAGAGGGCCACACGCTCGAGCTGATCGGTAAGGAAGACGTCGAGGGGACCGAGACCTACAAGGTCAAGGTCACGCATGACTCCGGCGACATCAGCTATTACTACCTGGACTCCGAGTACTACCTGCCCATCAAGGTCACGGCCGTGCGGACCCTGCAGGGAGCCGAGAGCGAGATCACCACGATCCTCGGTGACTACAAGGAGGTCCAGGGTCTCGTGCTGCCCTTCTCGATCGAGGTCAGCTCACCCATGGGGCCGCAGGTCATCTCGTTTGAGACGATCGAGGTCAACGTGAGCCTCGATGACGCGATCTTCTCGATGCCGGGGAACTGATACGGCCGCGGTAGCAAACCGCGGATAGCCGCTCGAGGTCTGCTACGACCGCGGCGGCGAGCTCCCTAGAGATTTCCGAGAGGCCCGGCCCGACGACGTTGCGGACCGGGCCTCTTTGCGGGGTACGCCCGCGGCCAGGCTCCGGCGCGGTCGGATCGCGACCGTTTGACCCGAATCACATAGGCGACACATGAGCACCCGATGCCGTCTCGTATCCGTTCCGGCCGCCGCTGTCCTGGTGGCCACGGCAGGTCTCGGTACTGCACGGCCGACGGCCGCCCAGATCCCGATCACATCCGCAGATCTCGGCGGGTTGCCCGCGCGGGCGATCGGACCCGCCGTGATGAGCGGCCGCATCGCCGCTATCGATGCCGTCCCCGGCGACCCACTCATCATCTACGTCGGGGCCGCGAGCGGCGGGGTGTGGAAGTCCACCAACGCCGGCACGACCTTCGAGCCCGTGTTCGACGCACACACGCAGTCGATCGGGGCCATCGCCATCGACCCGTCAGATCCCGAGACGGTATGGGTCGGGACCGGGGAGACCTGGGTCCGGAACAGCGTGTCGATCGGGACGGGCCTGTACCGGACGACCGACGACGGTGAGTCGTGGCAATTCATGGGGCTCGGCGATTCGGAGCGCATAGCGCGGATCGCGATCGATCCCAACGACGGTCAAACCGTCTTCGTATGCGCCACGGGTCATCTGTGGGACGCCAACGAGGAGCGCGGTGTCTTCCGCACCCGCGACGGCGGCGAGACCTGGGACAGAGTGCTGTACGTGGACGACGACACCGGGTGCGCCGACCTAGCGATGGATCCGCACGCCCCCTCCATCCTGTACGCCGGCATGTGGGAGTACCGTCGCTGGCCGTGGTTCTTCAAGTCGGGAGGGCCGGGGAGCGGGCTGTACCGCTCCACCGACGGCGGAGAATCGTGGGAGGAGCTGACGGACGGGCTCCCCGAGGGGGAGAAGGGGCGCATCGGCGTGGCCGTGGCGCCCTCGCGCCCGAACGTGGTCTATGCGGTGGTGGAGGCCGACTCCACCGCGCTCTACCGGTCCGATGATCTCGGCTCGACCTGGAACGAGGTGAGCTCGGGCGGGCAGGTCCGGTCGCGCCCGTTCTATTACGCGCACGTCATCGTGGACCCCACCGACCATCAGCGCGTTTACAAGATGGCGCAGTCGATGGGCATCTCCATGGATGGCGGGGAGACGTTCGGCGGCATTGGAGGCTCACCGTTCGGTGGCGGCGTGCACAGCGACCATCACGCCTTGTGGGTCAACCCGGACAACCCGAGCGAGCTGCTGCTGGGTACGGACGGTGGGCTGTACATCTCGCAGGACCGCTCGAGGACCTGGCGGCACGTACGAACGCTCCCTTTGTCGCAGTTCTACGAGATCAGCTACGACATGGAGTGGCCGTACAACGTGTACGGCGGACTGCAGGACAACGGGACCTGGACCGGCGCCTCCCGAGCCCGGGGCGGGGTCCGCAACCGCGACTGGCGCAACATTTTTCCCGGCGACGGCTTTCACGCCTTCGTCGATCCGGGTGACTCCGAGTTCATCTACGTGGAATCGCAGGGCGGGAACCTGCAGCGGATCTCGCGCACCACGGGCGAGCAGCGCGAGATCCGCCCGTACGCGAGCCCGTACGAGCCGGCCCTACGCTTCAACTGGAACACACCGATCCACGTGAGCCGCGCCAATCCCGGCACGCTGTACGTGGGAGCCCAATACGTATTCCGGTCTCGAGATCGCGGAGATTCGTGGGAGAGGATGTCGCCCGACCTGACCACCGACGACCCCGAGAAGCAGCGGCAGAAGGAGTCAGGGGGCCTCACGATCGACAACTCCACCGCCGAGAATCACACGACGATCTACACGATCAGTGAGTCCCCACTGGACCCAGCCGTGGTTTGGGCGGGGACGGACGACGGGAACCTGCACGTCACCCGCGATGGCGGCATGACCTGGACCAACGTCGTCGGCGCGGTCGGGGTGCCGGCGAATACCTGGGTGTCGCACGTGGAAGCGAGCCCGCACGGCGCCTCGACCGCGTTCGTGACCTTCGACGGGCACCGGACCGGCGACATGGCTCCCTACGTCTTCAGAACCGATGACCACGGCGGGACCTGGACGTCGCTCGCGACGGAGTCGCTGAACGGGTACGCGCACGTGATCAAGCAGGATCCGGAGAACCCCGACCTGCTCTACCTCGGCACGGAGATGGGTCTGTTCCTGAGCCTGGATGGAGGGCAGAACTGGGCCCGTCTCACGGCGGAGAACGGAGGGCTGCCGCCCGTCGCCGTGCGCGACCTCGCGATCCATCCGCGCGATCACGACCTCATCATCGGGACGCACGGGCGCGGGATATACATCCTCGATGACCTGACTCCGCTCAGGCACCTGACATCCGAGGCGCTGACGGCCGAGGTCACCATGCTCCCCACGAGAGCCGCCGCCATGACGCCGGCCGGCTCCCTTCAGGAGTTCCCCGGCGATGCCGAGTTCGCCGGAGAGAACCCGCCCGAGGCCGCCGGGATCGTCTACTATCAGCCACGCCGTCACCTGTTCGGCGACCTCACGGTCGAGGTGCTCGATGGTGAGGGCCGGTCGGTCGCGTCCATGGCCGGGAGCAAGCGGCGCGGCTTCAACCGGGTGGATTGGCAGATGCGGCTGCGTCCGCCGAGGGTCCCACCGGCCACCGGCTTCGTGAACGTCTTCCGGGGACCTCGCGCGCTCGAGGGCGCGTACACCGTGCGGTTGACCAAGGGCGACAACACGTACGAGGGAGAAGTCGCGATCCTGCCTGACCCGCGCTCCCCTCACACGGCCGAGGACCGGCGCCTCGCCCAACAAACGTCGCTTCGGTTGTACCGACTCCTGGAAGACCTCACCTACATGGTGGAGACCGCGATCGAGCTGCGTGACGCGGCCAAGGCGGCGGTGGTCGAAGTCGATGAGTCCTCCCGTCTTGGCCGGCGGCTGACGGCGTACGCCGACGAGCTCGAGACGTATCGAACGGACCTCGTTCAATCTTCGGAGAGGGGCCTCGATCGCAGCGCAGACAAGCTGCGGGAGCGGATGGGCAACCTGTTCGGGTCGGTCTCCGGTTACGACGGTCGCCCGAGCGACTCGCAGCTAACGCGTACCGACGGATTCGAGGACGAGATGACGGGCGTCCGAACCCGGTTCGACGACTTCGTCGGCACCCGCCTGACCGAGCTGAACGCCGCCCTCGCCGAGCGTGAGATCGAGCCGCTGGTACCCACCACCCGCGAGGAGTGGGACGCGGCAGCCGGAGGCTAATCACCGGCTCGACGCATCTTGACGTCCGGCCACTCTGACCACGGCCGAGATGATACGTCCCTATCGACCCGACCGCGTCAAATCACGCGGGCGGCTCTGATCGGACCGGCCCACGCAGCTCCTACACCCAGAGTCGTGCTTGCCCCACAACGAATGCAGGGCTTCTCCTGACTTGCGCGGGGGGAAAGCCGCGTCATGGTGGCCTTGTTCCTTGCCCCAGCCATGACGTGCAGCGGCGATGCGCGCCACGACTGCTGGCAGCCGCACCTGACGTACCCCAAACGGCAAGAGGGGTGGCCCCATGAGACGTACCACGATGATACCCGTTGCGGCTCTCGCGCTTCTACTTCTTCTGGCCGCGTGCGAGCGCGAAGCGCTGGACCCCATCGCGCCCGATGTCGCATTCAATGCCCAGGAGGCTCCGGCTTTGTGCCGCTTCAGCGAAGGAGTGACGATCCGTGGCACCACCATCTACGGCACCGAGGAGCGGGATGTGATCCTCTGCCACGACAGTGGTGAGACCCGTGACCTCCGCATCTTCGGGCTCGGAGGCGACGACACGATCTTGGGCGGACCCGGAGACGACTACCTTTCGGGCGGACCCGGTTGTGACCGGATCCTTGGGCTCGACGGAGACGATGAACTCGATGGCGGCCCCGGAGATGACATACCGGAGGCCGGACCGGGCGATGGTTGTGATTTCAACCTCGCACTGGGACGGGTCGGTGGCCTCTGGGGTGGCAACGGAGACGACATCCTGCGAGGCGGTCCCGGGTTCGACCGGCTGTTCGGCGGGTTTGGCGAGGACGACCTCGACGGCGGCGAGGGTTGTGACAACGTGCGCGGTGGCCCGGACAACGATCGGGTTGCCGGCGGTCCCGGGCACGATTTGAGAGGGCCCAGGGAGATCTACCTGGGCGGTAACGCGACCATCATCGCCGGCTGCGGCGACGATCCGGACGACCCGAACGACCAGCTCTTCTGGGGCGGCGTTCGAGGCGAGGGCGGCGACGATCTCGTGCTCGGCGGTCCGGGCCTGGATTCGCACGTCGGCCATGGTGGGTACGACGTGTGTGATGGAGGTCCACCGCAGCGAGGCAGCGAGCAGCAGTTCTTCCACGAGACCTGCGAAGAGGTCATCCAGCGGTAACTGAGGAGGGGCGGCTCCACAGGAGCCGCCCCGCACTCCCTCCCCGGCGGCGGCTTAGGTTTCGTCGAGCCAGACCACTCGAGTTCGCAGCGATCGCCTGGCGGACGGCGCATCTAGGTGATCAGCAATACCACTCCGGCAAGTGCCAGAGACAGGAACACCATGACCACCGCGCCACGAGCATGGGATCTCAATTGGTGGAGGTAGTCCCTGTAGCCCGCCATGCCTTCCGTGTTCGGAATGACAAGCCGTTTCGGTGTGATCGTGCAGTAGATGAGCCAATCCAGTACGACCAACTCGAAGACATTGGCCATGAGGAGTACGGCCAAGACATGGCCAGTAAGGGCCAAGTACGAAACGTCGCTCCCGTGCTCGCTCTTGAGTGCGAGGCCGAATGCAAGAGGAATCCCGATCGCGAGAGCGATAACGGGAAGCAAGAACAACTGCGCCTGCAGCTTTTCCCGTCTCGTGAGCGGTGGGACCCTGTCCTGGATGTCCTTTGGCAAATCGTTGCGAGCGAAGCGAGGATTGAAGAGTACGGCCAGCAGGAATATGAGCGAGACCAGTACGGAGAGAATCGCTCCGTAAACGACAATGCCGCGGATGTCGAGCATCCTGGACTCTCTCACACAGAGCGCGTCAACCGCGCCCTCTGACGTGAATGCGCGGCCAAGGGCGTCAGCGGGCGCGGAGCCTAATCATCCAGGTTCTCGTCACCCGCTCGCATCGACCGGTACACGGCTTCGACGAGGCGGAGGTCCCGCCGCGCCAGCTCGAGCGTGTACGCGGGTTCTCTCTCTCCTCGCAGCGTCGCCAGGAAATCGCGGAACATGGCGCGGTAGCCGGCGATGTCCCGTAGTCCCGGGAGGATCACCCGCTTCCGCCGGCCCCGAATGACGACGAACAGCCCGTTGGACTCGAACGTGATCGATCCCTCGCGCCCGAACACCCTCGACAATCGCAGGCCCTTGAACAGCGACGGAACCTGCCAGGAGAAGAGCAGCGTCCCGACGGCCCCTCCCTCGTAGCGGATCGTGGCGGCGACGCTTCTCTCCAACCCTTCTTCGGAGCCGGCGCGAGCGCCCCGGATCGCCCGCACCTTCATGCCGAGGCTGGCGAGGAACGAGATCCAGTGTATCCCGCCCTCGAACAGCGCTCCGCCGCCGGACGTCTCCGCGTCGCCGCGCCAGTCATCGACGTGCTGCTCCTTGAGCGCGTTCACGTGCACGAACAGCACGTCGCCCACGGCGCGGTCCTCGAGCGCCCTCCGGAGCGCGGAGGTGAGCGGCTTGTAGAAGTAGTTCTCCGCCACAAGGACTTGACGATCCGCCTCACGCCGTGTCTCGATCACCGATTCGAAGTCCGAGGCGTGCAGGAAGGGCGGCTTCTCGACGATGACGTGCTTGCCGGCCCGAAGCGCCCGCAGCGTGAGATCCAGGTGCGAGTCCGGCGGTGTGGCGACCAGCACGACGTCGATCGATGGATCCCCGAGAGCCGCCTCGTACGAGCCGAAGTGGCCGCTGCCGCCATGCTTGCGGCTGTAAGCCTCCGCTCGCTCGCTATCCCGGCTCGCGTAGAAGCGGTGCACGCCGGGATCCACTCTGGCCAGCGTGCGGCTGTGCAGCCGCGTCGCGTAGCCACACCCCAGAAACGCCAGATTCAGAGGCTGCCGCCCGGTCATACGACGCTCCCCCCCGGGGAACTCTCGGCCTGCTCCCCGGTGGATACGCCGTGCTCGGCCAGAACGTGCTCACCCACGCGCAGCGCGTTGGCCGCGATCGTCAGGCTCGGATTCAGACCGGCGGAGGTCGGCATGAAGCTCCCATCCACGACGTACAGGTTCTCGACCCCCCGGAAGCGGCAATGCGGGTCGAGCGCGGTGGTGGCCGGGTCTTCGCCCGCTCGGACGGTCCCGACCGCATGCGAGAAGGTTCGGATGTCGTGCACGTACGAAACCAGTCCTCCCGCGGCTCGCAATACGCGCTTCGCCTGCCGGACCAGCGCCTGGCAGGCAGCCAGGTCACGAGGTGTGTAATGGTGCGCAATCGTCAGCTGCGGCAGACCGTAGCGATCCTCCACGGTCGGGTCCAGGGCTACCCGATTCTCGTACCGCGGCATGTCCTCCGCCATCACCAGTAGCCCGGTGAGGCGCCGTACGGCCGGCGCGAGCACCTGGCCCACGGGCCACGGCAGCATGGCCTTCACGAGGCCCTCGGGCGGCGATTGCAGCTGCTGCATGCTCCCGAGCTTGCCGGGCGGGCTCTGCACCTCCGGGTGGCCGAAGTAGAAGTCGTGCATGGCGAGCTGCTTGTGAAACTCCGCGGGCTTGTTCGGATGCCTGAGGAAGAAGCCGAACACGATCGCGTTGCAGTGCCTCATCAGGTAGCGGCCGATCGTCTCGCCGCCCGGATTCATATCGGCCAGGTTCGAAGCCAGCAGGAGATGCGGCGAGCCGATAGCCCCCGCGCACAGAAACACGAGCTTTCCGCGGTACCGGCGGGGTCCGTCGGCCAACTTGTCGTGGCACAGCAGGGAGGTGATCCGTCCCGCCTCGGCCTCGAGGCGCGTAACGACGGTGTTCGCTTTCAGCTCGAGCCCGCGCCCGATCAGGTCGGGCAGGGTGTGGGTGGCCAGGTCGTTTTTCGCGCCGATGGCACACGCGAAGGTGTCGCACGTCGTGCAGGCCACGCACGCCGCCCGGCCATCCGCGGCCCGGTAGTTGATCGCCAGCGGCATTCGGAACGGCCGCAGGCCCAGCGAGCGCGCGGCTTCCCCGATCCTCCGCGAGGTCTCCGACAAACCGTCGAGGCGGTGCGGATAGGGCGAGCTGCGCGGCGGCTCGGTGGGATCCTGCCCCCCCTCCCCCGCCACACCGAGCAACCGCTCGGCCCGCGCGTAGTACGGTTCCAGATCGGCGTAGCGGAACGGCCAAGCGGCCCCCGAATCGCCGACGATGTCGGGGTCAGCTTCGAAGTCCGCCTCTCGAAACCGCATCGAAACGCCACCGTAGAACACCGACGGCCCCCCCACGCAGCTGTAGGCACCCATGACTTTGGCGTTTCCACCCGCCAGGACACGGTACGGGGTCTCGGTCGTGTAGAAGGGGGTCAGGTCGACCGAGGCGTCCTCGGCCCAGTTGTGCGGGCCGCGCTCCACCCAATCGCCCCTCTCCAGCATGAGCACATCGAGCCCGGCACGAACGAGGGTGTGCGCGATGAAGGATCCGCCGAACCCGCTACCCACGATCACGGCGTCGTAGGCGCGCGACGAGTCCGTGCCTCCGGATCCTACTGCGGGGTCTGACGATCGCGAGTTGGACATGCGGATCGGAAGCTCGCAACCGAGCTGAGGGGACGCAACGTGTTCGGGGTCCGGATCGGCGGTCGTGGGTAGACCGCGTGACCACGCCGGCCCGACCCGGCACGAGGCTTGACCACTCGGGGCGCCGAACCGAGCTTGCGGGCCATGAACATGCCCGGTCTGCTACTGTTCTTTCATATCCTGGGCTTCGCGCTCTGGCTCGGTGTGACCTTCACCCTCGCCGCCATCACCGTGCGCGCGGCGAGGTCGGACAACCGCGACGTGGCCGCGTTCACGTACCGGGCCGCGAGCCATCTGCTCAAAGGACCTGGGCTGGTCGGGATGCTCCTGACGATGGCGTCGGGGTTCTGGCTGGCGGGGCTTCTCGACTACGGCTTCTTCCGGCCGTTCCCGGACCACTGGCTGTTCCAGATGCAGCTGCTCGGGTCGGTCGCGTTTCTGCTCGCATTGCTGTACCAGATCCCGCTCGCCGACCGCCTGGCGCGCGCCGCGGAGGCGAGAGCGGCTGCCGGCGAAGACAGTGCGGCGTACGTGAAGTTCCGCAAGCGCAACGCGGTCGTCGGCTCGCTGATCGGGCTCTTCCTGCTGGTGTCGATCTTCATGGGGGCGGTCCGCCCCGGCAGCTGATCCCTCGCGGCGTCACTCGACCCGTCTCCACCCGTCTCCGTGTGCACCTGGCCCGGCAGATGCGTAGCCCGTGTCGTAGCCCGTGTCGCTACGGTGCGTCCGGATTCGAGAGCTGGAAGAGACGATCCGCCCGCACGAGGCTGCGGTCCGCTTCCTCGCGGTTGTCGACGAGCTCCTCGGCCAACCCCAGCGTGATGTAGGCGAGGTAGTACTGCGCCGGAATGCTGGCCCGGGTGGAGGGCTCGGGCCAGATGTCCCAATCCAGCAGGTAATCGAGCTGGAACACGTCCCACAGCAGCTCGCGCGATCGGGGACGATCGATCCACGGGGGAGAGCCGGGTAGCTGCTCGCCGATGTTCACCGTATCGACGGTCTCTTCGAGCGGGCCGTCCACCAGCTTGAACGCCAGCCCCTGTCGCAGCATGTGGGGCTGGAACCCCCACACCGAGTAGACCGGCGGCGCCGTCACCGCGAAGTACACGGGCCGGTCACCCAGTGAGTTCTGCGCGATGTGATACACCAGGATGTCCGGGTACGTCACGTAGTCCCCGGTCCGCAGGTACGCGTTGACCCAGTCGGTGACCCGCAGCACCGTGTCCTGCTGGATCGGCACCAACGTGGGTAACGCCTCGATCTCCTCATCCGTGTAGTCGATGATCGAGCGCGTGGGCGGGGTTGCCGGGTGCTCGCGGTATGGACTGATGGCCGTCTCGTGGTCGAACGGACGCTGGCACACGATCACCGTCGGGGTTTCCTCCGGATCCACGCCCGGCTCACACGGCGACGTGAGTTGGCGCAGCTGCCTGGGGTACCACTGCGTCCCCAGGTAGGAGTGGACGATGACCGTCACATCCCGCCGGATCCCCTCCACTTCCTGCAGATACCAGAGCGGGAACGTGTCGTTGTCGCCGTTGGTGAACAGGACCCCGTACGGCTCGACCGATTGCAGGATGTTGTACGCCCAGTCCCGGGCCGCGAAATCGCCCGCCCGGTTGGCCAACCCGAGGTTGAAGAGAAGCGGGACGAGCGCCAGGCCCAGCACGGGGGCCGCCCGCTTGTAGCCGGATGAGACGGCTCCCTCGACACCTTCGAGCCGCGCGTCGAAGTGGGCCGCCAGCTGGCCCCAGAGCGCCGTAATCCCCAGCCCGACGTACAACCCCCACAGGCTGAACCCGATGACGTAGAAGTAATCGCGTTCCCTCACCTCGTGATCGTTGATGTTCGGGACGGTATCCGAGTACAGCGAATAGCCGTACTTGAAGTTGAGGTAGTAGACGAGCAGCAACGACATCGTGAACAGCAACGTCCCCAGGAACAGGAAGCTGTCCCGATCCCCCTTCCAGTGCTGCCACAAGCCCAGCAGCGCGAGGAACAGGAAGATCACGGTCACCGCCGAGCGCGGACCGCGTCCGAGCGTTCGCGCCCACTGCCAGTCGAAGTACTGCCAGTAGTTCGCGTACTGCGCGCCGAGCGGCGCCTGGCGCTCGCTCAACGGCGGCTTCGCGTATTGGTCCCGCATCAGCGACAGGGCGAGGTCCTCGCACACGACGCCGAGCTTCTTGTCCCCGTAGCGATCCTCGTACGTCTTGGGTATGAGCGCCTCGACCAGCGACGCGCACTCCGGGTCGGCCTCGTCGATGATCGGATTCTGGGCCGATCGGATCGGGACGAAGAGCAGCTGCACCGAAAACCCCACCGCGAGCATCAGCCCCGAGCCGAGGACCAGGCGCCAGCGCAGGATCGTCCGCCACCGGTGCCACAGCACGAAGAGGAGGAGCGCCGGGATCGGGAGGATCGACATCGTGTGATTCGCTGCGCCCAAGCCGATGATGAGCGCGATCAGCAGCAGGAGACGGTCTCCCCTCGGCGTCTCCGCCTCGTCCTCCCACACCAGCGCCAGGTAGGTGATGAGCGCGACGACGAACAACGAGACCGTGTAGACCTTCTCGTTCAGGTTCGACTGCGTCCACACCGTGAACGCCGTGGCGCTCACGAACGTCGCCACCCACGCCCCTACGACGATATCGCGGCGGCTCTGCCAGAAGTGCGCGACGATTCGTGCTATGGACAGGAACCAGAACACGGCGGCCCCGGCCGAAAGCGTGGCGCTGAGCAGGTTGATGCGCACGGGAACGCTCACCCCCGTCCACTCGAGGAGCAGGATCCACACACGCCCGATGACGACGAACAGAGGGTTCCCGGGCGGGTGTGGAATACCGAGGATCTGCGCGGTCGCGACGTACTCCGAGGTGTCCCAGAAACCCGTCGTCGGCGCGAGCGTCAGGACGTAGATGCACCAAACCAGCACGCCGCAGGCGAGGCCCCAGCCCCACACCGGGAGCGGCCCGACTTTCTCGCGCTCGATGCTGTTCATCTACCTGCCATTCGGTCCAAACCGATCCGATCCGATCCGTTCGACACGCGTGGTCCCGAACGGGTGGCTTCGCCCGCGGGGCGTGCGGCGCCGGAATAAACCCGTACGGCGCCGAAAAAAACCCGTACGGCGCGCGGAAGCTAAGGGATCAGAGATCGATTGGCCAAGCAAAACCGCCCGACGGTCACCCAGCTCGGCGGCCGTCGGGCGGTGTTTCGGTTGGTGGTCGTGTCGTGGATCAGGGTCCGCCGCCGAGCAACTCCTCGAACAGCGCGAGCACGCGGGGATCTTCGCCCCGTTGACCGAGCCAGAAGATGGCCTTCTTACGGAGCTCGGGCTCCTCGTGGTCACGCGCGATCCGGATCAGGGCGTCGACCGCTGCTTCCTCTCGACGCTGCGATAGCGCGAAAACGGCGCTCTCTCGTACCTCGAGCTCGTCCTCGTCCTGGATGATGGACTCGAGGCCCTCGGTAGCGCGTTCGCTGGCCTCCTGGCCCAGCCAGAAGACAGCCTGACGCCGTGCCTTGCGGTGTACGTCATCGTTTCGCGCGATCTGGAGCAGCCGCGGCCATGCCTCGACGCCACGAGCGATCGTGGCGGGGAAGATCGCGTCCTCCGCCACGTCGGACCCGGCGGTCTCGGCCAGGGTCAGCAGGTAGTCGGCGGCCTCGGCCGGCGACACATCTCCCAGATCCGTCACATTGCCCGAACGCTCGGCCCAGGTCCCACCGACATCGGCGTCGAGTTCGCGGACGGCTCCACCCTGCACGCGCATCTCGATCCGGACCGGCCCCTCCTCGCACGCGCAGTCGCATTCGTCCGAATCCCCTCGCCGGATCCGGGTTTCACCGTCGGTGGAGATCCAGTGTCCGTTCCCGCATACCCCCGGGCGCGCCTCGTACTGGAATCGGACATACCCGTCCGGCGCCGCCGCGACGCGGCCGTCCAGGGTCTGCCCGGACAGATCGCTCGACCCGAAAGCCAGGAGAGCGCCCGCGAGCATCAGGCCACCTCCGGTGAGTCGGAGCTTCGCCGAACCGTGCCTCGTGTGTGTCATCGTGGTGCCCCGCTTCTTGTATGTCCCGCTTCTTGTGGGTTGTCGTGGCTCGAAGAGGCTGCCGCCGGAGATCCGCCGGCCGCGACACATGGCGTCCCGCGGCCGGTGTCGGATCTCGGTCCCGTCTACGGCTCGACCAGCTCCAGCAGGAACTGGATCGCTCGCTCGTCACCGCTCTGTCCGAGCCAGAAGATGGCCGTCTTGCGGAGCTCCGGATCGGTCTCGGTGCGTGCGATCTGGATCATCTGGTCGATCGCACCCGGCTCGTCGTGCCGCTGCGAGAGCGCGAAGATGATCTGCTCCTTCATCTCCCGGTCGAGGTCGGTGTTGTACAGACCATCCAGCCGCGAGATCTCGATGCCACCCTGTCCCGCCCAGAAGAGCGCCTGCTGACGGAGCTCCATGTCTTCGTTCGGGTCCAGGGCCCGTTGGAGCATCCACTCGAGCGCCGCCTCGTCATGCACCTGCGAGAGGGCGAAGAACACCTTCTCCTTCAGCTCCGGCGAGTCGAGTTGCGGATAGAGGTCGATCAGGAATTGCGGATCCGAGTACGCGCTGTGCTGGCTCATCCAGAAGATCGCCTCTGCGCGGAGATGATCCGGCTTGGACTCGTCCCTCGCGTAGTCGGCCAGGATCGCCGCGGCCCGGTCGCTCATGTGCTGCGAGAGCGCGAAGATCGCCTTTTCCTGGATTCGCGGATCGTCCGACGTGGCCAGGATGTCGGCCAGAGCGTCCACCGCCCGTTCCGAGCCGACCTGCGAGAGCCAGAAGACGGCCGATGCCTGCACCTCGGGGTCGGGATCGTTCCGGGCGACATCCAGCATGATCGTCTCGACCTGGTCGGCGTCGCCGTGCTGTGAGAGGACGAAGATCGCTTGCTTGCGCAAGGGAGCGGAGCACTCGTCACGGCGCTCGAGGACCTTCATCAAGACCGGCAGCGCGCGCTCGGTGTCCATCTGCATAAGCGCGTTGATCGCGGCGCTGCGGACGTCGTCCTCATCCTCGCAAGCTTGCTGCTGGCGGTCACGCGGGCTTCTCATCGCCCGCGCCTCGGCACGCGCCTGTGCGCGCGCTTCCGCCTGCGCTGCCGTCTCGGCGCTCTGCAGGAGGGCACGCTCGGCCTGTCGAAGGGCCCGCTCGGCGGCCCGCGCGTCGCCGCGCTGGCCGAGGAGACTCTGCAGGCGGAGCTGGAGCTCGCGCGCTTCACGCGACGTGCGCGCATCCGGGAACGACTCCAGCTGGATGTCGATCAGCCGCAGCGCTTCCTTGAGCTCCTGCAGCCGGTAGAGCGCGAACGCCTGCCAGTAAAAGGTGTCGCCCACGTACTGCGACGCCGGATAGCTGTCCCGAAGCAGGCTGAACTGCTGGATCGCATGCTGGAAGTTGCGGCTGTTCAGCGCTTCGCGCGCCGCGCGGTACGCCGCCTCTGCCTCGCGCTGGGTCTCCTGCTGAGCCATCAGGCTCGACTCGTCGAAGGTGACCTCACCCTCCGACGCGCGGGCGGCGACTGGAAGCATCAGCCCCAGCCCCAGCCCCATCGCGAGAATTCGCGTCCTGATCGTGGTCATCGTTCTAGCTCCTCGAACTCGGTATCTATGATTCTCAGTGTCTCGGTGTCGATGATTCTCAGTGCCGGTATTCCCCGCTTTCTCATCGGGCTCTGCCGTCCCCGCCAGCGCGAGTTTGCCAACCGGGCGCTCAGCTACGTGCCCACTCGCCGCGAACCGGCCAGACCGCTCGGCATCGCGGCCCTCAATCGCGGCAGCGTGCCCTGCCGATCCAGCCCGTTCGCCACGAACGCGCGCTCACCCGACGGCGCGTCCTCACCCAGCGCCGCGATCAGCACGAGAACCAGCTCCAGCTCCTGAAGCAAGGCGGTCGTTCGCCGATCGCGGCCGGCCGGCGTATCCATCAACAGGCGAGTCTCTGCCAGGAGCTCTCCTGCCCACCGCGAGATCTCGCCATTCGCCGCCTCGGGGTCGGTACGAAACGTCGTGAGTAGCGCTTCCGTGCGGCCGAGGTGCTCCGCCGTGGCGTAGTGGACCGCTACATCGCGGCGAGACGGCCTGTCCACCGGTATGGCTCGCCGCTCATCCGTCCCCGCGCCGAGCCGTTGTGGCTCGGCGGCTGCCAGGCGCGCACCCGGTGAAGGCGCTGTCTCCAGTGTCGCGCTTCGCCCGGCACTCGGGGTCCCCCGCGTCTCGGTTCCCGCCTCGCCGCTCTGAATGGCCGGGTCCTGCGTTCCCGTCAGCTCGATCGGCGTCCGTGTCTCTACCGGTGTCTGTGTCTCGCCCTGTGTCCGTGTCTCGCCCTGTGTCCGTGTCTCGCCCTGTGCGACGGTCGTGGGAGTGGGATCGGAGCGCAGTTGCTCGGCGGAGCGTCGTCCGATCGCGATCCCGATCACCAGGGAGGCGGCGACCGCCAGCCCGGTAACCATCAGCGCCCTCCGTCGGTCCCGTCTCGGACCCGCCGGCGCCGCATCCGAAAGCTCGGGGACCGGACGCGCCGGAAGCGGTTCCAAACCCGCATCGCGGGCCGCCGGCCCGGCGGAGCGCCGCATCTGCCACGCCGCTTCGATCCGGCCCCACATCTCGTCGCGGGGCGGCGGCGGGGGGGCGTGATAGCTTCCGGCGGCCGCCGAAAGCGCGTCGGCTCCCGAGCCATCCGTCTCGTCGGCGGTCGTCTGCTCGGCGGTCTCCAGCACGAGCGTGGACTCGACCTCGGCCCATATTTCGTCCCGCGGGGTGGGCGGCGGCTCGTTGTACTCGGCCGCGGCCCCGCGCAGGAACTCGACGAAACGGTCCATCTCGACGTCCGAGCCGTTCCCGTCGTGGGCGCCCTGATCCGGGGCGCCCGGGTCGACGTCCTCGACGGCGCCCACGTCGGCCGAGGCTCCGGCGTAGACGAGACCCTCGATGCGCGCCCACATGTCGTCGCGTGGGGTCGGCGGCGGAGAGTTGTATGCGGCCGCGGCCCGGCGGAGGAACTCGACGAAGCGATCCAATTCGCTCACGACGCCCACTCCCCGGCGAAGTCGGCCAGCTCGTCGCGCAGCTTCGCCCTCGCTCGGAACAGCTGGGACTTCGATGTGCCGGCCTGGATGCCGAGCGTCTCGCCGATCTCCTCGTGGGTGTAGCCCTCGAGGTCGTGCAGGATGAACACCGTGCGGTAGCCTTCCGGCAGCTCATCGATCGCGTGGTTGAGACGCGCCTTGAGGTCGGGTTCGATCGGAGAGGGAGTGCTTCCGGATCCCAACTCTTCCTTCAGCTCGACTTCACGACCGCGAAAGCGCTTCACCTTGCGGAGGCCATTGAGCGAGACGGACGTCGCGATCGACCCGAGCCAGGTCCCGAAGGCGGCCTCGCCGCGGAACGTGTCGATCTTGGTCAGGGCGCGCACGAACGTCTCCTGCGTGAAGTCCTGGGCGAGGTGGTCCTCGCCCGCGAGTCGGTAACAGATCCGAAAAACGCGGTCCACGTGCGTATCGTACAGCTCGCGCGCGGCGAGCCGATCGCCGTCACGAATGCGACTGATCAAGGCTTGTTCGTTCACGTGGACCCGGTTGTCCTCCCTCGCTGTGGCCATTTCCGTGTCCGATACGTGGACACGATCAGACGCGATAGGGTTGCGCGCGGCCCGTCTCGGGAAAGGGCGAGGCCCGGCACCGCGAGGTGATCGAGCCTTCGCGGTGCCGCGTCCGTGCTGCGTGGGTTTCCAGGTAGTACGTGGCGGGAAGCGGTGGGAAGCGCCGACCCGCCGCTCCGGCGGCCCGCAGGTCGCCCGGAGAGTGCAGCGGGTCGGCTCGAACGGTCCGGACTCAGCCGACCGCCACTCCGACTCCCTGTACGACTTCGGAGATCTGCTCGAACGCCCACTGCAGCGTCTCCTCCTCGACGACGAGAGGTGGTGCGAAGCGAATCACCTGCTCGTGGGTCTCCTTTGCCAGGATACCCCGCCCCTGGAGCGCCTCGCAGAACGGTCGTGCGGTGCCGGACTCCTCCTTAACCACGACACCGATCATGAGACCGCGCCCCCGCACCTCTTGAATGTGCGGCGAGTCGATCATCTCGAGCTGGTCCATGAACTGGCGTCCCAATCGGTCCGATCGGGCCGGCAAGTCTTCCTCCAGGATCACCTTCAGCGCCGCTCGACCCACCGCGGCGCCGAGGGGGTTCCCGCCGAACGTCGACCCGTGGTCACCGGGCGTGAACACATCCATGATCTCGGAGCTGGCGAGGATCCCGGAGACCGGATAGACACCGCCACCCAGTGCCTTCCCGACGATCAGGATGTCGCCGCGCTCTCCATCCCAGTCGCCGCAGAACAGCCGCCCGGTGCGACCGAGGCCGGTCTGGATCTCGTCGTTCAAGACCAGCACGGCGTTCGCACGACAGATATCGACGCAGCGACCGAAGTACCCGTCGGGTGGTACGACCACGCCACCCTCGCCCTGCAACGGCTCGATCAGGAAGCCGATCGTGTTGGGGGTGATGGCCGCCGCCAGCGCGTCGGCGTCACCGTACGGGATGAGCTTGAAGCCCGGCGTGAAGGGGCCGAATCCGTGCCGGTACTGCGTCTCGCTCGAGAAGCCCACGATCGTCGTGGTTCGGCCGTGAAAGTTGTTGTCGCACACGATGATCTCGGCCTGGCCGTCCGGCACTCCCTTGTTCAGGTACCCCCACTTCCGGGCCGCCTTGATCGCCGTCTCCACGGCTTCGGCACCGGTATTCATCGGGAGCCCCCGCTCGAACCCGGTCGCCTCGCAGAGCTCGTGGAGAAACGGGCCCATCTGGTCGTTGTGGAACGCCCGAGAGGTCAGCGTGAGCTTGCCTGCCTGCGCTTCGAGCGCCCCGATGATCTCCGGGTGGCGGTGCCCCTGGTTCACGGCTGAGTAGGCGCTGAGCATGTCCAGGTACTTGTTCCCTTCGACATCCCACACCCAGCATCCTTCACCCCGCTCGAGGACGACCGGGAGAGGGTGATAGTTGTGCGCGCTCCACCGATCCACTTCCCAGATATATTCGTTCGTGTTTGGCATCTCGCTGACTCGATCCCGTTTTTGTTGGTGGCCGGTTCTTCCTCCCTTCTAACGTGAAACGTAATCTATCGCCATGCTTGGCTCGAATCCGATCCCGTCCCGCGATGCCTTTCTGGACGTGGCGAGACCCGGAGCGATCGTTCCGGTTCGCGCGGAATTCGCGTTCGACATCGACACCGCGGTCACGGCCTACGCGAAGCTGCGGAACGGTCCGTTCGGTTTCCTGCTCGAATCCGTCGAGGGCGGCGAGCGCTGGGCGCGCTTCAGCTTTCTGGGCGGCGAGCCCTGCGAGGCGTGGCGCGTCGACGGTGACGAGATCCGCCTCTGGGAGCCAGCCTCGGGCTGGGGCGCGCCCACACCAACGCGGGACCCGTTCGCGGACCTGCACGCTTGGATCTCACGATGGAAGCCCGTCGGAGCGGAAGGGCTTCCGCGCTTCTGGGGCGGGGCGGTCGGCTATCTGGGCTACGACATGGTCCGATGGCTCGAGCGCCTGCCGGACCCACCGCCACGCGATGTAGATGTCCCGGACGCATGCTTCCTCGCCACCGACCGCGTGCTGATCCTGGACAACGTGTACTCGCGCGCGACCGCGGTTCGCGCCGTCCGTGTCCCCCTCGATAGCTCTCTCGACCGGGCCGCTGCCGGATCGTCGTACGACGAGGCGGTCGCCTCGCTGGAGGAGTGGATCGGGCGGCTCGCGGAGCCCGTGGCCCTGCGACCTCTGGCGCTCGACCCGGAGGCCGAGATCGAAGCCACCGGGAACCGCACGCAGGAGGACTTCGAGGCAGCCGTGCGACGCATCCGCGAATACATCACCGCGGGTGACGCGTATCAGGTGGTCGTATCGCAGCGCGCCGAGGCCGGGATGGGGCTGGA
Organism: Gemmatimonadota bacterium; assembly: GCA_039588275.1. Classification (GTDB taxonomy): domain Bacteria; phylum Gemmatimonadota; class Gemmatimonadetes; order Palauibacterales; family Palauibacteraceae; genus JBDHAC01. Next base: position 46,916 of record JBDHAC010000014.1, read on the forward strand.
GCCGCTAGACCTGTACCGCGCGCTGCGGATGCAGAACCCCTCGCCCTACCTCTTCTTCATCGAGCTGGAAGAGATGCAGTTGATCGGATCCTCGCCGGAGCCGCTGGTGCGGGTGGAAGGTGACACGGTCACGACGCGTCCGATCGCCGGCACCCGTCCCCGCGGCCGCGATCAGGAGGAGGACGAACGGCTGGCGGACGAGTTGCTGGCGGACGAGAAGGAGCGCGCAGAGCATCTGATGCTCGTCGACCTCGGAAGAAACGATGTCGGTCGCGTCGCGCGGGCTCGATCGGTCGAGGTTCCGCGCTTCATGGAAATCGAGCGGTTCAGCCACGTCATGCACCTCGTCAGCGAGGTGACCGGGAGTCTGCGAGACGGGTGCAGCGCGATGGATGCCCTGCGTGCCTGTTTCCCGGCAGGGACGCTGACCGGGGCTCCCAAGGTGCGAGCGATGGAGATCATCGACGAGCTGGAGCCGACGCGTCGCGGTCCCTACGGAGGAGCGGCCGGCTACATCGGGTACGGTGCGGACCGCCTCGACATGGCCATCGTAATCCGGACGATCCTGGCGGTCGGTGAGCGCGCGTACGCCCAGGCGGGGGCAGGCGTGGTATACGACTCCGTGCCGACCCGGGAATGGCAGGAGACGCGGGACAAGGCGCGGGTGCTGCTGCGAGTCCTGTCCGCCAGTTAGCCGCGGCGTGTCCCCCGCGGCGTGTCCCCTGCGGTCGTGTCCCCCGCGGCGCGTCCCCCGCCGCGCGTCCCCCCCGCATAAGCCGTTACAGCCACGCGCACGTGTCGCGGCTCGTCTCGGGCGTGGATTCGGCTACCCAGCGCTGAATCGCGTCGGCCTGCGCCTCGACATCCCACGCGTCCAGTTCCTCGCCGATGAGCAGAATACCCGGGAAGGTGCGTGACTCCCGCCGCAATGCCTCGGCCAATCGGGCGAGATCGGCGCAATTCCGCGAAACGAGCACGCACTCATCCTCGATGGCGCTCTCGAGGAGTCCCACCGCGTCGGAACCCGCGAGGCCCTCCTCGCCCGCGTGTATGCACGAGATCCCTCGTTCGGCGAGGGTCCGGTAGGTCTCGTAGTGGATCGTGGAGTCGAACATCAACCACATGCCCCTCGTCATGGCTCGCACCCGACCGTTACCGCACAGGCCTCGACCGTCATTTCGGACGCCGCTGGGAGAGGCGCTCGTTGAGGCGCAGGATCTCATCGATGTCGGCGGGGAAGTCCTGGTAGAAGTCGAGCGCCTGGAGGATCGCGTCGCGCTCCAACCAGCCAAAGTGGCGGAAGATCTCGTCCGTGTGGCCCGGCAGTCGCTGCCAAACGGAGACGATCTCCCACACTTCAGGACCGCCTCGAAGCGCAGCCCGCCGTCCAAACGGACCGCTTCGGAACTCCAGCAGGGCGAACCGATTGAGCGCGACCCACTCCTCGACGATCCGACGGAGACCGACGGACGGTCCGTAGCCGTGTTCGTAGATGAACGAGTCGATCTCGTCGAGTAGCGGCGGGGGAAGGCGTGTGCATATCGGTTGCGGGATGGCCATGTATCCATTGTATACGCGTATACGGTGGATACACAAGGTCCCCGGAAAAAGACATAGGCTGCCTGGATACCGCACACGCCCCTCGCCAGACGACGCCCGGGCGGGCTAACGTTGCGCACATGGGTCTGAACGAGCGAATCCGATCACAGATCGCGGATCCCCAGTCGAAGCGCGGGTATGTGCGCGCGCTCTTCGGGCGGGTCGCTCGGCGGTACGACCTGACCAACGACGTGATGTCCATGGGTCTTCACCGTCGCTGGAAGCGCTCGCTGCTTCAGCTCGCCGAATTGGAGCCCCACCACAGAGTGCTGGATCTGGCTGCGGGCACCGGGGATCTGGCTTTCGGTGCAGCACGGCACCTCGGTCCCGAAGGGCTGGTCGTCGCGGTCGACCTGACACCGGCGATGATGCGCGTGGGCCAGGGGCGCGAGCCGGCGAGCGGAACGCTGTCCGGGTGGATCTCGGCCGACGCCATCCAGCTCCCCTTCCCTGACGGCGCGTTCGATCGTGTCGTGATCGGGTACGGGCTCCGAAACTTCGCGGATCTGCCCGGGTGTCTGGCCGAGATCCGACGCTGCCTCCGGCCCGGCGGGAGGCTCCTGGCGCTGGATTTCGCGCACCCGCGGTCTCCCGCTCTCCGCAAGGCGTACTTCGGCTATCTGAATCTCTCGACGCGCGCGGTCGGGTGGACGCTTCACCGCGACCCGGAGGCGTATGTCTACATCCCGGAGTCCTTGCGTCGCTTTCCTGGGCAGGACGGGGTCATGCAGTTGATGCTGGAGAGTGGCTACGTGAACTGCGGTTTCGTGGACCTGCTCTTCGGAACGATGGCCATCAACTTCGGCGATACGGGGCCGGAGAACCCAGGCCCCGGGGTGTGAGGCCCGGCGGGCATTCCCCGCCGGGCGATCCAGTTCGGCTCAGGCCTGTACGGGTGCCTCGCCCGTCGACTTCCACACGGTGACCTGGCGTTGTCCGCCTTCGCTCTCCTCCAAACGCGCGGTCAATGTGTCTCCGTCGTCGATCTTGAGGTCGTCGCGCATCTCCTGCGGAATGGTGATCCGGCCGCCGCTTCCAACGGTAATCGTGGAGTAGTACATCACGCGATAGATCGCCATCTCACCTCCCGAGGTGGGTCGCCGCCAAATCGTTACAGATATCCAATATAATACAACCCGTGCCGCTCCCGGCCCGGGGTCGCCAGACGATCAACCTGCGGGAAGGTGATCATCTTCCGCCAGACCCCACAGTTGCTCCCAACCGACCTCGCGACCCTGCACGAGCCGCGCGTCCACCTCCTCTTTCAGGCGATTCGCAACGGTGTCGCTAAGCATGCCCCTGCGAAATGCATCATCGATCGCCGTTCGGCCCGCTCGCAGGATGCGCTCGCTGGCTCGAGCGAGCTGTCGTGCGCGAATCAGGTCATTCTCGCGGGCAGTGCGGCGAGCCGTCCCCGCCGCGTCCTCGAACGACCCTTCCAGACGTGCCTTGATCGCGGCATAGCTCCCCTCCTCGACCTCCCCGTCGCGATAGACGGCCTCGAGGGTCTGCAATTCGGCCCGCGTCGACCACACCCGACCCAGCGCCTCTTCGTACTCTCGCTCTTCGGCCCTGAGCCCGACGAGCCCGAGACGTCCGAGCAGCCCTTTCATGCTGGTGCCCTGGATCACCAGCGACAGAAACACGGCACCGAAGACCACCGCGATCAGCTGTGATCGGAGCTCGCCCGTCAGCAGTCCGGCGGTCGGCAACCCCAGGACGAGCGCGATCGGAATCGAACCGCGCACGCCGCCCCAGTTCACGACCGACAGCCAGCCGCGCGGGAGACGCCTTCCGCCCATGAGCCTGTCGAGGGTGAACGAGCCGCTCACGACGAGGGTGCGCGTCAGCACCATGAGCCCGAACGTGGCGACCGTGGCCAACCCGAAGGCCCACAAGCGACCGATGTCGAGCTCGAGCCCGATCAACAGAAACAAGAGCGAGTTCGCGATGAAGGCCGTCGCATCCCAGAAGTGCGACAGCGAGATGCGCGTTGTCGGGCTCATCGAGAACATGCGGCCGTAGTTCCCGATGATGAGTCCCGCCACCACGACCGCGATCACCCCCGAAGTGTGGAGGCCGTCCGCGACCAGGTACACGCCGTACGCCAGGACCAGCGAGATCACGACTTCGATCAGGTGGTCGTCCAGCCGGCCCAGGATCCGGTGGGTCAGATAGCCCAGGCTGAAGCCCACGAGCGCGCCGCCCGCCACCTCACGCAGGAACTCCAGCACGCCTCCGGAGACCGTGACGGAGTGGCCCGTCGCGATATCCACGGCGATCAGGAAGAGCACGACCCCGATCCCGTCGTTGACGACCGATTCCCCTTCGACGAGGATCGAGAGCTCGTGCGACACCCCGTGCTCCTTGAAGATCGCCAGCACCGAGATCGGGTCGGTCGGACTGAGCATCACCCCCAGCAGGAGCGCGAGCTCGAGCGGAATCGGAGACCCGAGCCAACGGAAGAGCAGGTGGGCACCGAAGCCGAGTACGAGGGTGGAAACGATCGTGCCTGGCAGAGCCAGCAACAGGACGCGGCGCCAGTTACGCACTAGTAGCGCCAGGTCCATGTTGAGACACCCCTCGAACAGGAGGGGTGGCAGGAAGATGAAGAAGATCAGCTCGCGGGACAGCTCCAGCGGTCGCAGGCCACCGAACGCCCCCAGGACAAGCCCCACGAGCACGAGGGCGATGGTGTACGGGAGGTGAATGTACTTCGTGATCACGGCGACTATCACCGCGATCAGGAGCAGTTCGACGACCGGTGTTGGACCCGTCACCGTTCCTCCTGGTCTCGAACTTCGACGCGACAAACCCGCGGCTTCGACGCGACAAACCCACGGCTTCGACGCGAGAGGTCCGCTTGCGCGGCGACATGATACGGCGTGGCGTGGGGTCAGAACAGCCGATATCATGCCAACGCACAGCCTTGGCGCGGGCCGCGAACCACGGCGGAGAGCCTTGAACGACGTAGCGATCCACCTGCGGGGCATCACCAAGCGCTTCGGGAAGAACACCGCCGTTCGCGACCTCGACCTCGAGGTCCCGCGGGGCTGTATCTACGGTCTTCTGGGACCGAACGGTGCCGGCAAGACGACCACGCTTCGCATCATCCTCGACATCATCGGGTCAGACGCGGGAGAGGTGATGGTCCTCGGCACGAACGCCGTCGAGGAGGTGCGACCGCGCATCGGATATCTGCCCGAAGAGCGCGGGCTCTACCCCAAGATGTCCGTCATCGAGCAACTCGTGTTCTTCGGGGAGCTGAAGGGGCTGAAACGTCAGGAGGCGCGGCGGGCGGCGCTGGCGGGACTCGAGCGCCTGGGGCTGACCGAGAGGGCTCGCGACAGGGTCGAGGCGCTCTCCAAGGGGATGCAGCAAAAGGTCCAGTTCCTGTGCACGATCCTCCACGCCCCCGAACTCCTGATCCTCGACGAGCCCTTCAGCGGGCTCGACCCGCTGAACGTGGACCTGCTGAAACAATTCGTGCTGGACCGCCAGCGGGACGGTGCCACGGTCCTCTTCTCTACGCACCTGATCGAGGACGCCGAGAGGCTGTGCGAGCGGGTATGCATGATCGCGGGCGCTACGAAAGTCCTCGACGGGCGGGTTTCGGATGTGAAGGCCGCGACCGGACGTCGTGAAGTCGCGATCGCGTTCGAAGGGGACGGAGGCTTCCTGGACGCTCCTTCGCTGGTGGAGCGCGTGAGCGATCACGGCCGGTATGTCGAGGTGCGGATGAAGGATGGCGCGGATCCCCAGGAGCTTCTAGGACGGGCGGTCGCGGGGGGAGTTCGCCTCTCGCGATTCGAGCTCGTCGAGCCTTCGTTGCGCGCGATCTTCCTCGAAAAGGCGACGGAGGCCGGTCTGAGCACGCGGGACGAGGAGGCCGGTCTGAGCAGGCGGGACGAGGAGGATGAGGAGGCCGAGGCGGCCCGGCAGGAGACGCCCGCATGAACCCGCTGACGGCCAAGGTGCGTGCGATCGTGCGCCGCGAGTACCTGCAACGCGTCCGATCGAGATGGTTCCTGCTGTCGACGCTCGGGATCCCTCTGCTGTTCATCGGAATCGGCGTACTGGCCGGCTTCCTGGCCCTGGACTCGGAAACCGCATTCGAGACGCACTCGTTGGGCGTCGTCGATCGGACGGAGCGGCTGGGTGCGCACGTCGTCGAGGAGCTGCTGCAGGATTCGATTCTGGCTAGCGAGGCGCACGGCCTCGAGGGAACGAGCGAGGAGGCGGTGCGGGAGCGCCTCCTGGACTCCGCGTACGATCTGTTCCTGGTTCTTCCACCGGGGATCCTCGAGTCCGCCGCGGAGCCGGGCGCCGGCCTCGAGGAACGACCCCCGGAGATAAGGCTCCTGTCGCGCGACAACGTCGGCACGGCCGTGCAGCGCACGATCCGCCAGGGCGTGAACCGAGCATTGGTCCGCTCGCGTCTGCTCGACGCCGGCGTCGAGGGCATCGACCCCGCGATTCTCCTGCAGAGCGCGCGGCTGGAGGTGGTGAACGTCACGGAGGAAGGGGTCGCTCGCTCGCAGGAGATGTTCGAGGTGATCAGCTTCCTCCTGGCGCTGGTCTTCTACGCCGCGCTGATCGTATACGGGCAGATGATGATCCGCTCGATCGTGGAGGAGAAGACCTCTGATGTGGTCGAGGTGATGGTCTCCTCGGTGCGTCCCTGGGAGCTCATGCTCGGGAAGATCATCGGGGTCGGAGCGGTGGGTATCACGCAGCTCCTGATCTGGGGCGTCGTCATGGGCGTCGCGATCTTTCTCGGGCTGACCGCGGGCGCCTCGGCGCTCGCCGAAGCGGGCGTTGACCTATCGGCGGCTCAGGTGCCGTGGGGGGTTGTCGGGTTGATCGTGACGTTCCTCATCCTCGGCTACCTGCTGTACGCCGGCATGTTCGCGGGGGGCGGAGCCACCATGGGATCCGAGCAGGACGCGCAGCAGGTGGCGATGCCGATCATCATGCTCATCATCGTCCCCTTCGTCGCGGCGCAACCGCTGATCGCGAGCCCTAACGCGGTCTGGGCCGTCGTCATGTCGCTGGTCCCGTTCTTCAGCCCCATCCTCATGCCTTCCCGACTCCTGGTGTCGTCCGTCCCGGCCGTGCAGGTCGCCGCCGCGGTCGTGCTTCTGGTGCTGTGCATTCTCGGCGTCGCCTGGGTCGCGGGGCGCATCTATCGAGTCGGAATCCTCATCAAAGGCCAGCGGGCAAACCTCCCGGAGATCATCAGGTGGGTGCGACACGGCTGACCTGGATACGGGCCCTGGGTCTCGCCCTCGCCCTTGTAGGCGGCGGCATCGCCACCGGCTGCGGCGAACGCGGGGAGGTGATCATGCTGGGCGCCACGACCTCCACGTACGACTCCGGCTTGCTGGATTCTCTCATCGCGCGCTTCTGGAGCGCGCGACCCGGCTACCAGGTGCGGCCGATCGTCGTCGGGAGCGGGCAAGCCCTGGAGCTCGGAAGACGCGGTGACGTAGACGTGCTGCTCGTGCACGCGCCACAGGCCGAAGACCGCTTCATGGCCGATGGGCACGGGGTCGATCGCGTGCCGCTCATGTACAACGACTTCGTGCTCGCCGGGCCACCCGAGGATCCGGCCGCAGTTCGAGGGATGAGTGAGGCGACGCGGGCCCTGGCCGCGATCGCGGCCATCAACGCCGAGTTCGTGTCGCGGGGGGACGGCTCGGGAACGCACGAGCGCGAGGCCGGGCTGTGGGAGGCCGCCGGCATCTCTCCGGCGGGCGATTGGTACGTCGTCTCCGGCCAGGGACAGGGGACCTCGCTCCAACTGGCCGGCGAGCTCGGCGCCTACACGCTGGTGGATCGTGCCACCTTCACGATGTTGCGACCGCTCCTGCGTCTGGAACCGCTGCTTCAGGGAGATCCGGCGCTGGTGAACCTCTACTCGGTGATTGTCGCCAGCCGTGCCGCGCATCCCGCCGCCGCGCGGGTCTTCGCGGACTGGCTCACCTCCGAAGAGGGACGACTCGCGATCGCGAGCTTCGGGTCCGACGCCGAGGGCGTCCCGCTGTTCACGCCGCTGGTGGTAGGACGGACGCTTCCGGTTCCTGCCGTCGTTCCCGAGCGGGTCGCTTCGGAGTCGGTAACGCCCGGCCCGTAGTCACGGCGGAGCGTTCATCAGCCCGGAGCGAGTCGGTGGCACGCTTGAACCCGTGCCGAACTCGCCTTCTATTACGCGTTCAGCCGCAGGCAGGCCGCTGACCGGAGTTCTTCAGCGGTCTGCTAGATCATCTCCGGCCGTTTCGAGGCGCCGTGGATCCTCTTCTCGAAGCCTTTCGGCTCATCGTGTCGGGCGACCTGGAAGTATGGCGGGTCATCCTCCGGTCGGCACAGATCAGCGGTTCTGCGTTGCTGATCGCGGTACTGATCGGGCTCCCGATCGGCGCCGCAGTCGGGCTGTCGCACTTCAGGTTCCGGGGTCCGACCGTCGCGTTGATCAACACGGGGCTCGCGCTGCCGCCGGTGGTCGTGGGACTGGTCGTCTTTCTGCTCCTCTCGCGATCCGGTCCGTTGGGCCAGCTGGAGCTGCTCTACTCACCCGTAGCGATGGTCTTCGCGCAGGTCATCATCGCCGGTCCGTACATCGCCGCCGTGACGCTGGCCGCGACGGAATCCGTACCCGACGACGTACGACTCCAGGCGCGGGCGCTGGGGGCAGGCCGCATCCGGGCGCTTCTTCTGCAACTGCGCGAGGTGCGCACGTCTCTGGTGGCGGCGGTGGCGGCCGGGTTCGGCGCCATCATCAGCGAGGTCGGCGCCGTAATGATCGTCGGGGGCAACATCCTGGGCGAGACGCGCGTCATGACGACCGCGATCGTCCTCGAGACACAGCGGGGAAACTTCGCGGCCGCGATCGCCTTCGGAATCGTGTTGCTGTTGGCGGCGTTCTACATCAACGCGCTCCTGTTGCTACTCGGGTGGCGCGCCACTCGCAGACCCCTGCCGGCCTGAGCCGTCCGTGGACACCGAACTCCTCGTCGGCGAGCGCATCCGCCACTCCTACGGGGGCAAGACCGTCCTGGATCTGGAGCGGATCGCGCTGCGGCCGGGCGAGCTCCTCGCGGTGCTCGGGCCCAACGGCGCAGGCAAATCGACGCTGCTGAGGGTCCTCGCCATGCTGGAGGAGCCCACGTCCGGGCGCGTCACCTTTCACGGGCGCTCGGGAAAGCCGGCCGAGCAGGGCCTCCGGGCCAAATCGGCGGCGGTCTTCCAGCGCCCGCACTTTTGGCGAGGCAAGGTCAGCTACAACGTCGGGCTCGGCCTGAGCTTTCGACGCGTCCCCGTGCCCGATGCGAAGGCTCGCGTGACACGCATCTGCGAGCTGCTCAAGATCGATCACCTACTGAATGCCGACATCGACACCCTCTCGGGCGGAGAGGCGCAGCGAGTGGCACTCGCCCGTGCGCTCGTTCTACGGCCCGAGATCCTCTTTCTGGATGAGCCGACCGCCAACCTGGACACGGCAGCCAGGGCCGGCTTCCGACAGGATCTGGAGAGGGTCGCGCGTCAGCGAGCGGGCAGCGTGCTGCTCATCACCCATGACCGCAACGAGGCGTTCACGCTCGCGGATCGCATCGCGGTCCTGGTCGACGGACGACTGGCGCAGCTCGGGACCGCGACGGAGCTGTACGAGAACCCCGTAGATCCCTACATCGCGAAAGTCACCGGGGCCGAGCTCTCGCTTCGGGGCCGGGTGCTGCGGGCCGAGGGACGCACGCTGCTGGTGGACGTGGACGGGACCCAGCTGTCGACCGTAGGCCACGCTGGGGAAGGTGCGATGGTGAAGGTCGCGTACCGACCCGAAGACCTGATTCTCTCCTCACCCGATCTGGCGATCGGCGAGATCAGCACCCGAAACCTCTTCTTCGCGACGGTGCGCGAGCGCCGGGACATCGGAGGCCTCGTACGGCTTCGGCTGGTCGGCCCGCCTGAAGTCGTGGCGGTCGTGACGCGAAGCGCAGCCGAGGAACTGGATCTGCATCCGAGTGCCCGCGTCTCGGTGCGCATCAAGGCCACGGCGCTCCACACGTACCCGGCCGGCGAGCGCGAGGGGGGCTTCGAGAGCAGCGAGCCGGAAGCGGATCGCGAGGCAGCGTCGGGAGTAACGGCGACCGAGAGCGGCGAGCCGGAGCGGCGGCAACCTGCCGAGGTCGTGGGCGACCCACCCGGGCGGACGGGTTAGCCGGTCCGGGCTGGGGTCGTACCTCATATCAACCCTCCCATGCGGAGACGGTCATCGGAGGCCGGCGATGCGACGGCGGCGCGTTGCTCTCACCCTTGTGGTAACGCTGGCGCTCGTCTCGTGCGCCTCACTGGGGCTCGAGAACGTGATCCAGCCGCCTCGCTTCGCCGAGGTCGACGGGCGGAGCGCCCAGCTGCGGCTGTTGCTCCCTTCCGCGGAGCGGCCGGCGGGGGGCGCAGCGGTTCGACTCTGGACTCGCGTCACCAACCCGAATGCTATCTCGCTCACGCTTACCCAGTTGACTGGTGATCTATTCATCGGCGAGGCCGGGGCCGTGCAGGTCGACTTTCCCGTCGGGCTCCCACTTCTTGCGGAGCAAGACTCGATCGTGCCGCTCGATGTGTCGCTCGGCTTCGACGATCTCCCGCAGCTGGGCGAGGCCGCTCTCGCGGCGCTCCGCTCGGGTACGATGGACTACCGACTCGAGGCGCTCATCGGTGTGGACGCTGGAATGCTCGGCCAGCCCACGTTCGGGCCGAACATCATCCTCCAGGGGACTCTGCGCGTGATCCGATAGTCGCGGACGCGCCCGCTCCAGCCGGCCACGCCACGCCACGCCACGGGTCGGCCCGCTCGAAAACTCGTTAGCGATCAGCGAGGTCGAACAGAAACGCGGACGCCCCGGGGGCCACCACCCGATCCACCTCGCGGCCCGCTCGCTCCAGCCTGGCGAGGATCGTTCGTTTCTCCGCCACACCCCATGTCCACCACTCGTGCGCGAATACCACCCACACGCGTGAGTCGTTGCCGAGTGCGTCCAGGTCCTCGTCCAGCTCCGCCTCGCCTTCCGGACCATACAACCGACCGCGATGAATGGCGGATGCGCTCGGCCGACAACTCTGGCAGTAGCGGCTGTAGAACTCGAACGCGTGCCTCACGCCGCTATGCAGATAGAGGACCTCGTCGGCCCGCGCGTGCTCCGTCACGTACTGCAATACCGGTCGAGACTCTTCGCGGAACGGCGCGCGGAGCCAACCGACCAATACGATCGCGCTCAGGGAGCACATGGCTACCGCCATCGCTGAGCTGGTGCGCGACACCGCGGTCATCCACTCCGCCGCACGGCGCGCTCCAAGTCCCCAGAGTCCCTCGATTCCGAATGCCATCAACAGGATGCTGGGCGGCACGAGGAACTGGATGAGGCGGCCCCTGAACGGGTAAAGCGACAGAGCCGCGGCCAGCAGGGCCAGCGCGATCGGCGCCCCGAGGAGCAGCAGGACGGGTCGCCGCGCCCTCGCGAGGTAAACGACGCCCGCGAGCAGGAAGGCACCCCCCAGGACATCGGCGACGGCCCGCGTGGCCCCCATCCGCTCGGTGAAGTCGTAGGTGTTCCGGATCAGGTCCCCGAACGCCTGCCCGAACCACGCCCATTCCGCCGCGCTGCGTGGCGGAATGGGCATGAATCCCTCGATCCAGAAGCGCTGCATGAGCCCGCCCTGGGATGCCTCGCTCGCAGTGAGGAAGAAGGCGGCGACGAAGCTCACGGTCCACGCCACCGAGACCAGGAGGGGCCCTCGGGAGGCGCCATCGTCCGACGGGGTTCCGGCACGACGCCGCTCCAGCACGACATAGGCGAGGGCCGCAGGCAGCGTGAGCACGAGCGGGTGAGAGAACCAGACGCCGATCGTGCCCGCCACCGCGAGTGCTTTCAGCCGGTCGCCGCGCACGTCTCTCCCCGCGGCGGCGGTCCCGGCCGGACCCGCGTCGGCCGCGGCGGCGTGGTGTGCGAGAAGGAGGATCAGGACTGCCCACAGCACGTCGAAGGAGTACTGCTTCACCTCGGCCGCGAAGTACACCTGCGAAGTCGAGAGGGATAACAGGAGAATCGCTACGAGCGCTGCGTGGGGCGACAGGAGGCGACGAGCCAACACGGCGAACAGGAAGAGAGCCGCGATCGCGGCGATCAGGGGGAAGAGCCGCAGAGCCATCTCGCCGACGCCCAGCAGGGTGACCGCCAGCTTCTCCATCCACAGAAAGCCGAGGGGGGCCGCCTGATTGAACGCGAGCGGATCGAGGAGGCCCGCGAACGAACGCTCACCGATGTTGAGCGCGAGCATCGCCTCGTCCAGCCACAGCGAGCGGTTCGCGAAGTAGTGCGCCGTCCGCGCGGCGACGCCGAGGGTCAGAACTCCGAAGATGAGCGGGCTAAGGCGCCCATGGCGCGGGGCGGAGACCGAGTCCGGCGGCGAAGGGAGTTTCACCTCGGACAAGTAGCGGCGTGGTGTGGACGCGCGCCAGCGGCGTGGTGTGGACGCGCGCCAGCGGCGTGGTGTGGACGCGCGCCAGCGGCGTGGCGTGGACGCGCGTCGGCAGGGCGACGCGTCGCCGCGGCTAGCCGCGCTCGGCGAAGATCTCTTCGAGGCGTTGTTGGGCCGCCTGCACGCGGGGTTGTACGTCCGGGTCCGCGCCCGCCCACAGCTCGACGAACTCGGCGTAGTACTGCTGGGCTCGCTCGAGATCGCCGGCCTGATCGTGTAGCTGGGCGAGCCGTTCGAGCGCGTTCGCACGCAGGGTCGCGTCGAAGTACACGCGGTACAGAACGGGCGTATCCAGGTAGGCCTCGTAGTACGAGATCGCCGAGTCCTGCACGCCGGCCCGATCGAAGCTCAGCGCGAGTGGGATGAACGCGCAGGTTGAGCATGGTCCGACATCGGCGCGGCGGGTCAGCTCGATCGCTTCCTCGAAGCGACCCTCCGCCGCTGCGATGGCCGCCCGGGCACCCATGATCTGGTCTTCGTCCCGAAGCCTCTCATCCGGCACGGCCACCAGGTACTCCTCAAGAAGCGCCTTCGCGGTCTCGGCATCTCCTGCACTGGCATAGGAATTCGCTAGTGTGACGTACGGTCGGTCGAGGGGCTCGATGCCCGAGAGCGGGAAACGCTCCTGGGCGGCCCGCAAGCGCTCGATCGCGGCGGTCGAATCGCCGCGTGCGAACGTCTCGACGGCAACCATGAAGGTGGCTACCTGGAAAAACGACGCTCCGGACCCACGACGGAGGTGGGAGTCGAGCGCCTCGCCGAACGCGCGCCACGCCCCCCCGAACTGGCCACGCAGTGCCCGGATCGTCGCCAGGTTCATGTTGGCACCGGCGAGCGCGAAGAGATTACCAGATGAGAGTTCGACCCCCGTCTCCGCGAGGCCTGCCGCGCGCTCGTAGTCGCCCTCCAGCGTAGTCGCCCTCCAGGCTGCTGAGCATGAAATCGATCACCAGATTCTGTGGATTCGTCGGGAATTGTCTCGCGTAAGCGTCGAGTGAGCCTCGCGCCTCGGGCAGCTTCCCGAGCGCCGCTTGCGCCTCCAGTAGGTTTCTGTACGGGATCGCATTCGCTGAATCGGCCTCGATCGCGCGGCGGTAGATCTCCTCGGATCGGGCGAAGTCGGGGCGCTGCAGATACACGAGTCCGAGGTTGTTGAGACCACGGGAGTCGTCGGGGTACAGCTCGACCAACCGCTCGTACGAATGCTGCGACCGCTCGTCGTCCCCGACCGAGCCGTAATAGCTGCCCTCCACCATCAAGCGCTCGCGGCGTGACAGCCGGTCGCGGTGCTCGAACGCCAGCTGGAGCATCTCTATCGAGCGCGCCCGCTCCTCGTTCCGGTTCCCCAGCACGACGCCGATCTTCCGGTACGCCGCGGCGAAGGCGGTGTCGATGGCAATCGCCTCGTCCAGGAGCGTGAGCCCACGGTCCGCGTCGCGGTTCCTCTCGATCGCGCGCACGGCCTCGGAGTAGAGGGTGAGCGCCTCCAGGCTCTCCGTCGTCACCTGTTCGAGGGGCTCGGCGGCCCGGATGGCCTTGAGCGACTCGCCCATCCGTTCTCGCACGCTCTTGGAGAGCTTGTCGATTGCACGGAGAATCCCGGAGGCATCGGACGCGGTCGTGCGTCGCGACAGGAGCACGGTACCATCTTCCGCGGACAGGAGGTCGGCGACCAGCTGAAAACCTCCGCCGGCCGAGGTGATCTCACCCGTCAGGATGGCCTTGATACCCTCGCGTTGGGCGATTTGCCGGGCTACATCCAGCCTCAACGGCGTGTCGGCCGGCCGGGCCATGCGGGCGAGGGTGACACCGACGAAGGCGGGGTCGACGAGTTCCACGATTGCCGATTCGGTAAGATCCACGCGCAGAGCCTCGGTCACGACCTCCCCGAGCCGCAGATCGTTCGTCGCGTTCTCGAAGTCTGCGAGCAGAATCTGACCACGCTCCTCGAGCAGGCCCTTGGCCACCAGGGTGCCCGCGGGGCCAATTCCCAGCGAGCGCATAGCCATATGGCCGGCCGCTCCGACCCCGAGCAGCGCGAGGGCGACAGCCCCTGCGAGCAACGCGTTGCGCCACGTGAACAGCCTTCCGGAGCGTCGCTCGGGCGGGGAATGATGGGCGGGAGCTACCGCGATCTCTCTCGCGCGAACCTTCTCGGGCCCGGCGACCTCGCGCTCCCGGTCTGCGGTCTCCGAGCCGTCGGCGGCGACCTCGGTCGCGGAGGCTTTCTTCCCCTGCAGAATCGCGGTCACGGCGATCACCGGGAGCCCGAGGGCAAGCATGACGATGACCGCCTGCCCGAACCATAGCGGCAGCCCGATGAGCGATGACACCGTCTCGGCTGCCTGCAGCGCGAACCAGGCGGCCACGATGTAGGCGCCCAGGATCTGCCACACCGAACGGGTATGGACCTCGCGAAGCAGTCCCTTGAAGCTCGACATGTCGCTGTTCTACGATTCGCCCCGTCTCAGGGTTTCCCGGCGATGGAATCCAGGCGACGCATCCTGGCTGCCGCGGAGTCCGCGATCCGGGTCGCGCCACGCACGCCCTGTGCGCCCGGCAGGCGCGACTCCCCGATCAGGCTGTCCCGCTCGCGACGCGTCAGCGTGTCGCCAGGTGTGTCGGATCCGCCTTCTCCGCTCGAACAGGCAAGCGCGAGTGCCGTCGCGGCCGCGAGCAACAACACCATGACGAGTGGTCTCACCCCACGGTCTCGACCCATCGAATCACCCTCCCGTTGACCCCTGACCGCTCAAGGCGCGGAGTCGCTCGCGCGTCTCGAGGACTTCGGCCTGGAGTGGAGGATCGGCGTTCCTCCAGAGCTCCATGAAGCGCTCGAAGTACTCCGCGGCCGTCTCTTCGTCGCCCTGCGCCTCGTACAACTCGCCGAGGCTGGTCAGCGCGTAGGGTACCGCCCAGACGTCCGCTCGGGCGACCTGCGTGGCCGCGAGCGCCGGGGCGAGCCCCTCGACGAATCGCTCGTAGGCCAGCACGGCTGAATCTCGCGCGCCCGCCCGTTCCCACGCCAATCCCAACCGGAAGTCCGGTGCTATCGGATCGTCGGTGCCGGCCGCCGCCGCGCGCTCCAGCGCGCGGATGGCTTCCGCATAGCGACGCTCCGCCATTGCGATCGCGCCCTGGCTGGTGTAGTAGCCCGACGGCAGCTGCAACTCCTCGCCGGCCACCCGCGGTCGCGCGTCCTGCGCGTAACGCGAGAGAAAAGCCCGGCCCCGCTGCACCTGGCCGGCATCGGCGAAGAACGAGGCCAGGATCAGGTCCACGCGTCTGGGAGGAGTGAGCTCACCCACGGGGTACCGTTCCATCGCCGAGTCGACGGCCGCCACCGACACCTGCGCCTCGCCGGTGGCCCACAACCGCCAGAGCCCGGGCAGGACGGCCGCTTCAAGCGCGGCCTCCAGGTCACCCAGCTCGACGGCCCGGAGCTCGGCGTCACGAGCCAGCTCCGCTGCGGACCCCAGCCTGCCTCGCGCGGCCGCGGCCACCGCATCGAGCAGGGCATACGTGAATTGACCGTCGGAAGCGGCGTCAAGTCTCTCGTTGCCGCTGTCGTCCGCAGACGGATCTTCCCCTCGCGAACAGCCCGCCATTGGGCCGACCGCCAGCGCCAGGGCGCCTGCCACGAGCGAGGGTCGTCTCATCTTCCGCAGCGTCATGTCCGGATTCTAGGAGCCGACCGGGAGGGGAACCAAGCGACCGGAGGTTTCCCCCGGGTGCGGACCTCTCCCGCGCTCTCTAGATTGGCTGCGCACACGTCGTCCAAGATACGAGGTTTGCCGTGCTCCCCACCCCGCGCGCCCGCCCCATCGCCATGCTGGGGGCGGTCTTGCTGCCACTCGCTGGCTGCGTCTTCGGGCTGGACATAAAACCGGCTCTCACCGTGGATCAATCCGTATTCGCCGCAGGTGAAGCCTTGAGCGGGAGTGTCAACGCCTTCGGCGGCAACGGAACGGTGGTCGTGACCGGCAGGATCATCGGGAAGCTTCCGTGCGACGTCATCGTGGGAGATGTGAAGGAAGTGAGCGGTGGGGATCTTGAGCTGACGATGACGCTCGAGGCCACCCGGGCGTGTCCCGGCAACCCTCCGACCAGCTTCAACTACCTGGCCAACATCGTCGCGGTGGAACCGGGGGAGCGGTCCGTCGTGGTCGAGCACCGTTTCGTGGGGACGGATGGTCAGGCCGGAGTGGTGCTCGACACGGTCGTTACGGTCAACTGAGGTCCACCTGACGAGTCCCCTGGCCGGCCCCTAGCTCTAAGTGACAGGATGGTTGTTCACCGGAAGCCGACGAGTAAGCTGGAGGTGTTCGAAGCCTTCACAACTCACTCGTCGGGGGATCCGGT
>JBDHAC010000015.1:0-61986 GCA_039588275.1 Gemmatimonadota bacterium
CTCGCGCCGTGGCTCGAGAGTGTCCGCTATCTACACGTCGAACGTGGAGTTCTACCTGTTCCGGTCGCGATCCTTCGTCCGCTTCATAGACAACCTTCGCCAGCTGCCGATCGACGACCGCACCGTCATCATCCGCAGCGTATTCCACGCGCTCCGGGGTCCACACCCGCGGGCGGCGCCCGGGTACTACAGCACGCAACTGCTCCAGAGCGCCGAGATCCTCTTGCAGCGGATCGATGACGGGGCGTACCGCGACTATTGGGATGTCGTCACGCGAGACGTCCTGGTGGGCCGCTGAGGGAGTGCGCGGCCCGCTCGAGCTTCCCGGACCTGGCAGGTTCCTGAGCGCCGCGCCGGAATCACGCGTCCGCGGGGCTGGCGTCGCGCCGACCTACGCGGGAAGCCGCCTACCCAGCTCGAGGGCGACGGACACGAGTGACTGCCGCCAACCCGTGAGCAGGCTGCGTCGGTACGCGTCCGCCGTCCGTCGCACCGCCTCGCTCATCGTGGGGTAGGGGTGCACCAGGGCGGAAAGCGCGTCGAGCTTCAGGCCCTGCTGCATGGCGAGCGCGACTTCGACGATCATGGTTCCGGCGGACGGTGCCAGGATGTGTCCCCCGAGGATCCGGCCCCGCCGATCGGTGAGCACCTTCACGCAGCCGACCGCGGCGCGATCGGCGACCGCTCGGTCCAGTTGACGGAGGTCATACGTAAACGCCCGGACTTCGTCACCATGCCGCTCCCGAGCCTCTGCCTCCGTCAGACCGACATGCGCCAGCTCGGGGTCCGTGAACGTGCACCATGGGATCACGTCGTACCGCACCCGCGCCGATCCCGGGAACAGGGCGTTGCGCACCACCGTCCGGGCCTCGTGATCCGCGACGTGCGTGAACAGGTACCCCCCCGTGACATCTCCCGCGGCGAAGATGTGGTTCTGAGACGTGCGCAGGCGGTCGTCCACGAGCACGCCCTGCCGGTCGACGAGCACGCCCGCCTCCTCGAGATCCAGATCCTCCACGTTGGGCCTGCGCCCGGTGGCCACCAGCACCTCGGCCGCCTCGATCACCTCCCCGTTTCCAGCGTCGGCACCCCCCCCGTCGGTTGACAGCCTGGCCACTCCATCCGCCCCACGCTCGACCCGTGTCACACGCCTTCCGGTGAGGATTCGAACCCCGGCCGCCTCGAGGACGACCCGCAAACGGGCCGCGATCTCCGGCTCCTCGCGAAACAGGATCTCGTCCAGCATCTCCACGACCGTCACCCGCCTCCCCAAACGCGCGTACGCCTGGGCGAACTCGATCCCGATCGCGCCTCCCCCGATGATTGCCACCGACTGGGGTATGGTGTCCCGATCGAAGGCCGTCTCGTGCGTGTAATACCCAGCCTCCGTGAGTCCTTCGATCGGTGGGACGGCCGCGCGCGAGCCCGTGGCGATCACGAACCGACGCGCCCGGAGCCGTCGGCCCTTCACCTCGACCTCGTGCGGCGAAGCGAAGCGCGCCGCCCCCTCGATCACATCCACGCCCATGGCTCGGAAGCGCGCCGGGTCATCGTGCGGTTGGATGAGCGCGCGCACCTCGCGCACGCTCTCGAGCACGCGGGCAGCATCGACGTCCGGCTCCGAAGCTCCGATCCCGAATGCGCCCGCGTTGCGGAACGCGTGTGCGATTCGTGCGGAGCCGATGAGAGCCTTGCTCGGGACGCAACCCGTCCACAGGCATTCTCCACCCAGACGATCCCGCTCGATGAGCGCCACACGGGCACCCAGACCCGCGCTACCGGCGGCGGTGACGAGACCGGCGGTTCCCCCTCCGATCACGACGATGTCGTACTTGCCCGGGCCGGTGTCATGGCCTTTCATCGAACACCCCCAGCGTGGATGGTTTGACCGCTCGAAGGTCGGGCTGCGGAACAAGCGCAGCAACCGCCCGGTTGTGTGAACGGAATCGTGGGCTGAGCGAGGGAGGCGCGTCCGCTCGGCGCGGGGCCTGCTGCCCTCCGCCGTGCGGTACCCTCCTGCGCCCCATCGCCGCGAGGGCGAGCGCGGGGTATCGTAGCGCGCGTTCGGCGCGTTCGGCGCGTTCGGCGCGGGCGACGCGGGCGGCGCGGGCGACGCGCAGGTGCCAGCGGCGTTAGGAGATGCAATGCGGAACCGGCGCACCAGACGCGGGCAGATCGCTCGGAGTCGGCACATCGCCCCGAGCCGGAAGGCCGGGCGGTGGCGACGGAGCTTGACGGTGGCTCTCGCATCGCTGGTCGGCGTCAACGCCACCGCGATCGCACAAGCACCTGCCGAGGACGACCCGGAGGCGTTCGACGAGGGTCGAGCCTACATCGTCGACGAGACGGTCTTCGTCCCCTTCCGTCCGACCGAGGACGACCTGCAACCCTTACGTGCAGCTCTCTATGAGGGCGCCCTCCAGCCCGATACCTGGCTCTTCATCATGGAACACGACGCCGGACGGCTCGCGCTCGTGATGGATCAGATGGCCTACCATCACGTCGCCCAGGGGGAGCTGAAGGGCGAGCCCTGGATGGTCTCCTTCTGAGTGGTCTGCAATACGGGGGTCAGTTTGACTCCCACGATCGACGGAGAGCTGTATCACTTCGAGTCTCGCGGCCTGTACGACGGAGTCTCGATCCTGTGGGACGAGGAGACGGGGTCGATTTGGCACCATGTCACCGGGCGCGCGATGAACGGCCCGATGGCGGGTACCGAGATGCAGACGTTCAACGCCCTCCAGATGACAGTAGAGGCGGCGCTCGGTGCCTACCCCGATCTCGAGGTCGCGATTTCCGACCGCCCGATTCGACGGGGCGACCAGCGATCGGTCGACCGCGATATGGAGTTGGGCGAGCGCTTCCGGGCGACCATGGCGGAGGAGGACACGAGGCGCCCGACGATGGAGATCGGGATCGGGATCTGGGATGAGAGCACGGGGCTGAGCCGCTATTACCCGCTCGAGGCGATCCGAGAAGCGGGAAACGCCCTGATCGACGATTTCGGACCCGACCGCGTGCTGATCCACCTGGATCCTCTCACGGTCACGCCTCTCGCGATGTTCACGTCCGCTTCATCGGCTGAGTGGGATGGGGATGCCCTCCGGCTGGATACGGGAGGCGTCATTTGGGACGGCCTGCTGTATGCTACGGACGGCCAGGACCGGGAAATCCGGCGCCCACTGCAGCTGTTCACCCGCTGGTACGGTTGGGCGCTGATGTTCCCGGACACGGAGATCTGGGGACCCTGACCCGGGTACCGTCGGTCGGATGATCCTTGCACGTTCCGTCACTTCATGCACCCGCCCCTGACGCCTACGCTCGCGACCCGCGCCTGAGATAGCGATGGTGAAGTTGTAACACGTTGTCTGCACAGGTGTTACGTCGATCGGCCACAGGCCGGATAGGTCGGCGGTCACTGGTTCAGAAGTTGCTCCTCCCGGCGAAGGCCTGGGAGCGATGGCTCCCCGGCCCAACTAGCCGCCGGGACGAGCATGAACCCGATCTGGAGCAACCACGCACTGCGCCTCCCGTCCCCGCGTCGGACCCGATCCGCGGTCGGGCGCGCCGGTCCTCGGTCACGGGCCGCGCTGGGGTTCGGGCTCACTATATCGGCAATCCTGGTGGGTGGCTGCGGTTCCGACTCCGGCGGACCGATCGCTCCGCCCTCGCCTCCTTTACAGCCCGCGAGGGTCGCGGTCAACGGCGGCAACACGCAGACGGCGCTCGTCGGTACACCGGTCCAGACGCCCCCCAGCGTTCGGATCTCGTCCTCCGACGGCGCCCCCCTACCTGGCGTCACGGTGCGCTTCGAGGTGGTCGTGGGGGGCGGCAGCGTCGCCGGATCTCCCGCCGTAAGTGACGCGGACGGCGTAGCGATCCTCGAGCGCTGGACCCTAGGCACCGGGGCCGGGAGGAACGAGCTCCGCGCGACTGTTGCGGGCGCGACCGCCGTCAGCTTCGAGGCCATCGCGACGCCGGGCGGGGCCAAAGCCGTGGTGGCGATGCAGGGGGGTGGACAAACGGCCGCCGCCGGCTCCACGGTTCCGATCAACCCAGCGGTGGCCGTGCGCGACACGTTTGCCAACCCGGTCCCCGGCGTGACGGTCGTATTCAGCGTGGAGCAGGGTGGTGGGGGTGTTACCGGTGCCCGGGCGACGAGCGATTCCGCCGGAGTGGCGGCCGTCGGGGGGTGGACGCTGGGTCCCGCTTCGGGCGAGCACCACCTGATCGCCCGCGTACCAGGGCTGCCGTCGATCACCTTCAGCGCTATAGCCGCCGCAGGTGCGGCGGCAAACGCGGCGGCCGCGGCCGGGGATGGTCAGACAGCGTCGGTCGGGACGCTGGTCTCCGTGCCTCCGGCGGTGCGCGTGGCCGACCAAAACGGCAACCCCGTGGCGGAGATCGAAGTGACCTTCTCGGTCGCCGCGGGGGGTGGAAGTGTCACGGGCGCCACGACGAGCACCGATGGTGCAGGGATCGCGACGGTAGGCGGGTGGGAGCTCGGAACGACCCCCGGACCGAACACGCTGACCGCGACGGCGGCGGGCCTCACCGAAAGTGCGGTGAGCTTCGACGCGACGGCCACCGCGGGACCCGCGGCCTCGGTGACGCCCGCGGCCGGGGAAGGCCAGTCCGCCGCCGCCGGGACGCAGGTCTCCATCGACCCCGCCGTGCGGGTCACCGATGCTTTCGGGAACCCGGTCTCGGGCGCAAGCGTGGTGTTCGCGGTCACGTCCGGCGGCGGAAGCGTCACGGGAGCGAACCGGAACACCACCTCGTCCGGGTTCGCGACGGTGGGGAGTTGGACCCTGGGCGCCACTCCAGGTGCGAACAGCCTGACTGCGACCGTGGCCGGCGGCTCGATCGCCGGTAACCCCGTCATCTTCAATGCCACAGGAACCGGAGACGGCCCGGCCTCGGGTTACGACATCGTCGTTCGCTTCAACGCGGGATCCGTCCCGACGGCCGCGCAACAGGGAGCGTTCGATGCCGCGGAGGACAGGTGGGAGGAGGTCGTGATCGGGGATCTGCCCGACGTTCCCGTCGACCGCCCGACCGGGACCTGTTCGTCGACCTCCCCCATCAACGAGACGGTGGACGACCTCCTGATCTTGGTCACCCTGGAGGCGATCGACGGGCCTGGCGGGGTGCTGGGCTCCGCCGGGCCGTGCCTGATCCGTTCGGGCAGCGACCTGCCACTGGCGGGGAGCATGCGGTTCGACACGGCCGATCTGACAGGGTTGGAGTCGAGCGGCCTTCTCGAGGAAGTCGTATTGCACGAGATGGGACACGTGCTGGGGGTCGGGAGCCTGTGGAGGCGGTTCGGCTTCCTCGCCGATCCATCTCAGTCCGGAGGAGTGGACCCTCATTTCACCGGAGCACAGGCTATCGCCGCCTTCAACGCCCTGGGAGGCTCGGGATACACGGGGGCAAAGGTGCCCGTCGAGGACACGGGAGGCTCGGGCACCGCGGATGCGCATTGGCGCGAGACAATCTTCGACAAGGAAGTCATGACCGGGTGGATCGACGCCGGGACGAACCCGCTGAGCGCCGTCACGGTCTCATCGCTTTCCGACCACGGGTACACGACCGACCCGGATTCCTCCGAACCGTTGAGCCTGTCGTTCAGCTTGT
Organism: Gemmatimonadota bacterium; assembly: GCA_039588275.1. Lineage (GTDB taxonomy): Bacteria > Gemmatimonadota > Gemmatimonadetes > Palauibacterales > Palauibacteraceae > JBDHAC01. Next base: position 5,638 of record JBDHAC010000015.1, read on the forward strand.
CGATCGTACCACGCTCGAGGGCGTCGCCGAGCGCCGTGCTACTGGTCGATGACGTGGCACACGGTCCCATCGAGGTGGTAGACAGCCGCGGTCGAACCGAGCGGATCCTCCAAGAATAGCCGCTAAGCCTTCGCGCGCCCCCGGCCGCGCGCGCCCCCGACTCGGAAACTCGGCGTCCCTCCTCCGCGTAGAGGCAAGGGCCCGGAACGGGCTGCGGGGCGGGTCCCGATGGCCTGGTACATGGTCGCCGGAGCCACCCCCGGTTCCTTGCAGAGTCACGCGAAAGCCGGTTAGCTTCGGACCGTGTCGAATCTCACGTCCAACACCGCCAGACAGCCGTCGAGCGCACCCTCGCCGCGAGCATCCGCCGCGTCGGACCCGACGCACATCTTCGCCAAGTGCCGCGCGTTCATGCGCGCGCGGGAAGTGCGCGAGCTCGGGCTGTACCCCTACTTCATGCCGATCGAGGAATCACACGACACCTACGTGATGATCGGGGGCGAGAAGAAGATCATGGTCGGCTCCAACAACTACATGGGGTTGACGCACGATCCTCGCATCCTGGAGGCGTCGAAGAAGGCGATCGACAGGTACGGGAGCGGCAACACCGGCAGCCGGTTCCTGAACGGCAATCTGGATCTGCACGATCGGTTGGAGGACGAGCTCGCGGCGTTCGTCGGGATGGAGGCCGGACTGGTCTTCAGCACCGGATACCAGACGAACCTCGGGACCCTGGGAGCCCTGATCGGGCGCAACGATAGCGTCTACGTCGACAAGCTGGACCATGCCAGCATCCAGGACGGAGTGCGTCTGGGGTTCGGCCGGGTGCACCGGTTCAATCACGGCGACTACGACGGTCTCCGGCGCATGATGCAGGCGGACAGGCCCGGCCGGGGCAAGATGATCGCGGTCGATGGCGTGTACAGCATGGAGGGCGACATCGCGAACCTCCCCGAGCTCGTGAAGCTCAAGGACGAATTCGGGGCCGCGCTGCTGATCGATGATGCGCACGCGATGGGCGTAATCGGACCGACGGGCGCCGGAACGGCCGAGCATTGGGGCCTGACCGATCGCACGGACCTCATCCTGGGGACGTTCAGCAAGTCGTTCGCTTCGATCGGGGGATTCTGCGCGGGCGAGGCGGAGGTGATCGATTATCTTCGCAACAACGCCCGCGCCCTGATCTTCAGCGCCAGCATGCCACCCGCCGCCGTGGCCACCGTCCTGACGGCGCTCGAGATCATCAAGAGCGAGCCGGAGCGACGCGAGCGGCTGTGGAAGAACACCCACAAGATGATGGAGGGTTTTCGATCGATCGGGTTCGACATCGGACCGACCGAGACGCCCATCGTGCCGATCCTGGTCGGCCCGATGGAGAAGACTTTCCGGTTCTGGAGAGCGCTGTTCGATGCCGGAATCTTCACCAATCCCGTCATCCCCCCTGCGGTCCCCGAAGGGAGCTGCCGCCTACGCACCAGCTACATGGCGACTCACACGGATGAGCAGCTCGATTTCGTGTTGGACACGGTCGAGCGATTCGCAAAACAGCTCGACATCATCTAGCGGCCGGTGAGGGCCGCCCACCTGACCGTGACCGCAGCCCGACGCTCTCTCGTTCGCTCTATCTCGCGCTCGACGTCTCACCGTCCGTGATGAGCACCGCGGACCTCCCCGTCCGGGTCGTGCCGGTCGACAGTCGTGCGCAGCTGAAGGCGTTCATCGAGCTGCCGTGGTCCATCTATCGAGATGACCCGAACTGGGTGCCGCCCCTGAAGAGCGACGTTCGGACGGCGTTCGACCCTGAGAAGCACCCGTTCCATCAGCATTCCGAGGCACAGCCCTTCCTCGCCCTCAGGGGCGAGCGCCCGGTAGGGCGGATCTGCGCGATTCGAAACCGGAACCACGAGGCATTCCACGAGGAGCCGACCGGATTCTTCGGGTGGTTCGAAGGCATCGAGGATCCTCGCGTCTCGGCGGCTCTATTCGATCGAGTCTCGGAATGGCTTCGCGAGCGCGGGCTCACGACCATGCGAGGGCCGACGAGCTTCTCGACCAACGAAACGACCGGTTTCTTCCTGGACGGGGACGACGGTCCGCCCGTCTTGATGATGGCGTATAACCCGCGCTACTACCCCGGCCTGGTCGAGGAGTACGGGTTCGAGAAGGCGATGGACCTGTTTGCGTACCAGCTGCAGATGTTCGAGCTGCCCGCGCCGCTCGCGCGGGCCGCGGCCGCGATCGAACGGCGCCTGGGGGTGCGCATCCGGAAAATCCGCATGTCCGACTTCGAATCAGAGCTGGCCACGGTCCGGCGTTTGTACAACCTGGCCTGGGAGAAGAACTGGGGCTTCGTGCCGATGACGGATGCCGAGTTCGATTTCATGGCGTCGGAGCTGAAGCCGATCATCAACCCCAACCTGGTTCTCTTCGCCGAGGACGCCGCTGGTGAGCCGATCGGCTTCTGCCTCGGTCTGCCGGACTTCAATCAAGTCCTGATTCGCATGAACGGTCGGCTGTTCCCGTTCGGCGTCTTCAAGGCGCTCTGGTATCGCCGCGGCGTGAAGTTCATGCGGGTGCCGTTGCTGGGTGTGGTGCCCGCGTACCAGGGGAAAGGAGTCGACGTGCTCCTCTACGGCGGCATCATTCGCGAGGGCACGGCCGCCGGGTTCTGCAACGCCGAGCAGTCTTGGATCCTGGAGACGAACGAAAAGATGAACGCGATCATGACGACGCGGCTCGGGGCTCGTGTATACCGCCGATACCGAGTCTACGACTGCCCGCTCTAGCTCCGTCCCGTCCTCGGATAATGCCCACCGCAAAACAACTTTACCCCACCGCTTTACCGACCGAGCCGCCGGACGGGTCAGGGTGGGAGGGGCCGTGGTGACGACAGGACGGGCCCTCTGAGCGCGCGCACGCTCCTGACCGGGGCCACCGGGTTTCTCGGAGGACACATCGCGGTCGCTCTCGCGCGAGGGGGTGCGCCGGTACGGTGCGCCGTCCGGAGCACGAGCGACACCGGCTGGATCGATCCCCTGGGCGTCGAGAAGGTCGAACTGGATCTCCGACGGCCCGCGGGGTCCGCGGCCGAAGCGTTGCGGGGGATCGAGACGGTCGTGCACTGCGGCGGGGTGACGGCGGTCCGACGCGAGGCCGACTTCCACGCGGTGAATACCGAAGGTACCGAGCGGCTCGCGCGGTCGGCCGCGGAAGCCGGCGTGCGCAGACTCGTGTTCATCAGCAGCCTGGCCGCGCGAGGCCCCGACGGACACGAGGGCCCGGTCAGCGCCTATGGACGCAGCAAGCGGGACGCCGAGGAGCGACTTCTGGCGCTTGCAGATCGACTGGAAGTCGTGATTCTGAGACCGGGCGGGGTATACGGCCCTCGGGACAGGGACCTGCTGCCGATGTTTGGGATGGCAAAGCGAGGGTTCGTGATCGGTCCGCGCGCCGACGTGAAGTTGCAGCCTGTGTTCGTCGAGGATGTTGCCGAGGCGGTCGTGCGGGCCGTGAGCTGCGACCCCGCACCTGGCCCGTTGCCGCTCGCCGAAACCGCGACCTACGGGTGGAAGGAAGTCGCCCGCAGCCTGGCCGAGGGTCTCGAGCGACCGGTCAAGATGATCCGGCTGCCGTTCGCGGTCTTCTGGACCGGCGGCCTCCTGGGGGAGCTGAACGGGCGCCTCACCCGCAAGCCGCCACTCATGGACCGGCGTCGCGCCCGCGACTTCTCCAGCTATTCCTGGACGTGCGACCCCGCCCGCACCGAGACCGCACTCGACTGGACGGCCCGAGTCACGTTGCCGGAAGGATTGAAGCGAACGGCGCGCTGGTACAGGGAGAGCGGTTGGCTATGAGGGTGCAGAGAGCCGACGCCGGATACCGCGCGGAGGTCCAATACGAGATGGCCACGGGATTACTGGCCATCGATCGAGTGTTCCTGCTCTATCTCGGTCTGACCGGAGTCCTTGCCGTGCTCGGGGGCGGAGTCCTCGGGTTCTCCCTGGCGGCCGCACACGCGGTCGCGATGCTGGCGGTCCGCCGCCTGGGCCGCCGCCCGCTCCCCCGCAACGCGGGCTGGCGCTGGCTCCGGCTGGTGTATCCGGTCGCGGCCACCCCGTTCCTGCTCTACCCGGAACTCCGATTCCTCAACCGAGTCATCACCGACCGCCTGTTCGACGGTATGGTTCAGGGCTGGGAGCAGGCGCTTTTCGGCTCGCAGCTCAGCATGACCTTCCAAGAGTGGCTCCCCGACTTCACGCTCTCGGAGCTCCTGCACCTCGGCTATGTGTCGTACTACGCCCTGGTGCCGATCGCGCTGGTCGGCGTGTACGTCACGCGCGGTGATGCCGCGCTGCACCGCGCCGCGTTCGCGACGGCCGTCGCGTTTCTGTTCTCGTACCTGATCTTCACGGTCCTTCCCGTCGCCGGCCCCCGGTACGACTTTCCGCCGATCGGGGGCGAGGTATCCGGTGGCGCGTTCTATCAGATCGTGCACACGATCCTCGAGACCGGGTCGTCGAGAGGTACGGCGTTCCCCAGTTCGCACATCGCAGCGTCCGGCGTCGCCGTGCTGGCCGCGGGCCGCGAGGATCGCCGGTGGTTGTTGACCCTGATGCTCCCGCAGATCACCCTGGCGCTCGGGACCGTGTACGGCCGATTCCATTACGGCGTGGACGCCATCGCAGGCGTGGCGCTAATGGTGGCGATCTGGCTCGCTGCCCCCCGCCTCGCAGGCTTGTTTGGCAGGCAACCCGATCAGTCGCTCGGGTATCAAAGGAGTGACTTGAAGCAGCTCTAGAGGAGCGGCGTGGAAGAAAAGGAACTTCTGGAGCGCGCCAGAGCCGGGGATCGGCGCGCGATGGGTGAGTTGTATGAAACCCATGCGCGGCGTGTGTATACGGTCGTCCGTCGGCTGGTCGGTGATGACCACTTGGCCGAGGATCTGGCGCAGGAGGCTTGGGTGCGCGCGTTCGAGAAGCTCCACCTCTTCCGGGGTGAGGCAGCGTTCGGGACGTGGATCTACCGCCTCGCCACCAACGTGGCGCTGAACCGTCTCCGCCGCTCCTCGAAACGGGAGGGGGTGGAAGCCGCCGCGGAGCTACCGAGGGTCGCGAAGGCGCCCGATGAGGCCGTCGTGAACCGGCGGGTCCTCGCCGTGGCGCTGGACCAGCTACCACCGGGGTACCGGCAGGTCCTGGTCTTGCACGATATCGAGGGCTGGACCCACGAGGAGATCGCGACGAGCCTGAATTGCTCCGCCGGGACCTCGAAGTCGCAGCTCCATAAAGCGCGCGCGCGCATGCGGAATCTGATCGCCCCGTTGGCGGATTCCGAGAGCGCCAGCGGTGAGGCCCGAGTTTGAACGGCGGGCTCGACGAGACACGACGTTGACGGCATTGAGGACGATGCGAGGAAAGTACCGACATGGCTGAGCACCTGACGCTCGAACGGATCTCCGCCCTCCTGGATGAACCTTGGGTGGACCTGGACGCGGAGGCGCACCTCGAGAGGTGCGGGTCCTGCCGCGTGGAGTACGAGCGACTGAGCCGCACGCGAATGGCGATCTCGGCGCTCGGCGAGCTCGATCCGCCCGCCGGGGAATGGGCGGCGATCGAGGCGCGGCTCGATGCGAGCCTCAGAGAGGACCGCTCGGTCGTGCCACTTCGAAATCGAGCTGCGGGGAAGCTGCTCCGGAGCCCCGCACTTCAGGCGGCTGCCGCATTGACCTTGTTCGCGGGAGGTGTCTTGGCCGGGCTCCAATTCACCGGCTCCGGACCCACGGCGGATGCGCCGACGACGGCGGCTGCCGTCTCGAACGATGCTCGCGGGGAGCTGCCGGTAGCGCTTCCGGCCTCCAATGGCGAAGCGGCGTATCTGAACGCCGTGGCCGAGATGGAGACCCTGGGATTGCCGCTGCGTCGGGCGAGTCTGTCGCGCCCGGACGGCTCGTTGGACCCGATCGCGACCGCAGAGTTGATCCGGAGGTTGGACGCGGCGATCGAGGCTTCCCGCGAGGCCGTGATGCGCTCGCCCGAGAACCCGCTGGCGAGCGCGACCCTGTTCCAACTCGTGGACTATCGGAGCGAGCTGGCGAGCCGCCTGGATCAATCGGCGCACCTGACGCGAGCCGAGGCCTGGTGAGCGCGCCGTGGAGAGCAAGCGCTCGGCCGGTGCAGACATAGATTTTCTGAGGTGATGATAGGCTGTTCATGATGAAGAGGATGCAAACATCGATGGACGCGCGGATGCGACGCGCGGCCGGGAGAAGCGGGGCGCTGTGTACGGTGCTGGCGCTTCTCGTCGCGGCGCCGCTCGGTGCGCAGAACGTTCAGACGCCCCGCCCCCCGGCTCCACCGGGGTGGATCGGCGTCTGGGTCGCCCCGCACTACGAGTGCGCATGGGGCACGGCCGAGAAGTGGAAGCCTTGCGAGCTGGTCCTGCACGTGGACGAGCTGGTCCAGAACGGGCCGGCCGCACGTGCCGGCGTGGTCGTCGGCGACCGACTGATCGCCCTCAACGGTCAGGCCTTCACGGTCGAGTCCGCCACCCGAGTGTTCAGTGGCCTGCGCCCCGGGACACCTGTCACGCTGGACATCCGACGCGATGACGAACACCGATTCGTGCGGATCGTCCCGGCCTCACGACCGGCCGAGGCGCCTCGACGCCGAAATCCCGTACGGGCGATCACCGTGACGCAACGGCTCCCACAGGTGTACGTGATCACGTCTGGAGAGCTGCGCACGGACGGCGTGACTTCGCTGGCCTTCACGATTCGGCGGGAGGGACAGGAGGTCGAGGTCGTCCCCTCGGCGATTCGCGTCCGGGATGGAGCGCTACACGTGGCGCCGATCGAGGAGGATTTCGACATCGGGGAGATCGACCTCGTCGAGGCGTTGCCGATCCGGGTCGATCTGGGACGCGAGCTCCGCGCAGTGTGGGATTCCACGTACAGGATGTGGCTGGACAAGCTGGTCATGCTCGGCGAGAGGATCGCCGTCGAGCTGGCACCCGGAGAGCCCGTGTCCGTCACCCTCGACCGCAGGCGGCTGGGGAGCGTCGTCGAAGCGGCGATCGGTCGTCACCTGGCTGGGGCCGCGTTCGAGCCCGTGCGTGGCAGGGTCGCGAGATCGCTCGCCGGGATCGACAGCGGGCTACTGGTTCAGCGCGTGATCCCGGGAACGCCCGCCGCCCGGCTCGGCCTCCGGTCCGGAGACGTGGTGATCGAAGCGGGGGGCGAGGAGTGCACCGAGGTCGAGCACCTGCGTCAGGTTCTCATCAAGGGTCCCGAGGAGGACGTCACCGTGAAGTGGGTGCGCGATGGAACCACGATGACGGGCGTGCTCACCCGACCCTGACCTCCGCGGAGGCGCGCCATCCGCGGCGCGCCTCAGGGCTTGGAATCGAGCGAAACCCTCCGTCAGTCGCCGTCTTTGACCCGTTACCTCACCTTTGACCCGTTACCTCACCCCGGCCGAGCCAAGCTCGCTGGTGAAGATGTAGTCGTTGTCGGCCTTCCCCGTATGACAGCCGATGCACATCTGCGCCATGCCCTCCGGTCCGCCCTCCGCCGCAATGGTGCCGTCCGCGTCCCGCTTCAACCACCACCAATCGTTGTGCTCCGGATCGAAGCCGGCGGCCTTGTACATGACTGTCGTCGCCGCGTGCGTTCCATCGCCCATGAAGTTCTCCTTCACGATGATGGCGCCCACGGGCATGCGCCCGGCGCCGTTCGTCAGGGCGTCCAGCGCGAGGTCGTTGAGGTAGGTGGTGAGGAGCATCCCGTGCGGTTCGGCACCCTGGTATTGCTCACCCTTGCCCGGCCACAGGGACCAGCTCGTGTAGTCGGATGATTGCAGGTGCTCCCACACGGCCGCCGCGGTCGGCTCGGGCATGGACACTTCGGCTGCCGCTTCCACCTCGGGCTCGACCTCTGCCGTCGCATCGGCCTCCTGGTCGCCCGGGGCGCACGCGCCGAGCACGAGCGCACCGCTCACAACGGCAAACCGCAACATCGATCGGCGACGCATGGCTCCTCCTCGTAAGGCATTGAAAGGACGGTGGCTGGACCTTCGCGAGATCCGCTCCGAAACCGGCCGATTGTCATGAGAACACCGGAACGGGGCGCAAGGATCCCGTTAGCGGGGTACTTTTTTTGCGCGAGCATCGACGCGCGACGTCAGATACACGAGGGGTGATACATGAGGGCGCGGACTCTGGATACCGAGGTGGCAAGGCTCACCGTGCTCGCGCTCATCCTGTTGGGGGTGGGTGTCCGACCGGCCGATGGGCAGGGTGACACAGGTACGGCGACCGGTGTCCCGCCATCCCTGGTGGTGGACCACCCGGTGTTCGCGCCGGTCATCCCACCGGCCGGGTACCTCCGTGCAGTCGAGACCGGGACCCGAACACCGGACGGACGACCCGGCGCCAGGTACTGGCAGCAGCGGGTTGACTACACCATACAGGCCTCGCTCCAGCCCGAGACGGCCACCCTGTCCGGCAGCGAGGTCATCCGATACACCAACCGCGCGCCGAGCGAGATTCGGCGCCTGTTCGTCCGCCTGTATCAGAACGTCTTCAGCGAGGGGGTCGAGCGGAATCGCGCGGTGCGGATCACCGGCGGCATGACGCTCCGTCGGGTCGCGGCGCAGGGTCGCACGCTGGAGCGCCTGCCGCCGAGCGGCCGGGGTGCGGAGGGCGAGTGGGCGGGCTACACCATCGACGGGACGGTCGCTCGAATCATCCTGCCCGAGGCGATCCCCTCCGGCGGAGTCACGGAGCTCGAGTTCGAGTGGGAGTACACGATCCCGGGCGACGACGCCTTCCGGACGGGGCACATCGATCACCATGTCTTCAACGTGGCGCAGTGGTACCCGCAGATCGCGGTCGTGGACGACGTGTACGGGTTCGACGCGAGCCCGTATCTGGGCGACGGCGAGTTCTACCTGGAGTACGGCTCGTTCGATGTTTCTCTCACGGTTCCGGACGGCTGGCTTGTGGCGGCGACGGGAGAATTGCGGAACGGTCCCTCGCTGCTCCCCGAGTCCGTGCGGAGGCGTCTCGCGGGGGCGCTTCAGTCGAACGAGGTGGTCCGCATCGCATCGGGCGAGGACCTGGCGCCCGGCACTCCGATCGGCGCCGGTCGGACCTGGCATTTCCACGCGGATCGCGTGCGCGACTTCGCGTTCGCGACGAGTGACCGCTACGTGTGGGATGCGGTCGGGGCCGATGTCGGGGGCGAGCGCGGGAGGGTGCTGGTGCAAGCCATGTACGATCCCGCCCTCGAGCACTGGCGGGACGCGGCGGCGTTCTCCAAGCATTCGATCGAGTTCTTCAGCCGCCACATCCTTCCCTACCCGTACCCGCACGCCACCGCCGCATACGGTCCGATCGGCGGCATGGAGTACCCGATGTTGGTGTTCATCGGGCGCTCTCGACCGGGGGAGCCCCTGTATAGCGTGCTCGCGCACGAGTTCAGCCATGAATGGTTCCCGATGATCGTCGGGTCGCCTGAGGCCGCTTTCGCCTGGATGGACGAGGGCCTCACCTCGTTCAACGAGTCGTTGGCGCGAGCCGACTACTTCGGGCACCAGGACTCCCGTATGCAGGACCAGGACAGGTACCTGCAGGCCGCGCGAGCCGAGATCGAGGCACCGCTCATGCAACACACCGACTACGTGCAGAGCGGGTTCGGGCGGGGAGTCGCCGCGTACACGAAACCGGCGACGCTGATGCACGCACTTCGCCGGGTCCTGGGATCGGAGACGTTCGATCGCGCGTACCGGACGTACGCCAGGGCCTGGAGGTACCGGCACCCGTACCCATGGGATTTCTTCCGGGTGATGGAGTCCGAGGCGGACGTCGATCTGGACTGGTTCTGGCGCTCGTGGTTCTACGACACCGTCACGCTCGACCAGGCGATCGACACCGTGGATGAGGAGGATGGCGTGCTGAGCGTGACGATCACGAACCTGGGCGGCGCCGTGATGCCGATAGAGATGGAGCTCCGGTTGGAGGATGGGAGCTCGGAGCGCGTGATGTGGCCGGTCGAGGTGTGGGCGGGCACCCGTAGCGTGACCCGACGGCTGCAAGTGTCACGACACGTGGCGAGGATCATCCTCGATCCCGGGCGCTTCTATCCGGACCTCGATCGGTCGAATAACGTGTGGCCTGCGGACTCCTCCATACCGTAGCCAGGTCGCGAGACTCGAGTGAGGCGGGTCTCCGCATGAAGCGAGGCGGCACCCGAATGGAGCCGCGCGACGGGAAGCACCAGCAGACACGAGTGAACACGGGATCAGTGACGACAGCGGGGCACGCCTCGGAGCGGCCGGCCGGTGACTCGGCGTCCGAAGGAATCTGGCATCGCTACGCCGAGTATCTGGCGAGCTCACCCGAGACGGTCGTGCAGTGGAAGGACCCGGAGACGACGGCGCGGGGTTGGCTTGTCATCAATAGCCTCAGAGGCGGTGCGGCGGGCGGCGGGACACGGATGCGCATGGGACTCACCAGTGACGAGGTCGTGTTTCTCGCCAAGGTGATGGAGCTCAAGTTCTCGATCTCGGGTCCCCCGATGGGTGGCGCCAAATCCGGGATCGACTTCGATCCCGATGACCCGCGCAAGCGCGCAGTGCTACGCCGGTGGTTTCGTGCGATCCGACCTTACCTCGAGAGCTGCTACTCGACGGCCGGCGATCTGAACGTGGATGAGGTGCGCGAGGTCGTTCCCATCTGCTCGGAAATAGGCCTCCACCACCCGCAGCAAGGGCTGGCGCGCGGTCATCTCGGCCTGCGTGAGGAGGATCTGGCGCGTCGCCTCGCGGCGGTGCGCGATGGCCTCGGACAGCTGGTCGAAGGCGAGCTCGGGGTGCCCGGCCTTCCGCTCCCCGTGGCCGACCTCGTCACCGGGTTCAGCGTGGCGATCGCTGCCCGGAGGTTGCTGGAACGCCAGGGCCGCTCCCTAGAAGGTGTTCGTGTCTTGTTGGAGGGTTTCGGACGAGTCGGCGGGGCGGCCGCGCTGTACCTGTCGGGCTGGGGCTCCCGGCTCGTGGGGATCGTCGACGATCGCAACGCCCTGGTGTGCGAGGAGGGCCTCGACGAATCCGCCGTCGCGGATCTGCTGCGGCGCCGGATGGGCAATCGCTTGCCCGAGGGGCAGGGAGATGAGGCAGGGAAGGGGTCGGCGGACGCTCGTGAGCGATTCGGGACCGTACCGGCCGATCTGTTCGTGTGCGCCGCCGCGTCCGGGACGGTGACGCCAGCGGTCCTGGACCGCCTCGAGGTCCAGGGGGTGGAGAGCATCATCTGCGGGGCCAATCATCCCTTCGATGCGGCGTTCCCGGGGGACACGTCGCTCGAGCGCGATGCCGATGCCCGATTTGCGGTCGTGGCGGACTTCATCGCGAACTGCGGGACGGCGCATGCGTTCGCCGTTCAGATCCAACGGGACGATCCGGTCGTGCCCGACGAGATCTTCGATTCGATCGAGATGACGGTGTGCGCGGCGCTGGACGAAGCCGTCGCACGCGCCGGGAACCCGCGACGGGGACTGCTCGCTGCCGCGATCGACGCAGCGCTCGAGCGCTGCGCCACCGCGTCGTAGCAGGCTCCCCTAGGTAGGTAGCGGCTTCCCTCGGGAAGTTGCGGGCTCCCCTCAGGAGCTCGTGGAGTCCGCCAGGGTCACGAGCTCCGGCCGCACGGTGAGGATCAGCGTCGGCTGGTCGATCGGCTTCGTGCTGCCCAGCACGACCGTCTTTCCGACCGGCACCGCCATCGATGTCTGGATCACGTTGCCAAGCGTCTGCACGACGAGCTCCACGCTCAACGCCACTGACGCCTTGTCCGATGAGCCGCGGATCTCGCGCACGGTCGCGGCGATGAACATCTCGCGCAGGCCATCGTGGAGTTGCTGGCTGGAGCCGGTCCCTTCCATGGCAGCCATGTTGGTCTCCGCGACCAGCCGGTAGCCTTCGAAGCGGAATAGCTCTCGGAGCGCGGACTCGACGTCCCGGATCCGCGGATCCGGCTGACCCGGACCGTCCGCCTCGATGATCTGGAAGATGAGCCGCACGCCAGGCTTGGGCCGGTCGTACTCGGCCAGCACCCGGCCGATTCTGTCCAAATTATCGGGCGTCTCGCGGACCGTCAGCCCGCCGGAGAAAGCCGTGACCAGCCCCGGGGACTCCTCGCGGTCGGCGTATACGTACGGGGTCACCATTTCGACGGCCTCGCCCGGATTCAGGTACTGGAGCTCGAAGGTCCGGGTGTCGAGGTCGGGGCCACCGCCGCAGGCATGAAAGGCAGCCAGGACGACCGGCCACAGCGCAACGTGTACCCCGCCCCAGGCTCTCCAGGATCGCAATCGCGAGGCGGCGTGGTGGAACAGGCCGCGTGCATGCATGAGAGTCTCTCCTCTGTTCGGGTCTCGGCTCGTCCCGCGAAGCGATCGCACCGGCCGAGCGAGGCCTGTGAACGCTCAGTAGAACCACACGACGGTGACGGAGGGATCGCTCGTCTCGAACACGGCGACGCGACCCTGCACCGGGACCTCGACGCTGAGCCCCGCCAGCGACTCCACGGCTACAGTAGGCTCGGACCCAGGAAACGCGGAGGGACCGGACGGGCCGATCTCTTCCAGGCCGGGACCGCGTGGACCCGCGGTCAGCACCAGCGCGGCGATCGCGGCCGCAGCCGCGACGGGGACCGGAGCCCACCACCTCCCGCGCCGTGGATCTGGGGAGTCCACGGCGCCACTCCTGCGTCGGCGACGGGTGGGCAGTCCTCGATCGGCGACCGCCTTCCCCCCGACGGTCGCGCGTCCCTCACGGGCCACGCGGACCGCCTCTTCCTCGCTCATCCGGGGCTGGAGATGCCCGAGATCCGCCGCTAGCCCCTCCGTTTCGTCGAGAATGCGCGTCGCGAGCGCCTGGCAGGCCATGCAGGTCCGCACGTGCCGGGCGACGACGGACTCTCCGTGGCCGGCGAGCGCGGTAGCGGATGCCTCGAGAAACTGCTCGCGGATGTCCGTGCAATTCATCGTGTAGACCCCTTCCGCAGATCCGGGTCGCGCTCGAGGATCCAGGCTCGAATCCGTCTTCTCGCCTTGAACAAGTGCACCCGCACGGTGCCCGGATTCATGTCCAGCATCTCCGCGACCTCCGCGGGGGCGAACCCCTGGAGATCGATCAGGTCGAACAGCTCACGCTGCTTCGCCGGCAGCGCCTGTAGGAGGTGGTCGATCCCCTCGATCAGGTCCTCCGCGTGCAGGCGTCCGAGGACCCGCTCCTCGGTTCCCAGCACGGCCTGGGTGCCCCCGATGGCGCTCCGTCTCCGAGCGCGCCTCCCGCTCCGGACTGCGCGTGGCTCGCCGCGGCGTTGCGCGTCACCCCGTACAGCCATGTGGTGAAGCGCCCGCGACCCTCCCAGGAGGGGAGGTGGCGGTACAGTCGAACCAGTACCTGCTGCGTCACGTCCTCGGCCTCATCCGGGTCTCCGACTCGCACCAGTGCCCAGCGGTAGATTCGCCGATAGCAACGGCGGACGAGCGCGTCGAACGCGGCCTCATCACCGCGCGCCGCGCGTCGCGCGAGCTCATCGACCGCTTCGTCTCCAGGTCCGAGCCGTCGACTGGCGAGTTCGTGCACCTGCCGTCCTTGGGTTATTCGCGAGTGAGACTTGCGTGGAGGCCACACCGTTTACCGGTTGGGTATCGGACGTTCCCTGGAGGTGTGATGGGGGAGAGCCCTGCGCAAGGAGGCTCGCACGAGGAGCCTGATGTGAGGCGCGAGCTCCTTCGTGCGGGCTTCAGGCCGGGTCGACCGCCCCGGGGCTGGGATCCGGTGGAGTGTCCACGTCGACGCTCCGGCGGGCCGAGTGCCCTTCATCGCTTTGGTGCCAATACCGCACTTCCGGCTCATCCAGCGCCCAGCAAAGGTAGGCCTGGCGCTCGCCCAGCGTGGTCGGAAAGTGGACGATGCCTCGTTCCAAGCCGTCCAACGGAACCACGATCCCCCGGCCGGTCAGCTCCGCCTCGATGGCCTCTACGATCTCGCGATCGATGGCCACGATCGCCCGACGGTACCGGACGTATTCCTCATGGTCGGGGTGCCCGGCCTTCCGCTCCCCGTGGCCGACCTCGTCACCCCATACGGCTTGCAGTTGCTCGAGTTTCTGTTCGAGACTGCCTGCTGACCGGCGCATCTCGCGAATCCTCACCAGCGCCGTTCGGATGTGCGGTAGAAGGGCGTTGGCCTCCCCCACCGTGAAGGCTCGCTCCTTGTCCAAAATCTCTCTCTCCAGCGCGGTGACCGTGGCTCCGTCTTCGAGGTGCCGATACCGTCGCACGCACCCATGCTCGCGCGCGTTTGGAACGATCACTTAGACCGAGCCTGATCGAAGACGTCACATCGGGATTGGAGGATCGTCAACCCCATAACTCCGGAACCGAGGCATGATGTCCCGGTCAGAGCTATAATGGCCCGCGTGCATTGGAGACGGCCGCCACCCACACGACCCATGGCGCCGGCTGGGGAAAACGCTCGTAACGTGATTTGCCGTTTTCTGTTACGGTGCGTTGACGGCCGATGTGCGGGTGCCGCCCTTCGGTGGCGCCGGCTCACCGCATGGAACCTGCCGAGGTCTGTTCGACAAGGACGAGATGTCGACCAACCGTTATGGCCGGCCCGTCGTACCTGAAACGCATCGAAAACCCACGCGGCCACCCGCGATGCGGCGGCTTGGCGCGTGGGGCCGCGGTCAGGCATCCGTACGCCAGGGCGGGACTCTTCGCGACAGCGGGGGACCGCGTCCGACAGTCGCGGCGAGGAGCCCGCCACCCTTATTCGGAGAGACGGTTATGAAACAAACGAGGAGAACGTCGCTGGCCGCGACCAGCGCAATCGCGGTCCTCGCCCTCAGTCTCACGTGGGGGTGTGGAGGGGATGCCGGAGAGGCGGAGACGGGCGAGGTCACCCAGATCGCCGCGCACCCGGGTCAGACGATCTTCGAGCGGAACTGCTTCGCCTGTCACACCATCGGTGAAGGGCTACGCGTGGGTCCCGATCTCAAGGACATACACCAGCGCCGCGAGCGGGAGTGGCTCGAGCGGTGGGTCGCCGATCCGCTCGGCATGTCCGAGACGGACTCGATCGGACGGGAGATCTTCGCCGAATTCAACAGCGTCCCCATGGCGCCGAGCTTCTTGTCGGAAGAAGAGATCGGACAGGTCCTGGACTACGTGCAGCTCGTCAGCACGGGTGAGCTGGTACCCGCCGCGACCGCGGACGAAGGACCAGTGGAGCTCAGCGAAGAGGAGTTTGCGGAGGGACAGGACATCTTCTTCAACCGGTGCGCCGGGTGCCACGGCACATTGAGGGCGGGAGCTACCGGTCCGAATATCCAGCCGGAGCGCACCACGCAGATCGGCACGGCGGCCCTCGAGGTGACGCTGGCCCACGGGCTGCCCGGCGGCATGCCGGCCTGGGGCGACGCCGGGATCCTCTCCGAGGAGGAGATCGCCCTCATGGCGCGCTACGTCCAACTGCCGCCACCGAGCCCGCCCGGACGCCCGCTGGAGCAGATCCGGGCCGAATGGGAGCTGCGGATTCCGGTCCAGGATCGCCCGACCGAGCCGATAACGACGCGCAACTGGGAGGATTTCTTCGGGGTCATCCTGCGCGACGCCGGACAGGTCGCCATCCTCGACGGCAACAGTTACGAGATGATCAAGATCATCGAGACCGGATTCGCCGTGCACATCCTCCGGTCCTCCTCGTCGGGCCGTTATTTCTACGCCGTCGGTCGCGACGGGCGCCTGACCTTGATCGACCTGTGGTCCGAGGAACCCACCCTGGTCGCCCAGGCGCAGGGGTGCATCGACGCGCGGAGCGTGGACGCCAGCAAGTACGAGGGATACGAGGATCGCTACGTCATCGAGGGGTGCTACTGGCCAACCCAGTACGTCGTATTCGACGGGCTCACGCTCGAGCCGCTCAGCGTGACGAGCGTCGAAGGCTCCGCGTTCGATACGGGTGAGCCGCTGGAGGAGGTCCGGATCGCCGCCATCGTCGCGTCGCACTTCGATCCCGTGTGGGTGATGGGTCTCAAAGAGTCGGGCCACGTGGGGATCGTGGACTACTCGCAGGAGGGCTTCCCGCTCACGGCCCGAATCGCGGCGGACCGCTTCCTTCACGATGGCGGCTGGGACCACACGGGGCGTTACTTCCTGATCTCGGCCAACAACCGGGACAAGATGGTGGTGGTCGATGTAAGGGAGCAGGAGCTCGTCACGACGTTTCAGGTCGGACACCGGCCGCACCCCGGCCGGGGCGCGAACTGGGTAGACCCCGAATTCGGGTGGGTGAACGCGACCATCCACATCGGCCAGGGCCTCCTGTCCATCTACGGCGCCGACCCCGAGAACAACCCCGAGCACGCCTGGAAGGTGGTCCGCGAGCTCCCGCTGGATGGCACGGGTAGCCTGTTCATCAAGACCCACCAAAACTCGCCGTGGGTGTGGATGGACATGCCGATGAACAACGATCCGGAAGGAACCCGGAAGATCTGCGTGTACTCGAAGAGCCGGGGCGAGATCGATCGCTGCTGGCTGGTGGCCGATCACGGCACGGCCGTCCACTTCGAGTACAACCGGGCCGGCGACGAGGTGTGGGTCTCGGTGTGGGACAAAGAGGGCGAGGTCGTCGTCTACGACGACAAGACCCTGGAGGAAATCATCCGAATCACCGGTGATTGGCTGGTCACGCCGACCGGCAAGTTCAACGTGTACAACACGGCACACGACATCTACTGATCTGTGAGCCGGGGCGAGGCTCCGGGCGCCGGTAGCAGCTTTGGCCGGTGCCCGGCCCCGGCATCCCTCCCTCGAACGGCTCGTTCCGCGATCGGGCACCGGTGCGCCTCGCCGGGCCAGCACAGGAGGAAGCCGATGAAACCGTGCAGGGTTGTCCTATCCGGGCTCCTGCTCCTGGCGTCCACCTCGTTCGCCATCGCACAGGAGGTCAAGGTCGGCGGCCAACTGCGGCCGCGCGCCGAGTACCGTGACCCCTTCAGTGGGGGAGCGGGAGATTCCGATGCTTTCGTCTCGACGCGGACGCGGGCGAACGTCACTGCATCGCTGGAGAAGAACGTCACCGTGTTCCTGCAGGTGCAGGATGTTCGGATATGGGGGGAGGAGACCAACACGCTCACCGATTTCAACGCCGAGAACTTCGACCTGCACCAGGGCTACATAGACGTGCGGTCCGACAACGGCCTGCTCCTCGGGCGGGTGGGGAGACAGGAAGTGAACCTCGGCGGGCAACGCCTCGTGGGGGCCGTCGGGTGGACGCAGCAGGGAAGAAGCTTCGATGGTCTGCTGTTGAGTGGGGCCGGTGGGTTCGGGGTAGTGAACGTCTTCCTCGCGCAACTGGGGAATGACATAACCCCGGACGTCGACCGCGACGCCCAGCTGGTGGCCGGATACGGGACCATCGAGGTCGCCGACGACCAGGCGGTCGACCTGTACGCGATCTTCAACCGGGTCGACAACCCCGAGGGCGGCGCGAACACGGACACCGAGCAGACAACGTTCGGGGCTCGCTGGATCGGCGCGGCCGACAACTTCATCTATCGGGCGGAGGGCTCCTTCCAGACGGGCGACCGCGGCGGTACGGACGTCAGCGCGTACATGTTCGGCGGTCGGCTCGGATACCTGTTCGCCGATGGCAAGGCGACGCTGACCCTATGGTACGACTATCTGTCGGGTGATGATGATGCGGATGACGGGAAGACCAAGGTCTTCGACACCCTGTTCGCCACCAACCACAAGTTCTACGGATACGCGGATCTGTTCCTCAACATCCCGGTTCACACGGCGGGCCAGGGATTGCAGGATCTGGCGTTGAAACTGGCGGTTCGACCTTTGGACGACTGGCGCTTCAGCCTCGACGCGCACTCCTTCCGCCTCGCGAAGACGGAAGGGTTCGACTCCGGACACCTGGGCGAGGAGATCGACTTCGTCGCCACGTGGACCTACAGCCCCAACCTCTCGATCCAGGGTGGCGCGGCGTTCCTGCTCCAGGACGACACCTGGGCCGCCATCGGCCGCTTGTCGAAGGACATGACTTGGCTGTACCTGATGATGGATGCGAGATTCTGACCGTTAGCGGAAACTCGCCCCGGGGCGTGACGGATCTCGCCCCGGGGCGGCTTCCGACTCCCGCTGTACGGACCCCCGCGTCATTCGGGGTTCGTCCCCGAGCCTGACCAAATGCAAAGACCCGGATTCAGACGTCGCTTCCGCCGGTCGCTGGGCTTTCTGCCGATGCTGCTCGTCGCGGCGTCGTCCACCCAGGCGCAAACGGCCCTCCTGATCGTGAGCCATGCCGATGATCCCGACTGGGTGGCTCACGTCAGGGCGGCAGCAGCTTCGGTTCAGTGGAATCACGGGCCCGTCGAGGTCGCGTTTGTGGACGGCAGTGGACCCATGGAGGAAGCGGTCGACGCCGTCCTGGGCGCCCGGGTTGCGGAACGCCCGGCCGCGGCGGTGATCGTCCCGCTCTCCCCGGATCGCGGGAAAGATCTGGAGAGTGCGATCCGGGCCGCCGTGGACGGCCGCCCGCACTCCTCGCCGGCGCTCCGCGTGGGGCGTCGGCTGGACGGGTTCCAGCAAGTCGGCGTCGGTCCGCTCGCTCGCGCCGTGGAGCGGAGCGCCATGACAGCGCTGGCGGCACTGCTGGAGTCGGGCGCAATCGCGGAGCCGGGCGCCTCCGGGATCGTATATCGCCTCGCCGGCATCAACGTCACCGCCACACGCGAGGCGAGAGAGACGTTCGCGACGCCCCGCCCCGTCACGGTGATCGGGGAGGCATCGATCCGCGAGAGGGCGCCCGCCAACCCCGCGGACCTGTTCCGAGATATCCCCGGTCTGGATGTCGAAGGCGTTGGAGCGAGCCAGCGGCGGCCCATGATCCGGGGCCTGCGCGGCCAACGCGTGCTTCTCCTCGAGAACGGCATCCGCCTGAACAACTCCCGACGCCGGCTCGACTCGGGAGAGCCCCCGGCGATCTCGGGCGTCTTTGAGCTGGACAGGATCGAGGTCGTGCGCGGCGCCTCTTCGGTGCTGTACGGCTCGGATGCGATCGGAGGTGTGGTGAACCTCATTCCGCGGCGGCCCCGCTACCCGCTCGCGGGAGCCGACGTGGGCGGAGCGCTCCACTACCGCTACGGCTCCGTCGGGAAGCAGCACGGCGCCTCCGGCCGGGTCGCCGGTCACGTGGGGCGGCTGGCATTCCTGGCAGGCGCCAGCTATCGGGAGGCGTCGTCCTACGAAGCTCCCGCGGGGAGCTTCGGCGACCTGACCCTGGTCAGGGACACCGAGGTCAGAGACACGGGGGTGGAGGACCACAACGTGGCCGGGCGTCTCGAATACCGCTTCTCGCCGGGCCACTCGGCGTTCGCCCGATTCGAGCGCTATCGGGCGCGGGAAGCCGGATTCGGATTGGTCGATCCCGCCGACCTCGGGTCGGCGGGGGCCAGCGTCCAGATCCGATTCCCCGATCAGAAGTTCGATCGGGTCGTCCTGGGCTACGAGGGTCTCGACATCCGCCAACCCGTCGCGGATCGGGCGAGCGCCACGGCCTACTGGCAGGACAACGAGCGCGAGTTCGTCACGAGCGTGTTCGCGCCCTTCGATGTGGCCCAGCCGGACGGGCCGGGGGTTCAGATCGAGAGCGCGAACTTCACCGATATCGGCACGTACGGGTTCCGACTCGAGGCGGCCAAGCTGGTTGGCGGCCGGCACACCCTCACCTACGGAGTGGAGGTGCACCGCGACCGATCGCTGAACACCGATGCCCGCAGCTCCACCGTGACCGGGTTCGGCCCCCCGGCCACTACGACCGACAGTACTCCGGCGGTGCCGAACGCCACCCTGCGGAGTGTTGGAGCGTTCGCGCAAGGAGCCCTCGCTCTAGGTTCCCTCGCCGAGCTGACCCTGGGGCTGCGGTACCAGGACGTACGGGCGAAGACGATCGACACACCCGGACTGGCCGACCCCTTCCCCGCTGAGGATGAGGCGGACCGAACGCTGGTCGGGACCGCGAACCTGCTGTACCGGCTGACGGACGCGGTCAACCTGGTCGTATCAGTAGGCCGCGGGTTTCGCTCTCCCAACCTCATCGAGCGCTTCTTCAGCGGCGCGACTCCCGAGGGGACGGGCGTATGGACCCGGAACCCGCGGCTGGGCGCCGAGACGAGCCTCAACTTCGATCTCGGCGCAAGGGTTCAGACGGCTTCGCTCTACGTGGAAGGATTCGTGTTCCGCAACTTGCTGAAGGACGGGATCCAGCTCGAGCAGACGGACAGCATCGCGGACGGGCTCCCGGTGTTCCAGAACGTCAACGTGTCGAAGATGACGATCACTGGCATCGAGCTGACGCTGGGCGCCCAGTTGGGCAAGGGGCTGTCGCTCGGGGCGGGGTTCACGCATCTGGCGGGAGACAACCCGGACGATGCGGAAGATCCCGTGCTCGAAGGGTATCGAGATCGGGTGCACGCGCACGTCCGCTATACGGACTCGCGGGATCGGTATTGGGCGGAGTACGAGGTGCGTCACAACGGGAGCACCGACGATGTGGTCCCCGGTCTGAGTCCCGTCGGGGACCTGATTCCATCGTTTACGGTTCATGCCGTAAGGGCCGGCGTGAGGCTGTTGAGCCGGCACCGGCTGGGAGTGGCGATCGAGAACCTGTCGAACAGCCTGTACGCGGAGCCCACCAACGTGGCCTTCTTCCGACCCGAGCCGAAGCGAGGCCTCACGGTCACTTGGACGGCGGAGTTCTGACCGATGCCGAGGGGCGCCCTACGCACCGCCCGAGCAGCGCCGTTGCGCCCGAGGCGACCGTTTGTCCACCGCAGTGGCGGCTGGTAATCTGAGTTTGCGGGGCCGAACGGCTCCGCGCGAGCGATTCGATTCGAGAGACACTGAACACCGAATACACGAAGAGACCGATGACTACAGCGACGACTTCCATGTACGAGCAGCTCGTCCCGCCGAGCATGGGCGAGCCGATCACGATGTCGGATGGCAAGCTTCAGGTGCCCGCGCGGCCGATCATCCCTTTCATCGAGGGAGATGGTACGGGCCCCGACATCTGGGCGGCCTCCAAGACGGTCTTCGACGCAGCCGTGGAGAAGGCGTATGGCGGTGAGCGCGAGATCGCCTGGTTCGAGGTGTACGCCGGCGAAAAAGCGTACGACATGGTCGGAAGCTGGCTCCCGGACGACACGCTAACGGCGATCAGCCACCACCTGGTCGCGATCAAGGGACCGCTGACGACCCCCGTAGGTGGCGGTTTCCGCTCCCTGAACGTCACGCTGCGCCAGAAGCTGGATCTGTTCGCCTGTGTCCGGCCCGTGCGGTACTTCGCGGGAGTGCCCTCTCCGGTGAAGCGCCCGGACCTGGTGGACATGGTGATCTTCCGCGAGAACACCGAGGACATATACGCGGGGATCGAGTGGCAGGCCGGCACCGAGGAGGTCGAGCGCGTCATCCGTTTCCTGCGGGAGAGCATGGGAACCAGCACGATCCGCTTCCCGGAGACGAGCTCGATCGGCGTCAAGCCCATCTCCGAGGAAGGCACGAAGCGTCTCGTACGCTCCGCCATCCGATACGCGCGCGAGCGGGGCTATGCGACCGTCACGCTCGTCCACAAAGGGAACATCATGAAGTTCACCGAGGGCGGGTTTCGTGACTGGGGGTACGAGGTTGCGAAGGAGGAGTTCGGCGCCGAGGAGTTCGGTGGCGGTCCCTGGTGCAAGACGCCCGACGGCATCGTGGTCAAGGACGTGATCGCGGATGCCTTCCTCCAACAGATACTCACGCGTCCCGCCGAGTACGACGTGATCGCGACCATGAACCTGAACGGCGACTATATCTCCGACGCGCTGGCCGCGCAGGTCGGAGGAATCGGGATCGCCCCCGGCGCCAACATCAACTTCGAGACGGGGCACGCGATCTTCGAGGCCACCCACGGCACGGCGCCGAAATACGCCGGTCAGGACAAGGTGAACCCCGGCTCGCTGATTCTCTCCGGAGCGATGATGTTCCGGTACCTCGGGTGGTCCGAGGTCGCGGACCTGATCGTTGCGAGCCTCGAGAAGACGATCTCCGAGAAGCGGGTGACGTACGATTTTCACCGCTTGACGGAGGGGGCTACGCTGCTCAAGACGAGCGAGTTCGGGCAGGCGATGGTCGCGAATATGTAAGCTCGCACCCGCCGTGGATCTCTGCCTCTCGCGACGCGGCGGCGATCCTACTCGAGTCAGTACGGTTCCGCATCCAGCCGGGGATGTGGCCCGGCGGCTCCCATTCCGTGCACGGTCATGACGAAGGTGACCCTCCGTCTCGCGGTGCTCGGCCCCGTGGTGCACTCGAGCTCCTTGAACATGAGCGGGCGAGCGTGGTACTTGTGGACCGAGGTCGAGCCATGAGGATGGTTCTCCCTGCACGGAGCCGCTGCCTGCCTCAAGGGCGAGATGTCCACCTTGCAGACAAGAGGGAAACGATGATAGCGACGCGCGCACGCGTGACACCGTGGGCGAGAATCTCGAGTCTGAGCTTGCTCCTCGCTGTCGCGGCGGTCGCCCCGGCCGTAGCGCAGGCAGCGGCGGAGCGAGCGGAAGATCAGACACCCCAAGGCGTGACACGAGTGGCGTCCGTCGAAGGGATCACGGAATACGCGCTCGACAACGGACTCCGGGTACTCCTCTTCCCGGACCAGAGCGCCCAGCGGATCACGGTCAACATCACCTATCTCGTCGGGTCGCGGCACGAGGGGTACGGGGAGACCGGGATGGCGCACCTCCTGGAGCACCTGGTCTTCAAGGGAAGCCCGGGTCACCCCGACATCCCGGCCGAGCTCACCGAGCACGGCGCGTTCCCCAACGGGACGACGTGGTTCGATCGCACGAACTACTTCGAGACGTTCGTCGCGACCGACGAGAATCTCGAATGGGCGCTGGACCTCGAGGCGGACCGGATGGTGAACTCCTTCATCGCGAAGGAAGATCTGGACTCCGAGATGACCGTGGTCCGCAACGAATACGAGGCGGGGGAGAACAGCCCCCAGAGCGTGCTGCTGAAGCGGACCATGTCGGCCGCGTTTCAATGGCACAACTATGGGAACTCGACGATCGGGGCCCGCGCCGACATCGAGAACGTACCGATCGAGCGGCTGCAGGCCTTCTATCGCAAGTACTATCAGCCCGATAACGCGGTGCTGGTCGTGGCCGGGCGCTTCGACGAGGGGCGGGCGCTGGGGCTGATCCAGGAGAAGTTCGGCGCGATCCCGCGCCCCGACCGCGGCGGGGCCAACACGCTGTTCACGACCTACACGGCCGAGCCCACGCAGGATGGCGAGCGCACGGTAACCCTGCGCCGCATCGGCGACGTGCAGCTCGTGCTGGCGGTCTATCACGTTCCACCGGGCTCGCACGACCAGTTCGCGGCGATCGATGTGCTCACCCATCTCCTGGGTACGGAGCCCGCGGGCCGGCTGTACAAGAACCTGGTGGAACCCGGTCTGGCCGCCGAGGCCCTGGCGTTCAACTTCCAGCTCAAGGAGCCCGGAGCGCTGCTCCTCGGCGCGCAGGTTCGGCAGGAGGACTCGCTCGAGGAGGCCGCGCAGGCGCTCCTGGCCACGGCCGACGACCTGGTTGCGAACCCGCCCACCGAGGAGGAAATCGAGCGCGCGAAGACCGAGTTCCTCAAGGACATCGAGCTAGCGTTCAACAATCCGCAGGGCATTGCCTTGCAGCTGAGCGAGTGGGCGTCGATGGGGGACTGGCGCTTGTTCTTCCTCCATCGCGACCGGCTCGAGGCCGTGACAGCGGCCGAAGTGGCGCGGGTGGCAGAGGCGTACCTGAAACCGTCGAACCGCACCATCGGCTATTTCCATCCGGTCGATGAGACGCCCCTGCGCGCCGAGGTTCCGGCGCCTCCCGATGTGGGCCAGCTCGTCGCGTCGTACGCCGGGGGTGACGCGGTCGCCGAAGGAGAGGCGTTCGATCCCACTCCGGCGAACATCGACGCCCGGACCGAGAGGATCGAGCTCGGGAACGGGTTCGAGCTCGCCCTGATGCCGAAGCGGAACCGCGGGGAGGCCGTGTTCGCCGACTTCGCGTTCCGGTTCGGGACCGAAGAGGCGCTGACCGGAACGGCGACGGCTGCCGGCATGGTCGCGTCCATGTTGCGGCGCGGTACCGCCAACCGGTCTCGTCAGGAGATCGAGGATGAGCTGGACCGGCTGAAAGCGCAGCTGTCTTTCGACGGCGGTCCGCTCCTGCTCGGTGGGCGGCTTCAGACCATTCGTGAGAACCTGCCGGCGGTGCTGGGTCTGCTCGGCGAGATGTTGCGCGAGCCCGCGTTCGACGCGGACGAGTTCGAGCTCCTGCGCGAGGAGCGACTGGCCGCGTTGGAGAACCAGCTCTCGGAGCCTCAACCCCTCGCGATCCGTCGCTTCATCCGTCACATGGATCCCTGGCCGGTCGGTCACCCGGAGTACACGCCCACGATCGAGGAGGAGATCGAGTGGCTGCGCGCGGTGACGGTGGAGGAAGCACGTGAGTTCTGGGGTGAGTTCTACGGTGCCGAGGGCGGAACAATGGCGATCGTGGGCGACTTCGACCCGGGAGACATGAGGGCGTTGGTCGAGGAGATCTTCGGGTCGTGGGCGAACAGCGAGCCCTTCGTGCGATTCGATCGCCCGTTCCGGGACGTCGAGGCGACCGAGGTGGACATCGAGACGCCGGACAAGGCGAACGCCATCATGATCGCCTCCTTGAATCTGGTGATGACCGACGCGCACCCCGACTACCCCGCGCTGGTCCTCGCGAACTACATACTCGGCGGCGGCTTTCTCAATTCGCGGCTGGCGACCCGCATCCGCCAGCAAGATGGCCTGTCGTACGGGGTCGGGTCCCAGTTCCAGGCGCACCCGATCGACGAGAAGGGTCAGTTCATCGCGTTCGCGATCTTTGCACCCGAGAACGCGGACAAGGTCGTGGCGGCCTTCCGCGAGGAGCTCGATAAGGTCATCGCCGACGGGTTCACCGACGAGGAGGTCGAGGCGGCCAAGAACGGCTTCCTCGACGCCGCGCAGAACGGCCGTGCCAACGACGGCACGGTGGCGAGCCAGTTGGATTCCGGGTTGTACTTCGATCGGACCATGGAGTTCACCGGCGAGCAGGAGGCGGCGATCCGTGCCCTGACTCCCCAGGAGCTGCACGACGCCTTCAGCCGGCACATCGATCCGTCTCGGATCTCGATCTTCCGCGGCGGAGATTTCGCGGGAGCCAAAGTCACGTCATGAGCCGCGGAGCCTCGCCCCGACACGAGTGACAGCCAGAGGCGTGGAATGAACATCCTTCTCACCGGCGGGACCGGCTACATCGGTAGCGCCGTGATCGCAGAGCTCGTCGGCGCGGGTCACCGGGTGACCGCGTTGAGCCGCTCGCCGGACAAGGCTGCGGACCTCGCGCGTCTCGGCGCCGAGCCCCTCGCCGGCGAGCTGCACGATCCGGACAGCTACCGCGAGGCCGCGATATCGGCGGATGGAATCGTACACGCCGCGTTCGACTACGCCACCAGCGTCAGGGGAGACGCGACGGCCGTCGACGCGTTGTTGGCCGCCGCGCGCGGACGCCGGTGCGTTCTGGCCTATACTTCGGGATGCTGGGTGCTCGGGGACACGGGTGAGGGGTTCGCGGATGAGGGGGCCGCGACGGATCGGCCCGCCGAGCTCGTCACCTGGCGCGCCGGGCACGAGCGGCGCGTGCTCGAGGCGTCGACGGACCAGCTCTCGACCGCCGTGATCCGGCCGGGAATCGTGTATGGTGGTCCCGGCGGACTCACGGCACCGATGTTCGAGACGGCGACGAACGAGGGGGCCGCGGAGGTCGTGGGTGACGGCTCGAATCACTGGTCACTCGTTCACCGGGACGATGTGGCGCGGCTGTATCGAGCAGTCCTCGAAGAAGGCGCGAGCGGGATCTTCCATGCCGTGGACGACGCGCCGCTCACCGTAGGTGAGGTGGCGGCCGCGGCGAGCCGGGCCGCCGGCGCTGGAGGAACGACGCGAGGTGTGCCGCTCGAGCAGGCTCGTGAACGATTCGGACCGATGGCGGACGCCCTGTGTCTGGATCAGCGGTTGGCGGCGGTTCGGTCACACGAGCTCGGGTGGCAGGCGGCGCGCTCCTCGTTCGTCGACGAGGCGACCTCGGCCCACCGGGAGTGGGTCGACGCGCAGGGGGCCTGATCATCCGTCGTCGCGCGTCCGCCGCTGAAACCACGCGGTCCGGCTCGGTGTTCTCAGGACGGTGATCGACCCGGCCGGGATGGATACCGGCCCATGTACCGCACACCGTCCGGACAGACATGGACGCGCTCGTTCAGATCCTCGACAGCTATGGATACGCGCTCGTGTTCGCGCTCGGGCTCGCGGAGTACTTGGGACTGCCGATCGCCAGCGTCCCCATCCTGATTGCGAGCGGCGCGCTCGCCCGCGCGGGAGGATTGAGCCTGCCACTGATCGTCGGCAGCGCGGCGTTAGGTGGGCTGAGCGCCGATGTCCTGTGGTACGGACTGGCCCGCTGGAAGGGCTGTCGCCTCGTGACGGCCGCGTGTGCCCTGAGCTCGAATCGCCAGGCTTGTGTCCTCGGAGTCGAAGAGCGCGTGACGCGCATCGGCGCCCCTTACATTCTGTCGGCCAAGTTCCTTCCCGGGGCCGGGAACCTGATCGCACCCGCAGCTGGCTTCGGACAGGTGCCGGCGCACCGCTTCCTGACGCTGGATGCGGCCGGTCTTCTGGTCTGGGCGATGGCGTATGCCGGCGCGGGCTGGCTGTTCTCGGACCGCGTGGGGTCGGTGATCGATTGGGCGATGGCATATGCCAGGTGGGCGGTGTGGGGCCTCCCGGTTCTCCTCGCGGGGGGTTTCGCGTGGCGATACTCGAAGATCCGCGCCCACCGCGGCGCACACCCGTCCGGGATGGAGGAGAACGGGGCCGCGGGCCTCGAGCCCGAGCCATTCGAGGGCGGGAGAGACAACGGACCGACGTCGGGCGCGCAGCATCGTGTGCGAACGGCCTGATCCAGCGGCGGGTGGGCCAACCGCCTTCTCTCGAGTTCCAGAATCTGAGTCAACGCTAACGGAGACCTGCCGATGCCCGCATCCGGCCTGAACGTCGAGCGAGCAGTGCGCGAACGCTACGCGAAGGGAGCGGCCGCGACGGAGACGTCTCTCTGCTGTCCGGTCGACTATGACCCGCGATATCTGGAGGCTCTCCCGGAGGAGGTCCTGGAACGCGACTACGGGTGCGGTGATCCGAGCCGGCACCTCGAGCCGGGCGAGACCGTGCTCGACCTCGGGAGCGGGGCGGGGAAGACTTGCTTCATCGCGTCACAGGTCGTCGGCCCCGAGGGCCGGGTGATCGGCATCGACATGACGAGTGAAATGCTCGACCTCGCACGTCGAAGCGCTCCCATGGTGGCAGAACGACTGGGGTACGCCAACGTGGAGTTCCGGCGTGGACGGATCCAGGACCTCGGGCTCGATCTGGATCGACTCGATGAGATGCTGGCCTCCGAGCCGGTCTGGAATGCCGAAGACCTGTTCACCGCCGCCGCCCGGGTAGCGGAGCTTCGGCGATCGGCCCCGCTCGTGCCGGATGCCTCGATCGATGTGGTGATCTCCAACTGCGTCCTGAACCTGGTCGAATCGGCGGAAAAGCGGCAGCTATTCGCCGAGATCTACCGCGTGCTGCGAGATGGAGGACGTGCGGTCATCTCCGACATCGTGAGCGATGAACCGGTTCCGGGGGACATGCAGGGCGATCCCGAACTGTGGTCGGGCTGTATCTCCGGAGCCCTTACGGAGGAGGGCCTTCTCGAAGGCTTCGAGTCGGCCGGCTTTCACGGGCTTCGCATCCTCGAGCGCCAGGTCGACCCGTGGCGCACGGTCCGCGGACTGGAGTTCCGATCCGTCACCGTTGAGGCGTTCAAAGGGAAGGAAGGTCCCTGTTGGGAGCGGAATCAGGCGGTGGTCTACAGGGGCCCGTTCAAGGAAGTCGTGGACGATGACGGCCACCGCATGCAGCGTGGCGCTCGTTACGCCGTGTGCGACAAGACGTTTCAGCTGTTCCAGCGCGAGCCGTATAGCAACGCGTTCGAGTTCGTGGAACCGCTGACGCCCGTCCCTCTGGATGACGCCGAGCCGTTCGATTGCTCGCGGACTCCGATCCGGGACCCTCGTGAGACCAAGGGGTCGGACTACGACCTGACCACCGATGCTTCCGAGCCCTGCTGTGGCCCGGACGGGTGTTGTTGAGCCGAACGAACGACCTCGAGAGTCCACCGCGAGGGCTCGACGGGGCAGGGCATCGACGCTTGGACTGCTCCGGCCGCTAGTCGAAGGAGACCGTGCTCAACGCGAGGAGCCCCAGGACCATGAGACCGGCCCGGAGGCCCGTCGTGATCCAGGCGCGCCCATGCTGCTCGGCGTACCAATGGCCGGCGCTCGGGCCGAAGAGCCAGCCCGACGCCATCCCGGCGATCCCGATCCCGAGCGTGGTATGGTTGTCGTTCCACCCTCCGGCGGTGGCCATGGCCAGCCCGATACCCGATGGAATCAGCGTCGCGCCCAACGACCAGAAGGTGGCGGTCTTGGACGATCTCGGTACCTGCGGCAGTCCGCCCGCAGGCCACGGCTCGACGGTTCGCGGCTCGCTGGAGCGAATCGAGTTGCCTACCGAGAACGAGAGCGCCAGCCCGTAGCGTCTCGCTTGGGGGTCGAACAGGGGTCTGAGCGCCAGATTGCGCTCGTTGTAGCGCCGAGCCGACCCCCCGGCCGTCGCAATGTCGAACACCCCGACCCCCAGCACGGCGGCTCCCGCGGCCAGGACTCCCACCGTCGCCGCGACGTCCTCGTCCTGACCATCGAGAGCGGCCGGTTCGGTAAGGCCGACGGTCAACAGGAGGAGCACGGGCGCGCAGCTTCTGGCGTATCTCATACGTCACCTGCCGTACGCATCGGAGTCGGTCGATCGAGCTGCATGCGAAACGTCAGCGCTCCGGTCCGCGGTTCCCGGTCAACTCGCGGGCCAGGTCCAGGAAGGGTTGAAGGGAGCCGTCGAGGCGAAATATCTCTTCGGAGACCTCCACGTTCGTCCGGATGTCCAGCATCGTGCCGCCGGAGAGCCGCTCCCCGGTCTCGAAGTTGCGCTCGCTCGTGGTGAACGGCACCCACACTCCATCCACCTCGCGAAAGTCGCTCCACACCCCCTCGATCGGTTGGATCTCGTCTTCGTAGGCGTGAAAACGGCGCGCGTCACGAGCCCGCTCCAACCTGTAGGTATGCGCGTCGAGGTAATACTCCCGCGCGAACCCGTCGCTCAGTCGTAGCAGGAGCCGGTAATACTCGCTGGATCCCACGGTATCCACCCCGGCGAGCTCGAGCTCGTGTCCGAGCGCCTCCATTCTGGACAGCGGCTTGAGCACGCCCGGGAACTGCGTGGTGTGCCACAGGGCGACCCGGGCGCGCTCGCCGGCGCGCACCTTGGGACCGTCGTTCACGAGCTCCCAGGCCACCTCGCCGTCGTATCCCTCGGCATAACGCACTCCACCCTCGTCGTTCAGAAGCACGACGAGATGGAAGTGTGGCCGCTTCCTCAGCGTGAAGGTCCGTTCGTTTCGCTGCCGATAGATCGACTCGACGCTGTCGAGGGCGGCCTCTCCTCCCATCGCGTCGACCGAGCGGGCGACGATCTCGTCCAGGTCCGGGAGCGGCTCTACGGTCGAGCAGGCAACCGCGGCCCCGGCCAGCCCGCACATCACACTCGTCACTCTTGGCCAGGATGAGCGCATGGACCCCCCGCGCGGTTGTCGAGTCGTGTGTCGGCGTCCCTACGTCGACACCACGCGGCAGCCGACGGTTGTGTGACGGGCGGGCGACGGCGTCTCTGATCGGCCGCTGGAGCTCTTTCTGGCGGCCTGCTAGAAGGGATTGACGTGGTACCCCTCCTCCTGGAGCACCACGAGCGCGGTCATCGCCGAGAGCGCCAGCTCGACTGGCTCGAAGAAGCCATCCGTCGGGAGCCCCCTGGACGCCGCCGTCTGGCCGCAAAGGATCAACCGGACACCCGCCGCGACGAGCTCCTGAAGCAAGACCGCGTTCGGGTTGTCGACTCCGAGGCGGGACCGGTAGACCTCGTTGCGGAGCAGGTCCTTGCCCGCAGTCCCGTGCAGGACGACCGCGACCTGCAACTGCCGGAGCGGGACTCCGGCCTGCCCGTGCATGTTCAGGAACCGAGCGACGGTATTTAGCCCAGGGTTCACTTCGGTGGGCGATTCCGCAGCCTGCGAGACATCAAACGCGACGCGGTAGGTCAGGTCCAGGGGCGTCTCGAAATCCACTCTCGTCACTTCGAAGACGCCCCCGGCGGAGTGGATCACGGGACCCGTCCGCCGCGGTGCCTGTTGCGCGCCGAGAGGTGTCGCGACGATGAGGGCAGCGAAGAGTATACCGACTCGGTGCACCGACGAGTGACGCACGGCTACCCTCATGGCGTTCATGGGATCTCGCGGATTGAAGGTCGTGTGAAGGATCGCGGCTAGTTCGGCAGCTCCTCGATCGCGAGCTGCATGTACATGAAGGCTGCAGCCTCGTCCGACATGGGATTCGTGCCGAACGAGTCGAGCCAGGCCGTGATGCGCGCCTGATGCGGTTGGACGGCGGTTCGGAGCGCTTCGCGATCGGCGGCTGTGGTCTGCGCGATGTAGTCCGCGCGCTCCACGTCGTCTCCGATCCCCCAGCGCTCGGCGAGAGAAATCAGCGGCTGCAGGTCGGCGGGCACGTCGCCGGCGTCGATCTCGTTCCGCGAGGTGACATCCGTCGCGTCTTGGAGATCCCCGGCACTGGATCCGCCGCACGCGAGCGCGGTCGCCACGGAGATGGCGAAAAAGGGTCGAGTCATTGTCTCACGGCGCAACGCGTGCGCCCCGCAAAGCGCACATCCCCCGTGCGCAGGTTCACGGTGAACAGGCTGTCCACGCCCGGAAGGAGTCCACCCACCGGCGGAGGGCAGCCCGGTCCGGTCTTGTCGAGATAGTACCCGTCCCACAGCCCGATGGTGAGCGAGTCCGCGCTCGGCGCCAGGTGCAGGTAGGAGCGGTGAAGCAGGCGCAGGCCCGAGCGAAGATCGAGCATGGTGACCTCGCGGATGTCAGGTCCGGTCCCGCTATCGATGACCAGCACGTCACCCCGCACGCCCGAGAAGTAGTCAGCCCATTCGTTCCGATGTACGAGGTCCCCTGGAAGGCTGTCCGCGTCGCACCGCCCCCTCGCGCTCGCGCGGGCGAACAGGTCCGACCCCAGCGAGCCCTCGAGTTGGCGCTCCACGACGATGTATCGAGGGCCGGTGTAACACACGACGCTTGGTGCCACGGTATCCGCGCTCACCGCGTCGAACACCCAAGCCGACTGCGACTGCGGGTGCGCCCACGGCGCAGACGCGGCAAGCGCCGTCGCGAAGACGCCCATCCCGATGATCCGCTGCATACGCATACCGTTCGCCAGCAATCGCACGCGACCCGCAGGCCGGTGCACGCCTCTCGACTCACGTACGGTCAGAACGCAGCCGGATGCAAGGGGATCCGGACTCTGGTGGACGCACCGGGGTCAAGCCACGTTGCACAGCCGGACATCGATGTCAGAACTCAACGCCTCGCCTGGACTCGACAGACCCTTGATGCCAAGAGGAACTTCATGAAGCCTGGTACGCTCCGTCACATGCTCTTCGGGATGGCCTCCCTCTCGCTGTGTGCGACGGTCGCCGCACCCTCGATGCCCGGCCCCGGCGGGGGCAAGGCCACGCGCGGTGTGGATGCCGGAGCCATCGCGGCCTCGGTGACGATCTACCGAGATGCCTTCGGTGTCCCGCACATCTACGGCCCCACGGACGCGAGCGTGACCTTCGGTCAGGCATACGCCGAGGCCGAGGACAACTGGTGGCAGGTCGAGGACAACTTCGTCCGCTCGATCGGACGCGCGTCGGAGCTGTACGGCGAGGAGTCGGTACTGGACGACTATCTGACGCGCGCGATGGAGATCCCACGCCTCTCCCGCGAGGAGTACGAGCGCGCGACGGATGCGATGCGTTCGCTATACGACGCGTACGCCGAGGGCTTCAACCACTACCTGGAGACCCACCCTGGTGTCGAGAGGCGTCTGCTCGAGCGCGTGGAGCCGTGGTACGCGATCGCGCTGCTGCGCTTCAAGTACCATCACAACGAGTACATCGGATACGCGGGGCTGCGGCACGCGGACAGCCAGCGCCTGCTCGAAGGGGCGAGAGTCGAGGAGCCGCCCTCGTCCGGCGTCGATCCTCTCGGAGTGGCCTCGCCTGCCGAGACCACGGCCGGCGCGACCTCTCTCAGCGTGCGCCGCTTCCGCTCGCTGGCCTTTCGGGATGATCCGACGCCGGGCGGCGAGTGGCCGCTGGGCTCGAACGAATGGGCCATCGCCGGCTCGCGCACCGCGAGCGGATACCCGATGCTGCTCATCAATCCGCATGTCCCGTTCTTCGGTCTGTCGCAATACACGGAGGTTCACCTGCACAGCGACGAAGGCCTCGTGTTCTCGGGCCTTTCCCGGTTCGGATTCATGTTCCCCTACATGGGGCATAACGAACGGCTCGGGTGGGCGTACACCGACAACTACTCCGACATCGGAGACCTGTACGTCGAGACGATCGAGTGGCGCGATGGGAAGCCCCTCTACCGCTACGGGGATGGGTGGCGTGATGTGACGACCTGGACCGAGACCATAGGCGTCCGGTCGGAGGGTGAGGACGACGAGGTGGAGAGGCGCGAGTACCGGTTCATCAGAACGCACCACGGGCCGGTTCTCGGGATGCGGGAGTTGGAGGATGAGGACCTCCCGAGCGGGTCGGATTTGACCGCGGGCACCCACCTTCTCGCGGTCCGGGTCACGATGCTCGAGGAGGGCGGCTGGTACGACCAATGGTATGGGATGCTGCGTGCGCAGACACTGGACGAGTGGCGCGCGGCGGTCGCGCGATTAGCAGTCCCGTACCAAAACACCATGTACGCCGATGCGGACGGCAACATCCACTACATCTACAACGCCGCCGTACCTCGCCGATCCACCGCGTACGAGTGGTCCCGCCCCGTCGATGGCAGCGATCCGGGGACCGAGTGGAACGGCTACCACGCGTTGGACGAGCTTCCCCAATACCTGAACCCGGCCACTGGATACCTTCAGAACACGAACTCGAACCCGTTCACGGCCACCGACGGTCTCACCGATGAGCGGGCGGCGTTCCCACCCTACCTGGTCGGCCGTGAGACCGACAACGCCCGCGCGCGGTCGTCCCGTCGCGTGCTCGGCGAGCTTCGAAACGTCACCCTCGATGACTTCGCCCACGCCGTCCTCGACACCCGACTGACCGCGGCGGACGACCTGCTCCCCCCGCTCCTGGAGGAGTTTCGACAGCTCGAGCAGACGCTCCCTGCCAGGGCCAATCTGGTGCGCAGGGCCGTGGAGGAGCTTGAGGCCTGGGATCGCGAGGCCGCGATCGAGTCGATTGCCACGACTCTCTTCGTGCTGTGGGCCGAGATCTGGGATCGTCAGGAAGAACGATTTCAAGAGCAATCGTGGCCGAGGCTCTCGGCCCTGACCGTCGTGCTGGACCGGCTGGAGAGGAACTGGGAGACCTGGCGTGTGCCGTGGGGCGACCTCAACCGGATGCAGCGGCCGGATGCGAGCGGCCGGCAGCCGTTCGACGATGATCAGCCCAGCCTGCCGGTCGCAGGCGCACCAGGGTGGCTCGGCTCGGTGTTCACGTACTCGACGCGGCCCGGGCCAGGGGGAGTACGCCGCTACGGCGTGCACGGGAACTCGTTCGTCAAGGTCGTGGAGTTCGGCCCGCAGATTCGGGCCCGCTCGATCCTCACGTTCGGACAGAGCGGGGATCCCGCCTCGGCGCACTACTTGGATCAGGCGCCCCTGTACTCGCAGAAGCGATTCAAGCCGGCCTGGTTCTCGCGCGCAGAGGTCGAAGCGAACGCCGAGCGGGTCTACTCGCCGTAGACCCAGCTTCCGCCCCGGGCCCGACGACATGATGAGGGCACCGTGAACGCCGTCGGCCACGTCCGCGCCGTCGATGGCGTCCTGCGCAGCGCCTCTATCCGGTCTGTGCCGATTCCGCCTCTCGGTAAAGCCGCTCGGGTGGCCCCCGGAGGTCCCACACTAGCCCCAGCTTCTGGAGCGCGCGCAAGGCGTAGTGTGTGAGGTCCAGCTCCCACCAATAGAACCCCTGCCGTTCGGAAGTCGGCCATCGGTGATGGTTGTTGTGCCACCCCTCGCCGGCCGTGAGGAGCGCCACCCACCAGTTGTTGCGGCTGTGGTCGCTCGTGGCAAACCGATGCCGCCCGATCGTATGCGCCACCGAGTTCACGAGGAAAGTGATATGGTAGAGCACGACGGTGCTGACGAAGAAGCCCCACCCGAGCAACTGCCACCGAGTGGTGCCGAGCCCCGGCCAGCGGACCTCGAGCCACCAGCCGGTGAGGAACAGACCGAGCGCCAGACCGAGAGGGGCCAGCATGTGATTCTTCTCCAGGAATCGGAGCTCGGGATATCGCCCCAGGTCGCGGACGACAGAGGCATCGTATCCCTTGTACTTGCGGCAGAGGATCCAGCCCGCGTGTGCCCACCAGAAGCCACCGATTCCGGGGGAGTGGACGTCGTCCTCCGTATCGGCGTGGCGGTGGTGGAGCCGATGATGTGAAGCCCACCAAAGGGGTCCGTTCTGTCCGGCGCTCGCCCCCAGCCACGCGAGCGCGAACTGGAACGTCCGGCTGGTCTTGTAGGAACGGTGGGAGAACAAGCGGTGGTAACCACCGGTGATTCCTAACAGGCGGACCCAGAGCGTGAGCAGCGCGACGACGGCCGCGGGCCAGCTCAGGCCGGTGAACAGGACCATGAGCGCCCCGAGATGCATCCCCGTGAACGCCCAGCTGGCGAGCAGATCGGTCCGCTCCTCGTCGCGCACCGCCGCCGGATCGATCTGGGCTCGACCCGCAGTCTCGATCACGCTCGCCCCGATGTCGCGGCCGAGGCGGCCTTGACCGAGCCGGCGTGGGCCGGCGGCACCACACTCTCGAGCGCGGGCTTCGAGAACCGATAGTGAGCCACTCCCCACTCGCCGCCATACCCGTACGCGAACGTCTCGGCGACGGCGAGGAAGAAGAGTCGCCAGCGCTGGAGCCAGCGCCGGTTCTCCTCCGGACCGTACGTGTCCGCGAGGATTTCGCGCACGCGAGCCTGATTGGAGTCGAGTCGGCGAAGCCACGCCTCGGCGGTTCGAGCGTAATGCGTTCCGGGCACGAACCACTCGTCCTGCACCCGGAGCGAGCCGCTGAACCTCGTGAGCAACGTGCGGCTGGGCATCAAGCCACCCGTGAAGAAGTGCCGGCCCATCCAGTCACCGGCTCCGTCGGTCGCGAACCTGTACGCCCGTTCGTGATGACAGAAGACGTGGACGAACAGACAGCCTCCGGGGCGCAGCCAGCGCGCGACACGCCCCATCAGTGCCTGGTAGTTGTTCATGTGCTCAAACATCTCGATGGATACGATCCGATCGAAGCGTGACTCTCCGAGGTCGAGATCGTTCACGTCGGCCGTCACGACCCGCACGTTGACGAGACCCAGCCGGGCTGCCTCACGTTCGATGAACGCCCCCTGCGAATGGGAGTGCGATACCGCGGTAAAGCGACTGCCGGGGTACCGTGCTGCGGCGAACAGCGTAAGGGCGCCCCAGCCGCACCCGAGGTCGAGAACATCTTGGTCGTCCGCGAGGAGGGCGCGCCGGCAGGTCAGGCCCAGCATCGCCTCCTCGGCCTCATCCAGCGTCCCGACCTCCACGCCCCAAAACCCGCTTGAGTACTTGCGCCAGCGGCCGAGCACGAGCTGGAAGAACTCGGCCGGAACCTCGTAGTGCTGTTCGTTCGCCTCGAGCGACGCGAGCGCGATGGGGCCCGCGCGCAGCGCCGCCTCATCCAGTGGGGGCGAGTTCCGGGTCTGTTTGAGACGCCCGCGGATGAGCGTCCGGATCCCCACGCGGGCGATCCGGTCGTCCAGTCGACCACTCTCGACGAGCGCGATCGCCCCCCGCGTCACGGCGGCACGCAAACTCATGCGTCGTCCGAAGAAAACCAGGGAAAGAAGGCGGAAGTCGTGCGCTGATAGCGGCGATACTCCTCGCCCCGGCTCAAAACCGCACGCTTCTCGATCGGAGGGATCCCGGTAACAAACAGAATGAAGACCAACATGAGCACAGGCGCGAGCGCCATCGCAGGCAGGAGAGGCGATCCGACCGCGATCGGGATGTACGCTAGCCAGTGCAGCCATTCGAAGAAGTAATTGGGGTGCCGCGAGTACCTCCAGAGCCCGACGCGACATACTCGACCGCTGTTGGCCGGATCTTCCCGGAAGCGCGACAGCTGTCCGTCCGATATGGACTCACCGGAGATCGAGATGACCCACACGAGCAACCCGAGCCCATCCCACAGCCGGAGTGCCGACGCCGGCGTCAGCATGGCGAGCAGGAAGTGGATCGACAGCACGACCACCAACAGACCCTGGAACTGGAAGAAGACGAAGAAGCGACCCTGTGCCGCCAGCCCCCACTTCGTCCGCAGATCCTGGTAGCGGCCGTCCTCGCCCGGCACGAGCACGCGCTTCAGAAGCAGATAGAAGGCCAGACGGCCCGCCCAGAGGGCCGCCATCGCGGCGACGAGCCAACGGCGAGCCGCGCGCCCATCCGGGATGGTAAGGGTGTAGAAGACGGCGGCGCCCCCGAGACCGGCGGTCCAGCCCAGATCGACCACGTCTGCCTCGAGAACCCGCCGCTGGGCCAGCCACAGGCTGGCCATGACGACGGACATCACGACGGCGACGAGCACGACGGCGACGACGGGACTCATGCTCCCGCCTCCGCCGGCCGGCTCAGAACGAGCTGAAGATCGGCGATGTAGCGAGTCCGGAAGGCGGCCTCGCAATACGCGAAATAGTACTCCCACCGGCGCACGAAGCCGTCATCGAAGCCCAGCGCGTGCACCTGCGATCGCAGCTCCAGCAACCGCTCGCGCCACCGCGCGAGGGTGGGGCCGTAATGCTCTGCGATGTCCTCGAGCTCGCTCACATCTAGCCTCGTCCGCTCCCGCATTGCGCGGCGCATTGCCCCGAGTGAGGGGAGATGCGCGCCCGGGAAGATGAACTTCTGGATGAAATCGGGACGCAGTCTGTATCGGCCGTACCGCTCGTCCGGGATCGTGATCACCTGCACGACCGCGCGACCGCCCGGTGCTAGAACGCGATCGCACGCCTCGAAGAATCGGGGCAGATAGCGGTGCCCGACGGCCTCGAGCATCTCGATCGACACGATCCGGTCGAAAAGTCCATCGAGCGAGCGGTAGTCGCGAAGCTCGATCGAGACTCGATCCTCCAGGCCAGCCCGCTGCATGCGCTCGCGGGCGTACGCCGCCTGCGACTCCGAGATCGTTATGCCCGTGACGCGGCAACCGAACTCGCGCGCTGCCACCTCGGCGAAGCCCCCCCAGCCGCAACCGATCTCGAGCAGGTGTTGTCCCGCCTGGAGTCGCGCCTTGCGCGCGACTCGCCGGTACTTGGTCAACTGGGCGTCCTCGAGATCCTGGCCGGAGTCCAAGAAAAACGCGCAGGAGTAGGTCATCGATGGATCGAGAAAGAGCTCGAAGAACTCGTTCCCCAGGTCGTAGTGCGCCTCGATGTTTTGTCGCGCGCGCGACCGCGTGTTCCGACGCATCTGGTGCCCGATCCAGGCCCGGACCGCGCCGATCCAGAACAGCGGGCTGCCTCGCTTCAACCGCCCCCGGTTCAAGATCCCGAGCCGAACCGCCTCCACCAGCGAATCGGTAGACCACTCGCCCCGGATGTACGCCTCCCCCGCTCCCGTCTCGCCATCGAGCAGCATGCGGCTGAAGAAGCGCGGGTCGTGAACATCGATGCGAACTCTGGGCCCGGGCTCTCCTCCCTCGAACAATCGCTGGAGGCCGTCCGGACATCGGATCTCGAGCGCCCCACGGTGCATCCGTTTCAGTGACCGGAACAACGTCGCGCGGGCGATCCGGTCCAGGCTGCTCCCCCGCGCGGGCGCAGACGCCCCCGATCGAAGCGGAGAGGCCGGCGCCGCCGTCGTGCGCGAGCTGTTCATGCGGCCTCCAGGTCGTTTTCGGGCGGGTCGGGCTTCCTGAACAACGGCACGCGCTTCAGCCACAACCGGAGCGCCTGTCGGTGGATGAGGTAGATCGTACGCGCGGTCAGGTGCGGGTGCCTGATGAGCGCCTTCGCGAGCAAACGGTCGGTGAGCGGCCGTCGCTTCAGGTTCAGCGTCGCGTCGAAGAACTTCTCCCCCCTGTCGAACTCGTCGATGTGGATGGTGATATGGTCCTCGGGCGGTGTGAGGATCCAATCGTAGCTGATGTCATCCATCGAGATGAACGGCGATACGTGAAAGACCTTGTCCCGCCGCGAGCGGACGGCCCGCCCGCCAATCCGCTCACCGTCGTCGAGCAGGTAGCAATACGTTTCCCCGAACGTGTTGTTGACCTCGGCGACGACGAACTGCAGACCGCCACCGGGATCGAGACAGAAGAAGTAAGACACCGGGTTGAACACGTAGCCCAGCACGCGGGGGCTCGTGAGCAGCAGCACGGGCCCATCGCCGAGCGCCTTTCCGCGCCTTGCCAGCCACCCGGAGAGCTTTACACGCACGGGGACGTCCGCCCGCCCGAGGTGATCCGAGTCGTGGAATGCGGTGACGTTCCGACCGTTGTAGCTGAATAGCCGGAGCTCACGGCCGAGCGCAGGCAGCTCATCCAGATCGATGAGGAGCTGGTACACGCCATACTGGAACGCGTTGGATGCGGGGGACAGCCTTCGGTGACGCACGGTCCCCACGTACAGCCCGGAGCGGCGAGGCGCGCTCATGTCCAGCGTCCGCCGAGGCTCTCCGCAGCCTCGACGCCAGAGCGCAGCGCATCTTCGTGGAACCCGAACCCGAGGTAGGCGCCGCAGAAATACGTGCCGTTCTCGCCGTTGAGCTCGGACAGCGCGGACTGGGTCTCCACGCTCTCGGGGGTGAACATCGGGTGTCTGTATGTCATGCGCGCCAGTGCATGTCGTGGAGGCGCCTCTAGGTTCAGACTGACCAGGTACTTCAGCCGGGCTTCCAGTCCCTGCAGCCGGTTCAGGTTGTAGGTCATCGTGGTGCGTGGAGCAGGCGCTCGGCAATCGCCGAGATGGTAATTCCAGGACGCCTGTGCGGCTTGCCGCGAGCTCAACACGTCGGCGTCCGAGTGGAGCCACGTGTCGCTCTCTGCGTATCGCCACGCGCCCAGAAGCTCACGCTCCGCCGCGGTGGGCTCCTGCAGGAGCTTCAGGGCCTGGTCGGCGTGCGTCGCGAGGATCACGCGGTCGAAGGAGCGGCTGCCGCCGTCCGCGAAGTGTAGCCGGAGCCCTCCGGAACCCCGTTCCACCGCTCGTACCGCCGCGCCGGTTTGTACGCTCGGACCGAGCCTGCGACGCATCGCGTCGACGTACCAGCGACTGCCGCCGACCACGGTCCGCCACTGCAAGCGCCCGAGCGTCTGGAACAGCCGATGACGCTGAAAGAACTCGACGAACGTCGCTGCCGGGAAGCGCGCCACGTCCGGTATGCCCGTCGACCACAAGGCGGAAGCCAGCGGAAGGACGTAGTGTCTGCCCAGGTCGGGACCGTACCCGTTTGCCTCGGCCAGCTGAGCGATGGTTCCCACAGGCCCGAGGGGGTCGACCTCCTCGAACCCCACGGGGCGGTGTCCATTGGCCTCTGTCTGTGGACGCGGGTCGAGGGCGCGTCCGTGACCGTGAAAGCGCTGGATGTCGACCAGGAATCGAAGGAAGGCCGGTTTGAACGCGTTCCTCCGATCCGCGAACACGCCTCCGAAGCCGAGACCGCTGAAGACCAGGTCACAGCGGTCACACCGGACGGAGAACGACATGTTCGTGTCGCGCGTCGCGACCTCCAACCGCTCGAAGAGGCGCGACAGCAGGGGATAGGTCTCGCGATTGTAGACTATGAACCCCGTGTCCAGAGAAAGACGTCCATCCGGCGTCTCGACCTGATGGGTGTGGGTATGCCCTCCGAGGTGATCACGACGCTCGAAAAGGTGCACGTCGTGGAAGGGATGCAGCATCCACGCGGCACCCAGGCCGGCCACGCCTCCTCCAACGACTGCGATCTCGAGGCCCGGCTTCGTACTCATATCGAGGCCAAGACGACAGGGAGACCGCCCGAACGTGCGCTCACCAGAGGAGCGGCCAGGCGCGAACGGGCTGCCCCTGTCGAGAGTTCTCTCCTACGTTCCGAGCGTGGCACGATCTGTTACCGGACCTCGGCTCGGCATCGGCTCCCTACGAGCCAAGCCTCACCTTGAGTCCTCCGGTAAACGGCCACACGAATGCCGCGTCGGTGCCGAGCACGTCCTCATCCGCGAACGCGATGTCACCCTGGGGGCTGGCGAAGATGGCGAGGTTGTCCAAGACCCAATAACCGATCTCCGCGCCGGCGTTGATCGCGAAGTAGGTCTCCGTATCCACGCCTTCCGCGTCGATGTTGAACGAGAGGGCACCAGCCCCCGCGTTGATGCTGACGTAGAACGGGTCATCGGGATTCGTGAGCAGGACCCCGATGCCTCCGATCAGGTGAAGGACGTCGACGTCGGGGCCCGCGACGCCACTGACCTCCTCACCCCCGTGCAAGCTGTAATCGATGTTGGCCCTGAGCTCGACCCGCTCCCCGAGCATTACGCCGAGGCCCCCGCCCAGGTCGAAGCCGGTCTTGGCCGCGTCCGCGACGTCACCGGTGGGCACGCCGATTCCAGCTCGAGCGTTCAAGGTCACCTGAGCCTCTAAGGTCGAGATGGAAAGCCCGATCGCGAGGCCCGCGGCCGCAAGACTGAGAACAAAGCTCCTTCGCATGTCTAAAACCCTCTGATATTGTTAGTTAGCCAGGTCTTCGCTTGGCATACAGCCGAAAGCTACGCAGGAAGGGGTATCGATGTCAAGTATATGTCCAGTACAATAGCTGGACATATTGAGGGGGAGGGAGTGGTTGGGGGCCCGCGAAGGAAGGAGGACTCAGCCGCGCTCGAGCCGTAACAGGCGCTGGAAGCCGGAC
This sequence comes from Gemmatimonadota bacterium, assembly GCA_039588275.1. Lineage (GTDB taxonomy): Bacteria > Gemmatimonadota > Gemmatimonadetes > Palauibacterales > Palauibacteraceae > JBDHAC01. The sequence goes on from JBDHAC010000015.1 coordinate 46,971, forward strand.
ACCGGGGTTAGCTCGCGATCCACGATCGCGGCGATCTCCTCTTCCTCCCGCCAGCGCCGCTCGATCTCGGCCAGCTCCAGCTCGAGCAGGCGACGCTCGTTCTCTTCGTTGACCGCGATCTCGAGGGCCAGGGCGTGCGTGGTTTCGAGCTTCCCGATGCCTATCTGTCGCTCGGCGAGACGTTGACCGAGACGCTCGGCGGAGCCCGCCTCGAGTATAGCGCCGGTCGCGGACTTGAGCTGCTCGCCGGTCGCGCCGGCGTAGTTGTTGTACGCGAGAACCCGACGCAGGGTGTAGTCCGCTTCGGATCCCGTCAGGAGAAAGCCACCCTCGGCACGACGGGAGTGGCAAACCGCGCAGCGGTGAAAGAGTCCCAGCCCGTCCACCGTGTTCCAGACGGTCAGGTTCTTTCGCTGATCGAACTCCAGGTGCGTGAGGGCGTTTCCACAGTTCGGGCACACCGTGTGTCCGCGCCACGCCGTCTTCCCGAACCGTAGCCGCCGACCGATATACGGGACGCGCTGGCTCCCGCGCCACAGGAGGTAGTAGCCGAACCCGCCGGCCACCATCCCGCTGAAGCCCAGCGTCACGGCCGCGCCCACCCCCGCCGCGGTCAGCACGTGAAACCGGGTGCGACGGCGCTTGAACTCCCGCCCGTAACGCCACCACGCCTCTTCGCGCAGCTGGGCGCGGCCCACGCGCACGATTTGCAGGTCGCCGCTCCGGAGGAGCGAGATGTTGTCGGTCTGCGCCAGTAGCCGCGCGCTGTCCGTCACGATCTTCTCGAGCTCCTCGAGCGCCTCCCAGCGCTCCTCGATGGGAGCGAGCGTCCAGCGGTGGCACTTGGGACAGATCTGCCACAGGCGGCCACGAGCGGGGTCGTACGCGAGCTTGCGGCCGGCGCGCAGGTATTCGAGCGACTCGTTGGTCGCGAACGGGTGACGGCAGAAGGCGCAGTGAGTGAACATCGATTATTAGTACGATAACGACGTTCGCCAGGTTCTGTCTGCACGCGTGGGTCGAGGGGGCTACGTATGACGCGACACGCCTTCACCGTCGAGGAGGCGAATGAGCTCCTACCGCACATCCGAGCCACGCTGCGTCGTATTCAAGCGGGGCGCGACGCGGCGCAGCGGCGGGTCGACCAGTTGGGCGCCCTGGACGCGCTCTGGGGAGACGCGGTCCAAGAGCTCGCCAACCCGGATCATCAGGAGTACCTTCGCCATCGGCACTCGCTCGGCCGGATTCACCGCGCGATCGAGCGTCTGGTGCGGGAGCGCCTGAGCGAGCGTGGCATTCGGTTCCCGTTAGGCGGTCTCGAGCACGGATTGGTCGATTTCCCGACGACGCTGGACGGCCGCTGGATCTACCTGTGCTGGCGGGAGGGAGAGGACGCTATCCGTTTCTGGCACGAGACCGACGGAGGATTCGCGGGTCGCCGCCCCCTCACGCCGACGATCCGGCGGCGGCTGGCCATCCCCGACGATCCCGCCCTGGACGACGACTCGGACCTCGACTTCTAGCGTGCCGAGCGAAGTCGCCATCGTCCGACCCGCGTCCCAATCCGGACCTAAGGCACGGGCGGTTTCTGATCCTGGGGGATCGGGGAGCGGTACGGCTCGCCGCCGGTGGCCTCCTCGAAAAAGGCCCGTGCGCTCCGGACGAGATCCGGGTCGGTCAGCAGATCCACGCCGGTGAGCGCCAGCACCCTGGCCGCGACATCCGCCGCGCGCACCGCCCACTCCGTGCCGTGCGACGCGCTGGTGGCCCAGCTGTGCCACGGCACGTCAGCGGGTGCCGATGTCACGTTGAACCCCACCGTCGGTGTGATGTAGCTGACCTCCGCCACGTCCGTGGATCCGCCCTCGGGAGGCTCGGGGCCGGCCGCCAGCGGCTTGATCTCGGTGTCCAGCCCCTTCTCCTCGATCCCCAGTCCACGTTGCATCTCGGTCGCGAACGTCTGGAACGCGTCGGGATACCGGGGCGGGCCGACGAGCTCGAGATTCCGCTGGGTGGCTTCCTGGAGCGGCCGGTTGAGCATCATCTCGTGCACCCCCGTGACCAGGTAGACTTCGTGCTCGGTGCGCGTGGCGATGGCCGCGCCCTCGGCGATGTCGAGGATCCAGTCGTAGTACTCGGTCACCGTCACGCGCGACGTATCCCGCACGTAATACCAGGCGCGCGCGTACTCCGGCACGACGTTCGGCGCCTCGCCGGCCGAGGGAATGACATAGTGGATGCGGGCCGTGGGCTGGATGTGCTCTCGCATCATGTTGACGCCGTGGTTCATGAGCTCGACGGCATCGAGCGCGCTCCGCCCGTTCCAGGGGTCTGCCGATGAGTGCGCCGCCTGTCCACGGAACTCGACCGTGAAGTTGTTCAGCGCGCGGCCGGGCTGATTGCGCACCTGCGTCTCGAGACCCGGGTGCCATTCCAGCGCGGCATCCAGGTCGTCGAACAGCCCCGCCTTGGCCATGTAGACCTTTCCGACCACGGTCTCCTCGGCAGGTGTGCCGTACAGCCGAACCGTGCCCGCCAGATCCTCGCGCTCCATGGCGCGCTTGATCGCGATCGCGGCGCCCACGGAGCCCGCCCCGAACAGATTGTGGCCGCACCCCTGCCCGCTGGTGACGCCGTCCGCGCGCGGGGCCCTGCCGGGAACCGGATCGTTACCGACACCCGGCAGCGCGTCGTACTCGGCGAGCACCCCGATCGCGGGCCCTCCCTGTCCGTGCGTGTAAGAGGCGACGAACGCGGTCGGCATCTCGGCCACCCCGCGTTCGACCCGGAAGCCCTCCCGCTCGAGGAGATCGGCCAGGAAAGAGGCGGATCGACTCTCGAGCATCGCCGTCTCCGAGTAATCCCACAGGGTCATCGACATCTCGTGGATGTCGGCCGCGAGCTCGTCGACGGCCTCGAGCGCGGCGCGCTTGGCCGAAGGCAGGTCCTCCAGCTCGGATGTGCGAACCTGGGCCCGGGCCGCGCCGGGGTCGGTCGTCAGTGCGAGGGCGACGCCGGCGCCGACGAGGATCGACGACGCGTGAAGCGGGAGACGGATGCGAGACACAGGCTTCCTCCGGACGTCGAATGTGGATTCCGAATCGCCGCCCAAGGATCAGGATCGGGGCGGCCCGAATCAAGCCACCGCACCACGAGCGAACCGGGTGCACCGGGACGGCCGACCCGCGCGGCTACCGCTTCAGGGCCAGGGTAAGGCCGTCACCGATCGTCGTGAGCGCGAGATCGACGCGGTCGTCGAGCGAGAGCTTCTCGTTCAGCGCCCGGATGGCGAGTGTATCGGCCGAGTGGTCGTCGGCATCGATCACCGATCCGCCCCACAGCGTGTTGTCGAGCGCAGCGACGCCGCCCGCCCGGAGCAGCGTCAAACACGCCTCGTAGTAGTCGTCGTACCCGCTCTTGTCCGCATCGATGAACGCCAGGTCGAACGTTCCTGCGGCGCCGTCGGCGACCAGCGACTCGAGCGTCTCGAGGGCCGGCCCGAGGCGGAGGTCGACCCGGTCCGCCACCCCGGCGGACTCCCAGTAGGCGCGCGCCCGTCGCGCGTAGCCCCTGTCCAGCTCGCACGCCACGAGTCGCCCCTCACGCGGGAGGGCGAGCGCCACCGCCAGACCGCTGTACCCGGTGAACACGCCCACCTCGAGAGCGCGGCGGGCGTCCAGCAGGCACACCAGCAACGCCAGGAACGCGCCCTGCTCCGGCGCGATCTGCATCTCGACGCGGTCGGGGAAATCGCGACGCGTCTCCTCGCGGCACCGCGCCAGGACCGGGTGCTCGCGCACCCCCACGCCGAGGATGTAATCCTGCAGTTCCGGCGTGATCTTGTTGGCCGTACCCATAGGGGTATTTCAGCGTCCTGCTAGAACTCGCGGATGAAGAACCGTGTGGAGCCGCCGAAGCGCGGGTTCACGACGTTGCTGAAGATGGATCCGAACGTGTAGCTGAAGCCGACCCGGAAGTTGTACTCGAAATCGGACTGCAGCTCCCTCTGACGTGTCAGGATCTCCTCTTCCGTGGCATCCCCGGCTTCCAGGTTGATCTGGTCGCGGATGCGGGCCAGCCCGACATCGAGGTCCAACGACAGTCCCTTGAAGAGACGGAGGTCGATGCCGCCGTTCGCGACCAACCGGTTCTTCCCGAGGTCGTTGAGGTGCTGCACGGCTTCGATCGCGGCGCGCGAAGATCCCCATGGCTGACGGACCTCGAGCGCCACTTGAAAGCGGTGATCGGGCAGCGTCTCCTCGGTCTTGAGGAACACCGTCTGCTCGATGTAGTCGATGACGTTGAGCCCGACCGAGTACACGAAGCGCAGTTGGCGACGCGTGGATTCCGAGTACGGGAACAGGTTGAACTCGATCGCCGGCGCCAAGCGAATCACGAGATCCTCGTTCGAGAAGGAGGAGTGGGACACCGAGCCTTGGCCTCCCAGCCCCCAATGCTCGCCGAGGCCCCACGATGCGAATGCGGCCGCGTCGTAGCTCTCGGTGGTGCTGGTGACGGTGGTCGTATCGCTCGTCTCGAAGTTGTTCTCGGTGTACCGGGCCGACACCGAGGTGAGCAGCTTGAAGCCCTCCGTGACGCGGTTCGCGGAGAGCGACCCGGACACGAACAGGAAATCCGTGAGCTCTCGAGCGAAGTAGCTCGCGTTCCCCCGCACGCGAAACACCCAGAAGTTCCATGGATCGCTCTCGGGCGTGGCGACCGCCTGGTCCCCGAGCATCTGCTCGAATTGCACTCGGATCTGAGCCGCGAGCGGCGTGCGGGCGACGTATCGCATGAGCCCGAGCTTGATCTGGCCCGCCACCTGCGACAGGACCTGCTCCTCGGCCAGGTTCGCCCGCGTGGTGGCCTCGAGCCGATCGTCGAGCCCCTCGAACTCCTCGCGCCCGATGAAGTCGAGCGCGAACAACAGACCGCCGGCGCCCGTCTCCTGCGACGTGATCAGGAGGTGAACCTGCGCGTCTTGACGATCGCGCGTGTAGTTCACGAACGGAATCTCGCGCCGGTAGAAGTCGAAGTTGCAGAACCGGCTCTGACAGTCGAAGAAGACCCGCAACGCCTGCCCGGTCACATCCTCCCCCGAGGCAGGCTCGCCGGCCGGCTCCTGCGCGCTCACGACGGGCACGAAGGTCTGCCCGGGGACGAGGAGCAGGGCGGCGGCGGCCGTCGTTCGAATCACGGGGCCCTCACGGCCACCCGGCGCGGCTCACCCGGGGAGAGACGTCAAAAGAACTGATCGATGAGTATCGGGTTGCCATCCGGATCCTCGAGGACGATGTGGGCCGGGCCGCTGGATTCTTCGTCAGCCTCGACGTTCAGCTCGAGACCGGCTTCCTTGAACCGCTTCTGCAGCTCACGCACATCCGTGAACTCTTCGACGCGGGAGAGCGTACGGGCGGAGAGTCCGGGGTTGAACGTGAGGATATTCTTCTCGAACATGCCCTGAAACAGGCCGATCACCGCATCGCCGTTCTTGAGGATCAGGTAGTGCTCCTCCTCGGAGCCACCGGTCGCCTCGAAGCCGAGCTTCTCATAAAAGGCTCGCGAGGCGCTCAGATCCTGGACCGTCAGACTGACCGAGAACGCGCCGAGATCCATCAGCTTCCTCCTCGTGTGGAGCACGCGTCGTACGGACGCCGATTCCGGGACAGGGGCCCGGGAAGATGGCCACCCGGCGATCGGCGGCCAAGTGTCGGGAAACGGCGGTCCACGGAATCCACGGAAGAGGTGGCGATCGTCCGGACGGCCTGTAGGTTGGCGGCCGAGGGATCGTCGACTTCAAAAAGGGCGGACCGATGACCGACTTCGCTGGATTCATCGATACGAATCGCGATCGATTCCTGGAGGAGCTGGGCGATTTCCTCCGGATCCCGAGTGTGAGCACCACGACGGAGCGCGCGGGCGATGTCCGTCGGTGCGCGGCTTGGTTCGCCGAACACGTGCGGGAGGCCGGCATCCGCGACGTCGAGGTGGTCGAGACGGACGGGCACCCGATCGTGGTCGCAGAGCACCTCGTGGATGCGGCGGCTCCCACGGTCTTGCTGTACGGGCACTACGATGTGCAGCCATCCGAGCCGGACGAGCTGTGGACGACGCCCCCCTTCGAGCCATCCTTGCGGGACGGTCGTCTGTATGCTCGCGGCTCGGTCGATGACAAGGGCCAGGTACACATGCACGTCAAGGCCGTGGAGACCCGACTGGCCACCGGCGCGGGGCTTCCCATCAACCTGAAGCTGGTGATCGAGGGCGAAGAGGAAGTTGGGAGCAGCCACTTGGCGGCGTTCCTCGCGGCGCACGCGGATCGCCTGTCGTGCGATGCGGTGATGGTCAGCGACACCGCCATGTTCGCGCCCGAGCTCCCCTGCATAACGACGGGTCTGCGCGGCATCGTGTACACCGAGCTCCGGGTTCGCGGCCCCGCGCACGACCTACATTCGGGCAGCTACGGGGGAGCGGTGGTCAACCCGGCGAACGCCCTGGCCCGCATCATCGCCGGGCTCAAGGACGCGGATGGTCGCGTGACCGTCCCAGGGTTTTACGATCGCGTGCGGGAGATGAACGACCGCGAGCGCGAAGACCTGACCCGTCTCCCTATGGACGATGAGGCGCTCCGCGCCGAGGTCGGGTCCACCGAGTTGGGTGGAGAGGCCGGATTCACCTCGCTGGAGCGACTCTGGTTTCGTCCGGCGCTGGACGTGAACGGTTTGTTCAGCGGGTTCACGGGCGAGGGTTCGAAGACCGTGCTCCCCGGAGAGGCGATGGCGAAGGTTTCGATGCGGATCGTCCCGGACCAAGCTCCGGATGACGTCTTCGAGCGCTTCGAGGCGCACGTGCACGATCTCGCGCCCGCCGGAGTCACCCTCGAGGTGAAGCGTTACCACGGCGGCTCTCCCTGGGTCGCGCACACCACCAGTCCGATCTTCGAGGCCGCCCAGGCGGCCTTGAAGATCGGCTTCAAGGAAGACGCGGTGTTCATCCGCGAGGGAGGCTCGATACCGATCGTGCCTCTGTTCGAGGAAACGTTTCGGGCGCCTGCGCTGCTGATCGGCTTCGCGCTCCCCGGGTGCAACGCGCACGCTCCGGACGAATGGATCGACCTCGGCGTGTATCGACGGGGAATCGAGTCGCTGACGAGCCTGTACGATGAGATCGCGGCGCGGGGAGTCGCAGGGTGAGCGCGTTCACGCCGGCGGACGACGGCTATCCCGAGCGCGTCCGCTCCAGCTTCGAGCGTCAAGGGGTGATGGGCCTGCTCGGCGCCCGGCTCACGCGGGTGGAGCCTGGTCTGGTCGAGATCACCGTGCCCTTCCGGGAAGACCTCACGCAGCAGCACGGGCTCTTCCACGCCGGGGTCTCGACGACCGTCGCCGACAGCGCGGCCGGATACGCCGCCTACACGCTCTTCCCGGCGGATGCCGCGATCCTCGCCGTCGAGCTCAAGATCAACTTCCTGGCGCGGGCGAGTGGGGAGGAGCTCATCGCGACCGGTCGAGTCTTGAAGCCGGGCCGTACGCTGACGGTCAACGAAATGGATGTGCACTGCCGCCGGGGGGAGGATCGGGTCCTGTGCGCCCGCGGCATTCAGACCACCATGTGCTTGTTGGACCGACCCGGTCTCGCGGCGGGGTGAGCCACACGGTGGGCGGAGCAGGCCCTAGCGCCCCTGAGCGGACCTGCCTTGCGTCGAGGCGCGCAGCGCGGCGGCGACGTTCGACACCTCGCCCGTGAGAAGGGCCCGCCATTCATCCTTCTCACGCTTGAAGCTCATCACTTCCACCTTCGAGACATCGATCCCCTCGACCGACATCTCGAGACGAGAGACGACATGCGCCGTCTCGCCCTCCATGACCCTCCCGATCACGTGGAGGTCGGCATCGTCGAGCATGTCTCCGATGGCGGGCGCCTGCGAGAACATCGCGCCGATAAAGCGCTCGAAGAACTCGGTGTCCGGGAGCGCGTCGATGGCGGCGGGATCGGGCGTTCCAAACAGACCTCTGCGGAAATCGCCCGCCTCAGGGAGCTCGATCACCGGCTGCAGCATACCGCGAAACTCGCTGAGTGCCTGTGAGTGCATGAGCGAGGACAGCCGGTCCCAATCCCGCGAGCGCATCGCGCTCGTGAAGGCGCGGGCCGCCTCCTCGGGACCGCCATCCAGGGCCCCGCCCGCCGCCGTCTCGGCCGGCCCGCAGGCCGACCAGGCTGCAAGAAGTGCCATCCACGGCACAAGAGCCCGGCTCGCCGACCCATTCCGCCGCCACGTCGCGATCGAGTCCACCCCTCACCTCCGCTGTTCCCGTCCCGTTGGGGTTTTGGCGGTCCCGTCAGCCGGGAGGCTCGTCGTGCGCGAGCTCGAGCTCCGTCGAGATGTCCACGCACCGATAGAGCGTCCGGTAGACGGGGCAATTGGGGTGGTGCACATCGTGTGCCCGCATGGCCGTTTCCGCCTGATCCGGTGGGAGTCGAAGCCGATAGCGAACTCGAATCCTTCGGATAACCAGCACGCCGTCATCCGTCTCGATGTCGCCCTCGACCTCACCGACCAGCCTTCCCTCATCAGCTCTGACACCGCGCGCTTCCAGCGCGCCCCCGAGGGTTCCGGTCAGTCAGCCGCCGGCTGCCGCGACCACGTAGTCCAGGGTGGTGGCGATGTCGCGCTCGGGCTCGACTCCGTAGTGCTGCGCGATCTCGCTGTGAACCCCGAACTCGACCGGCTCGTCTTCGGCCGGCAGGAAAGCCTGACGGTAGACACCTCTCTCTCGCACGATGCGGACTCGGGACCGGTACACGACTTCGCTCATCTCATGCTCCTTTCGAACGTGTGGCAGTCGTCCGTTCGCGTGTGGCAAGCACCCTGTGTCAGTTCTTGGAGCGACCCACTCGTCGGTCCGAGTACCGCATGCGGATTCGCATGAGCTCCCAGAGCGCGATCGCGCGGTGTCGCAGTCGCAACTTGGATCCCTCGGCGTGTCGCCAGGTCTTCAGGGGGTATTCGATCACCTTTCCGCCGAGGTCGCGGGCCGACGGGTCCTGACACGCCACCAGCCTCGCCAACAATTCGACGTCGAACACCCAGCGAGAGCCGAACGGCTCCGCGAGCAGAGTCTGAAGCTCTGAGGTGGCCCGAAACAGCTTGGCGCCACATTGCGTGTCATAGACGGGGAGGCGCAGTGTAATGGCAGCCGCGGTCGCGAACACGCGCCCCGAGTAGTGACGTACGCTCCTTCGCTCGACCGAGCGTCCGAGCATTCTCACGCGGCTCCCCAGCACCCAATCGACGTCACGACTCTCCAACAGCTGATCCCGGAAGGTGAGAATGGTCTCCAGCGGGGTGGAGAGATCCGCATCCCAGTAGCCGACGAAGCGTGGCTCGCTCTCGAGGGCCGCCAGGAGTCCGCGACGCACGGCCTCACCCTTCCCCTCGTTTCGGGGGAGAGGCAGCACCCCCGCGCGACCTGCCGAACGCCGCTCGAGCGCTCCGAGGACAGTCGATGTCGCGTCTGTGCTCCCGTCGTCCACGAACAGCAGTGAGATGCTCGGCGTCCGCTCCAGGAACCGGAGGAACTCGTCACCCTGAAGGCGTCGCGCCTCGTTGTAGCAGGGCACGACGATCGTCGTGTCCGAAGGTGGCTTCATTCTCATGACCGGGCGCTATCCCACCCGCGACTCCCCGGTGTCACGATCCGCCCGTTGAAGCACCGCGAGGATGCTGAGGCCGGTCCGATACGGATGCCCATGGCCCCGCAGCGCGCGAAGCAATCGTCGTGACTCGCCGGCGAAGATGGATGCCAATAGCCGATTCACCGGTGACGGAGGGAGCCAGAGATCGGTCCCAGTCGTGCCCAAGGCTCTTCCCGCGCGTCGAGAAGCGAGACGGAAGAGCCTCGCGATCGGATAGAGACGAGAGTTCAGATAAGAAGTGAACTGGATGACCGCATTCGCGCCCTCCCACACCCGCGCCAGACTCTCCAGCGTGTATCGTCGCACGTGACCGAGCGTCACGTCATGCTGTGCCCACAGATCCGGCTGCGCGGGTACGGTCAACACGAGCCGACCTCCCGGTTGCATAGCTTCGAGCAGTGCATGCAGAACTCTCCGGTCGTCGGGCACGTGCTCGAGCACATCGTTCAGCAGGACGATGTCGGCCTCCTTGATCAACTCCGCTTCCCGCTCGATCGGCCCGACGTGGAACTCGAGGTTCGGGAATCGGTCGCGGGCGAGAGCGATCGCGTCGCGCGATGGATCCACGCCGATGACCCGATACGCCCGCGCGAAAGCCGCAGCGTTTCCACCGGTGCCGCACCCCAGATCCACGACCAGCGCGTCCGGCGATGGAGGCTCGAGGGCGGACACGAGCGAATGGAGAATCCGGCGTCTGCCCGTAAACCACCAATGCCGATCCTCCATCGACGCGTGCAGGCGGAGTTGCTCGACATCCATGGCCGCTCACTCTAACCTAAGCTGTGCTCACATCCTACCCACGCAGCGGACGTAACGTCCAACGACTCGGAATCTCCGTTCTCCTGGCGGCTGCGGTCGGTATTGCCGTGGTGGTGCACGACGACTACGGCGTTACCTGGGACGAAGAGGCACAGGCCCGCTACGGCGACCTCGCGCTCGAGTACTATGCGTCCGCCGGCGCGGACGATCAGGTCAATCAGTTCTACAACCTGAAGTACTACGGCCCCGCCGCGGAGATGCTGGCCGCCGTGGTCGCGCGCGCGAGTCCCGCGGCTCCCTACGAGGCCCGTCACCTGGTCGTCGGCTTGCTGGCGGCCCTCTCCATCCTGGCCGTCGCCGCGTGCGCCAGACTCTTCGATCGTGCGCATCTTCCGATCCTCGCGGCGCTCATCCTGGTGATGTTGCCTCGGTTTTCGGGGCATGCCTTCAACAACTCGAAGGACATCCCCTTTGCGGTGGGCGTCACGTTCTTGATGGCCGCGATTTCGGCCGTCTTCGTCGATCGCGACTTCTCCTGGAAACGGATTCTGATCGCCGGACTCGCGTTTGGGCTGACGGTGTCACTGCGGCCCTCGGGACTGATCGTGCTGGCGGTCTTCTTCCTCGGTGTGTCGTTCATCTCGCGACTATTCCCTGCGGGGCGGGCGGCCGATGAGGAAGAGGGCTCGAGGAAGCTCGCGATCCTGGGTGTCGCCTGGCTCACGCTGTTCCTGACCTGGCCATGGGCCCACGCGCACCCGCTGCGAAGCCTCGCGGAGGCGGCCGCCCTGTCGCTGGCTTTCCCGCGACCGATCCCCGTTCTCTTCGAGGGGAGCTTCATCGCGAGCAACGAGCTCCCGTGGTATTACCTGCCCAAGTACGTGCTGATTACCACTCCGCCGTCCATCCTGGTACTGCTGGTGATCGGGCTGGGTCTCACCGTTGGGTGGGCCTGGAAGCGGGGGGGAGGGCGATCGGGCCCAATGGCCGCGATCACGTTGATGTGGTTCTTCCTTCCGTTGCTCCTGTTCGCGGTACGCCGCCCGACGGTGTACGACGGGCTTCGCCATTTCCTGTTCATTCTCCCGGCGCTCGCGGTGCTAGCGGCAGTGGGCGCCACGGCGGTTCTCGGCTTCTTGCGCGCACGTGCGGGGCGAGTGGTCGCCTGGCTGGTAGTGTCTGCTCTGATCCTCGCGCCCACGAGAGCTTTCGTACACCTGCACCCATACCAGATGACCTACTTCAACGCGTTCACGGGTGGCATGCGTCGGGCTGCGGAGCGTTACGAGACGGACTACTGGTTGAGCGGGTATCGCGAGGCGATCGAGTGGGTGAACAGGGTAGCGGGCGAGGCGCCGGAGACGACCTTCCGTGTGCTCGTGTCCGGGTGGCCCATCCCGGAGCCGGCGGACCTCGCGCGCGGTGCAATGTGTTGGACTGACCGTCGCCTCCCGGAGGGGGCGGTACCCATCGAGCCGTTGATGAAGGGAACGGCGTCCCACCGCGCGGCGGAGAACGTGCAGGTCTTTGTGGTCACGGAGTTGTGGCAGGCTGGAATGCAGATGACCGAGATGGATTTCTACGTCTCCACCACGCGGTTTCGGTATGACGAATGCTTCCCCGAGGCGCCGGTCGCGTACCGCGTGGAGCGGGATGGCGCCACATACGTGGTCGTCAAGGAACTGGCCTGGCCGGCCCGGCGCGAGCCGATTCTGCCGTCCGGCCCGCCGGTCACATCCGACGAGGAGCCTGTCACGCCCGGAGGTCAGCCGATCACGGCCAGGAAACCGTGAATGATGCGGAGGGTGAGTCCCCAGATCGTATAGCCCTGGTATTCGATCGCGGGATACACCCTCTCACCACCCTTCACCCTGACTTGCAGCTCGGATCGATGATCCGGGTCGCAGAGGGCGATGAGCGGAATCCACACGTGATCCTGGATCTCGGGGTTGGGCTCGACGTGAGCACCCGCCTCGAGCCAGGCCACGAACGGAGTCACTGCGATGCTCGGCAGCTGCCGGCTGACAGGATGAACGTCGTCGAGCCGCCCCAACACACCGTTGCGGGGGATCGTGAGCGCGGTCTCCTCGCGCAGCTCTCGCAGCGCGGTGTGCACGAGATCGTGATCCTCCGGGTCCGCACGACCGCCCGGGAGCGCCATGTGCCCCGACCACGGATCACGCTCGACCTCGGCGCGCTGCACGAACAGCACAGCCACGTCGTCCGCCTCGCGCAGCACCAGCATCACGGCCGCGCGACGCTCGGCTTCGTCGTCCCCCACGATGACCGGTCGGTGCGCGCCGAGGGCGGCCTCGATGGCCGTGCGGGCGTCGGGGGCGCTGTCCATCACGCCTGCGGAATTGTCACCGTCCCTCCTCCGCTTCACGGAGAAGATCGCGGTAGCTCTCGTAGCGGCGCGGTGCGATGACGCCGGTGTCCACGGCTTCTCGTACGGCGCACCCCGGCTCCGCCCGGTGGACGCAGTCGGCGAACCGGCACTCGTCTGCGGGGCCGCGCAGCTCCGGAAAGCTGTGCCCGAGCGCGCGGGGGTCCACCTCCCACAAGGCCAGGTACTGCAGCCCCGGCGTGTCTGCCACGTAACCACCCCCCCGGAACGGGTACAGTGCCGCCGCAACCGTGGTGTGGCGGCCGCGCCCCTTCCTTCGCCCGACCTCACCGACGCGCAGGTCGAGCCCGGGCATTAGAGAGTTGAGCAGACTGGACTTGCCGACTCCGGAAGGTCCCGAGAAGACCGTGATCCGGTCGGTGAGCCGCTCGCGGAGCTCCTCGAGGCCCCAGTCTCGCTTGGCGCTCGTGATGAGGACATCGTACCCGGCCCCGTGGTATGGCTCGAACTCGGGGGGGAGGTCGGTCGGCCGGTCGAGCGTGTCCGCCGAGACAGCCAGATCCGCCTTGTTGAGCACCAGCAGGCCATCGAGCTCGTTCAACTCGGCGAGGGCCAGCAACCGGTCGATCATCGAGAAGTCGGGACTCGGCGACGCGATCGCGGCAACCGCCACCACCTGGTCCACGTTGGCCACGATGACCTGCTCTCTGCGCCGCGCGACGCCATGTCTCGAGAGAGCGCTGTGCCGCGGGAGCAGGTCCGCGATTCGGCAACCTCCATCATCGAGTCGCTCGACCTGGACGAGGTCCCCGACCGACACCTGCTGCCCGACCTTCTGCTTCACCCGTCCTCGGAGCGAGCACTCCAGGACCTCCTCGCTCTCGGCCTCGACATGGTATGTGCCGGCCACGATCCGCATGACGCGTCCCGTCACGGGCGGCTCGCTCGGATCACGGATGGGCGGTTTCGCGGCATCGGGCGGTGTCGCGGCGTCGGGCGCGTACGGCGGTTCCCGTTGCCGGCAGGACGATCGCCCGGGGGAAGACCGGGAGTCGAAATGGGTCTGGCAGCAGCTCGGCGGGGGACTCGGCTAGGACGTCTCGGTGCCGGCGGTCGCCGAGGTGGATTCCTCGTCTTCCACCCCCACCAGCTCCTCCAGACAGTTCCATCCGAGCAGCGCGCACTTGATCCGCACCGGGAACTTGGAGACGCCGGCCAGGGCTCGCAGGTCGCCCAGATCGCTATCGCCCAGCAACGCCTCCTCTCCCTGGAGCAGGTGCGTGAACTTCAGCGCCAGGGCTCTGGCATCATCCAGAGTCCGATCCTTGACCCGGGAGGTCATCATGGACGCGGATGCCTGGCTGATCGAGCACCCTCTTCCCATGAAGCGGGCCTCCAGGATGAGCCCTTCCTCGATCCTGAGCTTGAGCTCGATGATGTCCCCGCACAGCGGGTTGTTCATCGTGATCGTGTGCGTAGCCCCCTCCAGCTCCCCCGTGTTTCTGGGTCGACGGTAATGATCGAGGATCACTTCCTGGTACAGCGTGTTCAGCGAGGCGGGGACGCCTCGGTCGGGGAAGGCCTGGCCGGTGGGGTTGCTGGTATCGCTCATCTCGGGCTCTCAGCGGGCCGCCGGGGCACACCAGGGGCCTCGGCGACTTCGGGTCACGCCGCGGCTAGGATACGCCTCCGAAGACCTCGGCCGCCATGGCCAGTCCATCGATCAGCGCGTCGATCTCCTCGCGGGTGTTGTACAGATACAAACTCGCGCGCGCGGTCGCGGCGACCCCCATGTGGTCCATCAACGGCTGGTTGCAATGGTGACCCGCCCGGATCGCGATACCGCGTTGATCCAGTATCGTGGACAGATCGTGCGGGTGAATGTCACCGTAGGTGAACGAGAACACCGAGACCCGGTTCTGCTCGGGTCCATAGAGCTGCAACTCCGGCACCCCGCGCAAGCGCTCGAGCGCGTAGGCCGTCAGCGCCTGTTCGTGCGCGAGGATCGAGTCGAACCCGATGTCGTTCAAGAAGCGCACCGCCTCACCGAACCCGATCACGCCGGCGATGTTCGGCGTGCCCGCTTCGAACTTGTGCGGAACCTCGGCCCACGAGGATCCATCGAGCCGGACCTCGGAGATCATCTCCCCACCGCCTTGGTAGGGCGGCATGCCCTCGAGCAGCGCCCGACGCGCCCACAGCGCGCCGCTGCCG
>JBDHAC010000016.1:0-69568 GCA_039588275.1 Gemmatimonadota bacterium
CGGCGAAGCTCGACCCGCCCGCCGGCGCGGTGATCGTCGCCGCCGGCCGGTTATTCGTGATCGGGACGGTGATCGGGTGCACGTCGACGCCCCCGTCGGAGTCCACGACGCTGAGCGTGATCGTGTGCATGCCGATCGACAGCCCGCTGGTGGTCACCGATTCGCCGGTGCCGAGCTCGCCATCCAGGTCCGACGTCCACCGCAACGAGGTGCCCGACAACGCACCGTCCTCGGAATCCGTCCCCGTTCCCGTGAACGTCACGGGCGTCCCTGCGGGGAAGCTCGACCCACCCGCCGGTGACGTGATCGTCGCCGTTGGCCGGTTGTTCGGGATCGCCGCCGGGGTGGGCTGGACGGGCTCGGCGGTGGGTGGGCGGACGGGCTCGCCGCGGGTCGGGCCGGCCTCGGGTGGAGGCGGAAGAAGCCGGCATCCCTGCGCCGAAACGGCCGCCAGGATGAGCAGACCGATCAGCGCGCGTTTCAAGGCTTGCCGAGAGGTTCGCCCTCCGACTTCGATCGCTCCCGTCGGGCCGCCGTCGTGAGGATGAAGGCGAGACCTCCCCACACGAACCCCGTCACGAGGACCATCACGATGATGCCGGTGGTCGTCACTCTGCTCTTCCTTCCAGTCCGAGTTCGCCCGAGATGCCCTGCATGGCCTCGATCACGAGTCCGATGTGCTCGGTCAGATCCTCACCGAGCTCCTCGCAGGTCTCACGCATCTCCTCGCGGGATACCGCGGCGGCGAACGCCTTGTCCTTCAACTTCTTCTTCACCGATTTCGGCTTCATACCGACGATACCGGTCGGTCGGACCAGCGCACAGGCAACGATGAAGCCCGTGAGGTCATCGACCGCACGTAGCGTCTTGGCCATCAGGGTGTGCGCCTCCACGCCGGTGTAAGCGGCATGCGCGAGGATCGCATCGCAAACCTCCTCGTCGACGCCGCGCTCGCGCAGGATCGCTACCCCCGTCGTCGGGTGCTCGTGGTCGGGCCGGCGATCGTCGTTGGGCCACCGCTCGTAGTCGAAGTCGTGCAGCAGGCCCGTGATGCCCCACATGTCGGCGTCCTCGGCATACTTGTCGGCGTAGGCGCGCATCGCCGCCTCGACCGCGTACATATGCCGCCGAAGGTTCGTGCTCTCCGTGTATTCGTGAACGAGGGACACGGCCTCGTCGCGGGTCGGAATCATCTCGCTTCGCTCTCCTGTCTGCGCTCCAGGGCCGGCCATCCTCCGGCACGCCCATCTCCCATCATAACCCTCGCAAGGCTGCGAGCATGCTGTCGGGCTGCACGACGCTGAGCATCAACGCGTAGCCCTCCGTCGTCGGGATATAGACCACGCGCCCCGGGTCTGTCACGTAAAGCAGCGCCTTCTGCCGGTTGCGAAGCCGATACCAGCCCGAGCGGTAGCCGGGCAGGCCGGTGCCGAACGTCCGGAAGCGAGGCCGCAGACCCTCCTCCCGCCCGAGGTCCAACACCCGGGCCTCGTCAAGGCGGAGCTGCTCGATCGGGATGGTCCGTCGATAGAGGTCGCCCGCGATGCGCAGTCCATCCGGCGAGACCTCGAACCGCGTACTTCTGGCAGAGTACGCGACGTACGCGAGCAGCGCGAGCACCGCCGCGAGCAGCAGCACGGCAGCCGCGAGAAAGAGCAACGAGCGGCCGGGAGCGGGAATCATCGGGAACACCTGCGTCATCTCTTCCTCCTGTCGGCGAGCAGCGCGGCGCGCGTGACGGTCCCCGAGCCGAACCGGTCCGCCAGCGCATCGACAGCCGTCGCCACGCGGGAATCGACGTCTGGTTGCCCCGTGGTGTCGCCGGTGGCCTGTTCGGTGCCGAGGACATCCTGCTCGAACAACGCCAGCTGGCGCTCTCCCACCGGCTCGAGGCCCGACGCGGTCACCCCGATCAGGCGTACCCGGCGGTCCGGGCGATCCGCCCGGTGGAACAGGTCACGGGCGACCGGCCAGATTCGCTCCGTCGTGTCGACCGCGCGCGAGAGGGTCCGCTGTCGGGTCACCGTCTCGAACCCGTCCCATCTCAGCTTCATGTGCACCGTTCGACCCGCCAGGCCTCGATGCCGGAGCCCGCTCCCCACGCTCTCGCACAGCCGGAGCAGCGTGCGCTCCACCTTCTCGCGGTCTTCGAGGTCGTGGTCGAAGGTGATCTCGTGCCCCAACGACTTTCGTCCCGGGCTCGATACGCGCCGGTGGTCGATCCCGTTCGCCAGGTCGTGAAACCGTCTCCCGAAGGCGCTCCCGAAGGCGGCCTCGAGGAGGTCTCGCTCCATGCGCGCCACGTCACCGATGGTCTGTACGCCCAGCTGCTGGAAGCGCTCCTGGGCTCTGGCCCCGGCGCCCCAAAGGCGGGCGATCTCGAGCGGGGCGAGGAACTCCGCCTCCTGCCCGGCCGGCACGACCACGAGTCCGTCGGGCTTCTCGAGGTCGCTCGCCACCTTGGCGACGTACTTGCTCGCCGCCACGCCGACGGAAGCGGTGAGCCGCTCTCGCGCCCGGATGTCGCGCTTGATCGAGGCCGCGATCTGGGGCCCATCCCCGAACAGAGCCCGGCTGGCGGTCACGTCGAGGAACGCCTCATCGAGGGACAGGGGCTCGACGCGGTCCGTGTAGCCGCGAAAGATGTCGAAGACGTGCTTCGAAACCTCTCCATACAGCGACATTCGCGGGCGTACGTAGGCGGCGTCGGGACAGCGACGGTATGCCTCGGAGATCGGCATCGCGGACCGGACACCGGACCGGCGAGCTTCGTAGCTGGCGGTGGCAACGACACCGCGGCCTCGCCCACCCCTGGGATCGGCGCCGACCACGACCGGACGTCCGGCGAGCGACGGATCTTCGCGCACCTCGACCGCGGCGTAAAAGGCGTCCATGTCGACGTGCAGGATGGTTCGCGGCGGCGCGCTCATTCGACGGGCAGCGCCCCGCCGCTGTCGCGCTCGTCGACGATACGACGAACCCTGCCCGGCGTGTCGCTCACCAGTCCGTTCACGCCCCAGTCGAGCAACCGACGCATGTCGGACGTGCGGTTCACGGTCCACACGAACACCCCGATGCCATCTGCATGCGCCCGGCGCACGAATCCACGCGTGACGACCCGGATCGGTCCTCTCTTCTCGGGCACCATGGCGGCGTCCACGGTCGGCACGTTGAGCCGCCCGAGTCCGATCTTTCCGAGGAGCACATACCCACGGAGCTCGTCCTGGTATGCGCACCGCCACCGCGCGTGGCGGCCGGCCGGATCGACCCGATCCCGATCGAACCCGCCCACCAGGATTCGCTCGTGCTCGGGGTGGCTCTCGAGCCACTCACCCATCGCGTGCCCGGCCCTCGCCGATTTGATCTCGGCCACCACCGGCAGGCCCGCGACCGTTTGGAGAACCTCCTCGAGGGTCGGCACCCGCGTCCCACCTCCGCGGAACGGGAACGTCTGCCCGTCGTCCGGCGTGAAGCGGTACCCCGCGTCGAACTGCCGGAGCTCTTCGAGCGTCAGCGACTCGACGTCGCCCGTCCCGTCGGTGGTCCGATTCAGCGTGTCGTCGTGGATGACGATCAGGCGCCCGCAGCTGCTGCAATGCAGGTCCAACTCGACGGCGTCGGCGCCCACCTCGACGGCGTGCTGGAAGGAGGGAAGGGTGTTCTCGGGCGCTACGGCGGCGGCCCCCCGATGGCCGATGACCCGGATGGGCGAGGCCGGTCCGAACAGGTCATCGGGGTACGCCGAGGCGCGATCATCGGGCATGCGCGCACATTCGCGCCGGGGCGCGGGCGCGGCAAGCACCGGGGGAGGGACGCGGCAAGCACCGGGGCGCGGGCGCGGCAAGCGCCGGGGAGCCTACCCCGAGTACAGGTGGAGGATCTTCCCGGATCCCGTCCGAATCGGGGCCCGCCGCTCCACCCGGAGCACCCGCCCTCCCCGCCACTGGAGCTCCATGAGACGCTCGCCGCTATCGCCGCCCCCGATCGCCGTCAGGAACGCGTCCGACACCTCGGCCGGGTCGAGGGGCCCGACGTCGGGGTGGACGAACAGCCGAACGCTGGGCCTGATGGCCACGCCGTCGGGATCCTCCACCAGCTGGTAGTCCATGGCGGTCCCGCCGAACCGGGTGGGCAGCACCTCCTCCAGCACGCGGATCACATCCACGTCCAGGAACTGGATGCCGCCGGCGGTGAGCTTCTCGAAGCTCCGGATGCGGTGGATGTGCGTGTGCCAGCCGAATCGCTCCATCGGGCAACCGCATTCGCGACGGGAAAGCTCCGCTTGATCGCCCATCGATACGTTGAGCATGACGATCGGGGCGGACCGAAGAAGCGATGTGAGCAGGATCGCGGTCGGCGGCAGATCCGCTTCGTTCCCCGGGCCCGCCTGGATGATCGCGTGACGGTCGTGGAAGAAATGCTGATCATCGGGCGCATCCGGCTGACGGCACGCGAAGGCGATGATGTCGGTCTCCGTGGCGCCGAAGCGGGGCAGTGGGTGCGCGCCGGCGTCCTCGATCGCCCTCCGCCGAGCCGCCGTGGTCGGCTCGCCCCCCGCCGTGAACCGAGCTCCCGAGATGTCGACGCCCGCCCTCGTCGCGGCTTCGCAGACGAGGACCGCCGAGCTCGCGAAGGTCCACACGTGAGGGATGTCCCCGCGCGCCAGGACATGGTGCGCCCAGCGGACGATCGGCATCGGATCATCGAGCGTCGCGAGCGTCGCCAGCGGGAGGGGCACCCCGGACATCAGGCTGCTGAGGCGCATGGCCCGGGCTCCCAGCCGATAGCGCGGGTGCAAGCCCGGCTCGCTCAGCGAGACGGGCGTGAACCAACGCTCCGGAGGACTCCCGCCCTTCGCGAACTCGAGCGGGTTCGTGACCGAAGTTCCTCCCGGCACCCCCCAATGCGCGTGCGTCCACCCCGCTCCGTCGTGCGCGTCCAACGACAGGTGCGTGTTGATCGCGTGATCCCGGATGAACGCGAGATCGATGGGGACCGCGGTGGGCGCTCCCCGCGACCCGCTGCTCTCCGACAGGCCGTGGACGACCGCGTCGGGCCGAATCAAGTCGGCCTGGTCGACGGTGAACGCGAGGCTGCCCCGCCGCACCGGTGTCCTCCCCTTGAATTCCGCGCAGCTCAGATACACGCCGTCCGCGAACAGTCGGGCGAGGGCACCCTCCAATCCCTCCGAGCGCACGAGCTCCGCCAGGTCCCCCGGCTCACAACCGGCGTGCTCCACAAGCCGGCGGTACGGGCTGTCGTGCCTCTCGAAGATCCAGCGCCTCGCGAGCGTCAGGAAGCGCGCCTCCCGCTCCGCGAGCCGCCGGGAGAGGGTCTCTCGCGCCTCGGCGAATCCGAAGGGAGTCCGGAGGAAGCGAGGGAGGCTCGCGAGTAGGCGCAGGCCGATGCGTAGGTCCGAGATCGACCATCGTGCCAATCGTCGACTGGCTGACATGCGCGGAGGGTGGCGGTCGGATCGCGTCGCCGCGGCCGCCTACCCGGCTGCGGGAGCGGGAGCGGACGGCGGCGCGGGCTCGGTCGGCGGCGCGGGCTCGGTCGGCGCGGGCTCAGTCACCATCTCCGTCTGCCGCCGCCCCAGCCAGTATCCGATCAACAGCCACAAACCGGCGATCGGGACGGTCGCAAAGGCGATCCCCGCCATCCCGATGCCGAGCGCGCCCAGGCCCGCATACGACCACGCGCCGATCTGGTCTCCACCGCGATACACGAACGTGTCGATCAGCGCCTTGGCCTTGTACTTGTCCTCGCGGCTGACGACGGTGTACAGCGTCTCCCTCGTTGGCCGCGCCACGGCGAAGTTCCCCGCCCGCCGCAGGACCTGGAACACGACGATCGCGATCGCTGCCGGCCAGAATCCGAGCACCGTGAACCCGACGACGCACAGTGCCGGAAGCAGCGTGAGCGTGACCGCCACACCCAGCCATTTGATGATCCGTCCCGTCAGGAAGATCTGGGTGACGATCGTCAGGGCGTTGGTGGCGACATCGATGAGCGCGAAGAACGAGGTACGATCCCCGCGGTCGGCGATCCGGTCCGCGATCTCCGCCTGCTGGAAGTAAAGCACGGTGGCGATGATGGTGTAGGCCAGCATGTAGACGCAGATGCCGAGCAGGTACGGCGACCGCGCTACGTGCGCGACACCCGACCACATGCTCCCGCCGATCGGCTCCTCCTGACTCCCTCCGAGCCCCTTCGAGCGACGCAGGGTCTCGAAGTGACGCGACAGCCTGCGGACGATCTGCACACCGACCTCGAGCAAGACCACGGAGATGAGCATCAGGTTCGCGGCGGATGTGGATTGGGCCAGGATGCCGGTGACCGATCCGCCGACCACCGCGCCCAGCGTGCCGCCCACGGCGATGAACCCGAACAGCCGCTTGCTCTGCTCGGTCCGGAAGGCATCCGCCATGAACGCCCAGAAGACCGAGACCACGAAGAGGTTGAAGACGCTGACCCACCAATAGAAAGCGCGGCCCACCCAAAGTTGATCGCTCCCGGTCGTCGCCCTCAGCAGGAGGAAGAAGACGACCAGGTTGAGCATGAAGAAGCGGTAGGTGATCGAGACGAATCCCACCCGGGAGAAGCGCCCGACCAGCGCCGCGAAGGGTGGGTTCACCAGCAACATCAAGACGAGGGTGCCGGTGAACATCCAGGGGAGATTCCGCACGCCGCCGGCCACGGCCATCTCGTCGCGGATGGGCCGCAAGACATAGTAGGCGGACAGCACGCAGAAGAAATACGCGGCCGAGAGAACGAGCGCCCGGACCTCGTCCTCGCGTACCTCGATGAACCGCTGAAGCGTGCGTGTGAGGGCGCCGGGTGGCCGCGCCACGGAACCCGGGCTACTCATGCCGGCTCAAGCCCGGCTTCCTCTCAGTGGTCGTCCTCCTTCTGCATATCGTCCGCCGCTTTCCCGAGCGCTTCGCCCAGCTCCTTCATCCCTTCGGCCACACCCTCCATCACCTCGCCCATGGCGCCCCGCAGCGTGTCAGCGATCCCCCGGACCAACTCCGCGGTCGAGGCTCCGATCACGGCTCGAACCATCCGGCTGCCGGTGCCCTCGACGTCGACCTTCCAGGCCCCGGCGTCCTCGATGAGCACGGTCTCGAACGAGATGTCGAGCTCCCACTCTCCCGAGGTCGTGACGCGGGTCTCGACGAGCGCCTTGCCGTCTTCGCTGCGCGCGTCTCCAAGCTCATAGCTGTCGATCGAGGATTCGTGTTCCAGCTTGAGCGAGGAGCTCTCGGACTCGATCGAATACGCTCGAGCCGTTTCGACGTCACCGTCCTGAACCGCCGCCCAGAAGCGATCCGCGACGGCCTCGGGGCTTTCCGTCCCGGCACATGCCGCCACGAATCCGGCCGCGCCCAACAGGTACAACACGCGTATGGCCCGTGGCGCGGCATTGGCACGCCTCGTCGTCCTCGTCCTCATTGGTCCTCCTATGTCGTCTATCGGCGCGACCATCCGGTTCGAGCCACGCCGCCATTCGCTCCATTCAAAGCTCACATGGGGCCACGGCTATCCGCGGCTACCCGATCGGGCCCCGACCCCTCGGGACCCTCCTGTATGATAAAGGGCGATAGGGTCAGGGTTGTCCGACCACGTTCGAACGATGTCGCCCTCCGCGCGAGCGGTTCACCCGCCCCCGGTCAGACCGGAGAGATGGAGGTGGCTGGCCCGGATCGAAGCCTCGGGGTCTACAGGCTCGTCGTGCTCCACGAAGTAATGGGCCAGGCCGGCCTGCTCCGAGCGGGCGAAGATGCCGGGAAAGTCGATCTCTCCCGCTCCGACGTCCACCATCTCGCCATCCGCCGTTCGATCCTTCACATGGCACAGTCGGAATCGGCCGGGGTGTGCCTCGAAATACGCCAGAGGATCTTCGCCGCCGTGGATGATCCAGAAGAGGTCGAGCTCGATTGCCACCAGGTCCGGGTCCGTGCGCGCGAGCAATACGTCGAACGGCGCTTCGCCGTCGAGGCGCTCGAACTCGAACGCGTGGTTGTGATAACCGAACTGGGTGTCGGCGGCACGGCAGGCCTGACCGAACCGGTTCATCTCGTCGGCGAGTCGGCGGTAGTCATCGAGTGATTCGCGCTCTCGGGCTGGGAGCGAGGGGAGGACGACGTATCGATGTCCGAGCGCCGCCGCCTCGTCGAGAATCTCCGGAAGCCGGTCGCGGAGCGGCCCCAGACCCACGTGAGTCGAGGGCGCCGTGAGCCCCAGGCGGTCCAGGACGGCCCTCAGCTCGGTCGGCGAACGGTCGAAGTAGCCGGCGAACTCCACCTCGTGGTAACCCACGCCGGCTACCATCTCGAGAGTGCGCTCGACATCCTCCGCCATCAGGGAGCGAACCGTGTAGAGCTGTAACCCGATCCGGTCGAGCAGACCGGATTCCCCGTTGCGGGCGGTGGAACCGGGCCGCCTGCCCTCGGACTCCTGGCGTGCGTCGCTACGAGTACACGCCCCGGGCACGAGGGCGTACACCCCCAGCGCCGCGAGCGAACGTTCCATGAATGATCTTCTATCCATGCCCCGAATATGGCTGTGAGGGTGATTGCGGGGCCAGCGTGGGGCTCCGGATATTGGCTCCGTCCACCCGACGGCCGGTCCGCCACAGGAGGAGAAACGTGAAGCGACGCCGTGCCCTGCGCGTGCTCGGAGGCGCTGCCTCGATTCCTCTGCTCCCCTCTGCCGCGTTGGCCGAGGTCCTGGTCTTCGGTCAGCGGGCGCGCGCCGCGACCGCCGGTTTCCCGCGCTCCGATCCGTGGCGCCCCCGCACGCTCGACGCGCAGCAGGATCGCACGGTCACGGCCATCGCCGAGGTGATTCTTCCGGAGACCGACACACCGGGCGCCACTGCCGCGCGGGTGAACGAGTTCGTGGATCTGATCCTGACGGACTGGTTCGCGGAGGAGGAGCGAGATCGCTTCCTGGCCGGACTCGAGGATGTCGATGTACGGACGCGCCACCACTTCGGCGTGGATTTCGTCGAGTCCTCGGCCGAGCAGCGGATCGCGACCGTCGCGGCCATGGACGCCGAGGTCGAAGCGCTGCAGACCGCAGAGGACGCGGGCGAAGCCTCGGAGCACTTCTTCTATCAGATGAAACGGCTCACACTGGCGGGCTTCTTCACGTCCGAGGTCGGGATGAACCTGCTGGGTTACGAGATCGTCCCCGGGGCCTTCGAGGGGTGCGTGCTCCTCGACCCATACGCGGGAGGGGGTGGGTCATGAGCCGCCGCCCGGACCGCACCACGCGCGAGAGGCCCGCTCAGCGCACCGGGTCCGCCGCGCCCTATGCCCGTCGCCGGCATGAGTACGACGCGATCGTAGTCGGATCGGGCATCACCGGAGGGTGGGCCGCGAAGGAGCTCACCGAGGCCGGCATGCGAACGCTGGTTCTCGAGGCGGGCCCGATGATCGTGCCGGAGCGCGACTACGTGGAGCACATCCCCCCCTATCAGATGCCCTTCCGCGGCTGGGGGGACCGTCGCGCCCTGGATGCGGAGCAACCGGTCCAGAAGGAGTGCTATGCGTGCGACGAGCTCGGGCGAAAGTTCTTCGTAAACGACAACGAGAACCCCTACACACACGACGACGACAAACCGTTCCTGTGGATCCGCGGTCGTCAGGTTGGCGGGCGGTCGATCATGTGGGCGCGACAGTCCTACCGGCTGAGCGACATCGATTTCGAGGCGAACCTGAAGGATAGGGTCGCCGTTGATTGGCCTATCCGGTATGCGGATCTGGCTCCCTGGTACGACAAGGTGGAGGAGTTCATCGGCGTGAGCGGGCGCGCCGAGGGATTGCCCCAACTGCCCGACGGCCGATTCCTGCCACCCATGGAGATGACGTGCGTGGAAGAGGTCGTGCGCGACGCGATCGCGCGTCACTTCGGGCAGAGACGCCGGATGACCATCGGACGATCCGCCGTACTCACGCGCGCCCACAACGGCCGCGGAGAGTGTCATTACTGCGGCCCGTGCCACCTCGGCTGCGTCACGCGCAGCTACTTCAGCTCGCTGAGCGCCACGCTTCCCGCCGCCGAGGCGACCGGACGGATGACGCTCCGTCCGGACAGCGTCGTGCACAGCGTCATCTGGGATCCGAGCGTGGGGCGGGCGACGGGGGTGCGGGTGATCGACCGCGAGACGCGCGAGCCGCTGGAGTTCTTCGGTCGGATCGTCTTTCTCGCGGCCTCCGCGCTCGAATCCACGCGCATCCTGCTCAACTCGACCTCGGCTGACTTTCCCGAGGGGCTGGGGAACTCGAGCGGCGTCCTCGGTCACTTCCTGATGGATCACACCATGAGTGCGGGGGCTACGGCGACCTTCGAGGGGTGGGAGGCCTACACGTACACCGGAGAGCGCCCCAACGGCATCTATATCCCGCGTTTCCGAAACGTCACCGAAGCCTCGGGCGATTTCCTGCGCGGCTATGGGTACCAGGGCTGGCCCTCACGCGAGGACTGGTCGCGGGGGATAGAGGAGCCGGGCTTCGGAGCGGACTTCAAGGAGCGGCTCACCAGGCCCGGGCCCTGGCGCATGGAGCTGGGCGCGTTCGGCGAGTGTCTGCCGCGCCACGGGAACTACGTAGCGCTTGACCCCACGGTGGAGGACGCGTGGGGAATCCCCGTGCTCAGGATCAACTGCGACTGGGGAGACGACGAACGGGTCATGATGCGGGACGCAGCCGAGCGTGCGGCGGAGATGCTGGAGGCGGCCGGTGGCGTGGACGTGGAGATGTCGAGCGAGATCACCGCGCCCGGGCTCACGATCCACGAAATGGGGACCGCCCGGATGGGGCGCGATCCGGAGACCTCCGTGGTGAACGGCTTCAACCAGGCCTGGGACGTCAGGAACCTGTTCGTCGTGGATGGCGCCGCGATGACCTCATCGGCGTGCCAGAACCCGTCGCTCACCTACATGGCGCTCACCGCGCGGGCGTGTGACTACGCGGTGAGAGCGAGTCGAGCCGGAGATCTCTGAGTCGACTACCGAACAAACACCGAAAGTCGTACGTTTGGCGGCATGGTACGCGCACTGCTGCTCGCCGACACGCATCTGGGCTTCGACCTGCCCGCCCAGCCGCGTGTGCAGCGCCGCCGGCGGGGCCATGACTTCTTCGCCAACTACGAGCGCGCGCTAGCTCCCGCGCTCTCGGGGGAGGTCGATCTGGTGGTGCATGGGGGCGACGTCCTGCATCGCGCCCGCGTGCCGACGACTCTGGTGTACCAGGCCTTCGAGCCGCTGAAGCGCGTCGCCGGCGCGGGCGTGCCGGTGTTCGTCGTCCTCGGGAACCACGAGCGCTCACGCCTGCCACACGCGCGGTTCGCCGCGCACCACCGGATCCACCTGTTCGACCGGCCACGCTCGTTCACGCTCGAGGTCCGCGGAATCCGTCTCCGGCTGGCGGGCTTCCCATACGAGCACCGCGGGATACGAGGCCGCTTTCACTCGGTCCTGGGCGCTACGGAATGGCGGGACGAACCCGCCGACGTCCGGGTGCTTTGCATGCACCAGTGTGTGGATGGCGCGACGGTGGGGCCTTCGGACTTCACGTTTCGCGATGCGCCGGATGTCATCCGCGGTCGGGACCTTCCCTCCGCGTTCGCCGCGGTCTTTTCCGGCCACATACACCGGCACCAGGTACTCGGCGCCGATCTTCGGGGTCGTCCCCTGGCGGCGCCCGTGCTCTACCCCGGCTCGATCGAGCGGACATCCATCGCCGAGAAGGACGAGCCGAAGGGCTACATGCTGGTGGATCTGGAACTGGGTTCGGCCGACTCCGGCGCCGGCCGGGTAGGCGCATGGTCGTTCAAGGAGCTCCCGGCCCGGCCCATGCTCGTGCACGAGATCGAGGCTGGCGCCGACGGAATCGAGGCCAGGATCCGTCGCATCATCAACGATGCCCCGTCCGATGCGATCGTCCGGCTCCGCGTGCGCGGCCGCGTAGGACCGAAGGCCATGCAGGTGTTGGCCGCCGGGAACCTGCGCGCGATGGCACTGCCTACAATGAACATCGATGCGGTGCTCGTGGACGACGGTTGGAGACGCAGGCCTACTGCGTGAGCGAGAGTGCGGCGAACAGACGGGCCTCGGTCTGCGAGACGATCCATAACGCGACCGACTCGGTGCGGCCTTCCTCGAAGTCCGACTTCACTGTGTCGCGGACGGCCTCCGCGATGGTCGCACCCGGCGGCCACCCCGCCGTGACGAGGCTCACCAGCCGGTCGGGATCTGCTTCGTTGGGGTGCGCGTCCAGGTATTCCTCTCCCAGCCGTGCCACGACGTTCGC
The DNA here is from genome assembly GCA_039588275.1 of Gemmatimonadota bacterium. Taxonomy (GTDB): domain Bacteria; phylum Gemmatimonadota; class Gemmatimonadetes; order Palauibacterales; family Palauibacteraceae; genus JBDHAC01. Next base: position 12,321 of record JBDHAC010000016.1, read on the forward strand.
GTCGAGGCTGTCGTGAAACCGCTGGAGGAGCGCATCCTGGTCGGCCGTCCAGCCCGAATAAGAGCTCTGGAGCAGATCCCGCCAGGTCGCGCCGCTCAGCGGCCGGGCGGCGGCAGCGCCACCGAGAGCGGCAAGCAGAACGAGCGCGCGCCGCCGCGAGATTCGCTGCTTCAGGACGTCACGCTGGTCATAATCCACCATCGCCCTTTAGCCCCCCAGCTCTCGTTTCAGTAGATCCGATAGCCGCATTGCGAGGGCGAGAATCGTGAGCGTTGGGTTCGCGATGCCACCCGTTGGGAAGACTGAGCTCCCCGCAATGAACAGGTTCGAGATCCCGTGCACACGGCAATCCGGATCCACGACGCCCTGCCTGGGGCTTGCGCTCATCCGCGTCGTTCCCATGTGATGTCGGCTCGTATTGAACCGGGAAAGGAAGTCTACAGGACGCCCGGACCACTCGAGCCGGCCGGTTCCGGTCCGTCCGAGCTCCCGACCGAAGAAACGGATCGATCGTTCCATCCCGTCGTAGTCTCCGTCGGAGTGCACCCACGCCAAGTTCACCCGTCGCTGACCGAGCGGGTCACGTTCCGCCTCGAGCGATACGCGGCTGTCGGGATTCGGCGTCTGCTCGGACATGAAGTAGACGGGCAGGTATCGCCCCCTCAGATGAGCATCACCCGCCGGGAGCATGGACAGTCCGCGATCGATGAGCGCGGCAGCTCCGATGACGGCACGCGCCGGCCCACGAACCTCGCGGCCCAGGGGGAAGAAGGTGACTGTAAAGTTCGGTAGCTCATGTTCGCGCTGGGCGCCACCCGTCGTCGCGAGCACGCCCCACACCCTGGCGCGATCGCGGCTGGAGTACAGATCGAGCGACTCCGGCCCGCGCGAGAAAAAGACGGCCGTCCCCGCGCCGGCCCGCGTCATGCGAAGTGTCACGTGTCCGGCGAAGTAGCGACCGACCAGTCCGTTCCCGTTACCGAGACCCTCGCGGTGGACGCCATTGGAGCCTAGAAGCAACCGGACGTTTTCGATTCCCCCCGTCGCCAGCACGTAGGCGGAGCCCTTCGCCGTATGTCGCTTGCCGTTCAGACACGCGACCTGGACCCTGTCGATCCGGGTCCCATCGGGCCGCGCCGTGATGTCGACGACGTTCGCGTGCAAATAGACGCGCACATTCGCGGCGCCGAGGATCGAGTCCTTGAACCGGTCATACGCGTCCCCGCCAACGGATCCAGTGACCGGTGTATGCAGCCTCGGAACGGTGGTGAGGTTCGCATCGTCCGCGATGTTCAGAGGTGGCCGCCCGGGATCGCGAGGCAGCGAGATGTCGAAGTCGAAGCGTGGCATCTCGAGCAAGTCGCACGTGCGATCGTAAAAGGAGTCGAGGTCCTCGCGCGAGAAGGGCCAGCCGCTGTCCGGGACCCACTCGCGACGCTCGAAATCGATAGACCGAAGTGGAGCGCACTTCCCGCCCCACAGATTCCCGGACCCACCGTACGCCCGCAGACGCGAGGTCGTGAGGTACTCGTCCATCGGCCGAGCCTGCCCGAGCGGGTCCATCATGCTCGCGGACCCCGCGTACAGTGCCTGTGTTTCCGGCTCCGAGCCTCGTCCCCCGGCTTCGAGGACACAGACGCTGCGGCCCGCGCCCAAGAACTCGTGGGCAATCGTGATGCCGGCCAGCCCGCCGCCGATGATGATCAGGTCGGCCGTGATCTCGCTCCCGTCGGGGAGCTCTGCCGCGTCGATGAGCATCCCGCGCGATCCTCCGTGTTGGCTGAAGAAGAAGTCTACGCCGGCACAACGCTGAAGGGTCCAGCAGAACGGTTCAGATGTTTGGAAATCGAGATGCTGAGGGCACCTCACCGCGCATGTGAACGATCTGGTGCTTGATCTCGGCATCGAGCTCGACCAGCGCGTCGGCAAGAGTCGTGTCGTTCTCGATCACGAGCTGAATCCAGTCGACCTCGGGGGGTGCGAACACTCTGACGCCCTCCAGCAGCGCCCGGGCGGCGCCGAGGGTCTGCGCGCGAAACGGGAAACAACCGGGGTACTCGGGGTTGAAGCGCGCGACAGCGACAGGCTTCTCACCGCTCCTTACGCGTAACAGCACCTGATCCTCGAGCCGGCGTAGCCTGGCGAGCAGCCCTCCGGGCAGCTCGAACGCCGCCTCCAGCTCGGCATCCTCCCCCGGTTCGATGGACGCCACGTCGTCACCGTCCTCGAGAAGCGGGAGTCGATCGACCTCGTCCCAGGGGAGGCGCAAGACGGTCGTTCGGTAGGCGATCTCCATCCCACAGCGTCGGTAGAGGGCGATCGCGGTTCGGTTGTCGTGCAGCACGTTGAGACACCACTCGCGGCACCCCGCGTCGCGCAGCCGCGCCGCGATCGTCTCCATCGCGAGCCGTCCGAGACCCCGGCGACGCGCCTCCGGGGCGACCACCAGGTGACGCACATACCCGATGGACTCGAGGGTCTGCGCGTAGACGTAGGCGCACACGACACCGCCCCGCTCGAGCATGATCGTGTCGGGCATCAGAGCGACGGCCCAGCGCTCCGCGGACGGGATCGGATCGTCCACGCCGAGCTCGGACACGAGCCGCACGAAGTGCTCGTAGTCCTCGGCGCGCGCGGGACGAGCACGGGTCGCCTTGCTCACAAGCTTCGCCCCAGGAGTCCCGGGCCCGGCCTCAACCGTGTCGCGAGGCCGTCATCGCATCGACCACGCGCTCGACTTCCTCCATCGTATTGTAGATGTGCGGGCACAGACGGATGCCTTCGAACTCGCCACCTCGCAGCGCGCAACCGATGCGGTGCTCATCGTAAAGCCGGCGATACAGCGCCGGGTGATCAGCGCCGGGAATCCGCACCACCACGACGCCCGCCCGACGATCCGCCTCGTCGGACGTAAGGAACTCCACGCCGGGGATCCGCTCGCGAGCCACCTCGCGAATTCGGGTCTCCAGCGCGCGGACGCGCTCCTCGATCAACCCCGCCCCGATCGCCTCGTGGAAACGCACGGCCGTGCCGACCGCGGAGACGGCGGCATCGTCGCGTTGACCGAGGTTGTCGAACTTGCGGGCCCCACCCTCCAGCGCGCCCGCCCACCCCACGCCGACGTCGCTGGCCCACAGCTCCGGGATCCTCTCCTCACGCACGTAGAGCACCCCGGCTTCCTTCGGGCCCACGAACCATTTGTGGGCGCTGCCCGTGTAGAAATCACACCCCATCGCATGCAGATCGACCTGGAGCGCCCCGAAGCTCTGGGCGCCGTCCACCAACGTCAGGATCCCGGCGTCGCTCGCGAGCCGGCAGAGATCTTTCGCGGGCAGCGCTACACCGGAGACGTTCGAGATGTGACTGAACGCGAGGACCCGCGTCCGGTCGGTGATCGCGCCCTCGAATGCCGCGATCAGCTCTTCAGCGGTCGCCGCGGCGGGTGGGGTCGACACGCGACGGACCGTGAAACCCCACCGCTCGGCGCGGACGTCCCACGAGATGTTGTTGGTGGGGTGGTTCTCGTCCCAGATCACGACTTCGTCGCCCGCCCCGAGGTCGAGACCGTTCAAGACCGTGTTGTTTCCCTCGGATGTGTTGCGGGGGATGGCGATCTCGTCCGGCGACGCGCCCAGATAGGATGCCAGGGCTGCACGCGACTGCTCCCGGAGGTCGCCGAACTTGGCGCGATTCTGAAACGACGCGTCCGCATCTACATCCCGAGTGAGCCGGAATACCGCCTCCTGCACCGGGTAGGGGGATGGACACAGGTTCGCCGCGTTCATCAGAATCAACCCCGGCGCGAGCGGGAACTGCTCCTTGACCAGCTCCCAGAAGGGCTCGTTCTCGATCGCACCGTGCGGAGGCGGGGGGAGCGATCGGGCCGGTGCATCGGGGATCGCCGTGACAGCGGCTCGCAAGGCGGACGGCGCCGCCAGGGCCCCGGCCGCCCCACCCATCGCGTGTTTCAGAAATCGCCGCCGGCTGGACGCATGCATCGAGACCTCCTGGGTCGCGGAGGGGAGTGGTACGACTCGCGACGGCAAGTTGAGGCCGGCGGATTCCGCGACACAAGGCGACGAGCCCGGCTCTGTACCTCCGGCCACCGGGGACGCATGTTGAATCCGTTGTAAGCCGCGTCGTCTTTGCCCCCGGAGGCACCATGTTTCGATCGACCGTACGGGCTCACCGCGCATTCCACGGCGCCACCTTGGCTGTCCCGATGTTGGCCGCCGCTTCGGCCCTGGCCGTCGCCCCCGGTCTGAGCGCTCAGACACTCGACTCGGAAGCCCGGCTGATGGTGGCCGACTGGCTCGACTGGGAGCGGGTCAGCGACCCGCGGGTCTCGCCGGACGGGTCGCAGGTGGTGTACACGCGGCGCTGGGTGGACAAGCTCAACGACAACTGGGAGTCATCGATCTGGATCGTGCGCGCAGACGGTTCCCGGAATCGACACCTGATCGACGGTTCGTCGCCGCGTTGGTCGCCGGACGGAACCCGGCTCGCGTTCGTGAACCGGGACGCGGATGGGAACTCGCAGATCTTCATCCGCTGGATGGACGCGGAGGGGGCGGTGTCTCAGGTCACCCGCCTCACCGAGAGCCCGTCCGACCTGGCGTGGTCACCGGATGGAACGCGCCTCGCGTTCCGTATGCGGGTCCCCGCCGAGGAGCGCACATCGGACAATTGGAGCATCAAGCTCCCGAGGCCCGAGGGTGCGAACTGGACGAAGGACCCGCGCATCGTGGAACGCCTCGTCTATCGGCAGGACCGGCAAGGCTATCTGGAGGAGAGCTTCCAGCAGATCTTCCTCGTCCCCGCTGAAGGTGGGACTCCCCGGCAGCTGACCAGGGGCGACTACAATCACGGCTCGCCCACCTGGAGTCCGGACGGGAGCAGCCTGCTGTTCAGCGGGCTCCTGGTCGATGACGCGGTTTACCGCTGGGCCGAGAGCGAGATCTACCGGCTCGATGTCCAGACCCGCTCGATCGCGCAGGTCACGAGCCGCAAGGGACCCGATCGTCGCCCCGTGCCCTCGCCGGATGGCCGCTTCATCGCGTACGTCGGCTACGATACCACGAGCATGGATTACATCGAATCGACGCTCTACGTGATGGACGCCGACGGGTCGAACCCGCGTCCGCTGACGGCCCAGATGGACCGCACGCCGGGTGCCCTCTTCTGGGCGCCGAACGGGCGCGGCGTGTACTTCAACGTGCGCGCCGACGGATACGCCAACGTCTTCTACGCGTCCCTCGATGGGGAGTTGGCTCCGGTCTCGGAAGGTCAGCAGCTCCTCGCGCTCAACGACGTCAACCGCGCCGGCCTGGCGGTCGGCCTGCGGACCGACGCCTACGAGCCAGGCGATGTGATCGCTTTCTCGTTGAACCGTCCGCTCGAGACCACCCGACTCACTCGAGTGAACGCGGATGTGCTGGAGGGCAAACAGCTCGGCGAGGTCGAAGAGGTGTGGTACGAGTCGTTCGATGGCCTTCCGATCCACGGGTGGGTGATCAAGCCCCCCGGCTTCGATCCGACGCACCGGTATCCGCTCATGCTGGTCATCCACGGCGGACCGCACGGCATGTACACGGGCGGATTCAACTTCGGGTGGCAGGAGCACGCGGCGAACGGGTACGTGGTGCTGTACACCAATCCTCGCGGAAGCTCCGGATACGGGAGCGAGTTCGGCAACGCGATCCAGTACGCCTATCCCGGGGATGACTACCACGATCTGATGGCGGGCGTGGACGAGGTCATCTCACGCGGGTACGTGGACGAAGACAACATGTTCGTGTACGGGTGCTCGGGCGGCGGGGTGCTCACCGCGTGGGTCGTGGGGCACACCGACCGCTTCCGCGCCGCATCATCCAACTGTCCGGTGATCAACTGGTTCAGCTTCGTCGGGCAGGTGGACGGAAACTACCTCCGCTGGTACGCGGACTTCGAGAAGTTTCCCTGGGAAGATCCGAGCGAGCACATCCGACGCTCCCCCCTCATGCACGTCGGGAACGTGACGACACCCACGATGCTGATGACGGGCGTGCTGGATATGCGCACCCCGATGTCGCAGACCGAGCAGTTCTACCAGGCGCTCAAGGCACAGCGTAAACCGACCGCCATGATCCGATTCGAGGGCGAGTGGCACGGGACCTCGAGGGTGCCGTCCAACTTCCTCCGGACTCAGCTCTACTTGAGGAAGTGGTTCGAGCGCTGGGGCACTCACGACGACGACCGGGTAGCAGAAGCTGCCGACCAGGAAGGTTGAGAAGAGGGGGGTGTAGCGTGCGTTTCACAAAGGCGCTGGCCGCGGCTGTACTCGTGTCGGGGTGCGCCAGCGGATCGTCCATCTCCACGAGGTCACCGGAACCGACGGGCCCGCCGACGCGCGAAGTGTACACCGGCGACGGTGCCCACGTGATGCTGGCTCCCACCATCGCCTCCGTGGAGACCGAATTCGGTGCTCCTGCCCAGGACGTCTGGGAGGCCGCGAAGGCCGCGTACGAAGAGCTCGGGATCGAGGTCACGTATTCGCAGCCCGGCAGCCATGTGGGCAACCGACAGTTCCGGGTACGCCGCCGGCTGGCCGATACTCGGCTGTCGCGGTACCTGCGGTGTGGTGTCGACATCGCCGGACGGCCGATGGCTGACAGCTACACGGTGACGCTCAACGTCGTCAGCGAGGTTGTTCGCACCACGGACCTTCAGTCCCGCATGCTCACGACGCTGTCGGCGACGGCGCTCAAGCCGGGTGGCACGAGCACCGATCCCGTCGTGTGTGTGAGCAAAGGCCTGCTGGAAGAACAGATCGCCGATCTGGTGGCGGCGGGCGTTCACTAGACCTGATAGGCAGCGCTTACCGTCGGAAAGCGAGCCCCGGCCGGGGCGCGCCGCCCGTAGATGTGGCAGGCCGCTGGGGCTCTTCAGCGGCCTGCTCGGAGGCTGGGATTAGCGGGTTGCGGAAACGCTCCGGCTAGCGGTGATCGTCGGAGCCTGATCCGGCGTCCTTCGCCGCATCTCCCATGGCTTCGCCGAGCTCCTTCATGCCCTCGGCCATCCCCTCGGCCACGCCCTCCATCGCATCCTTCATGCCCTCGGCCATGGCCTCGCCGAGCTCCTGCATCGAGACGCCGAGCACGGACTTCATCATCCGGCTACCGGTTTCCTCGAGGTCCACGAGCCATTGGCCATCGCGCTTCACGAGGGCCGTCTCGAACTCGAGATCGAGGGTGCGCTCCTCCGTCACCGCGGTCATCCGGGTCTCGACGGAGGCCTGGTCACCATCGATGACGGTCTCACCGATCTGGAGGCCCTCCATCACCGTGTTGTCGTCGTCGAAGTTCATCGACATGCCCTCGGCCTCGATGGAAAGGGCGAGGACGGTCTCCTGGTCGCGCTGCTCCACGGCCTGCCAGAAGCGTTCAGCCACGCTTTCGGGCGCTTCGCCACTGGAGCACGCGGTCACGCCGAGCATCGCCATGACGACGAACCCGCTCAACATCCGTATCCCTCTCATCCTCAACCTCCTAATCCCTTGATTCCTGGCGCCTTAGAACCCGGGGGACGAGCCCGGTCCCGGCTCCATCGAGCAAACCTGATACCAGCGGGCGGGAGACGAGCGCTCATCCCTATGACTGCGGGCCGCCCATCAGATTCGAAACGTGTCCTCCGCCAACACGCGGTCGAGGGTCGTCACGAGATGGTCCGCATCCGCGTCGGAAAAGACGAGGGGTGGCTTGATCTTGATCACGTTGTGATCCGGGCCATCGGTCGACAGGAGGATGCCGCGCTGCCTCATCCGCTCGACGGCGAGCGCGGCATGTCGGGGAGCGGGTTGGCGGGTCTCGCGGTCCCGGACGAGCTCGATGCCCAGGAAGAGCCCCTTTCCCCGCACGTCACCGATTACGGAGTGCGCTTTGACGAGCCCCGTGAGCTCATCGGCGAGGTGCGCGCCCACCCGGCCGGCCCGCTTCTGAAGGTCTTCGTCACGGATCACGTCCAACACGGCGAGCGCTGCGGCGCACGAGACGGGGTTGCCGCCGAACGTGTTGAAGTACTCCATGCCGGTGTCGAAAGAGGCCGCGATCTCGGGCGTCGTGACGACGGCGCCGATCGGGTGGCCGTTTCCGATGGGCTTGCCCAGGGTGACGATGTCCGGGACGACTCCCTGTGTCTCGAACGCCCAGAAGTGGGATCCTACGCGGCCAAAGCCGACCTGGACCTCATCCGCGATGCACACGCCACCCGCCCCGCGCACGCCGTCGAACGACGCCGCCAGGTAACCGGCGGGGAGCGGGATCTGTCCCCCACACCCGAGGAGTGACTCGCACACGAACCCCGCGAGCCCGCGACCGGCGAGCTCCTCCGCCGCCTCGCGCACATGCGCCGCGTACCGATGCGCGGCTTCGGGGTCGTTGCCCCGGTACCGACCGCGGTATAGGTCGGGCATCGGAACGACGCGCACGTGCGGTGCAGCGCCCTCCCCACCGGGGCCATCGAACTTGTAGGGGCTGATCTCGACGAGCGCGCGCGTGTTCCCGTGGTATGCGCCCTCGACGACGATCACCTGATCGCCACCCGTGTGAGCCCGCGCCATGCGGAGAGCGAGCTCGTTCGCCTCGCTCCCCGAGCACACGAAGAAGCAGACGCGAAGCGGATCGGGGAGCAGCTCGGTCAAGCGCTCGCCGTACCGCAGAATCTGCTCGTGCAGGTACCGGGTGTTCGTGTTGAGCACCGCGGCCTGTCGTCGGATCGCGTCCACTACGCGTGGATGGCTGTGGCCGACGTGCGCCACGTTGTTGACGCAGTCGAGGAAGGGCTGGCCATCGGTGTCGTACAGGTACGAGCCGCGGCCCCGAACGATGTGGAGCGGCTCGCGGTACGAGAGGCTCAACGAGGGGCCCAGCTGCCGCGCACGCGCATGGATCAGAGTCGCCGGGGATGCGGGACGGGGGGCACGGGTGGGTCGGGGGATGCCGAGGAGCGCGTTCGGATCCGGACTCAGCGAGAGCCACACCTCTCGTTGGCTCGGAGCGGCCACGCCGGGGAAGGTCCCGCGGTAGTCCAGGAGGTCGGCGATGAGCTGGAAATGCAGGTGTGGGGGCCAGTCCCCGTTCACCGGACGATCGCCCATGTACCCGACGACCTCGCCCGACTCGAACCGCTTTCCTTCGGACAGCCCCTCGAGGGAGTCACGCGACAGGTGGCCATACAGGGTCCAGAAGCGCAGCGGCCCGGTCGCGGAATCGACACCCGCCTCGCCGGTCGAACCCCGGATCTCCGAATCGTCGACCTCGTGCTCGAGGATGATCGTCGGGCCGTAGTCGAGCCGGTCGGCGTTGTCGGCGAAGCTGTGAACGACACCCGGGAGCGGTGCGTACACCGGCGAGCCCGGTGGCTGAAACAGGTCGAGTCCGATGTGAACGGTCCGCCACTCGGGGCGCGCGTCGGCTTCGGTTCTGAACGCTTCACTCGTATAGCACCAACGGACTTCGTCGTACCGGCCGATGCCGAGGTCCGCTCCGGCGTCCTCCAGTCGTCGAAACACAGCCCGCGCCCACGCCTCCATGTCACCCGGCGCGTCGGTCCCGCCGGCCTCCGCGCTCGCCACGCTCAGATCGAAGGCGATCGGCTCGGGGCCATCAGGCTCAGTCTTCACGACAGGCAGGGCGATGTCTCGTCCCGCGGGCAGCCAGGCCGACAGCCGAGCGCCGGCGGGGCATGGGTCGAAGCCGCATGCGTCGCGCAGCCGATACGAAGCCAGATCGGGTCCGGGCTCGGCCTCGAAGCGTCGCAGCAGCTCCCAGGCCGCCTTCTGACTGACGAGCAGGTATTCGTTGGTGGGCTCATGCTCCGCGCGTACGGCCGATACGACGACGCTCAGGCACAGCCGCAGACGAACGAGGTCGAAGAGCGCATCGATCTCGGGCTCGCGCAGGGGATACGCGGTGTGATACCCTCGCGCGATGCGTGCGCACACACCGACCGGATCACTCGACCGCATGGCGGCATACGCGCACGCCACGGCCAGCTCGGCCACCGTCCACGAGTGCACCATGTCACCGAAGTCGATCAGGCCGCTGATACGAGGGGCCATCGCCTCGTCGGTGCCGGGGACCACGGAACGCAGGAGGAGGTTCGCGTCGTTCGCGTCATTGTGGATCACGCTGGCGCGGAGCTCTCCGAGGCGTGGAACGGTACGCGCCTCGTAGCGATCGAGGCAGCGGGAAACCAGCTCCCGGCGCTCCACGTCATCGATGGCGGCCAGGTGCTCGCGGGTCAGCCCTGCGCCCCCGGCGAGGTCCCACACCAGCTTTCGATCCGCCTCCGGGTGCGTGAACGTATCCAGGGCTTTGTCGAGCGCGCCGAGGAAGTGCCCCAGCTCGGCGAGGAGATCGGGCGAGCGCACGCGCTGCGCGAGGGGTCTCCCCGGAACGTAGGTGAGAAGCCGTACGAGGTGGGTCTCACCTGCGGGAGAGGCGACGGTGGCGATCGGCTGATCGGCCTCCGTAGGTCGCGCGATGGGGAAGTGATACGGCAGCCCGGCGCCCGAGAGGTGCTCCAACGCGCATAGCTGCAGGTCGAGAATCTCGCGGCGCTCGGCCGCGTTCGCGATCTTGAGGACGAAGCGTTGATCTGCTTCATCCACGAGGAAGAAATTCTGGTCGCGTTCGCTCGGGAGCTCCTGCGCGATGGCCTTCAGGCCCCAGAGCTCCCCCGCGATCCGACTCGCGTCGTCTGCGTCGAACCGTGGCCGGCGCGCGGCTACGGAAGCGGCCAGTGTCTCCATGTCCCAAGAAGCTCTAGGGTCGGGATGCGCGAAGTCAATGGAGCCCTGTTGTTCGCGGTCGTGCTCGTGGGGTCGGTGCTCACGACCGCCGGTTCCCTCGCGTTCTCACGTCTACGGGCGACCGCCCAATCGTGGGCAGCTGCCGTCGCGGTCCTCGCCTATGCAGCGCTTCTCGTGTTTCGGCCGGCCGGTCTCGTGTCGAGCAACGCCGCGGTCCTCGCGGTCTCCATCGCCGCCGGCACGCGGCTCGGCCGAGGGCTGCGGAGTCGCGGGGCGCTGCTCGCGTTCGCGATCACGGCTTCCGTCATCGACATCGTCTCTTTCACCACGGGTCCGACGCGCTGGCTCCTGGGTCGTGGCGGGGGCTCGGCCTGGGAAGGCATCCGTTACCTGGCCGTCTCGCTGCCGCTGACCGATGGCATCGTCCCGGTGGTGGGGGTAGGCGATCTATTCGTCCTGGCGCTGTTGTTCACGGGACTGCGCGGGCTGGGCGTACCCTTCTTTCACGAGTGCGTGCGCCCTCTCGGCCGGGCTGCTCGCGGCTCTCGCGGTCGGGCTGGCCGCGGGCGGCGCCTTCGGCATCCCCTTCATGGCGGCCGCCGCGTGGCTGTGCCCGTGGATGAGCCCTCGCTCGCGGGCGCAGACCAGGCCGTGAAGTCGAGCTGATGGTCCCGATTCTCACCGCGCTTGCCGGCATCCCCGGGCGCCGTCTATCGTCAGGGCATCCCCACACGGACTACGCAGTCCCGCTTCCGGAGTCGATAGCCATGATGAGCACGCAAGTATCCAGACGCCCGCTGCGCGCCGCCGCCGCGAGCCTCCTGTTCGTTTTCGCATGCTTTCTTCTGACCGCCGTCCCCGCGTTGGCCCAGGAACCGTACCAGATGCCGCCACCCGAGCTGGCCGCGCTGGTGGACGCGCCGATAACCCCTTCGGTGAGCCTGAGCCCGGATGGCTCGGTCCTCTTGCTCATGGAGCGCCCGAGCTTGCCCGGCATCGCCGAGGTATCCGCCCCGGAGCTGCGGCTGGCGGGCCTGCGGATCAACCCACGCACGAACGGGCCCAGTCGATCCCGGCCCTTCTCGAACCTGGCGCTGCGGACGTTGGATGGGCAGGAACGCCCGATCGTCGGTCTGCCGCCGGAGGCACGGATCCGTAACGTGCACTGGTCTCCCGACGGGAGTCACTTCGCCTTCACCGTGGACCGCGACGAGCGGATCGAGATGTGGGTCGGCAACGTAGGCAACGCTCGCGCGTGGCGGTTGTTGGACGCCGCCGTCAACGACGCGTACTACGGCAGCGCGTACGAGTGGGTCTCCGACGGCCGCACGCTGGTGGTGCGCACGGTCCCCGACGGCCGAGGGCCCGCTCCCGAAGCCCCGCGCGTCCCGATAGGACCCGTCATTCAGGAGACCACCGGCGAGGCGGCGCCCGCGCGGACCTATCAGGATCTGCTGGCGAACGCCCACGACGAGGCGCTCTTCGAGCACCTCGTGACGACGCAGCTCGTGCGCGTCGATCTGGATGGCCAGGTCGCCCAGCTGGGCGAGCAGATGCTCGTGCGAGACGCGAGTCCCTCACCGGATGGCCGCTATCTGCTCGTCGAGGCGTCCCACCGGCCGTTCTCGTACCTGGTGCCCGGCAGTCGCTTCCCGAATCGGATCACGGTCCTGGATCTGGACGGGAATCTCGTGAAGGAGATCGTGGACCTGCCGCTGGCCGAGAACGTGCCGACGGCGTTCGGGTCCGTGCCGACGGGGATCCGCTCGATCGGCTGGCGGGCGGATGAGCCCGCGACCCTGTACTGGGTGGAGGCGCTGGATGGAGGGGACGCACACGCGGAGGCCGACGAGCGCGACCGCGTGTTCACCCTGGACGCCCCCTTCGAGGGCGAGCCCGTGGCGATCGCGACGCTCCCGCTCCGCTACGCCGGTATCTCCTGGGCCGAAGAGGGATTCGCGCTGCTGAGCGAGCGCTGGTGGTCCACGCGGCAGACCCGCGTGTACGTCGTGAATCCCGACATGCCTTCCGAGCCGCGCGTCCTGTTCGATCGCTCATACGAGGACCGGTACAACGATCCCGGCCGCCCGCTCACCCGCCCGACGGAGCACGGCACGAACGTGATCATGACCGCGGACGACGGGGGAGCGGTCTTCCTTACCGGACAGGGCGCTTCACCCGAGGGTAATCGTCCGTTCCTGCGCCGGCTCACACTCGAGAGCGGCGAGCTCGAGGAGCTCTTCCGCTCGGAGGCTCCGTACTACGAGCTCCCCATAACGCTGATCGACGACGAGGGATCGAAGCTGCTCACGCGGCGCGAGACGAACACCGACCCGCCCAACTTCTACGTGCACGACCTGGAGTCGGGCGACATCACGGCGGTGACGGAGTTTCCGCACCCCTATCCGCACCTCGCCGACATCCAGAAGGAAGCCATCCAGTACGAGCGTGCGGACGGAGTCCCGCTGAGCGCCACCATCTACCTGCCAGCGGGATACGAGGCCGGGCGGGATGGCCCGCTCCCGGCGTTCGTGTGGGCTTATCCGCGCGAGTTCAAGAGTCTGGACGCGGCCGGCCAGCGCACGGACTCGCCCCACCAGTTCAAGAGCGTCAGTTATTGGGGCGCGATACCGTACGTGACGCGCGGGTACGCGGTGATCAACAACGCCTCGATGCCGGTCGTGGGCGAGGGCGAAGCGGAGCCCAACGACACCTTCCGCGAGCAGTTGGTGGCGAACGCACAGGCCGCGATCGATGAGGGAGTTCGACGCGGGGTCGTGGATCCCGAGCGGGTAGCGATCGGCGGACACTCGTACGGAGCGTTCATGACCGGCAACCTGCTCGCGCATTCCGATCTGTTCCGCGCCGGCATCGCGCGCAGCGGGGCCTATAACCGGACGCTTACGCCGTTCGGGTTCCAGGCGGAGGAGCGGCTCTTTTGGGAGTCGCCCGAGACCTACTTCTACATGTCTCCCTTCATGCACGCGGAGAAGGTGAACGAGCCGATCCTGCTGATTCACGGGGAGGCGGACAACAACTCGGGCACCTTCCCGATCCAGAGTCGGCGTTACTACGCGGCATTGAAGGGTCTCGGGGCGACCGCGCGGCTCGTCATGTTGCCGCACGAGAGCCACGGGTATGTGGCCCGCGAGTCGCTCCTGCACATGCTGTGGGAGACGGATCGCTGGCTGGAGACGCACGTGAAGAACGCGCCTCCAAGGGAGGAGAAACGGGTGACCGCAGCCGGATCAGGCAGCTGACGGCCGACCCACGCCGCCTCCACGGTGAGCCCCGCGGTCGCCCCTCCGGCGGCTGCGGGGCTTCTTTCTGATCGTCCTTGGCGACGTCCTCGTGGGGGGCTATCCTTTTTGCCCCGCGCCGGAGCCGATTCCTCGGCTCCGGCTTTGTTTGCGAGGCGGGACAGAGCGACGTGAGACCCGGACCCGGCAGGCTGCTAGAACCGCGTCACCGATGACTCCGAAGGCGATGACTCCCGACGCCGAGACCGAAGACCAGAACGAGGCCGCAGAGGCCACCACACACCCGCCCGATCTCATGGAGAAGCTCGTCTCCCTGTGCAAGCGGCGAGGGTTCATCTACCAATCCTCCGAGATCTACGGTGGGCTCGGATCCGTGTACGACTACGGCCCGCTCGGCGTCGAGCTGAAGGAGCACGTTCGAGCCGCCTGGTGGGAGGAGATGGTCTACCGCCACGAGGAGATCGTGGGGATCGACGCGGGGATTCTGATGCACCCCGAAGTCTGGGTGGCCAGCGGTCACGTGGGTGGCTTCTCGGATCCTCTCGTCGAATGCCGCAACTGTCACCGGCGCTTCAGAGCCGACGAGTTGGAGGCGATCGCCGCGGGCCAGCCCGAGGAGCAGCAGTGCCCCGTGTGCGGCAAGACCGGCGAGTTCACCGAGCCCCGACAGTTCAACCTCATGTTCAAGACGTTCATGGGGCCGGTCGAGGACGACGCCGCGGTGGTCTACCTGCGCCCCGAGACCGCGCAGGGGATCTACGTCAATTTCAGGAACGTGCTCGACAGCGCGCGCGGGAAGATCCCGTTCGGGATCGCCCAGGTCGGGAAGGCGTTCCGAAACGAGATCACCACAGGGAACTTCGTCTTTCGGACGCGCGAGTTCGAGCAAATGGAGATGCAGTTCTTCGTAAAGCCCGGCACCGATGAGGAGTGGTTCGAAACGTGGAAGGAGCGCCGCATGGCGTGGGTCGAATCGCTCGGCATCCGACGCGAGCGGCTGAGGTTTCACGAGCATGGCCCGGATGAGCTGGCGCATTACGCGAAGACGGCATTCGACATCGAGTACCGGTTCCCGTTTGGATGGCAAGAGTTCGAGGGGATCCACAATCGCACCGATTTCGATCTCGCGGCACACCAGACGCACACCGGCAAGAAGCTGGAGTACTTCGACCCCGCTTCCGGGGATCGTTTCGTCCCGTACGTCATCGAGACCTCGGCGGGTCTGAACCGGACGATGCTCGTCGTCCTGGCGGACGCCTACCACGAGGAGGAAGTGGCCGGCGAGGCCCGGGTCGTTCTGCGGCTGCTGCCCCGTCTGGCGCCGATCAAAGCGGCGGTCTTCCCGCTCGTGAAGAAGGACGGGATGCCGGAGATCGCGGCCAATATCGCGTCCGAGCTGCGCGGGAAGCTCAACGTGTTCTACGACGCCGCGGGCTCGATCGGGCGCCGATACCGCCGGCAGGATGAGGCCGGTACGCCGTTCTGCCTTACGGTCGACGGCCAGACTCTGGAGGACGAGACCGTCACCGTGCGGGATCGAGACACGCTCGAGCAGGTGCGCGCGCCGATCGCCGGTGTGGAGACCTACCTCATGGACGCCCTGCAGCGCTCGCCGAGGGGCGCCACGGCGGCCTGAGGGGCTGGGTCTGAAGGTCTGTTCGGATCATGTCTCTGGGCATAGCGGAGATCCGCGACACGGCAGAGCGCCTCAAAGGGGCGATCGCCGCCGAGCGGTACGAGACCAAGGCGGGGCTGAAGGAGCGTTCGGCCTTCGGCCCGCTATACGATGACCACAGACTCCTGCGGGAGCCCGAGGTCCTCCCAGCGCTCCAGCGGGGCCTCGCCGAGGCCACGGGCGATGATCGCCGTCGACTCGGTTGGCTCCTTTGCTGGGTGTCGGATCAGCGTGTCGAGGCTGAGCTCGCCCCGCTCGAAGACCAGCTCCGCGCCTGGGAAACGAGTGCCACGGTCCGCCTCGGACCGAGCCTTCTCCCCTTGCGGCGTGTGCCGGCGCGAGTCGCGCAAACCGCGGATCGCCTTGAGCGGCTAGCCTGGAACGACGCCAGGAACCACCGGCTCGAGGATGCGGCCGCCCTCCAGTTGGACATTCTCTACCGCGAGCGGGAAGCAGTCGCCGAGCTGGGATTCGGCGACTACATAGAGGCGCGCGAGCGCCTGGCCGGGTTCAACATTCGGGGGCTGGGCCGGGAGGCGGTGCGGATCCTCTCGCACACGGAGGACGTCTACCGGGAGCACCTGCGCTTCCACGCACGCACACACCTCACGATCGATCCCGAGGACGCCGCACGCCCCGATCTGCTCTGGCTGCGCCGAATGTCGTGGCTGGCCGATCGATTCGGGCTCCCATCCATCCTCGCCGCGATCCAAAGCGATTTGGCGGAGCTGGGCCTGCCGCTGGAGGCGAACGGCAAGGTCCAGCTGGATCTGGACATCCGGCCGCTCAAGGTGAGCGAATCCTTCAGCGTCGGACTTCAGGTGCCGGGCCGGGTCGTGCTGGTCGCCCCTCGCGTCGGTGGGTGGGGCGATTGCGAATCGCTACTGCACGAGGTCGGGCACGTCCTGCACTTTGCCTATACGGGCGCGCGACTACCATTCGAGTATCGGGCCCTGGGTGACACGTCTGTGACCGAGACGTTCGCCCTGCTGTTCGAGCTGCTGGTGCTGGAGGTGGGGTGGGCGGAACGAATCACCGGCATGGAAGGCCCGGAGCTCGCGGAATACCGACGCCTCGCCGCGTTCCTCAAGCTCTGTCGACTGCGGCTCCACGCGGCCCGGCTTCTGTACGAGCTCGAGCTCGCAAATGCCGAGCGCCCGGGTCAGATGGCACCCCGTTACGCCGAGCTGGTTGGCGGGGCGACCGGCTTCGCCCACGACGAACGCACGTATTTGGAGGACGTGCGGCGCGGCTTCTGGGTGGCCAGACAGCTCCGGGGCTGGATGCTGGTCGCCATCCTGCGCCGCGTGTTACGCGACCGGTTCGATGAGGATTGGTACCGGAACCCGGCCGCAGGATCGTTTCTGGGCGAGATCCTGTCCGCCGGTCAGCGGGAGGACTCGGGTCAGCTCGCCATGCAGCTCGGGGCCGACAGACTGACCGCCCATCCGCTGCTGGACAGCGTGTCTGAATGGCTGGACTGAGGCGCTTCGCGGCGGGAGTCGCCGCCGGTGTAGCCGCCGTCGCCTACGCCAGGGCCATACTCCGAAGGAACGCCTCGCTCGAGCGGCCACCCGTACGAGGTTCAGAAGGCCGGTTGCTCTCCGAACGCCGATTCCGCTATTCGGATGGCGAGGAGGTATCGGTCATCGATGCGGGCCAGGGTCGAACGATCCTCTGGGTACCCGGCGCGGATGGTCCGAAGGAGACATTCCGCTACCAGCTTCCCGAGTTCGCCCGGGCGTACAGAGTGGTGGCAGCGGATCTCCGGACGCGAATCACCCCGGAGCACGAGTTTCCCCGGCTCACCGACGATGTGAACGAGTTGATCGAAGGTCTCGAGACCGGACCTGTCGTCCTGGTCGGACAGAGCCTGGGCTCCGCGATCGCGATGCGATTTGCCTTTCGATACCCTGAGCGTGTGCTCGGTCTGGTGCTGACGAATCCGCTCGCCCGGGTCTCGTACGAGCATCTCGGGTTCAACCGCGTGGCCCTGGTACCGTTCGCGAGGCTCTCGACCCGGTACCTGCCCACCGCCGCGAGCCGGGCGTTGGCCGGGCTCTGGTCGCGCCTGCGTGTATGGATCTTCGACGACTCGCCCGGCCGCGACAAGCTGATCGATTACGCCCTGTACACCGGCCCCCGAACGACCCCGGCCAGCGTGTCGGAGGCGCGCGTCGATTTGCTCAAGGGTCTGGATCTGCACCCCGAGCTGAGCTCGATCACAGCACCGACGCTCGTGGTGAAGGGTCCCGAGGACGTGTACGTTCCCGTGGAATGGGCGCTCGCGATCGCCGAAGCGATCCCGCATGCGCAGTACGTAACGATCCCCGGCACCGGCCACATGTCGCACATCTCGATGCCCGGTGCCTTCAATCACGTGGTCGAACGCTGGCTCGACGAGGTCATCGTCCCGCCGGCGCGCGCGACGTTGTCCGACGACTCCGACGAATCCGCAGCTGCCGAGGGGGGAAGCGAATGACGAGACCGGCCTTCTCGTCTCGATCGGCCACCATGCTCGCAATGCTGGGGATGGCGGTGGGAACCGGCAACATCTGGCGTTTCCCTCGCGTTGCGGCATCGAATGGCGGGGGGTCGTTCCTCGTCGCGTGGGTGGTCTTCCTCCTCCTGTGGTCGGTGCCCCTGATCCTGGTGGAGTTCGGGGCGGGCAAGGAGACGCGCCGCGGCCCCCTCGGTGCGTTCCGCCAGCTCGCCGGCCCGAGCCACACATGGATGGGTGCGTGGATCGCGTTCGTGGCCACCGCGATCATGTTCTACTACTCGGTGGTCATGGGGTGGACGATCCGTTACCTGATCGGTTCGGTCGCCGCCTCGGTTCCGATGACCTCGGTCGACGCCGCGAACGCCTACTGGACCGGGTACATCGGATCGCCGTGGGCGGTCGCCACACACGCCCTCGCCATGGTCCTCGGAGTCGGAGTCGTCCTGCGCGGCGTGAAGGGGATCGAGAGCGCGGCGCGCGTCCTGATCCCCAGCCTCTTGTTGCTGGTCATCGTGCTAGCGATCCGGGCCGTCACGCTCGACGGTGCGAGCAGAGGTCTCGCGTTCCTGTTCACCCCCGATTGGGGCGACCTGCTGTCAGCTCGCATCTGGTTGGAGGCGCTGACGCAGAACGCGTGGGACACGGGTGCCGGCTGGGGACTGATCACCGCTTACGCGGTGTACCTGCGTAAGCGCGAGGACACTACGCTCAACGCGTTCCTGCTCGGCTTCGGGAACAACTCGGTCTCGCTGCTGGCGGGCATCATGGTCTTGTGCACCGTGTTCGCGATCATGCCCGCGGCCGCCGACCAGATCGTAGGGGCAGGCAACGAGGGACTGACCTTCATCTGGGTGCCCCAACTGTTCGGCCGGATGCCCGGCGGCTCGGTGTTCATGGTGCTCTTCTTCCTGGCGCTGGTGTTCGCCGCGTGGAGCAGCCTGATCGCGATGATCGAGCTCGCCTCGCGCGTGCTCGTGGACGCCGGGATCACGCGCCGAAAGGCTGTCCTGGTCGTGGGCAGCCTCGGCTTCCTGCTCGGGCTCCCCTCCGCGATCTGGATCGACGTCTTCCGCAATCAGGATTGGGTGTGGGGCGTCGGGCTGATGGTCGCGGGCTTCTTCTACGCCCACATGACCTATCGCTACGGCGTCGACCGCTTCCGGCGGAAGCTGGTCAACAGCAAGGGCTCGGATATCCGTATCGGGCGCTGGTTCAACGTGGCAATGCGGCTCGTCGCGATCGAGGCGATCGTGCTGACCGTATGGGGGCTGTGGCAGGCGATCGACCTGGAGGATCTACGTGCATCGTTCACGCTCTTCTCGACGTTCAACGTGGGCACGGTGCTCATCCAATGGGCGATCGCGCTGACGGCGTTCCTGCTTCTGAACCGATGGCTCTCGCGCCGCGCGGCCGGAGCGGCCTCCGAGGGTGAGGATACCGATCGCCCCGTCGTTCTCTAGCGGCCCGACGGGGTTTGTCAGCGGCCTGCTGATGGAGATGGCATGGCGGTGAATCCGGAGGGATTTCGGACGGTCCTCTCGCACCTGGCGGCAGGCGTGGTGATCGTGACGACGCGCGATGCCGATGGCGAGCCGCACGGGATGACGGCGACGGCCGTGTGCTCGGTGTCGCTGGAGCCGCCGCTGGTGATGGCCTGTCTGAATCAGGACGCGGCCACTCACACCGCCGTGGCGCAGTCAGGCTTCTTCGCGCTCAACCTCCTGTCCGCATCCGAACAGGCGCTCGCGCGCCACTTCGCGACCCAGAACCGGAAGAAGTTCGCGGAGCTCTCCGTAGAATCCGGCGAGACGGGAGCACCGGTCCTCGAGGGCGCGCTCGCGTACTGCGATTGCTCGGTCGTCCGCTCCGTTCCCGCCGGCGATCACACGATCTTCATCGGTCGAGTGATCGCAGCCGAGGTCGGGGTGGAACTGCAACGGGATCACTCGGCGGGGCCTCTGCTGTATTACAGGGGGCGCTATGGGGCGATCGACACCGGGGCCGACTAGACCTGCTAAACCGCGAGGATCATTGCTGCTCGACGAGTTCGAACGCACGGCGGGCCGTATGTGGGACGAGATCCCGCCCCGACTGCGCGAGGGCATCGAGGCCCTGTCGGTCGAGGCACGAACGGTCCCTCACCCGAGCTTCGAGGGCGTATTCACGCTCGGAGAGTGTCTGACGGACAGCTGGCCGAGCGGCTTCGGCGGCGACGGTGAGACTCGCTCCCTGCTCGTCCTTTACCACGGGTCCTTTACCGAGCTGGCGGACCGCGACGCGACCTTCGATTGGGACGGCGAGCTGTGGGAGACGATCCTCCACGAGCTCCTGCACCATCGAGAGGCCGCGGCCGGGGAAAATGGTCTGGATGAGTTCGACTGGGCCGAGGAGCAGAACCGGCTGCGGCTGGCGGGTCGACCGTTCGACCCGTCCTTTTATCGAGCCGTGCCTGCCGCCTCGGACGGCGTGACACGGCTGGACTCGGAGCTGTTCCTCGAGACTACGATCCCGCCCCGGGCTCAGGAGGCTCGGTTCGGCTGGCGAGGTCGAGCCTACTCCGTCCGGGTTCCAGAGGACGCGGGGCAGGCGTTCGTGGAGGTGGTGAATCTGGCAGGCGGCCGCCTGTGTCTCGTCGTGCAGCGGAAGCGGCGATGGTGGCAAAGGTGGGGTGGGGGGCGACCCGGTCCGCCGCGGGAGCTGCGCCGCAGGGCGCTCCCGGTTCCGGCCGCTTGAGGACCTGAGGAGAATCGTTTGCTGGGTGGATTCAGCATAGGCCGCTGGTTTGGATTCCCGATCCGGATCGACTACTCGTGGTTCCTGATCGCGGCGCTCGTCGTGTGGACATTCAGCGTGCACGAGTTCCCCCGGCAACTTCCCGGGTACAGCGAGTCTCTCTATTTCGGGATGGGAATCTCGGCGGCCGGGCTGTTCTTCCTGTCGGTCCTGTTGCACGAGCTGTCGCACTCGCTCGTGGCGCGCGCCCGCGGCATCCCCGTCGAGAGCATCACCTTGTTCATCTTCGGCGGGATCGCCCAGGCGCGCGAAGAGGCGAAACGGCCCAAGGACGAGTTCCTGCTCACGATCGCCGGTCCGCTGTGCAGCGTCGCGCTTGCGGCCGGGTTCTACGCGCTGGCTCGGCTCGCCGATGGAGCCGGCTGGCCGGCCCCGGTGGAGACGGTGGCGAGCTTCCTGGCGCTGCTCAACTTCGTGCTCGCCGTATTCAATATGATCCCCGGCTTCCCGCTCGATGGCGGTCGGATCTTCCGCTCGATCGTGTGGGCGGTTACGGGCGACCTGGAGCGAGCGACACGCTGGGCCACCTGGGGTGGTCGTGCCTTCGGATATCTCCTGATCCTGTTCGGTTTCGTTCAGCTGGCGTTCGGTTTCCTGCTCCCGGGTCTGTGGTCGGCGTTCATCGGGTGGTTCCTCTCGAACGCGGCCTCCTCCAGCTATCGTCAGTTCACCCTCCGGCAGATGCTCTCGAGAATCCCGGTTTCGCGCGTGATGGCGACCGAGCCGGCCGTGATTCCACCACACCTGACGGTCAAGCGTCTGATCGATGATTACCTGGTGCGCAGACCGGAAAGCGCGTTTCCCGTCGTGCTGGACGGCTCCGTCCTCGGAATCGTCGGTGTGCGCGACGCGACGGCGGTTCCAAAGCAGAAGCGGGAGACCACGAGGGTCGATCAGATCATGCGGCCGACGTACGAGCTTCACACCGCGCGTCGCGACCAACCGCTCGACGAAGTCGTGACCGGATTGGATCCCGGGGACGAGCCCAGCATCCTGGTGCTCGAGAACGGCCACCTGGTGGGGCTCCTGAACCTGGGAGATCTCGGCCAGTGGGTCCGGCGTCTACGGCGTTTGGGGTTGGACGAGGCGGGCGAAGTGGGGTCGCGGGCGTGACCGGGGCGAAGCCGGCCCCGCGCCCTCGGACGACCGCCGCGCGGAGCGAGCTGGCCGAGAGACTCTCGCCGATCCTCGCGGACCTCTATCCGGACCTGAAGATCTCCCTCGACTGGACCAATCCGCTCGAGCTCATCGTCGCGACTATCCTCTCGGCTCAATGCACGGACGAACGTGTAAACCGGGTCACGGCGGACCTGTTCAAAGGCTACCAGACGCCGCAGGACTACGCGGAAGTGGACCGGGAGGAGCTCGAGGAGGCCATCCGCCCGACCGGTTTCTACCGGAACAAGGCCAAGAGCCTTCAAGGGATGGCGGCCCGCGTCGTGGACGAGTTCGATGGCGAGGTCCCGCGGACCATGGAGGAGCTCCTCACGCTCCCCGGCGTGGCGCGGAAGACCGCCAACGTCGTCCTCAGCAACGCGTTCGGCACCCACGTGGGCGTGGTGGTCGACACGCACGTGAAGCGCGTGGCCAACCGACTGGGACTGACGGACGAGACCGATCCGGTCAAGGTGGAGCGCGACCTGATGGAGGTCCTGCCCGATGACGAGTGGCACCCGTTCGCGTGGCGCCTGATCCTGCACGGACGAACCGTGTGCAAGTCCCGGCGCCCCGCGTGCGCGGATTGCCCCGTGCGCGAGCTGTGCCCGAGCGCCGGCCAGTTCGACTGAAGGAAGAGATCCGCCGGGCAGGCCTCGAGCTGGGGTTTGCCCAGGTCGGATTCGCCCCGGCGGAGCGCCCCCTGCACGCCGACGAGTATCTCCGGTGGTTGGACCGCGGGTGGCACGGTGACATGGCCTACATGCGTCGCGCGGACTCCGTGCGCCGGCGCCTTGACCCCCGCGAGGCGCTCACCGGTTGCCGCACCCTGATCCTGGTGAGCCTGTTGTACGGGCCCGGCGCCGGGGCGTCGCCAGCGCGGTCGGTCGAGCGTCCCACTCACGAGGCCGACTCGAATCCGAGCGACGAGCACACGGCCGCACGCGCCGTGACCGCGCGGTACGCGCGCGGACGTGACTACCACGACGTCTTCGAAGAGCGCCTGGCTCTACTCGCAGACCGGGTCGCGGCCCTCGCGCCCGACTCCGCGTGCAAGACGTACGTCGACTACGGTCCGGTTCTGGAGCGCGACCACGCGCAGCGGGCCGGGCTCGGATGGATCGGCAAGAACACCATGCTTATCCACCCCGAGCTGGGCTCTTATCTGTTGCTGGGCGAGCTGCTCACGACGCTTGACCTGCCGCCCGACGCTCCGTTCGGCGCGGATCGATGTGGCACCTGCGAGCGTTGCATCCCCGCGTGCCCCACGGGTGCGATACGAGGGCCCCGGGAGCTGGACGCGCGGCTGTGCATCTCCTATCTGACGATCGAGCTTCGCGGATCCATCCCGGTCGAGCTTCGCGCGGCGATCGGCGACCGCGTGTTCGGGTGCGACATCTGTCAGGAGGTATGTCCCTGGAACAACGACGCGCCGACCCTCACCCCGACCGAGTCGGGCCTGGCCCTCGAGCCGGGTCGCCCCGCCCCGCCCGAGGCGATGGTCCGCTGGGCCGAGGAGATCGCGGCTCTCGACGACGCCCAGTTCAGGGAGCGATACCGCGGCACCGCTTTCGCCCGACCGGGTCGAGACGGAATGTTGCGAAACCTCGCGGTCGGGCTCGGAAACGTGGGGGGGCTCGGGTCCGAAGCGATCCTGAACCGCCTGGCTGCGGATGATTCCGCACTCGTACGCGAGCACGCCGAGTGGGCGCTGAAGAGACTCGGCGCTAAGCCATCCGGGAACTAGTCGACACCGGCCCGGCCCCCATTCTCAGCTGAGCCAGCCCTTCCTCCACATGAACCACAGGAACCCGCCCGCGACCAGCAGCATGATGAGCAGCGCGAAGGGATAACCGACCGTCCAGCCGAGCTCGGGCATGTTCCAGCGGGAAGCGTCCGGGTCGAAGTTCATGCCGTACAGCCCCGCGATGAAGCTGAGCGGGATGAAGATCGACGCGATGATCGTGAGGACCTTCATCACCTCGTTCATCCGGTTGCTGACGACGGACAGGTATATGGACATCAGGTCCGAGCTCAATTCTCGGTAGGCCTCGGCCAGCTCGGTGATGCGGACCGCGTGGTCGTACACGTCGCGCAGGAACAGCTCGGTCTGCGACGTGATGAGGTCCGAACCGCCTCTGAGCAACGCGTTGACGGCATCGCGGTGTGGGCCCACCACCTTGCGCAATCCCAGGAGCGTGCGCCGGATCGAGTGGATCCGGGCGGCCGTGTCCGGAGAGGGGTCGGCGAGCACCTCCTCCTCGAGCGTCTCCAGGTGGTTCCCTATTCGATCCAGAACGGGGAAGTAGGAGTCGACCACCGCATCGAGCACTGCGTACGCGAGATAGTCCGGCCCCCCGTTGCGCATCCGCGCTCCCCCCAAACGGATCCGCTCGCGCACGGGATCGAAGTGATCCCCCTGACCTTCCTGGAACGTGAGCACGAACCCACGACCCAGGATGATGGAGATCTGTTCGGTATTCGGCGGATCGCCCGTCGGCATCCGAGCGATCGCGAACAGGTATTCGCTGTACGGCTCCACCTTGGCGCGTTGGTGCACGTTAGAGATGTCCTCGAGCGCCAAAGGGTGCAGTTGGAAGACGTCTCCGACGGCCTGCAGGCTCTCGGCGTGTCCGACCCCGTGCACGTTCACCCACAGCACCGGCGCCTGGCCCAGCAGGGGACGCAGCTCCGCGGGATCAGACACCTCGAGCTCATCCAGCCGCTCCGGACCGTAGGCGATCACCTGAATCTCCGATGGGGGGGCATCGGGATCCGTCGTCAGGGTGCCGGGCCGCGTCCCGGGCGCGGAGTACCGACCCACCCGCAATCTCGACCGTTTCTTGTGGCTCATGCGACTTCTCCGTGCGGATCTGGCCGGGTGCTGGACAGAGGTGACCGCGGCGCTCAGCCGTCTCGGGGCTTGGACGCCGACGCTCGGCCACCGCGCGGCGTGCGCATCGCGTCCACGACCTCGTCATCCAGGTGCAGGTCCAGCTGTGGGAACGCGATCGTGATCCCCGCGTCCTTGAGCGCCCACCAGATCGCCTCGTGCAGGTCGGAGTTACGCCTGAGGCGGTTCCATGGATCCTCGTACCAGACGGAGACCTCCCAGTCGACCGAGGAGTTCCCGAACGCCTTCATGAACACCACGGGTTGTTTGGCATGCGATCGCCACTTGAGCCCGGCGGCTGTCTCCTCCAACGTTCGCCGGACGAGCGCCATGTCGGAGTCGTACGTGACCCCGACCGGCACGCGGAGTCTCGCGAGAGGATCGCGCAGGGTGAAGTTCTTCACGATCGATTGCGCGAGGTGGGAGCTCGGGATGATGAGGTCCTCCTCGTTCAAGCTGCGCCCGATCGTGGCGCGGATCCCCATCTCCTTGATCTCGACGAACTGACCCTCCACCTCGAGGATGTCGCCCGGCTTGATGCTACGCTCGAGCAGCAGGATGACCCCAGAAATGAAGTTGGCGGTCATGTTCTGCATCGCGAAGCCGAGCGCCACGGCGAACAACGCACCAGCGGCGAACAGCGCGGTGAGCCGGACGCCGAGCGTGTGCAACGCCACGAGAAGTCCGGTCACGAGGATGGAGTACTGGATCAGCCGGATCGTGACCCGGAGATTCCCGCGATTCAACGCGTCGCTCTGACGCTGAACCACGAGCCGTTCCACGGCACGCCGCACGAATCGGCTGATGATCAAGGCCACCAGGAAGACGCCGAGCGCCGTGATCAGCGTAGCCAGGGTGATGGGGGTCCCGGAGATCTCGAACAGCGGCTCTCGCAGCAGGCGTGAGGCGCCAGCCTGCTGTCCGGTCAAAGGGCCGGGAATGCCGTGGAGAATCGCGAGCGCCAACCCGATGGCGGATCTCATCTTCGTCCATCCTGTGACATTCGGACTCGACTCCCTTCTCTCGCCGTGCCGGAAGCCCGGCGCAAAGTAGTCTCGGTGCCGGCCACGTGGGAGGGCAACTCTACGCAATGTGTAGCGGAGTTGGGGGACGAACTCACACCCGTCGCCCAAGGACGCTCGGCGGGTTACCCTATGCCGCGCGAGCGCCGCGGGCCGTGACCCGTGATATCGAGCCCCCGTCCAACGTCGCGGGCGCCAACCCGACGGGAGTGACGACCCACCGATGAACGAGCCTTCGGTTCGCCCCAGCCCGGGCGGCCCAGCGATGGGGCACGGCTTCGGCACCGCGCCCGTGTTCCTGGCGAGCATCAGCACGATCCTCGGGGCGATCATGTTCCTGCGGTTCGGCTACGCCGTGGGTCACGTCGGGCTCGGGGGCGCGCTGCTGATCGTGCTCCTGGGGCACATGGTCACGATCCCCACCGCCCTCGCCATCGCGGAGATCGCGACCAACCGACGCGTCGAGGGTGGCGGCGAATACTTCATCATCTCCCGTTCGTTCGGAATCTCCATCGGTGGCACGATCGGGATCGCGCTCTTTCTGTCGCAGGCGCTGTCAGTCGCCTTCTACATGATCGCGTTCGCTGAATCGTTCCGGCCCCTGGCAGCGAGCTGGGGCCTCCCGTTCGACCCCCGGACCGTGTCGCTTCCTGGCCTTGCCGCCCTGCTGGCGCTGATGCTGACGCGTGGGGCTCAGCTCGGAGTGAAGGCTCTCTGGGTCGTGGTCGCAGTCCTCGCGGTATCGCTCGGCTTCTTCGCACTCGGGGGAACGCCGGCGGGCGTCGACGTCGGTGCGCCCCCGCCGGTGGGATTCCGGCCCGACCCCTTCATCATGGTATTCGCGATCGTGTTCCCGGCCTTCACCGGGATGACCGCCGGGGTCGGTCTGTCGGGCGATCTTGAAAATCCGCGCCGCTCGATCCCGCTCGGCGTTCTCTCAGCCACGATCACGGGGATGGCCATGTACGTGTTCATCCTCTGGAAGCTCGCAACCTCCACCTCCCAGGAAATGCTGGTCACAGACCAGCTGGTGATGAGCCGGATCGCCATATGGGGACCGATCATCCCGATCGGACTCGCGTGCGCGACCCTCTCTTCGGCGATCGGGTCCATCCTGGTGGCGCCGCGCACACTGCAGGCCCTCGCCGCCGATCGGGTCGTCGTCGTGCCCGGCGTCACCGAGTTCCTGGCCGCCGGCAGGGGAAAAGAGAACGAACCCCGAAACGGGACCATCGTTACGGCGGCCCTCGCGTTCGCGATCGCCGTGTTCGGCAACGTCGACTTCGTAGCCCGGCTCATATCGATGTTCTTCATGGTCACGTACGGCTCGCTGTGCGCGATCAGCTTCCTGGAGCACTTTGCGGCGCGTCCGAGTTATCGTCCGAGCTTCCGCTCGAAGTGGTACGTGAGCCTGTTCGGCGCGATCGTATGCGTCCTCCTCATGTTTCAGATGGATCCGCTCTACGCGATCCTGGCCATCGTCGTCATGACCGGGGTCTACTACCTGATCCAGCGCAAGCAGGAATACGCGAACGATCTGTCGACCATCTTCTTCAGCGTCATGACACAGGCGACGCGCAACCTGCAGATCCGGTTGCAGAAGATGCCGCTGGCGGACTGGCGGCCCAGCGTGGTCATGATTACCGGGCGGACCTTCGACCGCTCGGCTCCGAAGCAGCTCCTCAAGTGGCTTTGCTACCGCTACGGGTTCGGAACCTATTTGCACTACATCCGGGGTTTGCTCAACGCGGAGACCTATGCGCAGAGCCGCGACGTCCTGGGCCGCATGATTCGCGAGACGGAGCAAGCCGAAAGCGGCATCTACGTCGATACGATGATCAGCCCCTCCATGCGGTCGGCTCTAGCTCAAACGCTGCAGGCACCGGGCGTGAGCGGAATGGAGAACAATACGATCGCATTCGAATTCTCCGTCCATGACGGCGTAGAGGTGTTGGAGGAGGTCCAGGAGGGAATCCTGCTGGCGACCACCGCTCGCATGAACAGCATCGTGTTACGACACGGCGACCATCATTTCGGGAACCGAGCCGAGATCCACGTGTGGCTCATGTGGCATGATTACATGAACGCGAACCTGATGGTGCTCCTGGCCTACATCATCCTCGGCCACCCCGACTGGCGGCGGGCGGAGCTCAGCATCTTTGCGGCCTACCCCGACCGTGAAGTCGCGGAGCGCCGCGCTCAGCTGCGTGAGATGATACTGGCTGGGCGCATCCCGGTGGCGGAGAAGAACGTCCGCATTATCCCGACGAGCGCACAGACCGACGTCGGGAGACTCGTGGAAGCCCAGTCGGCCGGAGCCGACCTCGTGTTGCTCGGCTTCACCGATGAGAGACTGCGGCACCGGGGGCTGGAGCTTCTGCAGCGCTATCCCGGGCTGAAGGAAACGCTATGGGTCGCGGCGGCAGAGACGATCGAGATGGAGTAGAGTCGCTACGGAGAACCTGAGTCGGAGATCCTGAATGGAATTCACCAGAGCCGTCCTGCCCGGCTTGATCTGGATCGCAGCCGCGATGCTCGTCATGCTCGCGCGGGCGCTCATGCGCCGAAGCGGCGTGCCGCACAGCCGGGCGCGGCTGCTGCTTGGCGGGATGTGGGTCGTGGGGCTGATCGCGGTGATAGCGGCGGTCCCCGGTCCGGCCCGAGACACCCTGGTGGGCTCTGCGCGGGCCTTCGTGCGGCCGGTGCTGGTCGCCGTGATCTTCGTCGCTCTCCTCATGGGGGTGCGGAGGCCGCTGGAGCGGTGGAGCCGACGCCGGTATCAATACAACCTCCTCTTCGCCGGCCTCGGCTTCGCGGGCTTGATCGCCGTCATCCTGGCGATCCCCCCGCCGGCCGAGGGCGGGACCGACATCCGTCCCGACCTTCTCACGTTCACCGGGATCATCCTGGGCGCCGCCGTCACGCTGGCCTCCACGACGCTCGTCGCGAACGCGATGGCGGGGTTCATGCTCCGCGTGATCCGAGGCTTCAACTTCGGCGACTATCTTCGGGTGGGAGAGTACTTCGGGAAGGTCTCGGAGCGCGGGATCTTCCACATCGAGATCCAGACAGAGTCCAGCGATCTCGTCACTCTGCCAAACGTGTACCTCGTGCAGAATCCGGTGACCGTGATCGGGTCGCCGGATCCGGACGGAAGGGGCTCGTGCACCTGGGTCTCGGCCGACGTCTCGCTCGGGTACGATGTCGACCGCACGAGGGTCGCCGAGTTGCTCAAAGCGGCGGCTGACAACGCCGAGCTCGAGTCGCCCTGGGTCCGAATCATGGAGCTGGGCGACTTCTCGGTCACCTACCGGGTCACGGCCAAGCTGCCCGATGTGAAGGGGCCCAGCGCCGCGAACTCCAAGCGGATACTCACCGCGCCGGCTCAGCTTCGCGCCGAGATGATGGATGCCCTGCACGAGGGCGATGTCGAGATCGTCTCGCCGACCTTCATGAACACCCGGGCCTACCCCCAGGGGACGAGGTTCATGTCGAAGACCACCCGGCCGATGGCCGCCGCAGCGCCTTCGGACGCTGATGAGGTGGATCCGGACGTGTTCGCCAAGGCGGACAAGGTCGAGCAGATCGAGCTGGAACGGGAGGAGCTCACGAGCGAGATCGAGGCGGTGAAGGAACGTGTGAAGGAGGCGGAGGACGACGGGCACGCCAAGCAGGAGGCGGAGCAGACCCTCGGTGAGCTCGAGACCAAGGCGAAGGAGCTGGATGAGAAGCTCGAGGATCCCGATTCGGTCGTGGACCCCGATTCGGACTTGGAGGATTGAGCAAGACGGGTACCGGTAAGACTCCGCACTCGCCGGGAACTCCTCGACTCCTGAGTCCACGAAGCCACTGAGGTGGCGGCGCGGCACACTGCGGCTCGGTATTCTGTGGGCAGGAATGCCTAAGATTCGCTATATTATGAAGATAAGCTCTTGGAAGAGGCGATGAGGGGTGCATCGGTGGCAGAACGACCGGCACGTGTGACTCGCGCCATTCGAACGACCATTTGAGACGCGAGCGAACCGATGCCCGGCTACTCGATACTTGCCGAACCCTGGTGGGTCCCCGTCCTGTTCGTGGTCGTGATGGGCCACATCACGAACATCTGCAACACCCTCTACCTGCACAGATGCGCCACACACGGTGGCGTGAAGTTTCACCCGGTGGTCGAGCACGCGATGCGGTTCTGGCTGTGGCTGACCTCCGGGATCGTGACCAAGGAGTGGGTGGCCGTGCACCGTAAGCATCACGCCCACGCCGACCGCGAGGGCGATCCCCACTCACCCGCGGTTGTCGGACTACCCGGGATTCTGTTCGCAGGGCTCTTCTTTTATCAGAAGGCCGCGAACGACCCGGAGACGCTGGAGAAATACGGCAAGGGGTGCCCCGACGATTGGGTGGAGCGGAAGATCTACACGGGCCAGCGGTCGAGGGGCATCCAGCTCATGCTGCTGCTCGATCTCTTCCTGTTCGGAGTCGTCACCGGTCTCATCGTATGGGTCGCCATGGTGATCTGGGTCCCGATCATGGGGAACATCATCAACGGGTTGGGGCACGCCGCCGGATACCGGAACTTCGCGACTCGGGATGAGAGCCATAACCTCTACCCCTGGGGGATCTGGATCCTCGGGGAGGAGCTCCACAACAACCACCATGCCGACCCGCGTTCGGCCAAGTTCAAGGCCCGGTGGTGGGAATTCGACATCGGCTGGATGTACATCCGGATTCTGTCCGCGCTGCGGCTCGCCAAGGTCGTATACGCGCGCACGCTGAACGCGAGGGAGTTCGCCGCCAAGTACTACACGGACAAAGTCTCTGGACCGGTCCGGGAGCGCCTGGAGCGGGCTACGGAGCGCTTGGAGCACGCCAAGGCCGGCTTCGAACGCGCGAAGGTCGAGGCGAAGGCACGGATCCGGCGGACGAAGGAGGAAGCCAAGCTCGAGGTGCAGCAAGCGCGCCGGGAGGCGAGGGCCAAAGCCGGCCGGTTCCGCTCCGAAGCCAGGGCCGAGCTCGCGCAAAAGCGCATCCGGGCCAGGGCCAGGATCGCCCGGGCCCGAGAAGAGGCAGGCGCCGAGCTGCGCGCCGCCCGCTCCCGGCTTGATAAGGCACGCGCGGATGCGCGCGCGACCTTCAAGGCCCTCGAGCCGCTCTCCGACTAGGCTCCGGCTGTCGGCTCAGCCCTCCTGCTCGTCCGAGTCGGGCGCCTCGGCCTCGAGCCGTTCGAAGGCTTCGACCTCCTCGGCCGTGGGCAGCGACGGCTGGGCACCGGCCCGCGTCACGGTAAGCGCCGCGACCCGGGTCGCGTAGCGGGCGGCGTAGACCACCGATTCACCTCTACCCAGACCGACGGCCAGGGCAGCGCTGAAGGCGTCACCAGCAGCCGTCGAATCGACGGACTGGACGCGGACCCCCGGCAAGTGCGTCTGCTCCTCCGCCCCTTCCACCAGGGCGCCGTTCTCACCCAGAGTGACGACTACGTCCGTTGGCCCCGCGGCTCGCAGGGCTCTCGCGGCGACGCGGGCTTCCTCCACTCCCCCGACCGGTCGTCCTGCCAGCATCGCAGCCTCGCCCTGATTGGGGGTCAGTACGTCGACGGCCGCGAGGAGCTCGGAGTCGAGCGGGCTGGCGGGGGCCGGGTTCAGGATGACGCGGGCTCCCGCGTCCCGCGCCATGCAGGCGGTGTAGCGGACCACGTTCAGAGGGATCTCGAGCTGGAGCAGAAGCACGTCCGCCTCCCGAATCGCGTCGGCGGCACGATCGACCTGGCGCTCATCCAGACGAGCGTTGGCGCCCGGGGCGACGGCGATCGCGTTCTCGCCGGCGTCGTTCACCACGATGAACGCAACACCGGACGCGGCCTCCGCATCGCGCTCTACCAGCCGTACGTCGATCATCTCGCGCTCGAGGGCCTGCACCGCCGCGTCACCGAAATTATCCGTCCCCACGCGGCCCACGAACGTCACGCTCGCCCCGAGACGCGCGGCGGCCACCGCCTGATTCGCACCCTTGCCGCCCGCCGCCGTCATGAAGGAGGTGCCGAGAACCGTCTCGCCAGGGGCCGGAATGGCGGGTGCGCGGACCACCAGGTCCGTGTTCGAGCTTCCGACGACCACGATCCGGAGTCGATCGGCCCCGGCGCTCTCCGACGCACTCATCGGGCTTCTGCTCCGTAGGCTCCGGCCTCGGTGCCAGTCTTCGTATCGGCCCGGAGAACCGAGTACAGCATCTCCTTGAAGGCCGGCACATCGATCTCCCAGCAGATCGTCGCGTTCGGAGCACGCGCCGCCAGCGCCCCCCACACCGGCTCGTTGTGGGGCTCATCGGCCACATCCAGCTGGTCGACCACCGTCATGCCGCGCGTGAGCGGGCTCTCGGTCTCCACCTGGACCCGGTGCGCGCTCCGGCGGGTGCAGATCGAAGAGTCCAGCGCGATCGCCATCGCGACCGGATCGGGCAATCCGAGCCCCGGATCACCGGACTGCCGACGGTTCGCCTCCACCGCGGTCGAATTGCAGTCAATGGCGAAGTGGGCCAGCGGTGTGTCGAAGCCCTTCACGTTGGCCATCTCGTCGTCGGTCAGGTTGGCTTCGCCTCTGCACAACTCCCACCCCACCATCTCGATCGGCAGACCTGACTCGAACACGATGCGAGCGGCTTCCGGGTCTACCCAGAGGTTGAATTCGGCCGCGGGCGTGATGTTGCCGATGGTGCAGGCCGCCCCGCCCATGATCACGCAGCGGCTCACTCGCTCGGTGACCGCGGGCTCGCGCTGCAGGGCGAGTGCGACGTTGGTGAGCGGACCCAGGGTCACGAGCACGATGCCGGGGTTCGCCTCGATGGTGGCGATCAACGCGTCGGTGGCGACTCCGTCCGCCGGTGCGATTTGCGGAGCGGGGTACCCGCGGTCGCCGAGACCGTCCACGCCGTGAAAGAACTCGGCGGTCTCCAGCTCTCGCGCCAGCGGTTTGGGCGCCCCGACGTGCACGGGGACATCGGTCCCGCACAGCTCGACCGTGTACAGCGCGTTCCGCACCGCCTGTTCGAGCGGCACGTTGCCGGCCACCACCGTGATGCCCTCCACGCTGACGTGGGGTGAACGGAGCGCCATGATGAGCGCGACGGCGTCATCCGACGCGGTATCCGTGTCGATCAGGATCGGCGCAGGCATTGTCCCGTTGTTTCGGCCTCAGGGCCCCCTTCGGTACCGTCGGCCCCTGTGGCGGCTGACCGCTCCCCCGGCCTTGCAGCTACGTCTCGTGGCGGCCTGACAGCTACGTCTCGTGGCGGCCTGACAGCTACGTCTCGTGACGACGGAGCAGCAACGAGGCGTTGATGCCGCCGAATCCGAACGAGTTGGTGAGGGCGTACTCCGCCTGAAAGGCCTCGCCCCCCTCAGGCACGAACCGAAGATCACATCCCTCACCTGGTGACACGAGGTTCAGCGAAGGCGGCAGCCAATCCTGGTCGAGGGCGAGGAAGACGATCGCCGCCTCGATCGCGCCGGATGCCCCGAGCGCGTGTCCGTAGTACGCCTTCGTGCCGCTCACGCGCAGCTCCGGAGCGCGGTCCTCGAACACGGAGCGAATCGCCCCCGCCTCGGTGGAGTC
Source organism: Gemmatimonadota bacterium (assembly GCA_039588275.1). Taxonomy (GTDB): domain Bacteria; phylum Gemmatimonadota; class Gemmatimonadetes; order Palauibacterales; family Palauibacteraceae; genus JBDHAC01. Next base: position 46,018 of record JBDHAC010000016.1, read on the forward strand.
GTTCAGCGGCGTCGACGAGCCATGAGCGTTCACGTAATCCACCGGGGACGTGCCGACGGCGGCGTCGTCGAGGGCCAGCCGCATGGCGCGCGCCGCCTGCTGGCCACCCGGCAACGGCGCGGTCATGTGGTACGCGTCGCTCGTGGTCCCGAACCCGCACACCTCGCCGTAGATGCGGGCGTCGCGCTGGAGCGCTCGCCCGAGCTCCTCGAGGACCAGGACGCACGCGCCCTCACCCATGACGAAGCCGTCCCGCCCCTCGTCGAACGGTCGACAGGCTCGATCCGGTTCCTCGTTGTGCGTGGACATCGCCCGGATCACCGCGAAGGCTCCGAACGTCAGCGGTGCGATAGGCGCCTCGCTGCCGCCGCAGATGGCTACGTCCGCCCCACCAGAACGAATCAGCTGGAAACCGTGACCGATCGCCAGCGCTCCGGACGCACAACTCATCGCATTGGTGGAATTCGGTCCGGTGAAGCCGTACTCGATCGCGATGTTGCAGCTGGCGGCGCCCCCGTACACCGAAAGGGCCAGGGTGGGGTTGATCCCGCGCAGGCCGCTCGTGACGAACTTGCCGTGCTGCTCCTCGGCGTATCCGATGCCGCCGAGCGCGCTCCCCATCTGGACCGCGACCCGGTCCGAATCGGGCTCCGCCGGATCCAGGCCGGCATCCTCGAGCGCCATCGAGCACGAGGAGAGAGCCAGGGCGCTGTACCGGTCGACCCGACGCGCGCGCTTCACCCCGAGACGGGCCTCGGGCTGAAAACCCGCAATCTCGGCGGCGATCCGCGTGCGATACGCCGAGGCGTCGAAGCGGGCCACCGGACCCACGCCCGAGCGCTCCTCCCGCAAGCCCTTCCACAGGCCGGCGACCCCCTCGCCGACCGGGGTGACACAGCCGATCCCGGTCACGGCGACGCGCCTACCCCCGCTCACGGGCGTACCCCCGGAGTCAGCCGCTCGCCGTCGTGCCCATTCCTCGCCTCGACGGCCCGCTTGATGCCGGCGAGCGTGCGCCCCGCCACCACGTGGATGAACCGAGGTCCGATCACAGCACGTGCGGCAAAGGCGCCGATCAGAGGCCACCGGGGTCCATCCCATTCGTGCAGGATCGTGATGTGTGTTCCTCCCCCGCGCTCCTCGAGCTTCCACAGGACGTCCATGCGGGTCGTGATCCCGTCCACGTGCCGATACCGGACCTCGGCCTCGTCGAGATGCGTGACCATCTCCGACTCCCACCAGATCGGATAGGGGAGTCGGCCGAAGTGACGGTACGCCTCCATGCGCACGCGCCCCCGGCCTGGCCCGTCCTTGCGGGTGAAGAACACCCGCCGGTAGTGCGGTAGGATCACCGGCCAGGACTCCACGTCCGAGGCGGCGCGCACGCAGTCTCCCAGCGGCGCGTGGACAAGGACCTCGTTGTGGGTTCGCATGAGCGGCATGTGCGCTCTCTCGTCTTTCTCGTCTGGTCGGTCGCCGTCAGGTCTGTGCGTACGCCTCAGGCCCGGCGGGGGTGCCCGTCCGCCCCTCCCCGGATGAGCTCCGTAGGGCGTTCAACCAGGCCTTGGGCCGGGTCAGGGTGGACGGGGGGAGGCGATCCCCGGCGACATCCACCAGCAACGACGCCAGGCCATCGTACGCCGCCAGGACGCGCGCACTCCCGCCCATCACGCGGGGGCGGGCGATCACGGCGTCGATCAACCGCTGGACGCGTCGCGACGGGACGAGTGAGCGGTCCACATCTCGTTCGTAGCGTGTCAGCCACCCTGCCTCGAGCTCGGGCGACTCCAGAATGCCCAGGATCGCCGCCGCGGCCAGGCGCGCTCCGTCAAGCGCGCGGAAGATCCCCTGTCCCGTGAACGGATCGAAGTAACCGGCGGCATCGCCTACCAGCAACGCCCCCGGGGCGGTCCGCCGGATCGGCGTCACCTCGAAGGGGCCCGTCACCTCCGGGTTACCGACGAGGCTGGCTCCCTCGATCAGCGCTCGCGCACCGTACCGGCCGATCGCGCCGTCGAAGAACCCCTCCCGATCCCGTGCGATGGCGGGCGCGCTGAGAGCGGGCAACACGAGCGTGATGTTGCAGCGTCGGCCGCCGATGGGAGCGTACCCGAGAACGCCATCGCCCGAGATTCGGAGCTCGCCCAGAGGCGCGTTCACGGGGGCGTCGGCGAAGCGACCCACCAGCGCAAGCCGGCGGCGGGGTCCTAGCCGAACGCCACCCAGCAGCCGTGCCACCCGCGAGCGGAGTCCGTCCGCGCCCACGATCACGGACGCGGTGTGCCTCTCTACCTCGCCGTCGGGTCCCCGGGCGCGCACGCCCGTCACCCTGCCGTCCCGTTCAAGCAGGCCGAAGACCCGTCTTCGCGGCAGGAACCCGGCGCCGGCCTCACGAGCGGCACCGAGCAGCAGGGCGTCGAATTCAGCGCGCGCGATCGCGAACCCATGGGCCGGCGTCTCCTCTTCGGGAACGGCGTAACGACCCTCGAACCAGGTGCCGTCTGGTGCCCGTATTCGCCACCCCGAGATCTCGGCGGCTCCGGCCGCGCGCACCGCGCCCGACACCCCCATCTCCTCCAGGATGGGTGTTGCGCCGGGGCTGATCGTGTCCCCACACGGCTTGGAGCGCGGAAAGTCTCGTGCGTCGAGCATGCGGGTCGCGATGCCCGAGCTGGCGAGCCGCCAGGCCAGCGAGCTTCCCGCCGGTCCGGCGCCGACGATCAGCACGTCCGGTCGGTCGAGGGGCGCTCCGGTCGCCGGCAGTATCACGCCCGCACCCCCCGGAGCGCCCAGCGAAGCGGGCTGCGCTCGAGCACCACGCCCGGACAGCCGGCCTCTGCGGCCAGGCTGGACGCCTCCCTCGGCGTGAAGCTCCGCAATACCGAAACGGGGGCGTCGGCCCGCGGGAGGCGTCGCCCGCGCCAGACCGTCTCCGCGAGGGCGCGCATCAGCGCGTAGCTGGCGCGCGACCGTCGGAGGTCGGTGACCGCCCACCCGATCCTCGAAACGCGCGCCAGCTCGGCCACGAAGGTCCGCGCCGCGGCCTCCTCGAAGTGGTGCAGGGTGGTCGTCGAGAGCGCGACATCAACGGCACCATCAGCGAAGGGCAGCGCGACGCCGTCCAGCCGCACGAAGGAGAAGCGGTGCGGGGGTTCCCCGCCGGCGTCTCGGTCTCTGCGGGCGTCTCGGTCTCTGCGGGCGTCTCGGTCTCCACGGACGTCTCGGTCTCGGTGGTCGTGTCGGTCTCGGTGCGCGTGTCGGAGAATCCGCTCCCGGCACAACCGGAGCGTGGCGTCGTGCCGGTCGGCGAGGATGAAGCTGGGCGACCAACCGGCGCGGCGAAGTCTTCCCATCAGCGTGATGGCGACGTCACCTCCTCCCGCCCCGACATCCAGCAGTCGCACCGCCCCGGGGCGTCGACCGGCGAGGAGCAGGTGCACCTGTCGGCGGGCCAGACGCGCGCCCCCGAGGTACCGGTTCACCCGTCCCAACGTGGTCAGTGCCTCCGCGAGTTCCCGCCGATCGCAGTCGCGAGCGTCCATCAGCTCGGGCAGCCGGTGTGGCGGTACACGCTCGGCAGCGCTCGGTCGGTTGTGGCGCGCATCCTCTGGCACGTCGGCTCGCGAACACTCCTTCCTCTTGGTGTGCACCCGGTTCAGCCGCACCCGGTTCAGCCGCACCCGGCGCCCGGGGTGACTTCACAGGCGCCCGGGACTCGGGATAGCTGCCGGGTGTCCAGCCCCGAAGGTGGCTCCCGCCCGCGTTTCACCAGACGCCCACGTTTGTCGGAGCCGGGGCGGCAAGTCAACCGACGAGCCTCCTCGTACCTCTGGATAGAGGGCTGCAGGACCTCGGCGGGCTTGACGTCGGCACGGATCGCGCTATCTTGGGACTGTAATTTTTAGTCTTGGCTAAACTTCTCTGTGCGGGCCGAGCGACGCCCTCGCAGAGCGCCCGGTCCCGCAGCGGGATCGGGTTGCGTGCATTGGGGTCGGATCGAACCGAATGAAGGACGTGCCGAGCAGCGACGACAGAGGGCGGAGACGTCCCGAGAAGATGAGCCGAAGGGATTGGCTCAGGCTCGGCGCCGCAGGGGTGGCGGGTATGTCCGGGGCCACGGTCCTGCAACTCGCCGCACGGAGCCGGGCCGCCGCGGCCATGAGCGAGGCCGGGATCCCGGTTCCGCAGCAGCACTCCCCCGACGATGGACACCTGCACGCCCTCAGGCGCCCGAACGGTGCCTCCGGCGAGAGCCAGCTAAGCATGAGCGTGGTCGGGGACACGGCGCCGAGCGGGCCGGACGCCCTCGACCCCGGAGCGTTCCTGACCGAGTTCGACTTCGGCGAGATCTCGAGGCGCGCTGATGGCCGGACCGTGCGCGAATGGGAGGTCGTCGCGGTAGACCGCGAGATCGAGGTGGCGCCGGGCGTGTGGTTCCCCGCGTGGACCTACAACGGACGCGTTCCGGGGCCGACCTTCCGTTGCACGGAGGGCGACATCCTGCGGGTTCGCTTCCAGAACGCGGGCTCGCACCCGCACACGATCCACTTCCACGGCACACACCCGCCGGAGATGGACGGCGTCGAGCCGATCGTCGCGCCGGGAGAGCAGTTCACTTACGAGTTCGAGGCGAAGCCCTTCGGGCTGCACCTGTATCACTGCCACACCATCCCCCTCAAACGGCATATCCACAAAGGCCTGTACGGCGCGTTCATCGTGGATCCACCCGAGGGACGCCCGCCGGCACGCGAGATGGTGATGGTGATGAACGGGTTCGATACGAACTTCGATGGTGACAACGAGGTCTACGCGGTCAACACGGCCGCGTTCTATCACCAGACCCACCCGATCCAGGTCGGGGTGGGCGACCTGTGCCGCGTCTACCTCGTGAACCTGACGGAATTCGACCTGGTCAACTCGTTCCACCTGCATGCCGGGATGTTCCGCGTCTACCGAACCGGAACACGGCTCGATCACTACGAGCTCACCGACACGATCATGGCGTGTCAGGGGGAGAGACACGTGCTGGAGTTCGAGCTCGAGCACCCCGGGTTGCACATGTTCCACGCCCACCAGAGCGAGTTCGCGGAGCTGGGTTGGATGGGGTTCTTCGACGCCGTGCCGCTGCTGGCAGCCGACGAGGGCGTCCCGGTACACCGCTATGGCTGATCAGAGCGGAGAGCGCGCCGGAGCGGGCCGCCGCTGGCTGCTCGGGCTCCTCCCGCTGGTCCTGCTCGCGGGTCTGATCGCCGCGTTCCTCCAGGTGGACCCCACGAGCGTCCTGCGCGCCGCGTTTCCCCCCGTGGAGGAGCTCACCATCGAGCGCGTTACGTTGCCCGAGCCCGGCCGCATGCAGGTCCACGTCGTGAACGGCGGCCCGGACCCCGTCACCGTCGCGCAAGTGCAGGTCGACGAGGCCTACTGGCGCTTCGAGATGGAGGGCGACCGCACGATCCCGCGCCTCGGCCGCGCGACGCTCGAGCTACACTACCCCTGGGTAGAGGGAGAGCCGCACCAGATCGCGCTCCTCACATCGACCGGGCTCACGTTCACGCACGAGATCGCGGTCGCGACCGTTACCCCGCAGCCCAACGCACGCTATCTGGGCACGTTCGCGCTCCTGGGCCTGTACGCTGGCGTGATCCCGGTCATCCTGGGGCTTCTGTGGTATCCGTTCCTGCGCCAGATCGACCGGAAATGGATCCACTTCTTCCTGAGCCTCACGATCGGGTTGCTCGTATTCCTGGCGGTCGACGCGCTCGACGAGGCGTTCGAGGTGTCGGAGGCCGTGCCCGGAGCGTTTCAGGGTGTCGGGCTCATCGCGCTCGGTGTCGCGGGTGCGCTGCTTGCCCTACGCGCGCTGGCCGGTGCCCGGGCGAGCTCCGATTCCGGGAACCGTCACCCCGCTCTCACCGTTGCGTACCTGATCGCGATCGGAATCGGGCTGCACAACCTGGGTGAGGGGCTCGCGATCGGTGCCGCCTACTCGATCGGCGAGATCGCCCTGGGAAGCTTCCTGGTGATCGGGTTCGCCCTTCACAACACGACGGAAGGCCTGGCGATCGTGGCGCCCATGGCCAGCGAGAGGCCACCCTTGTGGCACCTCGGTGCCCTCGGGGCGATCGCGGGGATCCCGACGATCCTGGGAGCGTGGATAGGGGGATTCTCCTATTCGCCGATGGCCGCGACGCTGTTTCTGGCGCTCGGGGCGGGGGCGATTCTCCAGGTCGTGATCGAGGTGGGCAGGCTGATTCAGCGGGGCCAGCCTGAAGGCGTGTTCGCCCCTTTGAATGCGCTAGGGCTGGCGCTCGGGCTCCTGGTCATGTACGGCACGGCGTTGCTGGTCGTGGCCTAGGCGCGGGGCCGGAGACGGCCCGGGGCTCAGGGAGGCCACCGCGAAAGAGAAGCAGGCAGCCGCCCCTCGTGGGCGGCTTTTTGTTGCCATCGAGGCATGGTCCACATGGGCCCTGCCCGAGAATACATTGTGAGAGAACAGAGGAGTGAAGAGATGAATAGAGGACTGAATCCCGGACTGGGACTTGCGATCCTGCGAGTCGCGCTGGGCGTGACCTTCATCGCGCACGGACTGCCGAAGCTGACCGGCGGCATCGACATGACAGCGGGCATGTTCGAGGGGCTCGGCATACCGGCTCCCGCCCTGGCGGCGTGGCTCGTGGCGCTGCTGGAGACGGTCGGCGGGCTGTCGCTCATCGTCGGGTTCCTGGCGACGCCCGCCGCGCTCCTGCTGATAGGTCACATGGCACTCGGGATCATCCTGGTGCACGCGGGGAATGGGTGGTACGTGATCGAGCGGGGTCAGGGTGGAGTGGAGTTCAGCGTGGTGCTGATCGCTTCGCTCCTGATGCTGGTGTTCGGTGGGGCCGGGACCGCCTCTCTCGATGGCAAGCGCAACCAGGAAGTCGTGACGGCATGATCGACGGAGGCCGGATCGTCCGCGGGTTGATCGAGGAGCGCGAAGCGGGAGCCTCGCGCGATCACCTGCTGCGGGAGTCCGTGCAGCAGATCCAGGCCGCCGAGGAGCATTACGACTGGGTGGGCATCTACCTGCTGGAGGACGACGTCCTGGTGCTGCACAGCTACATCGGGAAAGCCACCGACCACACGCGCATCCCGGTGGGGCAGGGCGTGTGTGGTACCGCCGTGGCGGAAGCCCGGGACATCAACGTCCCCGACGTGCACGCCATATCCAACTACCTGGCGTGCAGCCTCGAGACGGTGTCCGAGCTGGTCGTCCTGATCCGCGACCCCGATTCGGGGGAGATCTTCGGCCAGCTGGACCTCGACTCCGACCGGCGGAACGCCTTCACAGAGCGTGACGAGCGCGAGTTGAAGGTGGTCGCGGACTGGTTAGCGGGGCTGTTCGCGAGCTAGGCCGCGCGAGCGGAGTTCGATCGCGGACCGCCTGGATTGGCGAGAGCGCCACAGCATTTGCGGACAAAGAAGGTCCCTAGACGCCTCAATATTGTAGGGGATTTCCCCCACAAGGGGGGATCTGGGGCTTGTGGGGAAATCCCCTACTCCCGGGAGCGTCCGATTTCGGATTTGCCACAGCGCCCGCCACCGCCGGTGAGACGTTTCTTGCGGCCTCCGCCGCTATGCCCGCGCACGCCACCGCTTCCACACCTCGGGGATCGCTTTCACGGCGTACAGCCCGAGGACGACGCCGACACTCGCGACCAGAATCCAGGCGGGAATCGGGAGCGTCGCCCCTAACAGGGCGAGCAGGAAGTACCGGGGGAACTTCGACACGATGATCGTCCCGATGTACTTCCACAGCGGGTAGTGGATAGAGAAGCTCAGGAACTTGAAGGGGAAGAACGGGACGGGTAGCAGCCCGGCCGCCGTCAACGTGACGAACGGCCAGCGCATGAAGTACTGCGTGGCCAGCTTGTAGAATCTCTTCTCCTTGTAGCCCTGGATCCCCTGCAGATTGACCACGGGCACGAACACCGCATAGTCCAGCAACCCCGCCGCCACCGTGCCCAGCGTGGCCGCGGTGGCCGTGATCCACAGGTTCCCGAACTTCCCGAATAGGATGAGCACGGGCTCGTGCGGAAAGATCGTGATCGCCGTATTCGAGGGGATGCAGTAGAACGCCAGGTAGTAGTAGCTGCTCGACTGGAAGTCCCGGAACAGAAGGACCGCGGTCACCAGCCCCAACACCACCATCAGGCTCCCGGCGATCCAAACGCGAGGTCCCAGCCGCGCGTATACCCTCTCGTCGCCTGCGTCGGGTTGCACGGTCACCGGGGCGAGAGCACGCCGGGCGCAGCCCCGAGGAAGAACTCCTGGATCCCGGAGAGCCCCATCTGAAAACCGACCGCGATTAGGATCAGACCGAAGAAGCGCTCGAAGACGCGGATCACCCGTCGGTGCATGCGCTCGGAGAGCGAGCCGGCCCCCAGCAAGAGGACCAGCACGACGACCGAGCTGACCGCCACCGCGGCCAGCGTCCCGACGGGGAGCCCGAGCTGCCCCGGCTCCCCGAGGGCGAGGGTGATGGTGGCCGTGATGGACGCGGGTCCCGCGATGAGGGGCATCACCAGCGGAACCCATAGGTGATCCTCGATGTCGCCGGGGGCGTCGCTGACCGACGTGAGCCCGGTCCCACTTCCCCTCAGCATCTCGAGGCCGGCGAGGATCACGACCAGTCCGCCCGCGGCCCGGAAGGCGGCGAAGCTCACGTTGAACAGCTCGAGAATGCGAGCTCCGGCGATCGCCGAGACCGCGAGCACGGCGCACACTCCAAACGCCACCTTGGCGGCCGCTTGCCGCCGCTTGGCCGGCGATATACCCGCGGTCGCCGCCAGGAAGAACGGAAACTCCGCGAGCGGATTCGTGAGGGCGACCAATGCCGCCGTCGAATAGAGGATCTGGTCGAGCATGTGCTTATGCGCTTCCCGTCGAGCTACCGGCCTGCGGGCGGGCCAAGAGCCTGCCGCCGGTCTACGAGCCCGCCGCCTCCTGCGCGACGGTCTCCTCTTCCTCTGAAGGTCGCTCGGGCCATCCGGCACGCAGGTCGTTCCAGTGGAGCATCGTGTTGAACACGAGCGCGTGACTGCCGGAGGTCTCGAGGCGCCAGAACGGGTTGGTGGCGAACAACACGACGTGCCCCTCACCCACAGGCACGTCGACCACCGCAGGGGTGCCCGCGATCTCGCTCTCGCCTCGCAGCATACCGCTCATCAGCACGTCTTCCTCGGCGAAGCGCACCACGACGCGCGGCACCTCCTTCTCCCACGTCTCGTCCTTGAGCCAATCAGGCACCGCGTTGCTCCCCAGCCCGTCGTCAACCTCGAACACCGGTCGCTGGTTGAAGTAGGAGGCGAACGACTCGGGGTATCCGTACGCGATGGGGCTGGCGTCGTCGTGTACCACCGTCTTGAGCACGGTGCCGCGCGCCGTCAGCTGCCTGGTCGTCTCGATGCTCACGCGTCGGGTGAGCGCCATGTCGATGGGGAGCGCGGTCGTCGCACCCGCGGTGAGGAAGACGCCCCCGCGCCGGAGAAAATCGCGCAGGTGCACGAGGCCCTCGAACCCCATGCCCCGGCGCATGTCGTCGGTTTCGTCGATGAGACCGAGAGACGGATACTCCGGCGAGCTCTGCCACGGGATCGCCGGACCGGCCTCCGTGGTCCCCTGCACGAGCGCACGCGGGTTGGCCCGACTCCCCGGCATGATCACCACGTCGTACGCCGACAGGTCGTCGGTCCGAAGATCCTGTTCGGAGAGGTACGTGTACGGGATTCCACGCCGGTCGAAGACGAGCCGCCACCACCCCGCGTCCTGCGGTGTCGAGACCCACGTATGGACGAGTGCCACGCGCGGCACGTCCAGATCGTGCGTGGCCACGTCGGGTCGCGAGGCTACGCCGCGGATCATGATGCCGAGGTCCGACGCAGCGGCGTCGAGCCGCTCTGCCAGATCTTCCGGGTTTCCGGCGGCGGGAATCACGAAGCTCCCGGCTGCGTAGGTTCGCCCGTCTGCCTCGAACGAGCCCTCGGCGGCCTCCATGGCCACATCCGCCAACCGGAAGCGCAGGACCGTGACCTGGTCATCGGTCGAGTTCTCGACCAGATAGAAGGGGCTGCCGGCTGCGACCAACGCGCCACCCAACACCACCGGCTGCTCGAGCGGCTGCACCGCCGCCTCCAGGATGGACGGATCGGCCACGGCGTGCGCCTCGACGTCGTGCAGGTACGGAAGTGTCCACCCCGTGTCGTCGTACGGCGGGGTCGCATCCGCCGGGAAGTTCTGCTTCGCGAGCAGGATCTGGACGAGGTTCCGGTATGGCTGATCCATGCGGATCACGTACGCCCCGCGCGAGGCCGAACCGCCACCGCCGGCGCCCACTTCGTCCGCACTTGCCTCGGCTCCCTCGCTGCCCGCGGCGTCCGCGCTGGCCCCGGCTTCCCCGCTCGCCTCCGCGTCGGTCGTTCCGTCGCTCCAGCTCAGGTCCTCGTCGGCGATGTGGACCTCGATCCCCTGCATGTGGAGGAGGTTGGCGAGGTCGGCTGCCGCGTTCATCCGCCGCTGATCGTGCGGGATCACCCACGCATAAGGTGCCTCGCTCCGCCCGCGCTCGACCGCGCGCTTACCACGCAGGTAGAAGTTCTCGAGGAACTCGTCCCCGTGGTCGGCCACGTACTTGAGCGCGACCAGGACGCCCGACTGCATGTAGTTCGTGTTGTTCCGCAGTGACCAGACCACCTTCTCCAAGGGCGGGTTCGGCCGGTACCACTGGCGCGAGGTCGCGCGCGCGGGCAGCTCGCGCTCGCGGGTATCCGCTCCCCTGTTCCCAAGCGTCTCGTAGAAGCGCCCGATCGAGTTGCGGGTGTTCGCGATCCACATGAGATAGTTGGCGGCCCACCCCGTGTAGAACGCGTGCGTCCACACACCCGGCATTCCCCGTTTCGTGAGCTCGGTCACCTCCTCGTGCGCCAGGTTGTGCCACTCGTCGATCGTCAGCGCGTCGAGCTGCTCGTTGTAGGGTCCCGAGCCGGTGGAGGTGTACAGGAAGTAGCCCGACTCGTGCAGGTCGTGCATCACGGTCGGCTTCCAATGCAGGTAGGCGTTCAGGATGTTGCGGGTGAGCGCGAGCCCGAAGCCGTTCCCATCCCGGTTGTTGTCGTGCGCGACGTACTTCCCCCAGTAGCGTAGAGAGGGGCCCACGCCATCGTTGGCCTTCCGGTAGCGGTACGTGTCCACCATGCGGTCACGGCCGTCGGGCTCGGTGGCCGGGACGATGATCGTGATGGCGTTCTCACGGATCGAGCGGATGAACGGCGTCTCTTCCACCGCGAGCCGGTAGGCGAGCTCCATGACCATCTCGGGCGGGCCCGTCTCGGGCGAGTGCAGTCCGGCGGTGATGTAATAGACTGGCTTCGCGCCGCCGATGATCTGCCTTGCGTCGTCGTCCGAGAGAGAGCGCGGGTCCGCGAGCCGGTTGAGGGCCGTCCGGTATCTCTCGAGGCTCGCGACAGTCGCCTCGTCAGCGATCACGACCTCGATCATCTCCCGGTCCTCTTCCGTCCGTCCGATGGAGTGCACCTCCACGCGCGGAGACACGGCCGCCAGCGCGCGCATGTAGCCGTAAATCTCCTCGGTGGAGTGGAGGATATCCGGAGCCCCGATGACCGTCCCGAAATGCTGCAGCGGCGAAGGCACCGTCTCGGACACGGGCAGGTGATCCACCAGCTCGTTCAGGAACCGCTCGTCGGTCGTGTACTCGCGGATCTTCTCCGCGTAGGCTTCGTCGTTTCGCTGCTGCGCCAGCGCGGCCGGGGCGGTACCAGCCCCCACGAACCCCAGCACCAGGCAAAGCCCGAGAGCGTGACCGTTGATGCGAGAACCGAGCAGACTGCCTGTGACGAAAGCAGGTCGCGTACGCATGGAACCTCCGGGTGGGGGTGGCAAGATCGACCCAATGTAGATTTACTCGGTGGAAGGCTACAAGCTGGAAGTCGGGCGAGGGCCACGAAGCCGATGTCGGTACGGGCCGGAAGCGGGGCGTGAACGCATGATCAACCGATTCGCGAACCCTGGCGAGCGCTTCGAAGCCGCCGTAGAGGCCGTCATCGGCGGAGACGCGGAGATGCTGCGGGCACTCCTGCACGAGGACCCCTCGCTCGCGACGGCCCGCTCCACCCGCGAGCACCGGGCGACGCTGCTCCACTATGTCGCCGCGAACGGGGTCGAGGACGAGCGTCAACGAACGCCCTCGAACGCCGTCGAGATCGCTCGCATGATCGTCGACGCCGGGGCCGACCCGAACGCGACGGCCGAGTTCTACGGTGGTGGCCCCGGCTCCACGGCGCTCGTGGCGCTGGTCTCGAGCGGGCACCCGTACGACGCCGGAGTGCAGGAAGAGCTGGTGGAAGTCTTCTGCAGGGCGCCCGAGGTACTCCCCGACGGCATCGAGGCGGATGGCTATCCGATGGCCACCGCGTTCGCCTTCTACTATCCAGGGGCGGCCGCGGCGCTGGCTCGTTCCGGTGCGGCCGTGGACAACATCGTCCACGCCGCCGGGCTCGGGCGGCTCGACCTGGTGGCGGGCTTCCTGGCTGACTCGGCGACTTCCGGCGAGCCCGGGCTACGAGCGGACCACGGCCCTTACCGCGGCTGCTACGACTTCCAGCTCGACGACCCGAAGGCCATCCTCGAGCTGGCGCTCGTGTACGCGGCTCTGGGCGGGCATCTGGAGGTCGTCGAATTCCTTCACGCCCGAGGTGTGGACCTGAGCGCGGGACCTCACTCGAACGAGACCGGGCTCCACCTGGCCGCGTTCCGCGACCACATGGACGTGGTCCGGTACCTGGTCGAGAACGGAGCCGATACGGCGGTACGAGACAGGCGCTGGAACTCGTATCCGTTGGGGTGGGCGATCGCCGGACGTAACTTCGCCGTCCGCGACTACCTGATGGAGCACACGCCGATCGATTGAGGCTGCAGTCCAAGGCCGGCCAGGCCCTGTGGCGCCGCACTCCAAGGCCGGCCGCGCCCCGCGGCTCCGCTTGTCAGGGTAGACCGCGCATGGCGCCCCTCCCGTCGCCAGGACCCATCACTCTGTGCCGCGATGGCGGCGGAGCCGTCTCTCTGCAAACGCGGCCGCGACGTCGGGCCACACCATCCAGTATTCGCTCAAGTCGACAGCACCGTGGCGGGCATAGAATGCCCGTGCGGTTGCGTTGTCCGGTTCCACATCAACGCAGATTCGCGACGCTTTTTCCTCGGCAAACCAGGAGGCCAGCAGGGCCAGCAGCTCCCTGGCGATCCCCTTCCTTCGATGCTCCGGGACCACGTAGAGGTATTGCAGCTCGCCGTCACAGTCGTAGCGTCGCGTGAGGTGACCCCCGATGTAGCCGATGACCGAGTCCTCTTCCAGGCAGACGAACATGACTCGGGGTTCGAGGGCGTGTTGCGGGTGGTGCTCACACGCCAGGTATAGGGCCATGCGTGGGTCCGCGGGTCCGGCGCGGGGATCCTCGACCCGACAGCGCACCATCTGGGGAACGTCGGCCAGCGTGCCCTGTCGGTAGCTGACGGCGCTCATCTCTTACTCATCAACGACGTAACGCCACAGCCAACCGAGCATGGCCTCCGCACTCCCGTCCGCGATACAAGGCCTGTCGCCTGGTTTTCATGTGCATCCGATGTCGACACATGCTTCCTCGTTTTGGCGGCACGCAGTCTAGACGGCTCGTCGCGGCGTCTTCGGGGACCGGCTAGCGCGACGGCCCCCCAGCGGTTCGCAGCGCCCTGAACAGAGCACCCATCCATTGCAGAATCATCCACAGGACCGTCACTGCCAGTCCCACTCCCGCCAGCACCATGACGAGCGGGAACACCTCCAACAACGGCGAGGGATCCGGTGCCGATGCACCCAGGTAGCGGGCCCAGCCGACCGCCGCGCCGCGCGCCAGGTAGGAGAGCAGGAAGACGAGCAGGAAGAGGTTGATCAGCGGGATCGCGACCCGGAAGCGACGTCGGCCGATCGTGGGATGATCGGGGCCCAACACCTCCTCGAGGAGGCACGTGAGCGCCGCCCACAGGATCATCGAGTCGATCCCGATCATGGCCCCCATCGAGTGAGCCACCACGACGTGCGTCCCGTGGATCAGCGCGTTCAGCGGCGGGATGGCGATGGCGATCGCGATGACGAGCATCAAGAAGGTCCACAACGTGCCCGACCGAATGAGGCGATCCGCGACGGGCCGGTCCGCCGAGCGCGTCTTCCGCATCATGCGGATCAGATCCAGGAACACCTTCGCCAGAATGATCGTCTCCAGCATGCTTACGACGAAGCTCACCCAGTGGATCCAGGGGCTTTGAGGCAGGTGGTAGGTGTGGTGGCCGTAGTTGGTGAACGTGTTCAGCAGGCCGATGAAGAAGAGGGCGAACGCCGTACGGGAGTGGGCATACCGCTCACTCCCGCTGATACACGCCGCGATGTACATGAGCGAGCCGTACGCGAGCAGATTGAACGAGCCCACCAGGGTGCCGGCGGATTTCCACTGGATCGCCAGATCGCGAAGCGGCCGCTCGCTTACGAAGTCGAGCAGATAAAGGTGACCTTCGGTGTAGGTGACGAGGAAGAATGGGATCCCGACCGACCACATGTACACGTAGGCCGGCTTCCCCCTCAGGCGGCAATCGCCCCGCCCGAAGAAATTCCACACGAATAGGATCCACCCGGCCACGATCAGCCCTGCGAAGACCGGGTGGTACCCGAGATACTCCCTGCCCGAGAACCGTCCGCCGAGCAGGGTGACGACGATCCCGGCCCCGGCGGCCGTCCACAGGCCGACGTGCCAGGCGATGCGGCGCCGCACGGCGGGCGAGAACGGCCCGAACGTCCGGTACAGGTACAGGTAGACGATCGCCACCCCGCCAAGAAACACCCAGGCGAAGGCGGAGGTCGCGTGGATGGGACGCGTGACGGCGCACGCGGCCAGGGCCAGAAGCGCGAGCCACGCGAGCGGGCGGACTTCCGCTCGGGCGCGTCCCGGCCTCGGGGCGGCGTTGCTCGAGCTCATCGGTACTCGAACCAGGGCACGGTGCTCCAGGAGAAGTCTTCGTGCTCCAGAAGCGAGTCGTTGAGCCGTACAAGCTCGGACCGGTTCGACGAGATCCACTCCAGATAGGCAGTGAGCCCCTGAACTTCCTCGTCGGTCAACTCGAATGGCGGCATGTTCCTGAGTCCGGCATCCAGCACGGCCCTGAGCGCCGGAACCGAGCGGTCGATCGAGCTCCGCGACAGATCGGGCGCCCGCATCTGACCGTCCATGAACGGCACGTGACAGGCGCCGCACCCGCGCGCGGTCCACACCTCGAGTCCGCGTCGGGCGGTCGCGTCCATGACCCCGCCGCCCTCTCGAGCCCACTCGTCCGCGATGCGCTCGAAGTGTGCGATCGGCGACACACCCTCGATGGTGGCGAGCGGCGTGGGTTGGGATTGTCCGGTTCGGTTGACGGCTCGGAGGAAGGCCAGGACCGCCTCCTGATCGGCTGCGGGCATCCGGAACGCCGGCATTTGGCGTGCGCCATCGTCGAGGACCGCGCGGAACTCAGCGTCCGGCGTCGCCTCCGTGACCCGGTTCGTGAGATCGGGTCCCAAGAAGCCACCGAATCCGTAGATTTGGTGGCACGCCTGGCAGTTGTTGCCGCGCCACACGGCCAGCCCGCGTCGTTCGAGATCCGTCAGTGGCGGGTCTGACACACGCCGCGGGAAATCCGTGTAGGCCACTACCGAGAGACCGATATAGGCCACCACCAGACCTGCGAGGATAGCCTCGCAACGGGCGGGTTTTCTCACTGCGGGTTGGAGATACTGTGAGCCAAGGCGTGACCCCCATGAGTCGGAAGCTGGGGAATCTAGTGCCGGCGGGAGAAGGGCTTCAAGAAGGCGGTGCATCGTGCCGACCCTGAGTCAGCTCCGCATGTACCGACGCTTTCTGTTCGGGCTCCGGGACTTCATGCGGGAGAGGAGCACGCTGGAAGAGGTTCAGGCCGGCGTTCGAGACCGCCTGGCGCGACGGGAGGACAACCTCCTCCGTGTCGCCGAACGGGGCTTGTTCGGCCACCCGAAGAGCCCTTATCTGCCGTTGTTTCGTCACGCCGGTTGTGAGCTGGGCGATTTCAAGGCGCTGGTACGGGCGAGCGGGGTCGATGGGGCGCTTCGGACGCTCAGGGAGGCGGGCGTCTACTTTACGTTTGAAGAGATCAAAGGCAGAGAACCGGTCGTGCGGGGTGGCCGGGAGATTGCCGTGGACCCCTCCGACTTCGACAACCCCCACCTGAGCCGCTACTACCAACGGGCGAGCGGGGGCACAACCGGACCCGCAACCCGGGTGTCGACCGATCTAGAGCACCTGTCCCGCGAGGCGTGGCATCGGATGCTGGTTCTGGATGCGCATGGAGTGCTGGGAGCCCCGTACGCGATCTGGCGGCCGGAGCTCCCCGGAAGCGGTCTGAATGCGGTGCTGCGGGCGGCCCACATCGGCTACCCGGCCTGGAGGTGGTTCACACCGTTGATTCCGGGTGACCTGAAGCCGCCTCTCCGGTTTCGTCTCGCGAACACCGCGACCGTCGCGTTGGGGCGGGCGTTCGGAGGCACCATCCCGTGGCCGGAACCGGTGGCTCTTCATGAAGCGGGACGGATCGCACGGTGGGTCGCCGGGATGGTGAGCGAGCATGGTCGAGCGCTGCTCAACACGACGGTAAGCAATGGGCTGAGAGTGGGGTTGGCGGCACGCGATGCCGGGCTCGATCTGACCGGCGCGAAATTCATGATCGCCGGGGAGCCCGCTACACGGGCGAAGGTGGACGGGATCAGGGCGACCGGAGCGACCCACTACACCGATTACGGGATGGCCGAAGCCGGACGCCTCGGGCTGGGCTGCGTGAGGCCGGTCGGCGAGAACGACGTTCATGTCCTGACGGATGCGTACGCGGTGGTCGCATTCCGGCGCGAAGTCCCGCTCGCCGGAGAGATCGTGACGTCCTTCCACATGACCTCGATCTCCCCCGCCACTCCGAAGCTCCTCCTGAACGTAGAGTTCGACGACTTCGGCATCGCGGAGGAGCGTGAGTGCGGGTGCCCGCTGGGGGAGCTCGGACTGACCCTGCACCTGCGCGACATCAGGAGCTTCGGCAAGCTGGTGGGGGAGGGGGTCTCTCTGGTGGGCAGCGATATGATCCGGATTCTGGAGGAGGTGCTCCCGGCTCGCTTCGGAGGCAGCGCTCTCGACTACCAGCTCGCGGAGGAGGAGGATGCCGCCGGATTCACACGCCTCGCGCTGGTCATCAGCCCGCGGGTGGACGTCGACGATGAGGAGGCCGTGATCGACGCCATGCTCGAGGCGCTTGCCCGAACGGACCTCGCCGCGGACGTGGCGCGGGCGTTCTGGGAGCGGGCCGACACGTTCGTCGTGCGCCGCGAGGAGCCGTTCGTGACGGCACGAGGGAAGCAGATGCCGCTTCGACGGGCGACCCCCGGCCTCGCCCGGTGACCGGGGTCACGCCTGACGTGGGGAAACTGCAGCTTGTCCCGCGTCGCGAGGCGCTCCGGCGGCTGCTGACCCTGTGTGGAGCTCCGCTCATGGCTCGCCGGCCGATGCGGCGAGCGCCGGCAGCCCCGGTTGCGTGTGCCGACCTCGAGGGAAGCAGGATCCGCTGGGTCGTGGGCTATACGCCGGGGGGCGGCTACGATGCCTACTCGCGCCTGATCGAGCCCTTTCTGGAGGGTGAGCTGGCGGCCGAGATCTTCGTCGACAACGTGCCTGGGGCGGGCGGGATCGTCGGTGCGCGCACACTCGCCGACGCCCCCGCCGACGGGCGGACCCTGGGCCTCTTCGACGGGTCGGCGCTCCTCATGGCGAACCGTCGGGGGATCGCGCACGCCCCCGCCGTCGGTGAGGACCTCGTTCCGCTGGGGCGTGTAGCGCGGCTTCGGCCGATCCTGGTGGCGGGTCTACGTACGGGCATACGGACGATCGAAGACATGATCGCGCGAGCGCGGTCGAGGCCGATCGTGTTCGGGATCACCGGCCCCGTGAGTCAGAACTTCGTGAGTTGTGCGCTCATCGCGGACCTGTTCGGGTTCGACGCCGAGTTCATCATCGGCTATCCCGGGAGCTCGGAGATCTCTCTCGCGATTCAACGGGGCGATGTGGATGCGGGATCGTCCGACATCGGGTCGACGCTATCGTCGATCCAGGCGCGAAGGCTCGTGCCTATACTGCAGTTGGGCCGCCGACGCTCTACGCTCGTTCCGGTGCTGGACGACGTCCCGCAACTCGGGGGAGAGGACGGCCTCGCCGTGCGGCGGCCGGAGTTGTTCAGTCCGAGCCCCCAATCGGGGACCGGCAGTGTTCGCGCGCGAGCCGACCAGCTGGTGACGTTCACGTCGCTCGGGCGGCTCGTCGTAGCGCCGCGTGGCGTGCCGGACCGGCTACGAAGCTGTCTGGAGACCGCGGTGTCGTCGGTGCTCGAGGACCCCGGTTTTCGCGCATCGGCAAGCGCCGCCAATCGTCCCCTCGATGTGGCTTCGGCGGCCGATGTGCGCGGGGAACTGGCCGAGGCGTCGGCGGCGTTCACCGGTCTCCTGCCGGCGGTCGAGCGGGCCGCCCGGAAAGCCCGGTAGACTGCACGAGAAGGCGACCACGTGAGCCCGGTCCTGGACGCGGCGTGGGAAGGTCTGCTGTTGGTGTTCGCCTGGCCGAACATCCTCTACCCGCTCGCCGGAACCCTCGCCGCGATGGTCTTCTCGCTGCTCCCCGGGGTGAGCGGTGTGACCCTGATGGCGCTCGCGATCCCCCTGACGCTCAGTTGGGATCCGATCCAGGTGCTGCTCCTGTTCGGGGCTCTGGTGGGCGGTGCCACGTTCATGGGCTCGGCCACGGCGATTCTCCTGAACATCCCCGGAACGGCCCCGAACGCGGCCACGATGTTCGATGGTTATCCCATGGCTCGGGCGGGGCATGCGGGGACCGCGCTGGGTTGCTCGGCGGCGGCTTCCGCGCTGGGCTCGACCTTCGGTGTGTTAATGCTGGTGGCCCTGCTGCCTCTGATGGCCGTTCTCGTGCCGCTGCTCGGTCCGCCCGAGTACCTGATGCTGGCGGTCTGGGGCCTCGCGGCCATCGCCACGGTGATCCGGGCGTCGGTCGGGAAGGGGCTGGTGATGGCGGGGCTCGGGCTCCTGATCTCGTTCATCGGGTTCGACCCCCGCACCGCGGAGCTGCGCTACACGTTCGGCACCCTCTACCTGCAGGATGGGCTGCACCTGGTGCCCGTCTTTCTGGGGATCTTCGCGGTGGCGGAAGTGATCGACCTGATGGCGAGTGGCAGGACCACGATCTCGGGCGCCACGCGGCTGGATCAACTGGCCGGAGACGCACTGGAAGGCGTGCGGGCCGTCTTCCGCAACTTCGGTCTGTTCCTCCGTAGCTCGCTCATCGGGACGACGGTGGGAGCGATCCCCGGGTTGGGAGGGACGGCGGCGGCCTTCGTAGCGTACGGGGAAGCAGCCAGATCCGCGGGACCGGACGGTCGGTTCGGGGAGGGCGACATACGCGGAGTCCTGGCGCCGGAGGCAGCCAACGATGCCAAAGACGGCGGCTCGTTGATCCCGACGCTGCTTTTCGGGATACCTGGCAGCGCTGGCACGGCGCTACTGCTGGGTGTCCTCGCACTGCACGGCATCAGTCCCGGTGAACGGCTCGTGTCCAACCTGTCGCTCGCGTTCGTCCTGATCTGGTCCCTATTCCTGTCGAACTGGATCTCCTCGATCGTCGGACTCTCGTCGGTGAACATGCTGTCCCGCATCACTGTCGTGCGAACGTCGAGGCTCGCGCCCCTGATCCTGATCCTCTCCGTCACGGGAGCCTTCGCTTACCGGGCCCGGTTCGCGGACGTTTGGGTCGCCTTCGGCTTCGGATTGCTCGGCTATGCCATGAAGAGGTACGGGTGGCCGAGAGTGGCGTTCATCATCGCCCTCGTCCTGGGCTCCATGTTCGAGTTGAACCTCCACCTGACCATGAGACTACAGGAATTGGACCGGATCCAGCTGTGGACTCGCCCCGGCTTCATGCTATTGGTGCTCCTCTTGGGGGTAACGCTGTGGATGCCGGGGGTTCGCTTCGCGGCGGAAGCGCGTGAAATGATCGGGCGGGCGCGCCGCCGGGTGGATCGGTGATGCGGCTCTCTCGCTCGGTCCTGTTCACCCTCTGCCTACTGGCGGTCGTTCTCATCCTGGCCTATCTGACGCTGGGCCTCAGCCCCACCTCGCGGCTGGTTCCGCTGTTGGTCGTCGTGCCACTCATTGGCCTGCTCCTGGTGGAGCTCAAGCGGGGGGTCGGCGGCGCCGACGCCGAGGAGGCCGGCGCCGTAGAGGCGGGTGTCGAGGAAACTGACACCGGGGGCCGCTCCGAGCGCGGCGTGCTGCTTTGGGTCCTTGCCCTCCCGGCCCTCGTGCAGACTTTGGGAATCCTAGCCGGACCCGGGCTCTTCTTGTTGCTCTATTCTCGCCTGCGGAGCAGGGAGCCCTGGGTCTTCGCTCTCACCGTCGCCGCGCTGACGACGCTCGGGCTGTGGGGGCTGTTCGGACTGCTTCTCGAGACCTCAGGTGGCGTAGGTATTCCGCTCCTCCAGGGTCGTTGAGGAGTTGGCACGCGCCATTCGCCGGCCGTTCCGCCCCCTCGCCCTCGCCCAGAGCCGCTCGGCACGCGGCACTTGCCGTCGATGGCCCGAAACCGTTCCCTTAGGTCGTTTCCGTATCGGCACGTCCTGGCGGCTTTCTCATCCCGGTTTCGTGTCGCGCGCTCCGCCCCGTCACAGGAGGTACCAGATGTTACGCCGTGCATTCTCGCTTCTCGCCGCATCCGCCCTGGCCCTGGCCGCGGCGTTTCCGGCGCAGGCCCAGGAGGGCGAAACGACGTATGCGGTCGTCACCTCGTACGACGTGGCCCCGGCCGACGCCGCGGCCTTCGAGGACGTGGTCATGAAGGTCAAGCAGGCTGCCGAGGAAGCCGACATGGCCTACCAGTTCCGCTGGGCCGTCCACCAGAACGGCAGCAAGTACGACTTCGTGGGATGGCGCACGACTATGGGGTCGTTCGACGATCCGAATGCCTTCATCAACGCGATGCAGGGGACGCCCGGCGAGGCGACCATGCAGGAGGCGTTCGGCATGTATGCCCAGATGGACATACCCACCGACATGACTGTCTTCGTTCAGGTGCCTGAGTGGACGTACTGGCCCGCCGAGGGGGGTGTGGTGCCCGGCGAGCACGCCGGGCTCATGATCTTCCAGGACTGGGTCAAGTTCGCCAGCAACCAGGCGTTCGACGAGAACACCAAGGAGCTGATCGGCATGCTCCAGGAATCCGGCTTCCCTTATCCGGTCATCGGACACCGCACCGTGATCGGCGAGGGCGGGGTCGCGTCGTTCGTGCTGCTGCACGATGGGCTCGACCAGTTCTATGGCCCCAAAGCCCTGAGCAAGTACCTGGCGGACGCTGGTATGGTCGAGAGGTGGGGCGAGGTCATCCAGGCGCGTGGCGGGATGATGCGCCGGACCATGAACTACCCCACGGTCTTCCGGCCCGACCTGAGCTACCTGCCGGACAACCCGGACATGTAGACAGGGGCCCGATCGCGCAGAACACCCAACGAAGGGGTCGCCGTCGGGCGGCCCCTTCGTCCTTGATGGCGGTTTGACGCTGAGGTGGCGGCGTAGCGCGGTAGGCGGTCGGGCGCGCTCAGTAGGCGGTCGTCCGCATCACCGGCTGAAACAGGTCCTTCTCGTGCGCACAAACGGGATCGGCCGGGCAGGCCGCACAATCGGGCTCGGTCATCTCGGGGCACCGACGCCGGTTCTGGAAGAAGTACCAGTCCACGGCCCCCATCGACTGGCCGCTCAGCCGCCGGACTCCCGCCACGGCCTCGTAGCATGCGGCGCGAACCTCTTCCTCTTCATCGGCCGCGACGAGCTCGCGTCGCTCAACGCGGCGCCGGAGCCGCTCATCGGTGATCCTGACGAGACCCATGCGCAGGCAGCTCCGCTGACAGTGGTAATCCACGATGGGGGGCACGTCCTCCTCGGCTCCGGGGATCAGGAAGCGCTCCGGTCGCTGCGCGAGGATCGCCGCCAGGAGCGCCGCCTTCTTGCGCCAGGGGTCTTCCTTGAATCCGGCCACGTGGTCCAGCAGCGAAATGAAGCGGGTGAGTGGCGCGTCGCTCTCGCGCGCCTGAACGACGATATCCCCCGGGACCAAGCCGAGCGCACGCATGTCCCGCCCGTACGCGATGGCGAGCCGCAGGTGTAGCTCGGGCGCCGGGAGCGGGTTGACCCCCGAATCATCCCGCAGACGGAGATCGAAGGTTCGCCGGTCCAGCCCGGCCTGGCCCTCCGGCGTCAGCTCGGTCGGGGCCTCGTCCAGCCAGCGACCGTAGGCGGCGAAGAGGAAATCGCTCCCCTTCAGTTCGCGGCCGCCCAACCGCGCGATCATGGGCTCCGCGTAGCGGTCGTCCCGTGCGGTCCAGAATCCGAATTGCTGGAGCGTGTTGGCGAAGAAGAAGTCGAGCGCTCTCGGATCGCCGGCGTCCGGATAGACCCTCCCCGTGAACGGGAAGGGCGATGCGTCTTGCGAGCCCGCCACGACGCCGGCGACGCGCCGAACCTGATCGTGATCGACTTCGACTCGGGGATCGGGAGCCTCCGAGCGGGGGCCTTCCGGGTCCAGCAGTCTCTCGGGCCCGACGCCAGTGACCATCTCGGCGGCGATCGTCACCGCCTCACGCGCCGCCCGCACGGGGTGCGCGCCCGAACCGAGGTGCGCCAGGACCGCCCCGCAAAAGGTGTCGCCCGCGCCGGTCGGGTCCAGCTCCTCCACTCGAATTCCAGGCACGTCCGTCGGGTGCCGGCCCTGAAGGACTCGCGCGCCCGATTCGCCGCGAGTGATGAACAGCAACCGGCCCGCCGCAGTAGCGGCCCGCTCGACGGAATCGAACAGAGCGACCGCCTCTTCCTCGTTGCAGAAGAAGACGTCGGCCAATTCGATCGAGGCGAGGACGGCGTCGCGGTGACTACGGACCGCGCGGGCGTACGTGCCGCATGCGACGCGCCAACCGCGGTCCTTCAGGTAGCGGACGAACTCGACCTGCCGCTGGGGGTCGATCAAGGGAACGATGTAGATTAGCCCCGGCTGCAGATCGTTCGGGATATGGTCCGGCGTCAGCATCGCTTCGGCACCCCAGACGGCCTCGAGGTAGGTCGTCTTACCGCCGGGCGCGTGAGCGATCTCGAAGTGTGGGAGGGCGTCGGCATCCACGGTCGGTCCGACCCACTCGAGCACCCGGGTCGCTTCGACCAGCTCCTCCGGGACGTCGTCGGGTCGTGGCGCGATCATGGTCACAGCGGCGCCCGCGAGCCTCGCGGCCAGCGAGGTATACAGCCCGGCCCCGCCGGCCGAGCGGACCGAACGGCCCCGGAAATGAAGCAGATCCACCGACGGGCTGCCCACGACCACGA
>JBDHAC010000017.1:0-106245 GCA_039588275.1 Gemmatimonadota bacterium
GAATGGTCGTTTTGCCGGCGCCCGAAGGACCGGCGAGGATGACCGGGAACGCACGCGCACGCAGCTCCGTCACGATCTGCACCTCACTCGACGTTCTCCACCTGCTCGCGGAGCTTCTCGATCTCGTTCTTCATCTCGACCGCACAGCGTGAGATCTCGATGTCGTTCGCCTTCGCTCCGAGCGTGTTCACTTCGCGCTGGAGCTCCTGAACCAGAAACCCGAGCCGCTTCCCCACGGGCTCGTCGGCGGGCGTGCGCAGGTACTCCTCGAACGCGTCGAGGTGGGAGCGCGTACGCACGAGCTCTTCGCTGATCTCCCATCGGTCGGCGATGAGCGCGATCTCTCGGGCCAGACGGTCGTCCTCCAGATCCCGTGCCTCCGCAATCTCCGCGACTGCCTGACGCAGGCGTTCGCGCTCGCGCTCGAGCCGCTGCGGGGCCAGCTCCTCTACGCGCACGATCCCTGCTCGTAGCGCGGCGACCCGGGCTTGCAGGTCCGCCTCGAGCCGTGCCCCTTCCTGTTCGCGCATCTCGATCAGGCCGTCCAGCGCACGCGCGGTTACGTCGCGCACATCTTCGAACGAGATCGCCTCGGGATCCCCGTTCGACTCGTGGAACAGACCCCCCGCTTGCACGAGGGTAGCGATGTCGGGGGTACCCGGGACGTCGAACTTCTCCTGAAGCTCCTGGAACCCGGTCAGCAGCTCGCGGACCCGCTCCTCGTCCAACATGTGGCGATACCCCGGCGCGGTACCCTCGTCCACGGCGAAGGACAGTTCCACCCGACCTCGCTTCGCGCATCCTTCCACCACCGTGCGAAGAGATGGCTCCCAGGCCTCGCTCCCCGGAGGCCCCTTGACGACGAGCCTCAGGTGTCGCGAGTTGACGGACCGAGCTTCCACCGTGAGCCGGCCGCCGCGAAACGTCTCGCTCGCCGTTCCATACCCCGTCATGCTGCGGATCATGAAACCCTCAGTTGAAGAACTCCCACCGAACTCCGAAGACATTCACCTGCTGTGGAAACCCGGCTCCGGGGATATCCGCGACAAGGACTCCGGTCGGGTTCGTCAGCCGCCAGAAGAACCGAAAGTCACGGATCCTGAACATGAAGTACCCCCCCGTCCAGGTGTAAGATGACAACAGAACAGGCTCGGTCGCTCCCGTGCTCGCCGACTTCGTTTCGCTGCGGTACTCCGCGAAGGCCCCCAGCCAGATCTCGAGGTTGCCGGCGAAGAAGTCGTCGTGGAGGAGGAGCTCGCCTCTCGCAAGCGTGCTGGGTAGGAAGAGGGCCTCCACGCCACCCGCATCCTGATGACGCCAGTTGCCGCTCAAGCGAATCGGCGCCAGCCCCGAGATCAGCGCGCCGATCGGAATCAGCGGGCCATGGACGCCAACCTCCCAAGACTTCACATCCAGCTCCCCGCTCGCCACGAGCAGGCTGTCGAAGCCGGCTCCGAATGACAACTGTCGGCTCAGGTTCTGGATCCCGTACCGCCCGTTCAGCCGGTACGGACCCAGCTCCAGCTCGGCCGACGCACCCAACGCGTGAAACGATACGCTGTCGGCGCGTTCCTGTATGGGCACCGGGATCCCACGCGAGCCGGTGGAGCCGTCCGCGCGCAAGACGATCGGAAGTGCGGGGGGCGAGTAGGCCAGTGCGGCCCGGAGCTGCGACGTGGTGAAACCGTCCCAGCTCTGGCGGCCGACCCCCACTTCCAACGTCAAACGGTCGCCGACGGCGTAGCCGCCCGTCAGGCGGGCATCGAGCGAGGGGTACGCGCCGCCCGCCGTCGAGCTGACTCCGAGAGCCAGGGTCGCATCGCCCGGTTTCGCGGACACTCCTACACCGACGGTCTTCGCCACCCGAAGGGTCGAGTCGGCAGCGCGCAACCCTGCGTTGGCGTAGTACGCTTCAAGCTGGACGTTGCTCGAGACGTCGAACCGGCTCCGGAGCAGGACCTGACGGCGCGCGATATCGGCCGTGTCGGCGGCCGTTCGGTCCACGTTCTCGTTCCGGTACTCGAACTGCAGCCCGAACCGGTCGCCCGGCACCCAATTCAACCGCGCGAGCACGTCGAAGCGGTCGTTCTCCACCCCGCCCTGCCCGATGTCTTGCAGGTCGAAGGCCCCCTCCAGCGTAAAGTTGCGACCGAAGCCGTTGGTGAACGTCCCGTCCAGAACCTGGGCGCGCGGCTGCCCGGTACCGCCCGAGATCCGCGAGTACGCCTCTTCGGTCGCATGCCGCCTCGTCTCCACGTCGACGATCAACCCATCCGCGTCACGCGTGACGCGCACGCGCTCGATGTACACGAGCGACGCGCGCCTCAGATCGGTCGAGCGCGACTCGAGGCTAGGGACCTCGCGGCCGTCGATGAACAACCGTACGAAGCCGGGTCCGTACGGACCGTGTAGCGCGAAATGCGGCCCGGCGAAGAAGCCCGGGCGTACCCCGGTGATCCCGGGCACGGTCTCCTGGAGCAGTTCGAGCAACGAGAACGCCGTCGAGGCCTGCAGGCATTCGTGGTCGCACTCATACACGGTGTACGCTTCGCCACGGAGCGGCAGGAGGCGAGCAGGGAACGCGGGAGCCGACTCCGGCTCGGCGAATACCTCCCGCACGGAGTCCGGCAACACCTCGACCAACGAATCCGCGCGGACCGTGTCGGCGGGGGTCGGCTCCTGAGCTTGCAGCGGAGAAGATGTCACGACCGGTACGAGCGCGAGGATCCCCGACAGACATGGCAGCGACGTACGGAGCACGCTGCCCCTCAGGCCGCGTCCCGTAACCACTCCAGCACGAGCCTCACCCCCACGCCCGTGGCCCCCTTCGGCTGATAGCCGCTCGCCTCATCAGCCCATGCGGTTCCGGCGATGTCCAGGTGCGCCCACTCGAGGTCCCCCACGAAGGCCTGCAGGAAACTGCCGGCGGTGATCGGCGCGGCCGGGCGGCCTCCCGCGTTCTTGAGGTCCGCGATGTCCGAGTCCAGCTGACGCCGGTAGGCGGGCCACAGCGGGAGGCGCCACACGCGCTCGCCGCTCCGCATGCCGGCGGCCTCCAGGCCCGCCGCGAGCGTATCGCTCGTGGACATGAGCCCCATCGCCTGGTGACCGAGGGCGACCACGCACCCGCCGGTCAGGGTCGCCAGGTCGATGACCGCCCGCGGGCCGAGCCGGCGAGCGTAGCTCAGGGCGTCAGACAGGATCAGCCTCCCCTCGGCGTCTGTATTCACCACTTCGATCGACTTGCCCGACTCGCCCCGGATGACGTCTCCGGGCTTGAGCGCGGTCCCAGACGGGAGATTCTCCGTCGCCGGGATCAGCCCGATGAGGCGGTGTGGGAACTCCAGCCGGGCGGCCGCCTCGAGGATCCCGAGCACAGCGGCCGCGCCCGCCATGTCGTACTTCATGTCCTCCATGCCACTCGCGGGCTTGAGCGATATCCCCCCGGCGTCGAACGTGACGCCCTTCCCGACCACCACGTATGGGTCCCCACCTCCTCCCGTGTGCTCGAGGATGATGAACTGAGGCTCTTGTTCGGACCCGCGAGCGACCGCGAGCAGCGCACCGAAGCCGGCCTCGCGCAGCTTGTCGGATCCCCACGCCTGGACGTCCACGTCCACCTCATCAGCGAGCTCCCGTGCGCGCTCGGCCAGAAAACGAGGTGTGACGATGTTCCCCGGCTGCGCCACGAGCTCCCGGACCCGGTTCTGAATGGTCGCCAGGATTCTCCCTCGTCGCACCGATGCGTCCTGCGCGGCCAGGTCGGATTCGGCGCCGGCAGTCCGCCACAACGCTCGCAGATCCAGGGGGGAAGACGTTCCGCGAGCGCTGGCGTCGCGCAACTCATCGTAGCTCCAGTCGCCCAGCAGCAGCCCTTCTGCCGCCGCCTGCCACGACTCCGCCCGGGCGTCCTCGGGCAGGGGACGGAACGCGAGGGAACGCGCGCCGCGCTCCCGCGCGACCCTGACCGAGGTTCCCGCCGCACGGCGAATCCACTCAGCCCGGCCGAGCTCATCGACCTTGCCGTGGACGAGCAACACATCGGGTCGCTCCGAATCGCCGATCGTCGCCCACGACGCACGGAGCGACCCGGGAGTCGGCTCCCGCTCCAGGACGCGACCGATGGCGCGGCCCCACCACGCATCGAGGGCGTCCGACGCCATCTCCGCACCCGGGCTCCTGACGAGCGGGATGGCGACCACGTCGACCCCCAAGTCTTCGATCGCACCCGCCCGGATCTGAAGTTCGCTCATCCTCGATTCGTGCCTCTGTCGATACCGACCCCGCTCAGGCCAGATGCTCGAACGTACGCTACGGGCGCCGGTCCACGGCGCTCAACGGGGCGAAGTTAGCCGGTATTCCACACAAAAAGAAAGCGGGTCGATCGACCCGCTTCCGAGTGTTTCAGGAACGCGCGGACACGCGCCGCGCACCCGGCCGCGGAAGGACCGGAAGCGCCTGCTAACGCTGATCGATGGGAATGAACTCGCGATCCTTCATTCCGGTGTACTCGGCTCGCGGCCGGATCAGGCGGTTGTTGGCGTGTTGCTCCATCACGTGCGCCGACCAGCCCCCGATGCGCCCCATGGCGAACAGAGGAGTGTATAGATCCGTCGGCAGGCCCAGTGCGTAGTACACCGTCGCGCAATAGAAGTCGACGTTCGGGTTCAGTCCCTTGCGTTCCTTCAGCAGGTCTTCGAGCCGTCTCGAGATCTCGTACCACTTGGGGTCGCCGAGCTCCTGACTCAGCGTTCTGGACATCTCGCGAAGATGGGTGGCGCGTGGATCCTCGGTCTTGTAGACGCGATGCCCGAAGCCCATGATCTTTCGCTTCTCCTCGAGAGCTCGCTCGATGTACGGGGTGACGTTCTCGACCTCGCCGATCTCGAGGAGCATGTCCATCGCTTTCGCGTTGGCGCCCCCGTGCAAGGATCCCTTCAGGGCGCCGACGCCTCCGGTGACCGCCGAGTGCATGTCCCCGAGCGTCGCAGCGATCACTCTGCAGGTGAACGTCGATGCGTTGAAGCCGTGATCCAGGTACAGGAGGAGAGTCCGGTCCAGGGCGCGGGCCGCATCATCCGACGGCGCTTCACCGTCGCACATGTAGAGGAAGTTGGCCGAGTGGTCGAGGTCTGGATCGGGCGCGACGGGCTCGCCACCCGCCCGCGTGCGGTGGTACGCGGCGATCATGGTCGGCATCTGCGCGACCAGGCGCTTCGACTTGCGCAAGTTCGCCTCCGGCGAGCTGTCCTCCGCGTCGGGGTCCAGGGTCCCCTCCGTGGACACGGCCGTACGGAGGGCCGCCATCGGTGTCGTGTCAGGCGGCAGAGAGCGGAGGACCTCCAGCGTTCCTCCGCTCACGTTCCGGAGGCTGGCGAGCTCCGCGTCGAACGCGGCGAGCTCATCTCGCGTCGGCAGACGATCGTTCCACAGCAGGTACACGCTCTCCGTGAACGATGTCGAAGGCGCCAGATCGTGAATGCTGATTCCGCGGTAGAGGAGTGTCCCCTCCTCGCCGTCAATGAAGCTGAGCGAGGTCTGCGCAGCGACGACGCCCTCGAGTCCCTTCGCGATCGTCGGTCCGGTCATTCCATTCCCTTTTGAGATGTCTGTACGTGCTGGGGGGGCGCGGTCATCTCCGCGCCCCCAGGGAAACGCGTTCAGCGGATGGCAGGATCCACGGGGGCTGCCAGGAAGCGATCTCTCAGATCTTCGGTGCTCAGCTCCTCGAAGGAGCCGGAGGGTAACCGAGCTCGTCGCTGTGGCTGGTGAGGGTCAGAGAAGCATACAAAGACGACGGATTCCGAATCCGGTTCCGGATCTACTTCTTCGGGATCGGGCCAAAAGACTTCACGTGTCGCCAACCACGCCTTCCAGTGGCGTCCCTGCTCGTCCCGGAAAGTTTTCGTCATGACTACCTTCGCTTTGAGTCTGGGCCGGAGAACTGCTCCAACGAAGGGAAACAAATTAGGCCTTGAAGGGGGGATTTGGAAGGTGGGCCTCGGGCCTCGAACCCGGCGAGTCAGGACTCTTCGCGTTCCTCGCCCCGCCCGTCGAGCTCCGGCAACCGTCCTCCCAGAGCGAAGCCCGCACCGAACAGACCGGCGATCAACACGCCGATCAGAATCGTGAGCAATACGTAATACATGGCCGGAAGGATGCGGGACGCGCGTCCCGCTGTCCAGCCCGGGTCTCGGAGAGTATGGGAGGTCGGCGTGGAGTCCGTGGCGGATCAGATTCCGCGTCCGCGGAAGCGGCGGATCACCCGACGCTGAAACCGGATCCGGTCCATCACTTTGTCGACCACCTGCTGGGCGATCTCCTTCGATCGAGTGTCTCCGACGAATGCGGAATAATCGACGGGCTTTCCGATGTACACGTACACCCGTTTTCCGAGTCGGGGGATACGGGCTCCGATCGGGAGCACCTCGTCCAATCCCTCGATCGTTACCGGAATCACCGTCGGACGATTCCCCAGGATCACCAGTCCGGCACCCGGACGTCCCTTCCCGATGGAGCCGTCCCGACTGCGCGTACCCTCCGGAAACAGGATCAGCGTGCCTTCGCCGAGAGCCCGCATGGACCGGTACACGGCCTTGAGGTCGCGCCGCCCCGGACGCACGGGGATGCACTTGAGCTGATCGAAGAACCAGGCGAAGAGTCGGTTCCTGAAGAAGTTCTCCTCGGCGGCCGGATGCCACGGTATCAGGTCGGGTCGTGTCAGGTGGCGGATATAGTACGCGCTCACCGCGACCACGAAGCTGTCGATCATCGATTGGTGGTTCGACAGCAACAGGGTGTTGCGCCGGAGGGGAACGCGGTGCCGGCCCATGACCCTGGTGCGGTTAAGAACGAAGAAGATCAGGATGAACACAGGAGCGATCAGATTCGCGGCCAGAAAGCTCGTCACCGGCCACAAGAGATCGGCGAACTTGCCCCTGTACTCTCCGCGGTAGCGTTTCTCCATCCCGACCCGGCTGCTGACGCCGACGGCTGGCCGGTCGACCGCTCGGCCGACACGTGGCCCGGCAACATACCGGACCACACTAGGATTGTCGAAGCCGCGATCCTAGAATAGCCACTTGGCAGCTGATCGAGGAACCACGGGGGACCGCTCTCATCGGTCCCGGGAGGAGGAGTCCACGGATGTCGTGCTCGATACGAAGAACGATCGCGAGTCTTTCACTCGTTTATTTGATGACCGCGGGCGCGAACCCCGGCGCCCTTTCAGCCTCGTTGCTCCAGGCGGCGCAGCAGGCCAGTCCCACACCGCAGGAGGAGACCAGCCGGCTCACGCCCTCCCCCGAGGCGCAGCGCGTCTCGGAGGGCGCCACTCTCACCGGTCTCGAGACCGGCACCATGTGGACCTTCGAGAATCCACCGCTGGGATACTGGGAGTCCACCTACGGATTCCAGGCCACGCCGGAGTGGCTCGAGCATGTTCAACTCTCGTCCGTACGGTTCGGTGAGATCTGCTCGGCCTCGTTCGTATCGCCGGACGGGTTGGTCATGACGAACCACCATTGTGCTCGGGATTGCGCGGAGGCGGTCTCCACGGCGGAAAGCGATTACGTCGAGACGGGGTTCTACGCCGGCGCTCGAGAGGAGGAGCTCCTGTGTCCGGATCTGTTCCTCGACCAGCTCGTGAACATCTCGAACGTCACCGACCGGGTTCGGGCCGCTGCACCCGTCGCCGGCTCCGACGCCGAGATCGCCGAGGCCCAGGACGCGGAGGGCGACCGCATCGAAGAGGAGTGCGAGAGCGAATCCGAGCTGGAGTGCGAGGTCGTGTCACTGTACCACGGCGGTCAATACCAGCTATACGAGTACAAACGGTTCAGCCCGGTGAAGCTGGTGTTCATCCCCGAGCTTCAGGCCGGCTTCTTCGGCGGGGACCCGGACAATTTCACCTTTCCGCGTTTCGTCCTGGATGTCGCTTTCGTGCGGGCGTACGAGCCGGAAGGCACCCAAGCGGCCAGCACGCCGCACCACTTCGAGTGGGACCCCGAGGGAGCCGATGAGGGCGAGCTGGTGTTCATCACCGGCAACCCGGGCTCCACCGATCGGCAAGCGACCGTCTCACAGCTCCTCTACGAGCAAGTGTACCGGCACCCGTTCATCGTCCAGATCCTCGCGGGGCAGCGCTCGATCCTGAACCACATCGCAACGTTCGGTCCCGAGGCCGAGCGGGGCGTGCGCGACCAGCTGTTCAGCGTCGAGAACAGTCTCAAGGCGTTTGGCGGACAGCTGGGCGGCTTGCAGGACACGACGTTGATGGGTCAGAAGATGCGTTGGGAGGCGGAGTTCCGTGGCCGGATCATGGGTGACCCCGAGTTGAGCGAGATGTACGGGGATGTGTGGGACCGACTGACGGACCTCCAGCTCCGCAAGCTCCGAACCAGCCCGCGGGTGAACGTGAACAACCCCGGGTTCGGTGGTAATCCGCTCGTACAGGTGGCGGGCGATCTCGCGCGCTACGTGCGCGAGATGGACAGGCCGGAGATGGGCCGGAGCGAGGCGTACCAGGGAGAAGCGCTCGCCCAGGCGGAGGCGGCGCTCGGGGCCCCCCTCCAGATGAATCCGGACATCGCAGCCCGGCTTTTCGGCTTGCGACTCGCCATCGCGGATCGCTGGCTGGAGCCCGATGATCCGTTCCGGTCACTAGCCTTCGAGCCGGGCGAGTCACCCTCGGACGCAGCTGCGCGCATCGTGCGCTCCACGCGTATCGGCGACCCGGCCTTCCACCGCACCGTCATGCAGGGAGGGGTCGGCGCGCTCGAGACGACGTCGGACCCGCTGCTCCGACTCGCTGCGGCCATGGTAGAGGCGTACGACGAGCTAGAGCCCGAATGGGAGGAGATCCAGGCCTCGGAGACGGTGGAGGAAGAGCGCCTCGCGAAGGCGCTGTTCGCCGCGTTCGGGACCGATCTCCCGCCGGATGCGACGTTCACGCTGCGGATCAGCGACGGGGTCGTGAATCGGTATCCCTACAACGGGACGTTCGCGCCTCCTCAGACCTCGTTCTACGGCCTGTACGAGCGGGCGGCCAACTTCGGGAACGAGATGCCGTGGACGCTGCCGGAGAGTTTCGCTCAGAACCGTGACCAGGTCGACCTGGCGACCCCGCTCAACTTCGTCACCACCAACGACATCACCGGTGGGAACAGCGGGAGTCCGATGATCGACCGAGACGCTCGGGTCGTGGGTCTGGCGTTCGATGGCAACATCGAACAGCTGCCGAACGAGTTCCTGTTCCGCGCTCGGGCCGGGCGGACGATCGGGGTGCACTCGGCGGGCATCACTGAAGCGCTGCGCAGCGTGTACGAAGCGGACGCGCTCCTGGCCGAGTTGCTCGGCGGGGGCCGCTGAGCCGCCAGCCGCTGCCGAGCCGTCGAGCAGCCGACGGAGAATCGGGCGCTCCGCGCGGCTGACGACGCACCGGCGATCGTGATCGGATTGACGCAGTACGACCTCGCGATCGTCGGTGCGGGCCCCATCGGGCTGGAGGCTGCAGCGGCGGCCACGGCGGCCGGGCTCGAGGTCGTGCTGCTTGAGCGCGACGAGCCCGCACGGCACGTGGGCGATTGGGGTCACGTGCGGCTGTTCACGCCTTTCGGAATGAACGCCGGCCCCGCGGGACACGCGCTCCTGGCGTCAGAGGACATCGAGCTTCCCGACCCCGATCAGCATCTCACCGGGCACCAGCTTCGAGAGCGGTACCTGCTGCCGCTCGCTCGCATTGTGTCGCGGCGAGCTCGGCTGCTGACGCGGCACCGTGTGGTCTCCATCAGCCGCGGCAACCTCCTCAAGGGTGAGCTCCTGGGCCAAACTGCCCGTCGGGAGTCGCCGTTCCGACTCCTGTGCCAGGGTTCGGCGGACGAGGTGGAGATCACAGCGCGCGCCGTGTTCGATTGTAGCGGCACGTACGGTCGTTCCAACTGGGCCGGCCCGGGCGGCACCCCCGCTCGTGGAGAGCGATCGCTTCGCACCTCGATCGAATACGGGCTCCCGGATGTTCTCGGGCGCGATCGCTCACGGTACGAGGGCGTGCGCTCTCTCGTGTTGGGGAGTGGGCACTCCGCGGCGACGACCGTACTCTCGCTGGGCGCGCTCGCGCGCGAGGGCAGCGGGACTCGCTTCACCTGGGCAACCCGGCGGGGCGAGCCCCCACCCGTGGCCGCGATCCCCGACGACTCCTTGCCCGAGCGCCGATCGCTCGTGGATGCGGCCAACTCGTTGGCGCTGGATCCTCCGGAAGGGTGCGGGTGGCTCGGGGGCGCTCAGCTCGTCCAGGTCGCACGGCGGGATGACGCGTATGCGGTGCGGCTCGCGGTGGCGTCCGGCGAGCGCGCGGAGCGCTTCGACAGGATCGTCGCGAACGTCGGCTACGAGCCCGATGACCGGCTCTACCGGCAACTCCAGGTTCACGAGTGCTATGCATCTCGCGGCCCCATGAAGCTCTCCGCGGCTCTGCTCGCCTCGGCGAGCGAGGGGCCTGTGGACTGCCTGGAGTTGGGGGGATTCGGGCCAGAAGCTCTCGAGAATCCCGAGCCCGGGTTCTTCATCCTGGGTGCGAAGAGCTACGGGAAGACTCCCGCGTTTCTGATGCAGACCGGCTACGAGCAAGTACGAGACGCGCTGCGACTCTCTCTGACGACGGCCTGAGCCTGTACGCGCCCGAGCCTACGTACGTCGGGGCTACATACGCTTGTAGGACGGACCGCTCCCACCCTCGCGCGGCAACCAGCGAGGACCGAGGACATCGGTCGCCTTACAGTCTACGCAGTTGGGCGCATTGACCCGCAGCTCCTCCCCCTCGCGCTCGTAGACCCCCGCTGGGCAAAGGTGCTCGTAGAACTCAGCCATCTCACCCGACACGCCATCGGCGGTCACTAGATGAGACGGGATGTCATCGCGCGTCGCGTTCCCGGCGCGGAACACGGCGTCCACCTTGTCGAACGTCCGCATCCCATCCGCCACGTAGGACCGCCCGAGGCGCTTGGTGCGCTTCACCTCCACATCTGACTCGGCACCGATTCGACCGCCCGGGAATCTCCCGCGGGTCAACTGCATCGCGAGCGCCCGCGCGCCCCCCCGGAACAGACCCGCTTTGAACGCGAGCCGCATGTTGCGGTTTCGGTACAGCGCGTCGGCGGCCAGGCTGGCCCTGAGCCGCTGATCATAGACGGCTAGCCGGGCGGCCGAGGGATCGTCGGCGGCGAGCGCATCGTAGATGACGTGAGCCGCCATGATGCCAGATCGCATCGCGTAGTGGATCCCCTTCAATGTGGCCACGTCCACCGTCCCGGCCGCGTCCCCGACAATGAGGAGCCCGTCGCCGTGCAATCGGTCAGGGATCGCATGGTAGCCCCCTTCGGGAATCGTCTTCGCACCCCACTCGACCAATTCCCCGCCGTCCAGGACCGCGTCGACCAGAGGGTGCCGCTTCATCGACTGCAACAGGGCATGCACGTCCAGATCCACGTACGGGTGGTCGAGGCCGACCACGAGCCCCAGCGAGACGAGGTCGTCCGCCATCGGGTACAGCCAGCTGCCCCCGAAGGCGTCGCGGGGGAGCGGCCAGCCCATCGTGTGAGTCACGGCGTCCAGAGGACGCTTTACCTGCCAGAGCTCCTTGACGCCCAGCGCGTAGATCTGGGGGTTCGCCGTTCCCACGCCCTCTCGCGCCAGATACGCCTGGGAGAGGGCGCCCCGAGTCCCTTCGGCCAGGACCGTGACCCGCGCGCCGATATCGGTCGGTGGCATGAAACCACTACCCGGGTTGCCGTCGCGATCGAGGCCGGCCGGCGTCGTCCGCGCACCGACTACCCGCCCCCCCTGCATGAGCAGTGACTCGGCCGGGAAGCCGGTGAACAGGTTGATGCCCAGCTCCTCGGCGCGCTCGCCCAGCCATCGTGCGATCTCGCACACGGACGCGACGTGATTCCCGTGGTTTCGCATGGTGGGCGGGGTCGGGAGACGCAGGCTGCGGGTCTCGGTCAGCAGGTAAACCCGATCCCTGTTCACTCGATCCCGCAACGGGAGCTCGGTCGCGGCCAGGTCGGGAAACAGGGTCCGAAACGGCTCCGGGTTCACGACCGCGCCCGACAGGCAGTGCTCGCCCAACCCCTCGGCCTTCTCCAGCACCGCGATCTCCAGCTCCCCGAGCGGCCCGCCATTCTCCCTGTCCCGGGCCACCAACCGGGCGAGCTGGATCGCACCCGCGAGTCCCGCGGGCCCACCTCCCACGAATAGCACATCGACGGGCACTGCCTCCTCGCCGGGTCCTTCATCCACGAGGAGGCGCTCGGTCGGCAGAGCCGGTTGCGCCGCGTCGGGCCGTAACGCCGCTGCCGGGCCGGGCGCGCCGGCCGGAGCAACTCCGTTCGAGAGCGTGTCTTCTTCCACGATCACCTCGGTTGGATCACGAGACTCGGGGACGCCGCCGCCGATCGTATCGACGCCACAGATCGGGGTGGAAGAGCAACAGGATCGTGAAGATCTCCAGACGGCCCGCCAGCATCAGAAAGATGAGCACGACGTGTGACGCAGACCCCATCCAACCGTAGTTGTCGACCGCCCCTACCTCTCCGAGTCCGGGTCCGATGTTGCCGATGCTGGCCGCGCTCGCGCCGATCGCGGTCGTCAGATCATGACCCAGCAGCGTGAGTACGAGGGCGCCCGCGCCGAACAGCGCGAAGAAGAAGAGCGCGAACGCCAGGATGCGCAGGAAGACTCGGTCGCGGACCGGTCGCGGACCGAGGTGTGCGA
Source organism: Gemmatimonadota bacterium (assembly GCA_039588275.1). GTDB lineage: Bacteria > Gemmatimonadota > Gemmatimonadetes > Palauibacterales > Palauibacteraceae > JBDHAC01. The sequence continues at coordinate 12,772 of JBDHAC010000017.1, forward strand.
CGACGACCGCGCGGGGGTGAACGCTCCGCTTCAACTCGGTCAGTCCGTGTCGAACCAGCAGGTACACCCGCATGGCCTTCATCCCGCCTCCCGTCGAACCGGCCATTCCGCCCATGAACATCAGTCCCAGAAGCAGAAACTGGACACCCACGGTCCACAGCTCGAAGTCGTGGGTGACGAACCCGGTCGTCGTACCGATCGAGACGGTCTGGAACAGCGAATCGCGGAACGCCCGCTCGACACCACCGTCGGATCCCTGGGCAACCGTCAGGAAGAAGATCAGAATAGTGCACCCCAGCAGGACACCGCTGAAGAACTTCCACTCCGCGTCCTTCCAGTAGTCGAAGCGCCCGTTCAGGGCCCGGAAATGGAGCGTGAAGTTGAGGGCGGCCAGGTACATGAACAGGATCGTGACGTACTGGATGTAGGGCGCATCGAAGGCCGCGAGCGACGCGTTGCGGGTGGAGAATCCTCCGGTAGAGAGCGTGGTGAAGGCGTGGTTTATCGCCTCGAACGGAGGTAGGCCGCCAAACAGGAACAGCACGATCTGGGCGGCGGTGAGGCCACCGTACACGACCCACAGGAGGCTCGCGGTATGTCGGACCCTGGGTGTGAGGAGCTCCGGAGTCGGTCCGGGCATCTCGGCGCGGAACAGCTGCATGCCACCCACTCCGAGAAACGGCAGGATCGCGATCCCCAGGACCACGATCCCCATCCCTCCGAGCCATTGGGTCACGGAGCGCCAGAACAGAACGCCGCGAGGGAGATTCTCGATATCCGCGAACACCGTCGCACCTGTCGTGGTGAACCCGGAAACCGACTCGAAGAACGCTGCGACCGGCGACGTGATGACGCCGGAGAGGAGGTACGGGATAGCACCGGCGAGACCGACGGTGATCCAGGCGAGGGCGACCACCGCGTATCCCTCCCGGACCGTCAGGTCGCGCTCCATCCGCGTGCGGGCGTACGCCGTGTATCCGGTCAGTGCGGCGATCGCGGCAGCACCTCCGAACGCGACCGCGTCTCCTTCCCCGTAGTACAGCGACACGAGTCCGGTGAGCGCGAGAGCCACGCTCAGGGCCATGAGCGTGATGCCCACCACGTGGATGAGGTGGGTGTACTTCACGCGAACAGGCGTTCCATCTTCGGCACCGTGTGCGGCAGGCCGAACAACACGACGTGGTCTCCCGCGCGCACGGCGTCATCCCCGCGCGGCGTGATCACCTTCTTGCCGCGGATGATCGCGCCTACGACGCCGCCCTCGGGGATGTCGAGGCTGCGGAAGGGACGTCCGAGGGCGGGCGCGTCGCTTCCGATCCGGATCTCGACCGCCTCCGCGTCGATACCCCTCAAAGCCACGACGCCGAGGACGTTGGCGCGGTGCAGGTAGCGCAAGATCGAGTTCGCCGCCGAGAGCCGTGGAGACACCGCCGCATCGATACCGACCTTGTTGGCCAGAGGGATGTACTGACGTCGATGGAGGAGGCTGACCACCTTGCGCGCGCCGGAGGCTTTCGCGAGCAGACTGGACAGCATGTTGGTCTCGTCCTGTCCGGTGTACGCGACGAACCCGTCCACGCCCGCTATCCCTTCCATCTCCAGCAACTCCGCGTCGGTGGCGTCGCCCTGCAGCACGAGCGCCTCCGGCAGCCTGGATGACAGCTCCACGCACCGCTTGTGATCGATGTCCAGAATCGAATACGCGACGTCGTGCTTCGTGAGCGTGCGGGCGAGGTGCACGGCCTCCTGGCTCCCGCCGGCGATCATGACTCTCCGCAGCCGGTAGGGTTCGTACCCGGCGAGCGCGGGCAGCTCGGACATGTGGCCCGCGGGGCTGACCAGGAAGATCAGGTCGTCCGCTTCTATGCGACTCGACCCGGTCGGAATTTCGGTGTCGCCGTCGTGATTGATGGCGACGGTCGTGTATTGCCGGCCCCGTAGCTCCTCGTCCAGCTGTGAGATCGTCTTCCCCGCTACGGGGGCGTCGGGCATCACGCGCATCCCGATGAGGAACACCTTGCCCTCCGCGAAGCTCACGAGCTCGGTCGCTGCCTCGCTGCGGAGCAGCTGGAAGGTCTCTCTCGCGCTCTCGCGCTCGGGGTCGATCATCAGGTCGATCCCGAGCTGCTCCCGCGACAGGACGCTACCCTCGACGTAGAACTCGGGGCTGCTGATACGCGCGACCTTTTGCTGAACCCCGAGCCGTTCGGCTGCGAGGCAGCCGATGATGTTGACCTCGTCCCTGTTCGTCACCGCGAGGAAGAGCTTGGCGTCGGCGACCCCCGCCGATTCCAGGACGCGGATCGACGCCCCGTTCCCGGCTATGGGCAGGACATCGAGACGGTCTCCGATGTGTTCGGCGCGCTCGGGATCGGAATCGATGACGACGACGTCCTGATCCTGCTGGGAGAGGGTCTCCGCCAGGTGGTATCCCACCTGGCCGGCACCAACGATGATGATCTTCATGTTCTGGCTCGGAGTCGGTCGTTCACCGCCCTGGTGGCGCGTCGGGCTCGGGTGCGGCTCCCGCCTTTCGCAGGAGCTCGAGTGTTGGAGCGAGCGGCAAGGCCTCCCAACGACGTCCCTGGTGCCCGGTCACCGTGGTCGCCCTGAAGAGAGAATTTATCACGGCCTCCTCGGTCGCCTCTACGGTGGCCTCGAACAGTGCCGACAGAAGCCGTGGATCGCGCGATGCGGGCGCTCGCGAGGTACTGAAGACGATCGCGTAGTCTCCCGATCCGTGCGACATGTGGGACCCGGCGCGAGCGATGCCCAGGAACGTTCGGAGCCCGATCCGCTCGAGCTCCCGGTGGGCGAGCGGGGCGTCCACGGCCACGACGATCATGACCGAGCCGTCTTGGCCCTCACGATCCCCGGCGGAGCCCTGCCCGCGCAGACCCCGCGCGCGTAGGCTGTCTCCCACGGGAACGCCGTCCACCCGTAGGCTCCCACCGAAGTTCGTCTGCACGAGCACTCCGAGCGTCACCGGGCCCATCTCGGTATCGAGGCGGCGAGACGCGGTTCCGATCCCGCCTTTCCACCCGAGCGCCCGGGCGCCGGTTCCCGCTCCGACGCTGCCCTCCTCCACCGGTCCGGCGGCGGCCGCTCGGAGTGCGGCCCGTACGTGCTCGGGTCGGATGGGTCGAGCCCGGATGTCGCTCAAATAGCCGTCGTTGGTCTCGCCCACCACGGGGTTGATCGAGCGTACTCCGGCGTTGTCCGGGTGAGCGAGCAGCGTGTCGATCAGCGCATCCGCGGCGCGGAACACGCTCAGGGTCCCGGTGAGCAGGATGGGCGTCTCGATCTCCCCCAGCTCGTTGACCTGGCTGAGGCCCACCAGTTTCCCGAACCCGTTTCCGACCGCGATGGCCGCCCGCACCGGGTCGTCATACAGGCTCCCATTGTGCGGGAGAATCGCCGTGACACCCGTGCGGATCGAGTCGCCGACCCACACCGTCTCGTGCCCGACGAGGACGCCGGAGACATCCGTGATCGCGTTCCAAGAGCCGGTCGGCAGCCGACCGATCGTCACGCCAGCCTCGCGAACCCTGGGTCTCACCTGTGCGAGCAGCTCGCCGCCCCAAAGACCGCCAGCGGTGAGCCCGATGAGCAGCCCGATCAAGCAGCGATTCGAAGTCCTGTGCATTCTCACGATCCTCCCATCCCTCTTCCAGAGGTGGGCCCCGCGGGCTGGCCGGGCGGGCGGACAGTTCGCACGGTGGCGTTCGCCCGGTGAGGTGACGCTGCACCCTGCATCGCGCGCTCCGCAACCCCCTGTAACGCGCGTCGCTACGCTCTCTTGCCACACCACCAATCGGAGGTTGACAGGGCGCGTCGATTTGCGGTTATTTTGGACCCATAAGGCTTTTATAGGTGTAGGGTCGACACACTTTCGGCTTGCGTGATGCCCCGTCCCGCTCATCCGCGCTCGCCAAAAGGAGGTCGTCGCATGTTACATCGTTTAGCGACCGTGTTATTGGCTATCGTGGTCCTCGCATCCGTTCCGCCGGCGCTGGATGCACAAGATGTCGTGGTGGGGGCCAAGGGCGGCCTCAGCTTCGCGAACATCAGCACGGATGAACCCGACCTGGCGAGCTCTGATAGCCGCAACGGGTTCCTCGCCGGGTTGTTCCTCGAGATCGGACTTGGGGAGATCTTCGCGCTTCAGCCCGAGGTGCTCTACGCACAGAAGGGCTTCGCGGATCAGGAGGAGGGCGTCGAGGTGACCGCCGAGTTCGACTACATCGACATCCCGCTTCTCCTGAAAGCGAGGTTCGGCGCCGACGGCCGCGTCCGCCCCGGCCTGTACGCCGGCCCGGTGATCTCGTTCGAGAGCTCCTGCTCGCTCACGGGCGAGGACGTTGGCGTCTCGGTCGACGTGGATTGTGACATCGATGAAATCGAGGGCCTCGCAGATCGTAAAACGACGGACTTTGCGATCGCGTTCGGCGGTGAGATCCAATTCGACGTGAGCGATAACGTGGTGGGCCTCGTCGATGCCCGTTACGCGCTCGGGCTCACCGACATAGCGAGTGATATCACGGATGCCGAGAGCGTCAAGACCCGTATGTTCGCGATCATGGCCGGACTGGGCATCAAGGTCAACTAGACGGTCGGAGCTCAAGCTGAACTAGCGGACCCACCGCACCCAACGAGAGACGGACGGCCTTCGGGCCGTCCGTCTTCTTCTCAGGCTCCGTTCCTTCTACGGTCAGTTCCGGCCGAGTCGGTGGCGGATACGCTCGCTCTTCTGCTGCCGACGCTGCGCGAGCGCTTTTTCCTCTTCGGATGCGGGGGCAGGTGACCGCCGTCGGCCGAAACGGGTGGTGGCGTCGATCGTATCGGGGCTCGCAGCTTCGGCGGGTAGTTCGACGCGGAACGACGACCCGATTCCGGGCTCGCTCTCGACACTGATCGTCCCGCCGTGCGCTTCGACGATCTCGCGCGCGATCGCCAGACCGAGACCCGCACCGACCTTCCCGGCGTGCTGACCCGCCTGATAGTACTTCTCGAATATGTAGGGCAGCTCGGCGGGAGGGATCCCGTGCCCGGTGTCCCGTATCTGGAAGACGATCCAGCCGGGCTTACCCCACGCCTTGAGATCGATCGCGCCGCCGCGTGGTGTGAACTTGAACGCGTTCGAGAGCAGGTTCCCGAGGAGCTCGTCCCGCACCCTTCGTCGATCCAGCAGTACCGTGACGGGTGCGGTGGGCTCGGCCATCGTGCGGAACACGATCCGCTTCTGCGCGGCGAGACCGGCGAAGTTGCGGCGGATCTCCTCGAGCAACTCCTCGAGCGAAACCGTCGTCAACTCCACATCGAGCCCCTGCGCCTCTAGACGGCTCATGGCGAGAAGTTGGTCGACCCTTTCGCGCAGGACGTCGGTCTGTTCGCGAACGTACCCGAGCACTTCCGCCTGTTTCGCGTCGACCCTCCCGTACGACCCGTCCTCGATCATCTCGACGTAGCCGCGGATCACGTTCACCGGCGTCTTCAACTCGTGGCTGGCGATGCTCACGAACTCCGCCTTCAACCGGTCGAGTTCCGCCAAGCGTTCGGCCATGGAGCGAAACGAGCGCGTCAGATCCCCGATCTCATCCGTGCGTCCGTACGGTAGGTCGCGGGGTGGCACGAACCGTCCACCTGCCACGGCCGCCATCGCGGCACGCAATCGCCCCAGAGGCCCGGTCACGGCACCGACGCTGAGCAGAGCCAGCAGCACCGCCAATCCCCCCGCCAGGCCGGTAGCGAGGGCCGCCGTGCCCGCCGTTCGCTGGCTGATCTCCTGCGCCCGGATGGCGGCCGCCGTACTCCGCCCGTCGATCGTCTCGGCGAGCAGGGTCAGGGATTCGCTGGCACTTTCGAACACCGGGTGGATGTCGGCGTAGGCCGCACCCGCCGCACTTATCCGGCGCCGGGTCATCAGCGTGTCGAGGCGTGCGGTGGCGGCCTCGAGCGTGTCGAGGCGGAGCCCTTCGGCTTGAGAGCTCTCGGGGTATCCACTCTCGCCCAACCGGGTCACGTAGAGACGCGCCAGGTCGATCGACTCGTACATGGCGGAGCGGTTCTCCGGCGTCGCGGAGGCGACGAAGTTCCTCTGCTGACGGTTGAGCTCGGACAGGGTCGCCTCGATCCGGCCGACGGCGAGCAGCGCGGCGGCGTGACGGCTCTGGAGATCGAACGCTATGTCCCGTAGCTCCGCGAGCTGACGCAGGCTGTAATACGCGGGAGCGAGCAGCAGCAGGATGAGGGCGGCGGCGCCCAGGTAGAGACGCGACCGGAGACTGAGGCTGATGAGTGGGGAAGGCATCAGACCGTTCGGGCGCTCTCGGTTTGCAGTAGAGCCTCCACGATCGCCGGATCGAATCGGCGGCCGGCAAGACGCTCCATTTCGGCGAGCGGGTCGTCCTGGCCCGAAGCGGACGCGCTCCCGTGGGTAAGGCTGTCGAAATGCGCCGCGACCGCCACGATCCTGGCGACGAGAGGGATCACCGGACCGCGCAACCCGCTGGGCGCGCCGCTGCCGTCCCACGACTCGGCGAGGCCGGAGAGCATTTCACGCGCCCTTTCCAGGACGGGAAGCGAGCTGCCCTCGAGCACCCGAAGTCCTGACCCCACCTCCTGCACGTTACCACGGCCCGCCTCCGCGCCCTCGAGCGGTCTTCCGGCCGGACGTGTCGACGCGAGACCGTGTAGCAACGCAGCGCGTCGGATCAGCTCGACCTCCTGACTCGGCACTTCGAGCACCTCGGCGAGACGCCCGCTCAGCCAACTGACGCGCTTTGCATGACCGGCTTCACCCGGCGAAGCCCGCTCGAGCGTCGCCGCCCAACACTCCAACAGCTCGAACTCGGCGTCGAGCGCGCGCTCACCGCCGTCTCGGGCGAGCGTTCCCAGCTCCAGCGCCTGACTGGCGCACTTGAGATACAGAAAGCGCGTCTCCAGGAGGTTATCCACCCGGAGCCGCAGCTCGGTCGGGCTCATCGGCTTGTTGAGGAAGTCCTTGGCGCCACCGCCGAGGGCTCGTCGCCGCGCTTCGCTGCTGATGTCGGAGGTGAGGACCAGAATGGGCAGGTACGCGTCGTCGGAGAGCATTCCCTGGATAGTTTCCATGACGCCGAACCCATCCAGCTCGGGCATGAGCAGATCGAGGATGACGAGATCCGGATCCACCTCCTGATACCGCGGCACCGCCTCGAGAGGGTCGGTGACCCCCTCTACATGCTCGTACCCGGCCCAGTTCAGAACGTCGGTGATGTACCGGACGTTCTGTGGCTCGTCATCAACGACGAGAATGCGCGCCTCTTTCCTCAGCTCGTCCTGCAATGCCAGCCCCTCGATCTTCGAGCGGTTCCGGTATATGCCGGGCGGCGCTGCAAGATACGCGCGCATTGCAGGGGAGATTCAGCCCCGCTCGGGCCTGTCTCCGGCCGGGTCCGGGGCGAGGGTCGGGGCCCCCCGATTATCCGCTCGGCACGCGCTCAGTCAGGGGTCGGCGCCGAGGAGCGGTGGAGTTACCCAGACAAGTTCGGAGGCGTCAGACAGGGGGCTGAAGGGGGGCTCCCCCGGCAGAACGTTGCGTCCGTGCAACACTCTAGGGGGGGAGCGCAACGTCATTTGACGGCTGGGAGCGTCCCGGAGCGGGCCGGGCCGATACCGGGACGCCCCCGAGAGGGGCTTCGAATCAGTCGGTGTCTCCCTCGACGATCCGAGCCTCGATGATGTAGTCCAGTTCCGGGAAGTCGGCTTCGAGGTACGCGTTCCCCTCCAACTGGATTCGGCGCTGGTTGGGTCCGGTCCCGCTCGGTGGTCCTTCCCCGTATGCGCTGTACAGACGGTCGACGACTTCCATCCCTTCCACCACCTCGCCCAGCGGGGAGAAACCCTGCTGATCCAAAGGAGAGTTGTCGCCGTAATTGATGAACAACTGGGTCGTGCGCGTGTTCGGCCCTCCGGTCGCATACGTGACGCGACCGCGCGTGTTGCTCTCGAGAACCGCGTCGTCCGCGATGCGCGCTCCACGCCAGGCGGTGGCCACCCGTGGATCACCGTGGATCCCGAACTGAGCCATGAAGCCGTCCAGGACGCGGAAGAAGCGCACCCCGTCGTAGAACCCGGCTCGTACCAGGTTGTAGAGACGGTCCGCTCCGTTTGGTGCCCAGGCACGGGTGACTGCCACGGTGAAGTCGCCCGCGGACGTCGAGAAACGGACCGTGAACTCACCCGGTGCGGTCCGATTGTTCTCGGGGCTGCCCGGGTCCAGCAGCTGCGAGTCACTCATCTCACTTTCCCCCTCGCTCGTGGCGTCGGGTGACGATGCATCGGTCCCGGGGACGTCGGCCTCGGAAGCCGAGTCTGGGACGGTGTCGGACCCACACCCGAAGACCAATGAGCTGCATACCAAGAACGCCGTGCACTCCACGGCTCCCCGCAACGACTTCATCCGTTCACTCCTTCTGTCTGATTAGGTTCGGGCGCCCGAGCTCTCGCGGGGCGCACCCATACCTATCAGGCTCCGTCGCGATGGGCAAAGGCCCACCGGCAGGGTGCGCCATCAGCCTTTCTCGCTGGCTCAGGCGGCGCGTGCTACGATCCACCGGTACGCGACCGGGATCGCGACCAGCACGAAGATCGTGCTCGAGATCAGCCCCCCGATCGTCGCCAGGGCGAGCGCGTTCCAAATGTTGGTGTCCTGCCCCCCCGCGAATACCACGAGCGGCAGCAGCCCAAAGACCGTCGTGAGCGTGGTCATGAAGATCGGCCGGACGCGCTCGAGCGTCCCCTGCAGAATGGCGGCCTGTACCCCCATCTCACGGCGCAGCTCGCCGATATGGTAGACGATCAGAATCGCGTTGTTCACCACGATCCCGGCCATCATGATCGTCCCGATGTACGCCGTGCGGGTGAAGGTGGCGTCCGCCAGGAAGAAGATCAGGAACACCCCGATGAGCGCGAGCGGCAACGTCAACAAGACCACGAACGGTGCCGCGAGCGACTCGAACAGCGCTGCCGCGACCATGTAGATGAGCAGGACGGCGAAACCGAGGACGAGGTAGACCTGCAGTCGCTCCTCCTCCGACCAGCGCCAGCTCTCATCCTCCTCGATCCGGTACCCTGGTGGAAGCTCCATGGCGTCGACGACCGCGTCTCGCACGAGGTCCCCGAGCTTGATCGGCCCACGAAACTCCCACGCGACCGTGCGCTCGTACTGCTGATCCTCCCGACGGATGTTGGCCAGCACATCCCGCTGCTCGATGCGCGCCACATCGGTGAGTCGGATATCCGCACTCGAGTCCACCGGGATCCGCAACTCGCGCAGGTTCTGAAGATCGAAGTCCCTGTACCCGGCCACCTTCACCGCGTAGGGCACCTCGTCTCCCCCGATTCGGAGTCGGTTACCATCGAACTCGGTCCGGACGTTCGCCGATACGAAGGAGAGCAGCTGCTCGACGGATAGTTCATGTGACTCCAGCGCGGCTCGGTCGGGAGCGATAGTGAACTCGAACTCTTTGTCCCGCTCGTACCAGGCTCCGCTCGCGTTCGGATCCACATCCTGAATGCGGCCGAAGCGTTCCAAACGCCCCGCGATCTCACCTGCTATATCACGTACTGTCAGATAGTTATATCCGAGCACCTTAAGTCGATAGTTGGGCGGGCTTCCTCCTCCGCCGTAGAAGCTCGGACCGTACCCGTACACACGGACTTCGACCCCGGAGAACCCGTAGCTGTGGGCGACCATCTGCTCCTTGATCGCCGGCGGGACCGGAGAGTCCTCGAGCTCCTCCGGGAAGGTCACCTCGATCCGCGCGTATTGATCCTGTACGACGGTCACGTAGCGCTCGGGCTCCGGCAGCGTCGCCAGCTTCGCCTCGAACGCACGAGCCAGCTCATCCGTTCGATCGATGCCGGCCCCGCGCGGAAACTGGATCGTGATGAGGATGTACGTCCGCTGCCCCCAGAAGCTGGTCCACGGAACCCCGCGCGTGACGTTCGAGTCGAACAGCCAGAAGCTCCCCCCGAGGCACCCGGCGCACACCAGCCCCACCACGATCGGGTGTCTGAGGGCCCACGCGAGAGCCGTACGGTAGCCCTGGATATAGAACGGCTCGTGTACGTGCTGCGACTCGCTGTCGACGACGGGTGGCCGGACCCGCCCACCCAGACGTGCTGCCAGCGACGGCACGAACGTGAAGGCCACGAACAGACTTGCCAGGATCGAGAAACCGACCGCGAATGCCAGCGGGAGGTAGTAGACGCGGAGATCGCCCTGCAAGAACAGGAAGGGGACGAGCACGATGGCCGTAGTGAGCGTGGACGCTACGACCGGGAGCGCGACCTGACGCGCACCGCGTCTCGCGGCATCGCGTGCAGAGGCCCCCTTTCCATGGTGCCGGTCCACGTTCTCGAACACCACGATCCCGTTGTCGACGACCAGCCCGAAGCCCCACGCGAGGCCGGCGAGGCTCAGGACATTGAGCGAGAACCCGCCCAGGTACAGGAGGTTCACCGCGAACAGCACGCTGAAGCCGATCGTGGCAAATACGACGGCCACGGCCGAGAGCGAGCGCAGGAAGAGCATGAGCACGAGGAAGATCACGATCGCGGCCGCGATCGCGCGCAGCCTCAGGTCGCTCAGTTGCGTGCGGATGTCCTCGCTCTGGTCATCGAGCAACTCGAGCTCCACGCCCGGGGGGAGCGCCCCGGCGCGCTCCTCCAGATGCTCCTTCAGTCGGGCCGCGAGCCGGACGGCATTGGTGCCCGTCTGCCGCCGTATGACGAGCTGTACGGTCGGAAGCCCATCGATTCGAACCATGAGCCACGGGTCCGCCGTCTGGTCGCGCACGCGCCCCAGGTCCCGGATCCGTATCGCTCCTTCAGGACGGGCGCGCACGACGATGTCACCCAACTCCGCCACCGTGAACGCCCGAGTCCGAACGGCGAGGGCCACCCGTCGACCATCGAGCGTGACCGAGCCCGGCGCGCGAGGAGCCGATACCTCTTGGATCCGCAGCTGCACTTCCTCGGGTCGAAGGTTGAGCGCTTCGAGACGCGCACGGTCCAGCTCGATGGCGATCTCACGCTGCTCGCCCCCGTAGACCTGGGCATCCGCGACGCCATCGATCGCTCGCAGCGTGGGGACGATCTCCTCATCACCCAGGCGCCCCAACTCTCCAAACGTATAGGGACCCGTGAGCCGGTAGCTCAGGAAGGGCTGATCCTCCTCTTCGAACTCGGGCGGGACGAACGGCTCCACGGTCGGATAGACGCCAGGCGGAAGCTCATCCAAGAGTGCGGCGATTCGCTCTCCGAGGTCGAGCCTGGCGAATTCCATGCGCGTGTCGCGTTCGAACTCGATCTCGATCGAAGCGTTCGAGCCCATACCGCGCTGATCGACGCGCGAGGTGGAGATCACCTTGCGCACTCCCCGCACCTGCTGGATGACGGACTCGACGGGGGCGGTGACGAACGCTTCGAGCGCCTCCGGTGAGGCCCCCGCCCAGGACGCGCTCACCGTGAGCTTCGGGTAGTCGACCTCGGGAAGCAGCTCCACGGGGATGAGGCGAAAGCTGAAAGCGCCGAGAGCGAACAGCGCGATGTAGATGGCGGCTGTGGCGACCGGTCGCCGAATAGAGAGGTCGATCATGCGCTCGTCTCCGGTAGCGGCACGCCGAGGGTCGCGGGCGCAGGGGCCGGCTCGGGCGTCGCCACGGACACCCGCGGCTCCACGAGGAGCGAATAGATGACGGGAACGACGAGAAGCGTGAGGAAGGTGGCCGAGATGAGCCCGCCGATCACGACGATGGCGAGCGGCGCGCGCAGATCCGCACCCGCCCCCCAGCCCAGCGCCAGCGGGAGCAAACCCACAACCGTCGTGACGGTCGTCATTATGATCGGCCGCAGCCGCAGCCGGCCCGCAGCCAGGATCGCGGCCCGCTTGGGAATGCCCACCGCACGCCGTTGATTGATGAAGTCGATCTTCACGATCGCGTCGTTTACGACGATACCGATGAGAATCACCAGCCCGATGCCGCTCATGACGTTGATCCCCGCACCCGTGAGAGCCAGCGCGGCGACGGTGCCAATGGCGGCGAGGGGCACTGCGGTCAGGACCACTAGCGGCTGGATCAGTGACTCGAACTGGGCGGCCATGATCAGGAACACGAGGAACAATGCGAGGAGAAACGCGAACCCGAGCGAGCGAAAGCTCGCGCGCATATCCTCGTTCTGCCCTCCCACGCGGACGCTGACGAGCGCCGGCCTCGGCACCTGCGCCAGGTCCTCCTCGACGCGGCGCACCGCGGCGGCGAGGCCACCGCCCTGCACATCCGCGAGCACCTGGACCGTGCGGTTCTGATCCTCGCGGCGCACCTCCAACGGACCATAGCCCGGTCGCGCAAGGACGAGCTCCTCGATGGGCACGCCCTTGATCCGAACCGCCATCACCTCAGCGAGGTCCTGACGCGCGGCACCGGGTATGGCGACCCGAATGTCGATCTTGTCCGAGAACTCGGCGTACGACCGGTCGGTGACCGACCCTCTCAGCAGCGCCTCGATTCCATCCGCGACCTCTCGCACCGTGAGCCCATGGAGCGCTGCGGCGTCCTGGTCGACGCGCACCTCGAGCACCGGCTGCGTCAGCTGTACATCCACCCGCACGTCGGCGAGCTCCTCGAGCGCCCGCATGCGGTCCGCCACGGCCTCGGCCACCGGCAGGAGCTCATCCAGTTCAGCACCCTGAACCTTGACGGCCAGGTCGGACTCTCCGACGTCGAGCGCGCGTCCGAGCGAGGTCGAGCGTCCCGTCTCTACCGAGACATAGACGGGGTCCACGCCGGCACTTTGAATGGATCGGCGGAGCTCCTCGACGACGGCTCCCGTGCCCGTCCCACGCGCCAGCAGTCGCACCTCGATGGCGGCGCTGTTGAGACCCGTTAGCTCACGCGTGGCGAGCTCGGAATCGCGGGCGCGTCCGACTCGCGTGAAGACGCCGTCGACGCCTTCCATCTCGAGCAGCACGCTCTCCAACCGTCCCGCAGTTTCGGAGGTGGTCTGCAACGGGGTTCCGACAGGCAACTCCAGCTCCACCCGGAACAGACGCTCATCCACCTCCGGCATCAGGCTCATCGGGAGCGCGCCGCCGATCAGTAGCGCCGCCGCGAGCGCGCCCGCAGCGATTCCCAGAACCGCACCGCGATGGGCCAGCGACCACTCGAGCGTCCTCTCGTATCGTTCCGCGAACCGCCGAAACGCCCGGTCGAAGGCGTCGAGGAACGGACGGAAACCACGGTCGAGTGTACGGCCCATGACCCGCCCGATATCCGCGAGCGTGAGCACGACCGACCGTCCGATGTACGCCATCAGCTTGAAAGGCGATGACGCGATGCGTGACGCTCGCGCCTGGGCACGATTCATCCATCGTTGACGATCGGATCTTCCCGCCGCAGCAGCACCCGCCGAGACGTCCAGACCGCCACCCACCGCTCCCACCGGGATTCCGGCCGCACGACGCTTCGCGCGCGACGCCATGACCGGCAGCAGAGTTAGCGCGACCAGGAGCGAGGCGAGCAGCGAGAACGTCACCGCCAGGGACAGGTCTCCAAACAACGCCCCGGCCACACCCTCGACATAAAGCACGGGGAAGAAGACCGCGATCGTCGTGAGCGTCGAGGCCGTGATCGCGCCCGCGACCTCACGGGCCCCGATCGAAGCCGGCCTGGCATGCATCCGGCCCTCGACCGAGCTCCCGGCATCCCCGTCACCGGGCGCCGGGGCGCGATCCCCCGGATCCGGCGCTCGAGATGGCCCACTTTGCCGGTGCCGGAAGATGTTCTCGAGCACGACGATCGAGTTGTCGACCAGCAACCCTACCCCGAGCGCCAGGCCCCCGAGCGACATGATGTTGACGCTCACATCGAACACGTAGAGGAGCGCGAATGCCGCCATGACGGAGATCGGGATCGCCAGGCTGATCGCCACCGGATAGCGAGGCTCGCGAAGGAACAGGAACAGGACCAAGAACGCGAGCAACCCACCGAGCAGCAGCGCCTGCACCACGTTGGAGATCGCGTTGCGGACGAAAATCGCCTGACTCGAGGCCAGCTCCATCTCCACGCGCGGGTACTCGACTCGAAGCTGGTCGAGCGTTCGCCTCACCCGGTCCGCCACGCGAACCGTGTTGGACCCCGACTCCTTGTAGATCTGCAGCCCGATCGCGGCTTCACCGTTGTATCGTGCGATGGTCTCGAGCTCCGCGATGGTGTCCTTGACGGTCGCGACATCGGACAGCTGCACGACGTTGCCGCCCGGCGGGCGGGCGACCACGACCTCGGCGAACTGCTCGAGGGCGGAGAACTGCCCCAGGGTCCGGAGGCTGTAGCGGAACCTCCCGCGGTTGATCGCCCCTCCCGGGGCGTTGTAGTTCGCGGCATCCAGCGCCGCCGCGATCTCGTCCAGCGTCACGTCGTGGATAGCGAGGCGCTCCGGGTCCACCTGGACGAGGATCTCCCGCTCCGGGCCTCCCGTGACGGCTGCGAGCGCGATTCCGTCGAGCTGCTCGAGACGTCGTTTGAACACCGCCTCCGCGAGCTGTCGGAGCTCTCGCAGATCCGCGCCGCTCACGGCGATGTTCATGATCGGGTCGCTCTGCGGGTCCGAGCGGAGGATGACCGGGCGCTCGGCACTTCTCGGCAGCGCTTCGCGCAGGTTGTCGAGCCGCTCCCTCGTATTGAGGGTCGCGAACTCCATGTCCGTTCCCCACCCGAACTCGAGCCGAACGAGGGACTGGCCTTCACGCGAGCGCGAGGTCACCTCACGAGCGCCCGGAACGCGCCACAGGGCCGCCTCTATGGGCTCGGTCACGAAGCGCTCGACTTCCTCCGGGCCGGCATCGGCGTAGGTCGTCCACACCGAGAGGGTCGGGAAGGACACGTCGGGGAGGAGGTCGATGGGAAGTCGCAGAAAGGAGACGACCCCGAGCACGGCCACGGCGACGAACAACATGGATGTGGCCACGGGTCGACGGAGCGACAGGTCGGGAAGCGCCATCGCTCAGCTCATCTCCACCCGCCAGGGTGGTGGTCGGCGTGGTCCGCCAAGCGCCCTGAGAGGTCTGGTGGTGGCGGCAACCGGCGGCGTCGCGCTATCAGAAGAACCCCCCGACGTGTGCGTCGAGCCGAGCCCAAGCCTTCAGGTACTCGAAGCGCTCGTCGATGAGCGCACGCTCCGCATCGGTTAGCTGCTCGGTGGCCTGCAGGAGCAGAGTATACTCGACCGTCCCCAGCCGGTACTGCTCGCGAATCATGTCCACCCGCTGTCGGGCGAGGTCGCGGTTGCTTTCCTGGAGCTCGAGCCGGCGCGCGCGCGTCCGGATCTCCCGGACCGCGTTTCGCACGTCCCGGTCGACTGTGATCTGCTCCAGCGCGAGCGATGATTCGGCGGCACGCAGGTTGGCCCGAGCCTGAGCGGTCTGCTGCTCGCGAGTGAACCCGTCGAACAGGTTCCAGGACGCCGACACCTGGAACGCGTTGCCGGTGTTTGGGAGGTCAAACCTGAAGAACGGCGAAGTCGCGTCCCCCTGTTCCGAACGGGCGAGCCCGTAGCCCAAGCTGATGGTGGGCAGGTAACCGCTTCGCGCCCCCCAGAGCCCTGCCGAGGCCGCCGCCACATCCGACTCCAGCGCGCGGATCCCCGGCTTCGTCGACAGGGCACGCCCGGCGAGCGCCGAGTCATCGAGTGCCGTCGCGTCGGGCGCGGGACCTACGTCGCGCAGGATGAACGGAGGCCCTTCCGCTGGAAGCCCCATGCTGAAGCGCAGCTCTCGTTGGGCGCCCGCTTCCTGATCGATCGCCTGGACCAGGGCCAGCTCCGCCCGGCCCACTTCGATCTCTGCTCCCAGCACGTCGGTTCGGTTGACCGCGGCGATCTCGTAACGCCGCTGGGCCACATCCAGGTCCCGACGGCGTCCGTCCAGCTGCAAACGGGCGACCTCGACCAGGCCGCCCTGCTTCAAAGCTTCGTAGTACGCGACGCGTACGCCCGACGCCACATCGCGCTCCCGCTGGGAGAGTTGGTTGTTCGCCGAGCGAGTCGCCGCCCGCGTCCGCCGTAGGTCCGTGAACCGCCGGCCGCCCCGCAGCAAGTCCCAACTGAAGCTGAGATTCTGCGATGCCGCCTTGCTCACGTCCGTGAGCGGCTCGTCAAGGCGTTCGGACGGCCCTTCGGGGCTCTGGAACGTGACAGTCGTGAACTCGGACCGGCTCAACGACAGGCTCGCGCTGGCGTTCGGGAGGAACGCGCCCCACCCTGCGCGCTGGTCCGCCGCGGCGGCGTCCAGCGAGGCGCGTGCGCTGGCGATGTCAGGGTGCCGGTCCTGCGCGATCCGGATTGCCACCTCGAGACTGAGCGTGTCGGGGACCTGTGCCAGCCCGTCTCCCACTCCGCCTGTCGACAACCACGCGCTCGCCAGCGATAGTGCCCCGGTCAGGTGGCCGGCCCGCCGAAGCACCCGACGTCTCATCGGTCCGCTCCTAGCTCGGCGTGATTCTCAATCTGGACGCGAGCGTCGTGGATCAAGGTGGCGTGTCCTTCCACGAGCACGATCTGTCCAGGCTCGAATCGGTCCTGCTCGGTCTCGGGCTCGACCTCGATGAATCCGCCGCTCTCGATGCCCGTGGTGACGTACTTCCACTTCGCGCTCCCGCGATCGGATCCGGCCTCGTTCGGGTCGAACACGAAGATCACCTCCCGCCTCCGACCCGATCCGCTTCGCTCCACGATCGCGTCCCGCGGCACGAACATGCGGTCGGCCAGGAGTCGGCCCGCGATGCGGAGCTTGCCGAACATCCCCGGGACCATCCTGGCCTCCGGGTTCGACAAACGCACAGTGACGCGGGCAGAGTTCGATTCCGCGCTCACGAGCGGGTTGATCGTGACGACCCGCCCCGTGAAGCTCTGATCCGGGATGGCGGGGAAGGTGACCCGCACCTCCCTGCCCTGCTGCACGTATGGGAGCTCGGTCTCGAGCACATCCGCCTCCACATCGATGCGGGAGAGGTCGATCACCGTCGCGACCGAATCGCCCGTCCGCAGACGGCTCCCCTGCACGATGGCCAGGTTGGCCAGCCGGCCTGTGAACGGCGCCCGTATCTGCGTCTTCGCGAGCTCGTACTCCGCCTCTTCCAGGTCCGCCTCGGCCGCCGACAACCCGCTTCGGATACGAGCTTGCCGCTCCCGCCCCTCACGCAATGCGGGGTCCTCGATCTCCTCATCGAACAGCGTCAGGTTCTCGAACTCGGCCTGGGCCCTGTCCACCTCCGCTTGCCGGCGGCGCACGGTCAGCTGGTACGGCACGGGATCGATGCGGGCCAGGAGCGCCCCCGCGGCGACCCGTTGGCCCTCGCGCACCGGGACCTCGAGCACCGACCCCTCGACTTCGGCGTACAACGGCGCGCTGCGGAGGGCGGCCGCTCGGCCTTCCGCGTCGATCCACACGACGAACGTGTCGCGTCGGATGACCGCGCCCTGAACCGGAACGGCGATCTCGGACGCGAACGCGGCTTCGGCCGCAGTCGACTGCACGGCCGCCCGCACCGAGTCGGCGGTGGGGTCGGTGCCGGCGGAGGACGAGTCGTCTTCTTCCCCGGCTCGCAGACGCAACATGATCCCGACGAGAAGGGCCCCGGCGATCACGACGACGACCAGCGTGACCCAGTGGCGGGGTTTCATTCGGTAGCCTCCGTACGAGAGGGTCCGGGGCCTGACCCGTATCGGCCTCGGTCCCCTGTAGTAACGTGGATTATCAAGCGCCTGGCAACCGGAATCCACGCCGTTGGACCGCCGGGCACGCCCCGGGGTTGCCAGTCGTGCGCCACTCGGTCCGCTCGCGTCACGGTCACCCCGACCGTGGCGCGGTCGTACCACGCCCCCGACACGCTGCGGAGCGGGGTGCTGCGCACCGGCCTCACCATGTAAGATGCTGCGGCCGTGCCGAAACCTTACACGGGAGGAGAATCGTGATTCGACGCGACGACCGCGAGGGCATCACCGTCCTCAGGCTGGAACACGGTAGGGCCAACGCCCTGGACGTGGAGCTCAGCCGCGCCCTGGGCGCGTCGTTGGCCGGGCTCGAGAGCGAGGATCGCTGCGGGGCTGCCGTGATCACGGGTAGCGGCAATATCTTCTCGGCCGGCGTCGACCTCTTCCGGCTGCTGGAAGGAGGCGAGCCCTACGTGGAGGCGTTCCTTCCGGCGTTGATGGGCTTGATCGACCGTCTGCGAACGTTTTCGAAGCCCCTGATCGCGGCCATCAACGGGCACGCGATCGCCGGTGGAGGGGTGATCGCGTTCGCGTGCGATTACCGGCTCATGGCGGATGGAGAGGGGACGATCGGCGTGCCCGAGCTTCGAGTCGGCGTTCCGTTTCCGAGCGCGGCCCTGGACATCGTGCGAGACGCCGTGCCGCGCGCGCACCTCCGGGACCTCGTGTTACGCGGGAGTCTCTCGAGCCCTGGGGAAGCGCTGGCGCGCGGGCTCGTGCACGAGCTCATCGACGGTGGGAAGCTGATCGATCGGGCCGTCGAAGTCGGGCGCGAGATGAGCGGGATCCCGCGCGCGACGTTCGCGCTCACGAAGCGTCGGCTCACCACGCCGGATGGGGAGACCCAGTCCGAGTATGACAGGAACGTGGAGGTGCTTTGGAGGGACCCGCAGATTCACGCGACCATCCGTGCCTACTTGGAGCGCACGATCGGGAAGAGCTCGCTTTAGCGCGGCCGCTCGGTCAGGGTCGGCCGGTGCCGGGACTACCCGCCAGATGGTCGCTCGTAGGCGATCTCACCCCCGACGATCGTGAGCAGGACGGCGCCCGACAGAATTTCCTCGTACGACTCCGGTGGCGTCGCGAGAGGATCCACGCTCAGCACGGTGATGTCGGCCCAGCGTCCCGGAGCCAGCGCACCCGCCCGATCCTCCAAATACGCCGCGTACGCGGCCCCCGTCGTATAGCCGCGCAAGGCCTCCTCCGGCGTCAGGCGCTGCTCGGGATACCACCCCCCGGACGGTTCGAGGCCGGTATCGCGGCGCGTGACGGCGGCGTGCAGACCATAGAAGATGTCGTGGTCCGACCCGGGCAGATCGGAGCTGAATACGAGCGGCACGCCGGTCTGACGAAACGTGCGCCACGCGTACGCTCCCAGGATTCGCTCCGGCCCCAGCCTCTGCTCCGCCCAGGTCTTGTCCTCCGCCATGTGCGGAGGTTGCATCGAGGCGATCACCCGCAGGTCCGCGAAGCGCGCGAAGTCGTCGGGGTGCACGATCTGCGCGTGCTCGATGCGCGGACGCAGCGCGTGGAGGCTCGCGGTGTCGGCGAACAGCTCCGCCACGAAGTCGAGCGTCTCGCGGTTTCCCGCATCCCCGATCGCGTGGATGGCGGGCTGGAACCCGGCTCGGGACAGCTCCGCGATTCGCTCGTGGTCGTAGCCGTATCCGTGCGAGCCCGTCCCGCGCTGCCCGGGAAGGTCGCTGTAGTCGTCCAGCAGCAGGGCTCCGCGTGATCCCAGCGCGCCGTCGTAGTGCCCCTTTACGGAACGCGTGATCAGACGTTCACCGGGGCCCTCCCCACCCGGTGCATCCGGCCCTCGCTCATGCCAGGCATCCAGAAGCGCCGAATCGCGGCCGGACAGCATGGCGTACACGCGGATCGGAAGCCTGCCATCGCGCTCGAGCGTCTCGAGCGCCGACATGAGCGCGCCATCCGCGCCGGCCTCGTGCACCATGACGAAGCCGTCCTCCGCCATCGCACCGAGCCCCGAGAGGACCTGCCCCGCGAGTCGCTCGGGCGTGGCCTCGGGCAGAGCGGCATCGAACAGCGCCGTGGCCCGGTTGAGGAAGAGGCCGGTGGGCCGCCCATCACGATCGCGGCGAATCTCGCCGCCCGACGGGGTAGGCGTGGCCGCGTCGATTCCCGCGCGCTCGAGGGCCCGGCGGTTCGCCCATAGCGCGAAGCCGTGCAGACCGCGCAACAGGACCGGGTGATTCGGAACCGCGGAGCTGAGCAGATCGTGCGTCGGGTATCGATCCGCCCACGCACCCTCGTCCCAGCCCCACCCGAGGACCCACTCGCCCGGGGGAACCTGCGCCGTCCGTTCTGCGACGCGACCGATCGCTTCTTCCTCGGCTTCGACGCCGACGAGGTCGACCTGTTCGAGCCGCGCGCCCAGCGAGGCGATGTGCACGTGCGCATCCACCAGCCCGGGAAGGACCGTGGCTCCCTCCACATCGATGACCCTCGCCGCGTTCGCGCGGTAGCCCTCGGCCTCCGAGTCCGAGCCGACGAACACCAGGATGCCATCCCGTATCGCGACGGCTTCGGCGTCTGGCCGCCAACCAGCGGCCCGGTAAGGGGCGTCGGGCGCCGGAGTCCCGTCCGGCGCGGGTGCCGGCCACGTGAGGGTGTACACGCGACCGTTGGTGAGGAGCAGATCGACGGGTCGGCCGTCCGCACCGGGGCGGTCCGCACCGGTGCAGGCGGAGAGCCCGACGCACGACAGCGCGGCGACGAAGAGCGCCGCGCGAGAGGCAGGCCTGGCCACGTGCGCGGGGGAGCTGCGGCGAAGCGTCGGCGACCTGGGCCGGAGCCTGCCGGTGTGCCCTACGATCACACCCAACCGCGTGCGCGAAAGCCGCGCAGGGTCTCGGCGAAGCGCTCCATCTCCTCGGGCAAGCCGAACGAGAGGCGATTGTACTCGAGCATGGGCGGGAACGGCCGCCCTACACGGATCCCTTGCTCTGCCATCCGCCCGATGTAGGTCCTCAACTCACCCTGGATCCGGTGCATGAGGAAGTTCGTGTGCGTCGGCAGGTACTCGAGCCCCAGGTCGTCCAGACATTCATGCGCGATCGTTTTCGCACGGGTGTTGACGTCCACGCTCCGGCCCACAAGCTCGGAGTCCGTCAGCGAGGCGGCCGCGGCCACGGCGGCCATGTGGTTCGGGTTGTTCCTCGTCAGGAACGGCCGCATCCGCTGGACCGTCTTGGGGTGTGCGATCCCGTACCCGACTCGCATCCCCGCCATCGCGTAGATCTTCGAGAACGTCCGCACGACGAGCACGTTCGTCCGCTCCGCGGTCCAGCGTTGGGCGGACCAATACCCCGGATCGTTCGCGTACTCGAGATAGGCCTCATCGACGAGGAACAGCGTCTGATCCGAAGCTTCGCCGATCCACGCATCCACTTCCGCGGACGACGTGAGCGTCCCCGTGGGGTTGTTCGGGTTGCAGATGTAGACGATCGCCGGGTTCGAGGACCCATCGACGATCTCGCGCATCCGCCCGATGTCGTGCGCGTGGTCCGCCGTCAGCGGGACGGACTCGACCTGGAACGGGAACGGCCGCGCGTAGCCGGGAACGTCCTCGAACGTGGGGCTTGCGAGGACCAGCTTCGCGTTCGGCGTGCTCCACGCCTGTACGGCCACGCGGAGAATCTCGGTGGAGCCCGCCCCGAAGAAGAGCCGCTCCGGCGGCACGTCCACGTACGGAGCCAGTACCTCGATGAGCGCCCGGCGCGACGCGCCCGGATACCGGTTCGCCTCCTCGCGGCCTTCGAGTACCGCCTCGCGGGCGACGGGGGCGAGGCCCAGGGGGTTCTCGTTCGAGCTCAGCCGTATGACTCCATCCTGTGCGTGCCGAGGATCGAACAACCACGACATGCCGTGCAGCGAAACGGGGGTGGCGCTCGCGACGCCGGCGGCCAGGCCGGTCCTGAGGAAAGCTCTTCGTTCCATCACCGTCTCCTTGTGGCGGCGCGGGTTTCGACGGGGTGATGGGCCAACATGGATCGCGGCGCCGGCCCGAGACAAGGGCGCGCGCGGCGTGAAGCGGCTGTCTGGCCGCAGGCCTCCAGTTAGCTCGGTGGGTCGCGTCGCTCGCGATCGGAGGGGGGCGGATCGCGCCGACCGTCCGGAGGTATCGGTGGCGGCCGGCCGAATCGGGGCACGACGACTCGCAGCGAGGAGAAGAGGTTCTCGAAGATAGAGTCCAGATTCACCTCGGGAATCTCACCGGCCCGCTCCACCTGAATCTGAGCGTTCGCCAGCAACGCTTCGAGCTTCTCCAACTGCTCCTCATCCATGTCCCGCTGTTGGAACGCCGTTCGGAGTTTTGGCAGCTGGCGTTGGACCTCACGCACGGCCATCGCGCGATAGCGGGTCTGGTCGTCGGCCGACGCGTGATCCTCATCGGTGCTCAGGGCCATGAGGGCCAGCATGTTGGTCGAGTCCAGTCGGATCGAGTGCTCGAGCTTCACGCGCGCTTCCTCGTGCTGCCCTTCGCGCTGGAGTCGCAGCCCCTCGTAGAAGGCCCGTGCAGCTTGGGGATCTCGCGTCGCGACACGCGTCAACGGCGAAGGTCTCCTCTGGGAGGGCGGGTCGCCCGCTAGACGCCGCGCCAGCCGGGTCGAGAGGGTGTCTACGAGCTCGAACACGTCCCCGCCTCGCACCCGCTCCGCAGCCACGACCGTACCGGTCTCCAGGTCGATGAGCTGTGCGTCGATCGCCAGCTCATCCGGCGAGCCGACCACGCTACCGCGCACCATGGAATGCGCGCCGGACTGCTCCGCGATGCTGGATGCCAGCCCCTCGGGGATCTGATCGGTCTCGTCGCGACCCGCCTCGCGCAGCAGGTCGAACAGACGCTGGCGCCCCACAACGCGTAGCTCTGGGATCTGTGCGAGGTTGGTGGTCAGCATGTCCGCGAGCCCGGAACCGAGCCAACCGAACTCGGGATCCGACACGTTGTTGTCGAACGGGAACACGGCCACTGACGAAGCCCCGAGGTCGAGCGTTTCCGAGGAGGCCGCGTCGATCAGAGCGGGCGCCGCGATCTGTCCACCCGGAGCGGCCGTGGACTCGGTTCCCACGGCGGCCGGCGGTTCCTCGGCCGTCGTGATCCGATACGTGCCGATCGCCGCCATCACACCCAGGGTGAGTAGCAACCACACCTCGGCCCGTGCGACCCGTTGGCGGCCCTTGGCGCCGTGGTTCCAGCCGATGACCAGCACGGCAGGGAACCCCAGCACGGCCAGCAGCACGGCGGTGTCGAGGACTTTGCGTGACAGCTCGTAATTGTCGACCAGGAAGCC
The DNA here is from genome assembly GCA_039588275.1 of Gemmatimonadota bacterium. Classification (GTDB taxonomy): domain Bacteria; phylum Gemmatimonadota; class Gemmatimonadetes; order Palauibacterales; family Palauibacteraceae; genus JBDHAC01. Next base: position 35,904 of record JBDHAC010000017.1, read on the forward strand.
GACGATCTCCACAAAGAACCAGGCCACACCCAGATACACGACGATGATCTGGAACAGGTGTCGCTTTCGCAGCTCGCTGAAGCCGCCGAGGAGTTTGTTCAATCTGGTCTCTGATATCGGATCGAAGGTTCCGTTCCCGTCGGCCGGCATCGTGCCCCGGCCACCCATCCCTCACCCTGAAAGACACTTCTCCCGGCCCACGAGTTGGCCGCGTTCACGTACCGGGCGCGTCACGCGCAACCTTACATCGGTCAACCTGGGACGCAGGCGGTCTGAACCGGCGCACCTCGTACCAGCGAACGAGTCAACGATACTGAACGTCGCCCACTCCGCGGAAGGCTAGCTTGCGAACCGGGCGGAGGATAGGGCCGACGGACCCTGCGGAGAGCGGGGCCCGCCGACTTGCGGAGCGTGCTTACTCGCCGGGCCGAAGGGGTTGCTCCAGCGGTCTCCGGCTCAATTGGGCCGCCTGAGGCGACGGGCGCCGCCGGGCATACGTCGACCCGTGCCGCGTCTGACACCCACCCGTCCCGACCGGCCGAACCGCCCTTCGACCCAGCCCTCCATGCGCCCTCGCTGCTCGGCCGACAGCAGCTCCCTCGCGCGTGCCGTCGCCGTCACTGCGGCCATGGCAGCCTGTTGCTGCGCGTCGAGGATCGCGCGGGTGTGACGCTCTATGGCTCCCACATCCGTCGTCTCGGCCCGCCACGCCTCGCGCAACGCGTCCGCATGCTCTCGGATGGTCGCCGGGAGCGCCTCGCGGGTGCTTCGGGTCTCCGCCGCCAGCGCTTCGAGCTGCGTCACCTGCTCGTCCGAAAGATCCAGTGCTTCCCGACGTTGGATGAGTAGCTGCGGGTTGAACGCCATTCCCTGCCGGCCGATCTGAGCGGGGCCGGCCCGATTACCGATCGCCATACGCGGTCCGAACGCCTGCCCGCGCGGGCCCAGCGGCCTGCGCTGCGCGTCCAACACCGCCGGGACGACGATCGTCAGTCCCAGTGCTATGAGAATCCCCCTTCGCATCGCCGTCGCTCCTGCTAGGTGGTGTTCGCCTCCTCCGATCACCCTAGAGGACAGGTCACGACGCGAACGTGTTAAAAGGAGCGGCGCCACCCGCCCACGGACGGCCGGCGGGCGACCTAGCGGATCAGCGCGTCGGCGCGGGATGGGTCTAGGTCCACGCTACGGTAGTGCTCCCGGGTCAATTCCAGGATTGAAAACCCGTCCTCGTACATGAGGAATGCGCCGTCCTCGTCCACGAACACGAGCGCTCCGGCGACGACGAACAGGATGATGGCCGGCTCGGTGGCATCCTCGGGCACCACGAGCGTATGCGCCTCGCCTGCAGGCTCGTAGATGAAGGACCCGGTGGTGGCGATCCAATCGTGCTCTAGGTAACGCCAAGTTCCCTGCAGCGTGTACCCCTGCACCGTGCTGACGTGGTAGTGCTTCGGAACGACGGTTCCCGGGAGTGCTTTGAGGACGGCGGTGAAGCCGCCGGTCGTGACGTTGAACTGGCACGGCTGAAACCAGGCCGTCTCGCCGTACGGCACCCACAGACGCTCGTCCTCGAAGTCGAGCGTGGTGAGGAAGTGATCCCTGCTGCGGCTCTCGGCCGCGAGGCCGTCGTCGAATCCGGGGAAGGATGTGATGGGCATGGGGGTCTCCGATTCGTGGAGGAAATGGAAGGCCGCCCTGAGCGGCAATCGCCCCAGGCGGCCGTTCGCATCGGGATCAGGCGTCAGTCCGAGTCGCGTCCGTCCCAGAAGCCGAAGCCGTCTTTTCGGGTGACCTCGACCTGGGTCGTGTACGTCTCGTCTCCGATCGTGACCGCTACGGTGTAGGTGCCTGGAGCGGCCAGCGACCCACCTCCGCCGCCGAAACCGCGGAATCCACCGACGTTCGCGCCCCGGGCCCGCATCCCGGATCGAATCTCCAGAAACGTGTCGCGCATCTCGCCCGGGTCGAAGCCACCGGGACCGCCAGGCCCACCCGCACCACCGGGGCGGGCCGCACGACCGCTACCCGTACCGGCCTCCGGATAGCTTTCGCCTGGCCGCTCGCGCCACCCGGTAGCCTCACCGGCCCCTCCCCCGCGCCCACCCCCACCACCGAACATGCGGCGAAGCGCCTGGGGATCGCCGCCCGTCGCCAGCTGGATCACACGGTCGACGAGCTGACGGTTCGCGCCCTCGTGCGTCACGAGCGAGTCACCGACCTCCTTGTAGAGCCGGATGTTGCGTAGGCTGTCGGCCCGCTCCGAGGGGGACTGCTCCTCCCGCTCCGCTCGCTTTTGCAGGTTCCAGTGCGTCCGGTTCAGGCCGGCGTGGGCCGGGCCCGTGAGCGTCTGAACCGTATCACCGGCCGCGTCCAGGATCGCGATCTGCACCTGGGGCCCCTGCTGCCGGCTTCCCCTCGCGCCTGCCATGCGCGCCCGCATGGCCTCGCGACGGACCTCGGCTTCACCTTCGGCAGCTTCGGCCTCGGGAGCTTGTGCCTCGCCCTCGGCGCCTTCCTCACCCCCCGCTGCCGCCATGCGCTCGCGTGCCTCCTCGCGCGCCTTCTCCGCCAGCTCTTCGGCGGTGCTCTCCGGCACCCAGTAGGTGATCTCGGCACCATAGTCGGCGCTCTCGCCCTGGAAGACCCGTTGCGCGATGAACTCGCCACCGACCGGCACATCGCCGAATTGGATCGCCGTCTTCATCGCGAACACCGTGGGCGAGGACGGGAGCGCACCGTTCGCAAGCTGCTGGAGCGGTGCGATGTCCGCGATCCAGATCGAGCGACCGTGCGTGCCCGCGATCAGCTCGTGCTCGCGCGGGTGGATCTTGAGGTCGTGTACCGGGACCGTGGGAAGCCCGTTCATGAACTTCGTCCACGATCCACCGCGATCCGTCGAGACGTACACGCCCACATCCGTCCCGACGAACAGGAGGTTGGGATTGTCGGGATCTTCGCGGACCACGTGTACGAAGTCGGGGCCGCCCCTGGGGAGGTTGGACGTGATCGAGCGGAAGCTCTCGCCACCGTCGTCCGTGGCGTACACGTACGGCGTGTAGTCGTCCTGCCGGTGACCGTCGAAGCTCACGTAGAAGCGGCGGGCGTTGTGGCTCGAGGGCTCGATGCGGCTCACGTAGGTGTTGGGCGGGACGCCCTCGAAGCGGTCCGTGAGCTCGATCCATTCGCCGCTGCCGGGGCCACGCCACACGCGCCCGTCGTCCGTCCCGGCGTACAGCTCGCCCTCGGTGAGGGGCGACTCGGCCAGCGCGACGATCGTCGCGTAGTTCTCGGCGCCGGTTACATCGCGCGTGATGCCCCCGGTGGTGTTGTAGGCGACTTCGATCTTCTCCGGGTCTGCGTACGTGAGATCTCCGGACAGCGGCTCCATCTCATCGGTGTCGTAGGTCCATTTGAGGACCTTGTTCGATCCGATGTACAGAGTCTGAGGATCGTGCGGGGAGAGCTGAAGCGGAGTGTTCCAGTTGAAGCGAAGGCCATACTGGGCGGAATCGGCCGCCACTCGCAGCTGGAGCGCGTCGATCCGTGCCTGGGCGTCGGCCGACACGTCTTCGGGATCGTCTCCCTGGAGGATGGCGATCGAGTCGCGCAGCGCCTTCGTCTCCTCACGCCAGTCGGGCGCCTGGAGCGAATGACGCTCCCCCGTCGCGGTGTTTCTCCAGTAGATCCTACCCTGCTGGGACTCTCCGAACACGATGTCGGGGTCCGTCGGGTCTTGCGGGGCGTAGAAGCCGTCACCGCCCCCGATCGAGTACCACATGTGGTTGTCGATCTCCCCGTCGGCTCTCCGGCTCGGGCCGCACCAGGTGTAGTTGTCCTGGAGACCGCCACACACCCGGTACGGAACGTCCATGTTGTAGCTGACGGCGTAGAACTGCCCCATCGCCATCGTGTTCACGAAGTCGTAGTTCCCGCCCTTGTCCCACGAGACGGCGATCCCACCGTCGTTCCCGACGACTATGTGGTCGGGATCGGCCGTGTCCCACCACATGGCGTGGTGGTCGACGTGGACGCCGACCGCGGCGTTCCCCACCGTTTTCCCGCCATCCTTCGAGAAGTAGAAGGACGACCAGAACACGCGGTCCGGATCAGACGGGTCGACGCGTACCTGCGAGTAGTAGAACGGGCGCGTGTTGCTCGAGTTCATGAACGTCCACGTATCGCCCCCGTCCCCGGATCGATACAGACCCGAGCCGTGCAGATCGGCGCACTCGTCTGCACCGGACTCCTCGGCCTCGGCTTTCTCGGCCCCGGTCTCTTCTGCCTGCCCTTCCTCAGCTTCCGCCTCGGCCTCACCCATCTCCGAAGCCTCGGCCGTCGGGCACTCCGGGTCTTCGGCCTCGACGATAGCGTACATGATGTCGGGATCGCTCTGGGCGATCGCGATCCCGATGCGACCTTTTTCGGTCTCGGGGAAGCCGCCGCCCGTGACCTCGGTCCAGGTGTCGCCCCCGTCGGTCGACTTCCACAGCGCGCTCCCGGGCCCTCCGCTCTCGAGGTACCAGGGACCTCGAACGCGCTCCCAGCTCGTCGCAAACAGCATGTCCGGGTCGTCCGGGTGCATCGCGAGGTCGACGAATCCGGCCTTCTCGCTTACGTAATGGACGCGCTCCCAGGTCTCTCCGCCGTCCTTGGTCCGGTACAGACCGCGCTCCTCGTTATGCCCCCATGGGTGCCCGAGGGCCGCGACGTACACGCGGTTGCGGTCGCGCGGGTCGATCACGATCCGGCCGACGGCCTGCGTGTCTTCCAGCCCCATCAGCTCCCACGTCATGCCGCCGTCGGTGGATTTGTAGACGCCCCCACCGGGCGAGATCGAATTGCGGGAGTCCTCCTCACCGGTGCCGGCCCACACCGTCTCCGGATCGCTGGGCGCGATCGCGAGGTCACCCATCGAGATGACGCGCTCGTCATCGAACACGGGGCGGAATGTCGTCCCGTTGTTGATGGTCTTCCAGATGCCGCTCGTCGCGCCAGCGACGTAGAACGTCTTGGTGCCTGGGACACCCTCGATGTCGGTAACCCTGCCCGACATGTTCGCCGGTCCGACGGACCGCCACGTCATGCCGGCCATGAACGCGGAATCTGCGACCGCTGGGGTCTGCGCGAGCACCACCTGAGGGGCCGCGACGAGCACGGCGACGACCCCGAGGATGAGGCGTGTGGACATCCTCTCAACTCCTGTTTCGGAATGACGTATGGCAAGGACTGCGGCGAGGCCTCGTGGCAAGCGCCTCACATCGTGCTTAGAACACTTGAGCGTCCAACCGCGCTGTTCGCCAGATCCCTCGGTCTCCTTCCTCAGGCTCCGAACTGCCGGAGGTGGTGGTCAAAATGTTTGTAACTGAACAAGGCCCAGTCCCGCTGGCTCATCCGGCCGAAGTGTGGATGCTTCGGCCAATCTCGGTCTGACTCGAGGGCCAGGAACTGATCGACCAACTCGGTGAGAATGCCCAGGTCTTCGGTCCAGCCCGTCGGATCGGCATGAAATGCCTCAGGTGGTCCCTTAATGCTGCCCTTCGGCCACGGCAGGACGTAGAGATAGAGCTCGCGAAGAACCGGATAGTTGACGGGGCTTCGTATGGCCGCGCATGACTCGTCCGCCAGCGTCATCCGCATCTGGTCGCAGAGGTGCGAGAGCATGCGGGGCGCCGTAAGGCTCCCCCACCTTGGTGGCTGGTCGGGGTTCAGGGCCGAGAGACGCTCGAAGAGCTCGGCGCGGTTCGAAGGGTTGTTGAGCGTCCGGAGCAGGTACGTCATCGGGCTCCTCGCGATGATTTGGCCGGCGATGATCCTGGTGCTGATGGAGAGTGATGGTGCAGGATGCCGGTGGCTCGCGGCAAGGGCTTCGGAGCGTAGATGCCGGAGGTGGACCGGAGGGATCCCAGAGGCCGGACTCGGGGCGCGAGCGTAGCGAGGGTCGAGCGAGGACGCGGCAGCGGCCGCAGCTCCCACCCTCAAGGGACTATGTCCCACCGGATTTTGAGACCTGCGGAAGGGGTCACACAGAGCGGAAATCGTGTACCATTTGGGGCTTCCTCGCGCCCGACGTGTCCCTAGATGGCCCTACGTGACCCTCCGTTTTGTCACCGAGTTGTCACCGAGATCGACTGCCCCTGCTCCGCCCTCGCCTCGTCCGGTCCCCGCTGGAGCTGGCAGACGCGCCGGACTCAAAAGCGGCTCGCCACTCCGGCGTATTTCGCTGAAACGCCAGACGCCACGCGGCCTCATGCGCTATTCTAGCGTATCTCCAAAGCTCTGATACGCTCAGCTAGCGAATCAGAACCCGCCCATAAACCCGCCCAGCGTGGGGTCGAACGAGAACTCGAGACCTTCTCCGAGCCTCGACCTCCTCGAACCGATGGCCTACGTTTACGAGGGCCTGATCCATACCCCCCGACGGGCCGCGCTGGTCATGGACGCAACTGACTGGGAGCCTCTGAAACGGCTGTTCGAGCGGGCCAGCGCGTTGCCTGCGGAGGAGCAGGCTGCCTTCCTTGAGAGCGCCTGCGCAGACGACCCCAGTAAGCAAGCCCAACTCGAGTCGTTGTTGGCTGCCGCCCAGGAAGCCAACCCCTTTTTCGACAGCCTCGCCGATGCCGTCCTCTCGCTCCCGCAATGGACGGACGATTCAACCCCCTCTGCGGCTGCGGAACCCGATCCCTTGATCGGTCGGACGGTCCACCAGTACCGGATCGACGAGAAGCTCGGAAGTGGCGGCATGGGGGTCGTGTACCGCGCACTCGATACCGGTCTCGACCGAACGGTCGCGCTCAAGTTCCTCCCGCACCACCTGCGTGCGGACGACGCAGCCACGGAACGCTTCCTGGTCGAGGCCCGGGCCGCGGCGGCCCTGGACCACCCGAACGTGTGCACCGTGCACGAAATCGGGGAGGACGAGGACGGGCGGCAGTTCATCGCGATGGCCTGTTACGAGGGTGAGACGCTCAAACAGAAACTCGAGCGGGGGCCGCTCCCGATCGACGAGGCGATCGATTACGCGCATCAGATGGCGGCTGGGCTCGGGGCTGCACACGCACACGACATTGTTCACCGAGACATCAAGCCGGGGAATGTGATCGTCACGCCGGAAGGTGTCGTCAAGGTCCTGGACTTCGGCCTGGCGAAGCTGACCGATGTCACCCTCACTGGCACGGGCACCACGCTGGGCACGGTGGCCTACATGTCGCCGGAGCAGATCCAAGGCGAAGGAGTGGATCGGCGCACGGACCTGTGGTCACTGGGCGTGGTGCTGTACGAGATGCTGACTGGCGATCGCCCGTTTAAAGGGGACTCGACGGCGGTCGTGCTTCACGCCATCCAGCACGAGGATCCGCTCCCGCCCTCCGTTCTGCGGTCGGAAGTTCCACCGGAGATCGATGCGGTTGTCGGGCAACTGATCACAAAGGACCCCGAGCAGCGGCCCGAGAGGGCCGAAGCTATGGGCCTGGGCAGCGGCGAGACGACCGTGCCCAAAGGCGTGTTCGGCAGGCCGACCGGGTTGGCGCGGCTCCGCTCGTGGCAGACCGTGGCGGTTCTGCCCCTCCTCGCCGTGGCCATCATCGTGGGCTGGGGGCTCACCCGCCCGTCGGGTCCGTCTCTCGCGGTGCCGCGGACGGCGATCGCTGTGCTGCCGTTCGAGGACTTGAGCGTCGAGGCCGAGCATGCCTACTTCGCGGCCGGACTGCACAGCGAATTACTGACCCAGCTCATGAAGGTGGCGATGCTCACCGTCACGGCGCGCACGTCGGTTCTGGGCTATGCAGATACGTACAAGCCACTCTCGGTGATTGCAGACGAGCTGGGCGTGGGAAGCATCGTCGAGGGCAGCGTCCAGGTCCTTGGCGATCGCTTGCGGGTGAATGTGACGCTCTTGGATGGCGAGACCGGCGGGGACCTCTGGGCCGACAGCTATGGCGGCACGTTGGAGGACGCCTTCGCGGTCCAGAGCGCCATCGCCCAGCAGGTGGTGGTGGCGATTGGAGGGGTCCTCACAGAGACCGAGGCGAGCGCGATTGCCACGCCGCCGACCGCCAATCCCGAGGCGTACCTGCTCTACTTGCAAGGCGAGGAGTACCGCACGCGGCGGACGAGTTTCGAGCCAGACCTCGAGATCGCACAGCAGTTTTACGAGCGGGCTCTCGCCATCGACTCGACGTTCGCGCTCGCGTATGCCTCGCTGTCCCAAGTCCACGCATTTCTCTACTGGATGGGACACGACCCGTCCCTCGGGCGGCTCGAGCGCCAGCGTGAGGCGGCGGAGGCGGCGCTCCGACTCGCCCCCGATCTTCCGCAGGCACGCTGGGCCATGGCGCTGGTGCACTACTATGGTGAGCGGGACTACACCCGGGCCCTCGAGGAGCTAACCGCCGCGGTTGAGGAGCTCCCGGGATCCGCCGAGCTGTGGATCTTTGTCGGTGCCTTACACCGCCGTTTGGGCCAATGGGATCATGCGGTGGCCGCGTTCGAGAAGGCCACGGCGCTGGACCCGCGCAACGCGAGTTCCATCGCCGAGGTCGGTAATACGCTCGAGTTCCTGCATCGCTATGAGGAGGCCATCGCGGCGTTTGACCGGGCATTGAGATTGGCCCCGGACACTTGGTGGTGGCAGTTGACCAAGGCCACGATTTATCTCCGCTGGCTTGGTGAACTGGATACACTACGGAACACCCTACTGCGTGGACCCGAGGACTACGGCCCTTATGGCAGCCGGAACCTGTGGAGGGCGCGGTTGGCGCTCTGGGAGCGGGAGCCGGACACGGTGTTGGCGCTGCTCGCTGCGCCCGAGTCGGTGACGTTTGAGACGCAGGGTTCACGTGAGCCAGGGTTGCTGTACGTCGCGTGGGCCCACCAGCTACGTGGGGATCGTGAGGCCGCAGCTCGAGCCTTCACGGGTGCGTTGGCGCAGGCGGATTCGTTACTGCGCGAGTTCCCCGACGATTGGCGTCTGCGCGTATCACGGGGTCTGGCATTGGCCGGCGTGGGGCATGGAATGGAGGCACGGGCGGAAGCGGAGTGGCTTCGTGCGAATGTGCTGGGTCAGCATTACGACCGATCTAGGCGGTCCATCCATCACGGGCGTGCACGACCTACGGCTCGATCCACGGTGGGATCCGATCCGCGACGATCCACGGTTCCAGGCCCTCCTGGAACGCTACGAGTAGCAGCCGAGTCACCGAGGCACCACCGCCGAGCCGATCGGCTGACCCATCAGATTCCTATGCCGCGTAACAGCCCGACGCACAACGCGAACTCGAGATAGGCGGATTGGGCACTCGAGCGTTGGGGGGTAACCGCGAGCCGACTTGGCACCGGAACGCTCAGGTGGGACCCCAACGAAGACCACCGAAGGTCGGCTAAGTACAAGCAGGTCTTGAAATGCCGGAGGAGGGACTCGAACCCTCAAGGGACTATGTCCCACCGGATTTTGAGTCCGGCGCGTCTGCCAGTTCCGCCACTCCGGCGTGTCGTCAGAAACAGCTTGCACGCTACAACCCAGCAGCGTTCGGCCACTTTCGGTTTCGGCGTGCTGGGCGGCTCTGCTGGGCGAGGTTTACTTGACCTCCCGCAGCTCCACCCCGTGTGTCACGACCTTGAGCATCGTCGCATCGTCGGGCTGTTGATACGCCTGCTTGAGCGCCTCCAAGCTACTCCAGTCTACCGCCTGTGCAACGTCCAAACCGGGCAGGCCCTTCCGCAACTTGCCCACAGCGGAGTCTCTGGGAGCTCTCCTGCCCTCCTAGCCCCGAACGCCCGTTCTCCGCCCGAACCCGCCCAGAGAACCCGTCCATTCGAGACCGATCGCGTCAGCGGTCGCGCTATTACGCGGCAGAGGAATCGTCTGGGTCAGCAGAAACGGGTGTAGGCGCGTCAGATCGGAAACGTATCGGACCACCTGTTGGACCCACATCCACAGGCGGTCGCATCGTGAACGTCACGGCGGGACCTCATTTGACCCCAACCGCTCACGCCCCGCTCCGCCACGACCTGCTGCAGTCTGCGCTGTGCCGCGACGCCATGCGCGGCGCCCGAATCTGGCCCGCGCCTCTGGGGCAAGCCCCTTGTCGTGGTGATCTGAGCCGTCAGCGGCGCGTTGCCGCGAACACGCCAGCCCGGGGGAAGTACAGACGGTCTGAGAACGTGCCGGTCGCCGTCTCGTTCGAGATCACCCCGGCTAGGCTCAGGACCTCGGTACCGGAGGGGGAGCCTCCCTCCTCGAACAGGACGATCAGGAGCTCGCTCCCGCCGGAGCCGAGCCGGAACTCCGCGGCGCCTTGACGTGGCTCCCGGTCGGGGTCTCCGTTTTCGGCCGTCCAAACGCCCGACACCGCCTCTCCCGGCCGGAGCTCCGCTGACGCGACCGAGAACCTCGTCGGCAAGCCCGTCGGGGTCGGGTTCTGGCTGGTCTGTGTCAGCTCGATGCCGAACGTGATGGACGGGCTCGCGCCCGGGGTCCCGCTCGAGAAGTCATCGCCCGAGGCCACGTCGCCGAGCGGTTCGGGCGTCCCTGGCCCACACCCGATCATGAGGCTGATCAGGCCGAAAGCCACAAATGAGCGCCCCACATATCCCATGGCCATCTCCTCCTTCCTCGGTCTCCGGTACCCCCGGGCTCGGTCAATGATTCGACCCCGGGAATGTGTTCCGGGGGGGTCACCTGCCGCACAAACGGCGGCAGGTGACCGACCCGCGAGGCGCCCCGTTTCGATGGGAACGGGACCACCCAGCTCATTTCTTCTTGCCCTGGAATCTCACTTCACTGAAGAAAACGTCGGGATCACCGAGGCGGCCATCCCCCCAAACCGCGAAGGTCCGATTGCCGCTCGTGGAAATGTCGTTGTAGTCGCCGAAGTTGGGAATGATGTCGGTGGCCGTAGCCGCCCAGTCTGTCCCGACATCGCTGACTCGCACATTGGGGCCGAAGGTGACCCCGCCATCCGTCGACTGCGCCATGAACGTGTTCGTGATCGACGTCCCGGCGTTGAGCCGCCGATCATACCACATCACATCTACGTTGCCCCCGGGCTCGACATGGACCATCGGCCAGAATTGGAGGGCCCCAGGGCCGTCGTCGTTCACCAGCACGGGCGTGCTCCAGGACGCACCGCCGTCGTCCGAGTAGCTGAGGAAGACGTCGGCGTCCCCCAACACGGCGTCGTGATACGTAACGTACACCCGTCCCCGGTGTACCCCGGTCTGCGCGACGGCAATGCGTGGGAAATCGTTGATCGTGGGCCGGTTGTATCCCGAGGGCGGACTGAAGGCGATGGAGCTGATGGTAGACACGAGGCTGGGCGGGCCGAAGCTCGCCCCGCCGTCCGTCGACGTGGCGACCACGATGTCCGGGGTTGGGGACGTCAACCAGCCTCGTTCCCATACCACGTAGACATCACCGTTCGGCGCAACGGCCGGCTCCGACCCCTGGTTGACCGTTCCGGCGATGATCGGACCCGCTACCACGGGCGCCCCGAAGGAGGCGCCGCCGTCGTGGGAGGCGACTACATCGATCTGAGAATTGGCAAACCCTACGAACCGTGTGTAGGTCACGTACACGTCGGTTCCCGTGTGGTCCACGTCGATGAACTCTTTGTCAAGGAAGTCCACCGTCGAACTGGCAGCGTAGATGGGCGTGGCCCAGTTCACGGTGACCGCATCCGCCAGCCCGGTCGTGACGCAGATGCCGCTGATCGCCCCGTCGAAGCAGAGGTCCGCAAACAGGAAGTCCTTGTCGTTGTTGACGGCCAGGGCTGGATCACCGCCGTGGATGAACCCCGCTGTGGCCATCCGAGGGAATCCGCCCCCATCTGTCCACGTCTGTCCCCGGTCGGTGGAGACCCCCCACCCAGAGAGGCCGTCAGCGGGGACGTAGAAGCCTGCCGCATCGTTCCAGGCCGCCACGAGCGTGCCCCCGGACGAGGCTATGCTGACTTCGCTCTGGCCCAGCCCCGGTTGGGCGCGGTTGTTCACGAGGACATCGGCCATGTCCGTCGGGCCGCTGGCCGCGGCGACGCGGGAGAACGAGGGCATGCCGATCGAGATACCGGAGCTCCGCCCGCGGCTGGTCCGAGCGTCCGCCGCGTCCGGCCTGCCGAACAGGAGCCGATACGACGCGGCCCCCAGGTAGTCCTTGTACGGTTCAGCACGTTCGGCCATCTGGTCCAACAGATCACTCTCTACGACGCTGAGCGCGGGAGCGGCGCCCGGCTGCAGCGGCCCCCCCGAATCCTCGCAGGCCGCCATGGCGAACAGGGCCAGGCCCGCTGCGAAAGCGGGGATACGTTTCCTAAACATCCCATCCTCCTTCCTTCTTAGGTAGGCCGGCGGAGCTTGGGCGCTCCGCCCGACGGGGCTGACGACCGGGAAGTCGGTTCTCCCGGTCTGCGCTTTGATCCTGCTGCCAGACAGGATCGTGGGCGCGATCGCCCGCGGTGAACGGTGGGGACGCACGAGAACCCTCCCGGCTTTCCCTCCCTCGCGCCGTCGTCGCGGCGCTCGGGAGGAGTGGCTAGGAGACAGATTTCGTGGGCTCCAAGGAACGATCGGTCGAATATGCGAGGAACATCCGGACTCGTTCCCTGTAAGTTGGACTTGCCAAACACGTGCGCCCCCTGTGGGTGTCGTGTTGCGGTAGCTGTCAGCTGGTGAGTTCCGTCACAGAGCCGCCAGCTGGCAGCTTTCTTGTTCTATGGTCGCCCGTCCCGCTCATCCCCGCTGGGAACTAGGCAGTCGCCTCCTTATATCCGCCAAGAACGAGAAACGGGACGCAACCCACAGGCTACGCCCCGCTATTACTTTTCGTGGCTGTTCGAATTGGTCGGGTTAGAGAGTCCGCGAGACGTGAGCCGAGTTCGGTGCGAAGGGAGAGCTACGGGAGCGGCAAACCACTCAGGAGGTAGGCACCGTAGGATCCTGATGCTCATGCCCAAGACCCGCGCAAAAGACCACTTCCGCCCCGAGCCACAACCCACCAACTCTTGCAGTCTACCAGACCCGCACACGCACCGGCAAGAGGCGTTCGGCAAGAGGGGGACTAGACACCGCACCACCGACCTCGGGCGAAGGGGCGTCAGCTAACGAATTGCGCGTCAGGGGAGTTGGTTGTCCGGAAGAAGAGCAGCATAGGGGGCCTTCTGCTTCGCTAGGTCAGCCCATCCGAGCTCGAGCTATACGCTGGGATAGCGAAGAAAGGCTCGTGGCGTATGGCGTTCCAGCGAAATACGCCGGAGTGGCGGGCCGCTTTTGAGTCCGGCGCGTCTGCCAGTTCCGCCACTCCGGCGAGTGGAGTGATTAGTAAGGCCGAGCGAGCGCGTTCGCTACTGTCGGTTGTCTCGGGTTCTGCCCCCTCAACTCTCTGAATCGCGCACTGCAATCCACGCGTACGCATGGGTGAACCTGACACGGTTACCTGGAGGCCCCCGCATGGACATGGACCTGGCGCTGATTCTGGCATTCGTCGTGACATCGCTCTTCATCGTCGTCGGGGGAATCGTGCTCTTCCCGATCGCCCGACGGCTCGGCGCGTACCTGGAGACGTTGGCCCTCGAGCGCCGCAAGCCACAGGCGCCAGCCCTCCAGGATCCCACTGGCTTGCAGGAGTATCTCACGGGCGTGTCCGCCTCGCTCGAATCCATCGAGGGCCGTCTCGACCTGATCGACGAGCGGCAGACCTTCCTGGAGCACCTCGTCGAGAATCGCTCGCCCGAGCGGTTGGCCCAGGGCGTGGCGCCGAAGGATGCCCGGACGCCCACCGCCTGAAGGGGTTTGCTCGTGAGCGGCCGCCCGACCTAGGTTGGGGATAAGAGAATGCCGGTGCGCGCGGTATTTGAGCGGCGTGATTGCCGTCATGTCCTTGCCACAGGAGGGTGCCGCGACGCACCGGCATTTTTTTCGCCTCGGGACTTCGCCCGGGCATCTATCTGTAATACGGAACTCGGGACCAAATTTGTTTCCCAGCCCGTCCGAGTTCTAAGACACCCGCCACCGTCGTTTGGTTGCTTTTCGGCGTCCCTCACCAGAACGAGGCCAACGGTGAATGGGTGCCGCGGACGCGAGGAACCGAGCGCGCCCTCGACACGCGCCGGGGCGCGACGGTCAACCGAGGCGAGGGTTAGACGGGCAAGTAGAAGAACACCAGCCCGAGAATCAGGTAGATGGCGAGCAACAGGACCCCTTCCATCCAGTGCGTGATTCCATCGTCCGCAATGCTGGAGATCGCGAGCACGGATAGCCCTACCGCCACCACCTCGAGCGACGTGAAGCGCAGATCCATGGGCGCTGGCCCGATCGCGTAGCTGAGGAAGACGAGCAGCGGCGCCACGAAGAGTGCGATCTGTACAGAAGAGCCGACCGCGATCTGGACGGAGAGATCCATCTTGTTCTTGAGGGCCATCAGCACCGCGGTCGAATGCTCGGCCGCGTTCCCGACGAGCGCGACCACGATCACGCCGATGAACACCTCGTTCATGCCCAACGTGTGCGCAGCGTCCTCGGCGGCGCCAACGAGGATCTCGCTCATGAGCCCGACGACCGCTGCCGCAGCGAGGAGCACGCCCAGCGCCTTTCTCGCGGACCACGTCGGGGTGTCTTCGCCCGCATGGTCTCCGCCGTCTCCGGCCTCATGGTGGTGACGCTCGCCCACGTACAGGTGTTGGTGTGTGCGAAGCGTGAACACGAGCGCCAGGACGTAGCTGGCCATCAGGACGACCGCGATCGTCAGGCTGAGAGGCTGCTCGTTGGCTAGGCTGGTGGGCGCGATCTGGTGGTACACGGCGGGGACGACGAGGCCGATGGCGCTCAACAGCAACATGGTGGACCCGAGGCTCGCCGCGGTGCGGTTGAACTCTTGCCGCCTGTAGCGCAGGCCGCCAAGCAAGGCGCTCAGACCGAACACGAGCAGGATGTTCCCGATGATGGACCCGGTGAGCGAGGCCTTGACCAGATCGGTCAGCCCCGCGCGGAGCGCGAAGATCGCGATGATCAGCTCGGCGGCGTTGCCGAACGTGGCGTTCAGCAGGCCGCCCAGCCCCGTGCCGACCCGCACCGCCAACATCTCGGTCGATCTTCCCATCAAGCCTGCGAGCGGGATGATCGCGAGCGCCGAGCACGCGAAGATGGCGACGGCGGACGCATGCCAAACGTATTCGATGGCCAGCGTGACGGGGATAAAGACCAGCAGGATGGAGAGTGCGTTTTCTGCGCTGAGCCGCCGTGTCACCGCCGCGTCTCCCGGTCCACGCACCAGAGTCCGATGGGTAAGAAGGCGCCGTCCGGATTCGAACCGGAGTAGGGGGCTTTGCAGGCCCCTGCCTAGCCGCTCGGCCACGGCGCCACGACGGACGAAAGCCTAATCGGTTTTCGGTCACCGGTAAAGACCGCGATCGGCCTCGCGCGGGCACATTCTACCCCCGAAGGTGACCCGGGGTCGCCGGGGCGACCCCGCCGGTCTATACTCGCCGCATGCTGACCCGAATCTCTGGCCCGGACACCGGGTTACGCGGCCTCATGCCGCCGGCGCGACCGCCTGTGATGCACCCCGCATCGCGCGCTCCAGGGGCGCCGGGGGCATGGCTGGCGATCGTCGGGATGCTCGCCGTGCTCGCCTTGCCTGCCGGAGCCGCCGCCCAGTTCCGGGACGCGAGGCTGCCACCCAAAGGCGAGCTCTGGTTCGACCTTACCGGGTCGTTGCTCAACTGGGATTCGCAGTTCGCCCTGGACAGCCCGGACTCGGAGCTCGGGGACGGGGCGCGCGAGCCGCTGTTCAGGGACTTCGACGGCCCGATCGCGGACCGCTTGTTCCCCGGTGCGACCTCACTGATCGACGGGCTCAACGCGGATGCCGATGCCCTCGGCTTCGACCCGGTCGCGCCGGAGGGCTTCTCCATGGGCAACCTCGAGTTCGGGACGATCAACGCCCAGCGGCGGCGGCTCGAGTTCGGCTTCGAGCTCGGCTTCTTGGACCGGATAAGCCTCGAAGCTCGGGTTCCGCTGGCGTCCGCCGAAGTCGAGCCCTGGTTCGCGTTCGATTCAGCCTCCGCTACGATGCTGCCGGCGGCGAACGCGATCCCCACCGGCTTCTTCACGGGGTTCCGAACGGCCGTGGCGGACCTGGATGGACTGATCGCGGCAGGTACGCTGTCGCCCGGCGATATGGCGATCGCCGTCGGGCTACGTGACGGAGCGACGGTGTTCGTCGATGCGCTCGAGCGCCGGGTCATGGAGCTGCTGCTCATCCCGACGGGCCTCAGCCCCGCGGGGATGCAAATGATCTCGCACGTGGACTCGCTCGTTGCAGGGTTCGGGCTCTTCGATGTCACCCTGCCGGCGCTGCCACTTCCCGAAGTGGCAGCCGCCGCGGACATGACACGCCTGTTCACCGACCCGCCCCTGTCGGGAATGGTGCCGGGGCCCAGCGATCGAGCCTGGGCGTTGGGAGAGATCGAGCTCGGGGCTCGTTTCGGCATCCTGGACCAGATCACGCACACGCTCACCCTGGAGGCTCCGAGCCCGGCGGCAGAACCGCCCGTAGAGACACCCACCGAACCGCCCCTAGAGACACCCACCGAACCGCCCGCTCAGGACCCAGCCGCCGAGGCCGGCGAGCCGGAGCAGCCGGGGGAGGAGCCGGCGCCGGAGCCGGCGCAGGAACCGGTCATCGATACATCGCCCGCGAGCGATGTCAGCTTCCTCCGACTTCGCACGACCGTCGGGGCAAAGGTCCGCCTGCCGGCCGGATCTCCGAACGCGCTCCCGTACGAGAACCCGTCCGACTTCATCGGGATTCCGATCGGCGACGGTCAGATGGATGTCGAGGTCGCCCTCTACCAGGACATCGCCTTCGGCAAGCGGCTCCTGTTCAGCGTCGCCGCACAGTACGGTCTGCAGCTCGCGGATGAGCTCACGCTGCGGATCCGCCCGCCGGATCGTCCGTTCACGTTCGAGGGCACCCAAGCGTTGGTTCAGCGGGACCTGGGCGATTACGTGCAGGTGCGTCTGGCGCCGCGGTTCCAGCTCTCGGGTGGGATGTGGCTCGGGTTCGAGTACGGGGTGTGGCACAAAGGGGTCGACCGGTACGAGTTCGGGCCGACGCTCCCGGGGATCGAGGACGCCACTTCCCTCGAGATCGAATCCGAGCAGCGGCGCAACCGGTGGGGGATCACGTTCCTGTTCGAGCCGGGCCAGGGCGCCCGGCGCCCTGAGACGCCCCCTCGCCGCGAGTCCGCGGGCGATGCAGTCGCCGAAGGCGGTCCGGAGACGGCGGGACGGGAGGCAGTCCAGCGCCCTCAGCGCCGAACCAGTGGTTGGCGGTTCGCGATCACCCTGCAGCGCGCGGCATCGGGGTCGGGGGGACAGACTCCGGCCTCCTCGCTCGTGGCGGTGACCGTGCGAGCGCCGATCCGGATCTTCTAGACGGTACTCCTTCGCGCGGCGCCCACCTCCCGGTGCAAGGTACGCTCGCCCTCACATCGACCGGCGAGCGGCTCAGGCGCTCGCTACCCCCAGGAGCTCCTCCGCGTGCGTGCGTGAAGCCTCGCTCTCGGGATCCCCACCCAACATGCGAGCCAGCTCCCGCACCCGGTCGCCGCCCTCGAGGGCCTGGACCCGAGTCCGCGGGCGCTCCCCCTCCGTGAGCTTGTCGACGGAGAGGTGAGCCGTGGCGCGCGCCGCGATCTGCGCCAGATGCGTCACGACGAGGACCTGGTGGGAGCCCGCGACCCCTGCCAACCGTTCCGCGACCCGATGGGCGACTTCGCCCCCGATGCCCACATCCACCTCATCGAAGATGAGGATCGGCACCTCGTCCACCTCCACCAGCGCCGTCTTCAGCGCGAGCATGAGGCGGCTCATCTCTCCCCCGGACGCGACCCGGGCGAGAGGAGCCGGCTCGAACCCCGGATTCAGGGAAACCCGGAACTCGACCCGTTCCCTGCCCCCGGGCGTCACCTCATCCTGAGGCTCCAGGCAGACGACGAATCGACCTCCCGCCAGCCCGAGCTCGGGGAGCGACCGGCCGACCATGTCCTCGAGCCGTCGTGCGGCGCTTGCCCGCGCTTCGCTCAGGCTTCGCGACCTGGCATCCAGTCGGATCGCGCACGCCGAGCGCTCCGCTTCGAGCCGCTCGATCTCATCGTCGGACCCTTCGATCGAGGCGAGCTCGGCACGCGCTGCGGCGCCCGCCGCGATGACCTCCGCCAGAGTGTCGCCGTACTTACGCTTCAGCCGATACAACGCATCGATGCGCTCGCGTACCTGGCTGAGCCGGGTCGGATCGTGCTCGACGCCCGTTCGGTATTCGCCAACCCGGCGACCGAGCTCCTCGAGGGCCCTGAGCGCCGTCTCGTGCAACTCCTCGAACGCTGCTCCCTCGGAATCGATGCGAGTCACCTCGGTGAGACTGCCCGCGAGCTCCCCGAGGCGATCCACCACGGACCCCTCTCCTTCGTAGATCCCCTCGTACAGCTTCCCCGTCAGGGCGAGCAATTCCTCGGAGTGCGTGAGGCGTCTCGCCTCTCGCTCGAGCTGGTCTTCCTCGTCAGGATCGAGGGCGGCTGTCTCGATTTCCTCCGCCTTGAAACGCAGGTAGTCGACCCGCTCTCGACCTTCCGACGCCCTCTTTCGCGCTTCGGCGATGCGCTCATCGAGAGCTCGTAGCTCACCGTGCGCCCTAACCACGTCGGCCGCGAGCTCGGTGACACCTCCGAAGGCGTCGAGGATCTTCCGCTGCTCGGGTCGGTGCAGCAGATGTTGGTGTTCGTGCTGCCCGTGCAGGTCGAGGAGGCGGTCACCCAACTCCCGCACGAGCGACATCGTGGCGGGCGAGGAGTTGATCCACGCGCGGTGGCGACCCTCCCGCCGGAGCTCACGCTTCAGGACGAGCCAGCCATCTTCCGCCTCCAGACCGGCCCTCTCGCAGCGCTCGACGATATCGGAGCGCGCTTCGATCTCGAACCGGCCCTCGATGCGTGCTCGCTCGGCTCCGGCGCGGATGTAATCGGCGGACGCACGTTCCCCCACGAGGAGCGATAGCGCCTCCACGAGTATCGACTTTCCAGTCCCGGTTTCTCCGCTTAGTACCGTGAGGCCCGGTCCGAACTCGACGGAGAGCTCGTCGATGACGGCAAAATCGCGGATACGGAGCTCGCGCAGCATCAGGTCGAGGATGTCCGGGCCGGCGTGCTAGACGTCGCTGGGGCGCACGTCACCCCACCGCAGCTTGCGACGCAGCACCGAGAAGAAGCTGTACCCCGGGAGCCGAAAGAGTCGGACGGGGTGCTCGGAGCGGACGACCTCCACGCGGTCTCGGGCGCTCAGCTCGGTTCCGGGCTGCCCGTCGACGGTCAGGGCCAGGTCGTCGTGGCCCCCGAGGATTTCGACTGTGACCTTCGTCGTAGCCGGTAGCACCACGGGTCGAACAGCGAGCGTGTGGGGCGAGATGGGAGTGGCGATGAGCCCGTCCATCGTGGGGACCAGGATCGGCCCGCCTGCCGAGAGACTGTAGGCGGTGGAGCCTGTGGCGGTCGCCACGATGATGCCGTCCGCGCTGTACTGACCGATCGGCTCATCATCGGCCCACAGGCGTAGCGTGATGAGGCGCGCCGTCCCACTCTTGTGTACCACGGCATCGTTGACCGAATAGAAGGCGCGCATCGGATCCGGCGGACCGTCGTCGTCCTTCTGCCGGACAGTCACCTGTAGCGCGAGGCGCTGTTCCTCGTCGCAGTCGCCGGATGCGATCACGCGGAGCGCTTCCTCCAACTCGTCCCGCGCCACCACGGTCAGAAACCCGAGCCGACCCAGGTTGCACCCGAGGACCCGGAGGTTGCGAGGTCCGGCGATCCGCGCACCGCGCAGAAAGGTCCCATCGCCCCCGAGTGTCAGGATCCAATCGAGCTCGTCGAGTGACTCCTCGAGCGAGCCTCGGCCCGGAAGCGAATCAGCTCGGTCTTGCTCCAGGTGGAACTCCATACCGAGCGGCCGGGCCACTTCGACGAGCCGCTCGAGGAGCGACTCCATCCCCTGGTAGTGCGGGTTTGTGACGACGCCTACATGCATGCGGCTCAGCTCTTTCGCTCGACGACGAGGTGCACCATAGCACGCAGTTGGCCTGCTCCCTCGAGCCCCACCAGCTCGGTGCGGGCCCGGGCTGCCAGCTCTCGCCCCAGGCGCGTCGCCTCCCGAACGCCCACAATCGATGGCACGGTGGCCTTCCCGAGGGCCGCGTCTCTCCCTCCGGCCTTCCCCATCTCTCGGGACGAGCCGGTGACGTCCAGGATGTCATCTACGACCTGGAACGCCAAGCCCAGGTTCCGGCCGAAACGCTCGAGTCGCTGCTCCGTCTCGGTCGGGGCGTTCGCTGCAACCGCCCCCATCACACAGGCGGCAGCGATCAGCCGGGCGGTCTTTCCCAGGTGAATCTTCTCCAGCTCCTCCGGGGTCACGGCCCGTCCCTCGGCGTCCAGATCCCGGAGCTGGCCTCCGACCATCCCGGACCCGCCCGCGGCGACGGTCAAGGCGCGAATCAGGCGGGCTACTCGATCCGGTTCCAGTCGCAGCCGAGCGCCCGCGACCGCGATCGCCCGAATGGCGAGCGGCATGAGCGCGGCCCCGGCCAGCGTCGCCGTCTCAACCCCGAATTCCACATGTAGGGTAGGCCGGCCGCGGCGAAGCAGGTCATCATCCATGCACGGCAGGTCATCGTGGATAAGGGAGTAGGCGTGGACCAACTCGACACTGCACGCCAGCAATTCGACGCCCGACCGCGGCACCCCCGCCGTGCGCGCCTCACCCCCGGCCGCGCGATAAGACGCTACGAGGAGCAGCGGCCGGATACGCTTGCCCGGCGCGAGTACGGCGTGGCGTAAGGCCGCGGATACGGGCGGTGCGGCCTCCCGCAGCTCTCCATCGAGGAAGGCGGCCAGCTCGGTGTCGACCGCCTCCCGTACGCTCGCGAGATCCGCGTCGTGGAGCCGGGTCTCAGGACCGGTCCCCGTCGCCATCGGATTCGTCCTCGGGTTCGGGTGGACTGAACTCGACCTCGCTCAGCTCGCCCGTCGATTGGGTGATCAGCTCTTCGACCTTGCCGCGCGTTTCCTCCAACAAAAGGTTCGCCGCCCGAACATGCAGGATCCCCTCCTCGAAGAGCGCCATGGCCTCGTCCAGTCCGAGCTCATCCGAGTCGAGTGCCGCCACGATGCGCTCGAGCTCTGCCAGCGCCTTCTCGAAGTCGTCCATAGGCTCGGGCATCATTCACTCCCGTGTGGCTCGACTCGATCGGAGCGGCAATGGACCGTTCCATCGCTCACGCGGAGCCGAAACTCTCCTCCCTCCTCGAACATGCCGGTGGTGCGCAGCACGCGCCCATCGGGTGCGAGCGGTACCGCGTATCCACGACGAAGCGTGTGCAACGGGCTGAGCGCATCGAGACGCTCCGCGAGCCGCAGCCACCGCGCGCCGTCACGCTCCAGTCGATACCGCATGTAGGCGCGAAGTCGTTCCTCGAGCCGCGCGGCGCGCCTGGCACCATCACGTCCGCGGCGGCGTAGCCCCGTCACCATTCCGGCGGAAAAGCGCCGGACTCGGGTCCGCAGGGCCTCCCGATCTGGCACCGCCATCTCCGCCGCAGCGGAGGGAGTGGGGGCGCGGACATCGGCGACGAGATCGACGATCGTCACATCCACCTCGTGCCCGACCGCTGCGATGACCGGAACCGGACACGCCGCCACCGCGCGCGCCACGGTCTCTTCGTTGAAACACCAGAGGTCTTCGACCGACCCACCACCCCGCGTGAGGATGATCAGGTCGAGGCCCGGGTACCTCCCGAGCGTTTCCAGAGCGCTTCGGATCTCGACGCCCGCGCCCTCTCCCTGTACCCGACAGTCTCGCACCAGCACGCCGGTCCACGGAGCGCGACGCCGTACGACGGTGAGGATGTCCCGCAGCGCCGCGCCGCCACGCGACGTGACGACCCCGATCCGACGTGGGACCATGGGCAGCGGTCGCTTTCTGGCGGGGTCGAGCAGGCCCTCGTCCTGGAGCAGGCGCCGAAGACGCTCGAACGCCAGGCGCCATAAGCCTTCCCCTCTCGCCTGGAGGTTCCGCACGATGAGCTGGTAGCGGCCTCGCTGTGGGTACAACGAAACCTGCCCGAACGCGCAGATCTCCATTCCCTCCTCGGGATCGGTGGGAAGGCGCCACGCATCACCCTGGAACAGCACGCATTGAATCTGCGCCCGGTCGTCTCGCAGGCTGAAGTACCGGTGCCCGGACGCCGCGACACGCCAGTTCGTGACCTCCCCGAGGATCCAAAGCGGTTGGAAGGTACCCTCCAGGACGTCCCGTGCCGCATCGTTGAGCGCGGAGACCGGGAGTGGTCGTTCCGGGGAGCTTCCGAGCGGCAGTCGCTCGAGGTCATCCGCCACGCGGCCGTCGCCCTGCTCGACGGACTCGAGGGTCGCGTCGGCGCGCTCGGGGGCGCGCCCGTCGAACAGCGAGAACTGTCGTCTTTGGCTCATCCGGTCGCCACCGGCCCGCCCGCGTGAATCTCGAGCTGGCGGGCGGCGGCCGCGACCGTGTTGCGCAGGAGCATGGCGATCGTCATCGGACCCACACCTCCCGGGACCGGAGTAATCCACGCGGCGCGCTCGGCCGCTTCCTCGAAGGCGACATCGCCGACGAGGCGGTAACCCTTCTCCTTCGAGTCGTCCGGAACGCGGTTGACGCCCACGTCGATCACGACCGCACCTTCGCGCACCATGTCACCCGTCACCATCTCGGGGCGGCCTACCGCGACGATGAGGATCTCCCCTTGCCGCGTAACCTCCCCCAGGTCATGCGTACGGCTGTGCGCCACGGTGACGGTGGCGTTGGCCCACGGTTCTTTCTGCAACAGGATCGCGGCCATCGGCATGCCGACAATGTTGGACCGCCCGACGATGACCGCGTGGCGGCCGGTCGGGTCGACGCCGGTGTGCTTGATGAGCTGTTGGATCCCCGCAGGTGTCGCCGGCCTGAAGGCGAGGGGATCGCCGCTCGCGACTCGCCCCACGTTCGTTGGATGGAAGCCGTCGACGTCCTTCGAGGGGAGCACTCGCTCCATCACCTCGGTCTCGTCCAGGTGATCCGGTAGCGGGAGCTGGACCAGAATCCCGTGTATCCCCGGGTCCTCGTTCAGCCCGTCGACGATGGCGAGCAGCTCTTCGCGCGAGATGTCAGCCGGGGGCTTGATATCCCGAGCCATGATGCCGGCCTCCTCACAGGCGCGGGTCTTCATCCGAACGTACACCTGCGACGCCGGGTCCTCGCCGACGAGGACGACGCCCAAGCCCGGCTGCACCCCCTGCTCCGCGAGCCCCGCGGCACGTTCCGCGACCTCGGCTCGAATGTCGGCCGCGATCGCCCGACCATCGATCAGCTTCGCTCCCATGATATGTCCTCCAAGAGGCGGCTCCGCTCGGTCAGCGAGCGAAGTCGACCGTGCGTGTTTCGCGAACGACGACGACCTTGATCTGCCCCGGATATTGGAGCTCGTTCTCGATCCTTCGTGCGGTCTTCTCGCTCAGCTGCTCCATCTCTTCATCGGTAATCTTGTCCGGCGTGACCATGATGCGGATCTCTCGCCCAGCCTGAATCGCGTACACCTTCTCCACGCCCTCATATGAGCTGGCGATCTCCTCGAGCTTTTGCAGCCGCTTCACGTAGTGCTCGAACGACTCGCGGCGTGCACCGGGGCGTGCGCCGGAGATGGCATCGGCCGCGGTCACGAGGAACGTCTCGGGGAAGCGCGCAGGCTCGTCTCCGTGGTGCGCTCGGATCGCGTTCAGCACCGCTTCGCTTTCCTCGCAGCGCTTGCAGAGCTCGTATCCGATCTCGACGTGGCTGCCTTCCTGTTCGTGGGTGAGCCCCTTCCCGATGTCGTGCAGCAAGCCCATCCGCTTCACGAGCGCCGTGTCCAACCCGAGCTCGGTTGCCATGTTCGCGGCGATCAGCGCTACCTCTCGCGCGTGCATGAGCTGATTCTGTCCGTAGCTGGTGCGGAACCTCAGATGGCCGAGCACCTCGACCAGGTTCCGGTGCAGGTCATGGATCCCCAGCTCGTACAGGACCTCCTCGGCCGCCTCCTGCATCGATTTCTTGACGTCTTCCTGGGCTTTTTCGACCACCTCCTCGATGCGGCCCGGGTGAATCCGACCGTCGGCGACCAGACGCTCCATCCCGATCCGCGCGACCTCGCGCCGGACGGGATCGAAGCTCGACAGGATCACGGCTTCCGGGGTGTCATCGACCACGACGTCGACGCCGGTGGCCGCTTCGAAGGATCGGATGTTCCGGCCTTCGCGCCCGATGATCCGACCTTTCATGTCATCGCTCGGCAGGGCGACGACGGACACGGTGGCCTCGGAGGAGTGATCCACGGCCAGCTTCTGGATCGCCATGGAGATGACTTTTTTTGCCTCGCGCTCGGCCTCGCGCCGCGCTCGCTCACGCATCTCGCGTACGTGCTGGGCGGCCTCGGCGCGGGCTTCGTCCTCGATCTGACTGATCAGTTGCCGGCGGGCTTCTTCGCGGCTCAATCCCGACAGGGCTTCCAGCTTTTGCCGCAGCTCTCGAGCTCGATCCGCGAGCGCCGCGGCCTGCTTCTCCGCTTCCTCTTTCTCACGCTCCAGCCCGTCCCGACGCTCATCGAGTCGGACCTGGCGGCTATCCAGCATCTCGAGCTTCCGATCGAGCAGTTCCTCGCGCTCGACTGCGCGCTTCTCCAGGCGCTCTGCCTCGGCCCGACGGCGCTCGGCCTCACGAGTCCACTCCTCACGGAGCTTCTGTGCCTCCTCACGTCCGGCGAGCTCGGCCGAGCGTCGAATTCCGTCAGCGTCCCGCTGCGCGGCGTCCAGGATCGCCTGGGCATCCTGCTCGACCTTCCCGCGATGCCGTCGAATCGCGACCCGCGCGGCGAACGCACCGACAACAGCGGCTGCGATCGCGACGAGCGCGACGGTCTCAACGTTCATCTCGGCACCTCAACGATCTATCAAGCGATGGGTGATCCGAACCTCGTCACACCCCAAAACAAGAAAAACCGGTGGTTACATCGTCCACCGGCACGCTTCGATCGAGGCACGGCCTCGGAGCGAAGGTCCGTCGGCATTCCGATCGAGCCCTCGCCATCTATCTTTCACGCCAGTATAGGTTTGCGGCACACCGCAGACGACGTTGCTGCGATCAAGTTGCCGGGGCCTATCGCGCACCGCAAGCGAGCCCTCCGTGCGATGTCCTACGACTCGAGCGCCCCCTCGAGTCGGGCCGTGACCTCCGCCAGTCGCTCGCGCACCTTCTGATCCAGCCCGGCCGCCTCCGCTCTGGCCCGGAACAGCTCATCGGTGATCTTCATCGCGGCGAGGATCGCGGCTTTGTGAGGCTCGGTGATGTGCCCGCCGATGTGCGCAGCCTGTATCGCATCGTCCACGTAACGGGCACACTCTCGGGTGTACTCCTCGCCGAGGTCGGTGCGAATCTGGTAATCCTCGCCGAAGATCGTGACGCGAACCGCCTTGCGATCCTGGGCGCTCATAGCTCGTCCTCCACGACCTCGAGTCGAGTTCGAATCCGGTTCGCGCGCTCACGGGCTTTCTCGAGCACGTCCCGAAGCCGCTGGTTCTCTTCGTTCAATTGGGCGAGCCGCTCTTCGACGTTGGCCGGCACGGGCGCGCCTTCCGCGCCCTTTACGGCCTTGCGGAGCTTCTCGTATGCGCCCTCGCAACTGGCGGCGCGCTCCGTGACGGACTCCAGCTCCGAAGCCACGCGGCCCACGGCTTCGCTCAGCCGATCCAGTATCGCGTCGACTTCGCTCACCCTGTCAGGCACTTCAAGATGTTCGGATTCGGGCATCGAACTGCTCCTCGAGTGCCGATGTGATCGCCGTCATCTCGGCGTCCACTTCCTGATCCGTGAGCGTACGGTCCCCGGCCCGGAAGCGAAACGCCCAGGCCAGGCTCCGTCGCCCCGCGTCGATCTCCTCGCCGGCGTAGACGTCGAACAATTGTACGCTCTCCAGCAGCTCTGACGCGCGCTCCCGGATGGCGTTCTCGATCGCACGGGCCTCGGCATCCAGTCTCACCGTTACGGCCAAGTCGCGCCGCACCGCGGGGAAGGGTGAGAGCGGTCGGTGCGACGCCGCCCGCCCGAGGGCCACGCTCGCGAGGTCGAACTCCATGGCCCAAACGCTACCGCCCCACGGAGGCGCATCCACGGCGCCGTCGCGGACCCGACCCGCCACACCCACGGTCTCGCCGTCCCGAACCAGGCGAAAGCGCTCCGCACCCAACCATGCGCCATCCCACGGCGCGGCGATCGGCTCACCGTCGGGTAGGGGCTCCAGCATCGCGCCACACAACCGGGCGGCCGTCTCAGCCGCCAGACCCTTCAGGTCCCACAGCCCGACATCTTCCGACTCCGTCGACCAGTGTGCCGGATCCCGCTCGCCCGTGATCAGAACGCCCACGCGGAGCTGTTCGTGGAAACGGTCGATCCCATCGGCGGCGGCATCCGACTCGCCTGCCCCTCGCCGCGCATCCGAATACCGGAAGACCGTCCCGATCTCGAACAGGCGGATGTCGCGGCGACCCCGGGCGTAGTTGTGCTCCGCCCGGCGCAGTAACACGGGAACGAGGGCGGCGCGCAGATAGCTCTCTTCGGCCGACAACGGATTCGGGACCGCCACCTCCGCTCGATTCCCTCGGTGTTCCTCGGGCATGAAGCTGAGGCTACGGGCCTCGAGGAGCCCCCGCGCCACGAAGAACTCTCGGACGCGGTCGGCCTGCGTCCAGGCCTCGTCGTTCGGCACCACGCTTGGCCGGAAACGCCGATCTTCGTGCGGAAAGTTCTCGAACCCGAAACGGCGCGCGACTTCCTCCACGAGGTCGATCTCACGGGTCACGTCGCGGCGCCAGCCGGGGACCCGGAAGCCGGATTCCTGGCGAGTGAACCCGATCGGCGCGAGCAAGCGCTCGAGGTCTTCGGGTCCGGGGTCGATCCCCAGCACCTGTTTCACCCGGGCCGGTCGGAGCGGGATCACGGCGAGATCCGGAGCCCCGACTCCTACGCGAATCCCGTCCGGGTCCGCGGTACCGCCCGCGATCGCGAGGATCAGCTCGACACACCGCGTCAGGGCGGCCTCGAGTCCATGCTCGTCGATGCCGCGCTCGAAGCGGTATGACGCATCGGTGTCGAGGGAGAGCGAGCGGCTCGTCGCCCGTACAGCCGCGGGCGCGAAGGCGGCGCACTCGATGAACAGATCGGTCGTCTGCTCCGTGACCTCGGTCTCCTCTCCACCCATCACGCCCGCCAGCGCCACCGCCCGGTCGCGATCGGCGATCACCGTGACCGACGGATCGAGCGTCCGAGCCTCGCCATCCAATGTGACGAGTCGCTCTCCCGCGGCACCCGCTCGGACGCGGATCTCCGACCCACTCAGCGTCCGCAGGTCGAACGCGTGGATCGGTTGGTTGAGCTCGAACAACACGTAGTTGGTGGCATCCACCACGTTGTTGATCGGACGTGCGCCGATGGCGAGGAGTCGACCCGCGAGCCAGGACGGAGAGGGACCGACCGTCACGCCGCGAATCATGGCACCCAGGTATCGACTGCAGCGGTCAGGCGCCTCGATCGCGACCTTCACACCCGCTGCGGAGGCCTCGCGCTCGCCCTCCAGCCACTCGGCCGTCCAGCCGGGGCCGCCCACGTCGCGGAGTACGATCTCGGCCGGGTCTTCGCGCACCAGCTCGCGCGCGACCCCGACATGACTCGCCAGATCGACCCGATTCGGATTCAGATCGAGGGACAGCCGCACGTCCGGCAGCCCGAGCGCCTCGACCAGCGGTCGTCCGGCCTCGAGCCCGTCGGGGAGCCGCATGATCCCACTCTTGTCGCGCCCCAGGTCGAGCTCCGCCTCCGAGCACAACATCCCGTGGCTCATCTCTCCGCGGATCTTCCGGCTCTCGATCCGGAAGCCGCCGGGGAGCGTGGCGCCGGCGGGTACGTAGGGATACAAGGCACCCTTCTCCACGACCGGGGCGCCGCACACCACGTCGATCGGCTCCCCCTGCCCTACGTCGACCTGGCACAGCGTGAGCCGGTCGGCGTTGGGGTGCGGGTCCGCTTCGAGTACCCGCCCCACGACGATCTCTTCGAGCCCGGTTCCGACGGGTTCGGCCGACTCGACGGCGGCGGCCGTCATGCTGAAGCGGTGCGCGAGTTCTTCGACCCCTTCCGAGAACTCGGGCAGGAGTTCCCGCAGCCAGTTCACCGAGACGTTCACGAGAACTGCTCCAGAAAGCCGACATCCCCCTCGTAGAGCAGCCGCATGTCAGGGATCCCGTGTCTCACCATGGCGATCCTGGCCGGCCCCATTCCGAACGCGTATCCGGTGAACCGCTCTGGGTCGTAGCCCACGTTCTCGTACACGGCCGGGTCCACCATGCCGCTGCCCATGATCGTGATCCAGCCGGTCCGCTTGCAGGTGGAGCAGCCGCTCCCCCCACACACCGTGCACGAGACGTCAACCTCGGCGGACGGTTCGGTGAACGGGTAGAACGACGGACGGAAACGACTTCGCGTCTCGGAGCCGAAGAAGCGTCGAACGAAGTGCTCGATCGTGGAGCGGAACTCGATGAAATCGATCCCCTCGTCCACGGCGAGCCCCTCGATCTGCTCGAAGGCCGGCGCGTGCGAGGGGTCGAACGAGTCGCGACGGTAGGAGAGCCCGGGCACGACGACGCGCACCGGGGGCTCGAACTCCTCCATCACGCGTGCCTGAACGGGCGACGTGTGCGTGCGCAGCACCACGCCCTCGTCCAGATAGAACGTGTCCATCATGTCCGCGGCGGGGTGATCGAGCGGGATGTTCAGCGCGGTGAAGTTGTACCAGGTCGACTCGATCTCGGGGCCTCGGATCTTCGTGAACCCGAGCTCCGCGAAGATGTCGCAGATCTCGTCGATCACGCGCGTGATGGGGTGCACGGCCCCGGCCCATCGGCGTCGACCGGGCAGAGTCAGATCGTGATCGGCCTCCTTCCCCGAGGACGCCGTACGCTCTATCTCGGTCGCGCGCTGGGTGTGGGCGGCGGTGAGCGCCTGTTTCACCGCGTTGGCCCGCTGGCCGACCCGCGGTCGCAGGTCGGGCTCGACCGCGCCGATCCCGCTGAACGCATCCGCGAGTCGGCCGCTGCGACCCAAGAACTCGATGCGAACCGTCTCCAGCGCGCCGGCGCTGTCCGCTCCCCCGATCGCGGCCAGTCCCTGCTCCTCGATCTCGGTCAGGAGATCGAGCAGAGACGTGCCGACGGGGCTCATGGCGCGTGCTCTTTGGCGACCTCGGCGAGCTCGGTAAAGGCGGCTGGATCACGGACCGCGAGGTCCGCGAGCATCTTCCTGTTTAGCTCGACCCCCGCGTTCTTGAGGCCGCTCACGAAACGCGAATAGGACAGCCCGTTCGACCGCGCCGCCGCGTTGATCCGCGCGATCCACAGGCGTCGGAAGTCGCGCTTACGCCGGCGACGGTCCCGGTAGGCGTACGCCCAGCCACGCTCGACCGAGTTCTTTGCGGTTCGATACAGCTTCGAGCGCCCGCCGAACTGGCCGCGCGCCTCTTTGAGCGTCTTCTTCTTGCGACGGTTTCTGGCTACGCTGCTCGTTACGCGTGGCATGGCCGTTCCTCCTCGCTCCTACTTTTCATCACCGACCATCACCGGCCGAGCAACCGTCTCACGCGCTGCTGATCGGCCTTCGCCACCAACGTTCGCTGGCGAAGGCGCCGCTTTCTCTTGGCGCTCTTCTTGGTGAGGATGTGGCTGTGATACGCCCGCTGTCTGCGGAGCTTTCCGGTCCCGGTCTTCCGGAACCGCTTGGCCGCGGATCGATTCGTCTTCTGCTTCGGCATGTTCTCTCTCTTCGCTCTCAGCGCCGCGGGGCGAGCAGCATCGTCATCGTCCGACCTTCGTGCGAGATGTTGGACTCGACGCCCGCGATGTCTTCGAGCTCGGTCAACACTCGCTCGAGGACGCGGGCCCCCAGCTCCGGATGGGTCACTTCCCTCCCCCGGAACATCAGCGTGAACTTCACTTTGTGCCCTTCCTCGAGGAACTTGCGGGCGTGGCGCAGCTTGAAGTCGATGTCGTGCTCCTCGATCTTCGGGCGCAGCTTCACTTCCTTGACGTGGATGATGTGCTGCTTCTTCTTCGCTTCGCGCGCCTTCCGCGCCTGCTCGTACTTGAACTTCCCGTAGTCCATGAGACGGCAGACCGGGGGCCGTGCGCCCGGCGCGACCTCGACCAGGTCCAATCCGCGCTCCGAGGCGAGCGATCTCGCCTCGTCCGTCGCTACAATTCCAAGCTGTTCGCCGTCCTCATCTATGAGTCGAACCGGGCTGATGCGGATGCGATCGTTGATTCTCAGTTCTTCCGAACTCACTTCACCTCTCTTCCAACAGAAAAACCCGGTACGGCACAGCCGCCCGGGTACGCGCTCCGCTCCCCGTTGGGGATGTCCAGCGCGCTTGGTATTGACCCGGCAGCAACGTCTCGCGCCCCCCCGGGGGCGACGGCGAGAAGCGCCGTGAGGTGGGAGCCCTGGGCTCCGCTTTGGACTCTATTTGGGCGCGAAATTAGACCTCATGCGCTGCGGTGTCAACGAGCGTTCATGGCGCAAGCGCCTTCTCGGCAACCTCGGCGCTCACGCGCTCCACAAACGCGTTCAGAGACATGCCGACCTGCTTCTCCTCGGCTCCGCGCGCCCGTACGGCCACGGTTCCCGACTCGACCTCCCGCGCGCCAATGACGAGCAGGTACGGGACCTTGTGCAGCTCTCCATCCCGGATGCGGTATCCGAGCGTGTCCGATCGCGCGTCGAGGCCCGCCTGCAAGCCTGCCGCGCGAAGCCGCTCGACGATCTCGGCGGCTGGCGCGGTCTGGGCGTCGGTGATCGGGAGCACACGCGCCTGCTCGGGCGCGAGCCAGACGGGGAACGCACCGGCGAAGTGCTCGATCAGCACACCGGTGAACCGTTCCAGCGTGCCGAAGATGGCCCGGTGGATCATGACCGGTCGGTGCGGCTGGTTGTCCGCCCCGATGTACTCGAGCTCGAACCGCTCGGGAAGATTGAAGTCGAGCTGGATCGTCGCCCCCTGCCATTCACGGCCGATCGCGTCATCGAACTTGATGTCGATCTTCGGACCGTAGAACGCACCACCACCGTCATCGACGCCGTACTCCACGCCGACACGTTCGAGCGCCTGCCGGAGCGCGGCTTCGGCCCGGTCCCATACCTCATCAGATCCGATGCGCTTCTCGGGATCATCCGGTCGCGTGGCTAGATCGAACCGGTAGGTGAGCCCGAGCGTGGTCATCACCTCCTCCACGAGATCGAGACAGGTGAAGATCTCGTCCTCGACCTGTTCGGGCGTGCAGAAGATGTGCCCGTCGTCCATCGTCAGCATGCGGACGCGTAAGAGCCCGTGCAGCGTTCCGGATCGCTCGTACCGATACACGTTGCCGATCTCCGACAGCCGCAGCGGTAGGTCCCGATAGCTCCGCTGACGGGCCGCGTAGATGACGGTGTGGCCCGGGCAGTTCATGGGCTTCACACGGTACGCTTCCTTGTCTCCGTCCCCGTGCATGCCCGGATACATGTTCTCGGCGTAGGCCCCGAGGTGGCCCGAGCGCTCGAACAGCGCCTCGCTGCTCACGTGCGGCGTATACACGAACTCGTAGCCGCGCTCATCGAGCAGGTCCTCGATCCACCGCCGTAGCGTGAGCTGGACCCGCGCTCCCTTCGGATGCCAGCAGACCAGCCCCGGGCCGATGTCGTCCTGGATGCTGAACAGGTCGAGCTCCTGGCCCAGCTTGCGGTGATCGCGCTTCTTCGCCTCCTCGAGGCGGTGCAGGTGCTCGTCGAGCGCGTCCTTCGTGTAGAAGGCCGTCCCGTAGATCCGCTGGAGCATCTGGCGGGACTCGTCACCCCGCCAGTACGCCCCGGCCGCGTGCAGCAACTTGAAGTGCTTCACCTCCGCCGTGCTCGGGGCATGTGGTCCACGGCACAGATCCAGGAAAGGACCATCACGGTAGATGGAGATGGTCTCGCCCTCGGGGATCTCGGCGAGTCGCTCGAGCTTCAACGGGTCGTCCGAGAACAGCTCCTCGGCCTCGGCGCGCGACACTTCTCGGCGCTCGAAGGCGTGCCCGGCCTTCACGACCTCGCCCATCAGGCGCTCGATCTCCTCCAGGTCCTCGGGCGTGAAGGGCTCCGGCACCGCGAAGTCGTAGTAGAAGCCATCCTCGATGGGAGGACCGAATCCGATTCCCGCATTCGGTTGCAGCTCGCGCACGGCGGTGGCCAGCGTGTGGGCGGCGGAGTGCCGCAGCACGTACAACGCGTCCGGGTCCTCGTCGCTCCTGGTGACGATCGAGACCTGTGCCCCGTCCGGGAGAGGCCGGCCGAGGTCGAGCAGCTCATCGTTTACCCGTGCGGCCACCGCGGCGCGGGCGAGGCCGGTCCCGATGGAAGTGGCCAGATCGGCACCCGTCGCCCCTTCCGAGAGTGTGGTCGGAGTGCCGTCCGGTAGTCGAATCGAGATCTCGGAATGGTCGTTCACCGGCCTACCCGTCGATGATCGATGGAAGAATGTCGCAGTGGAAGGAGCAAGCTAGCCGGTCGGTGCAGGTCTGCCTAGGCAGGCCTCCGAACGACTCCAGCGGCCCGCTACAAGGGATCGCGGAGAACTCCGTAGCGCGCGACGCCACCGTTCGCGTCGAGGATTACCCAGATGAGGCCGCCGGTACTCCCGGCCAGCGCTTCTGAGACGGACCCCAGTCGCGCGATCTCCCGGCCCCGCATCTCCAGGTAGAACCCGTCCTCGTCGCGCCCCAGCATCCCGAGGGACGGACGCTCCCCGTCCACCGAAGTGATCTCGTAGGATGTCGCTTCGAGCGTCGGGCCCGGGAACTCGCGCTCGGTCACCAGCCGGCCCGTGATGCGCACCTCCGCGCCCGCCAGACGTCGCAACTCTGGCTCGTACGGGCCGTCGATTACGACGCCGTCACCTCCATCGACGATCGTGCGCGTGAACGGTGCGTTTCCCACGCGCCGCACGACCCCCTCGATCGCATCCGGTCCGATCACTCCGATACGGCCGATGTCGTCTCCGATTCGAGCTTCGCTCGTACAGCCCCCGGCCCCCGACAGGAGCTCCAGCACGAGAACGAACGGGGCGACGGCTCCGGCGCGACGTCTATGCGGGCTCACTACCTCACCGAACGGGATGGCTCGGTCCGCTAACGGACCCGGATCACCGTAACCTGCAAGCGCACCGACCCCGGCACCTCGGCTCCCGACTGGGTCGTGACCTGCAGCACCACGTCAGGGGTGGTCGACTCGCCCGTCATGGTGAAGTACCGGCCCGTCGACGAGCGCAGGGTGAAGTTGGACGAGGTATTGGTGCTCGAGGTCAGGCTGATCGCGGTTGGCGTCAGCGGGTAAGGCTTATCGAACGGCGGACTCGTGCCCAGGTTGCTTTCGTTGAGCCCGAGATACATGCCTCGCATGTTCCAGGTCTCGAACTGGGAGACGGGATCGAGCCCGCTGCCGTGGTCGTCCGCAACCACCGCAGAGAGGTATTCGGCGATCAATTGTTGCCATGTACGCGATTGCCCCGACGCCACCTGAACCGCGCGGGTCACGTTCGCGGTGCCCCGCAGGTGGTTGGGGCCGCCGCTCGACAGCTCCCGAAACATGACGTGCTCCCCGCTACCGGGGAGAATCCCGACCGGTGTAGCCGGACCGTATTGATCGGCCAACCAGCGGAAGAAGCCCCACGCGAAGCCACGCATCTCCAGCGATTGCGCACCACCGGGATCGTCTCCCCCCGTTTCCCCCAGCGCGAGCGTCCCGTTCGGGTTGTTCAGGAAGTCCCCGAAGCGTGAGAAGTTGAACAGGTGGTACGCGTTGAAGGCGTCCAAGGCGGTCTGGTTGGGCACCGTCTCCTCGAACCCGAGGTTCGTTCGGAGCCCGATCCCGGCGAGCGCGAGCCCGCTGATCTCCTCTGCGATGTGCGCGAGGCCCTCGTCCGACCAGGAATCGTCCAGGTCGGAGAAATCGCCGTTACCGATGACCGTGCGCTGCACCGTGTTCAGGAGGTGGAGGAACTCGTGCGAAACCGTCCCCTTGGCGACGCGCTTCGCGAAGTCGACCTCCACCGGATCACCGAACTCGCCTGACGGATCGGGAGCCTGCAGGTAAAGGAGCTCGGCCTGGTTGCCGGCCGGGCACGTGGCCTCATCCGCTACATCACCGGAAAAGAAGAACCCCGCGATGAACGATCCGCTTCCCGGCTCGGTCATCTCGTTCACCGACGCGGTGAACAGGACCAGCACATGCTCGTTTCCATCGATGTCCGAAGGACTGCCGAAGTATTCGACGTCCAGTGGGAAGACCACCGCGTCCAGAGCCTGGTTGAGCTCCTGGTAGTCCGCCGCCGAGTAGTTCCCGGCGACTCGGACGTCTTCGAGCAGCGCGAAGTTGTCACCGACGAGCTTGACCTCGGCCGTGATCGTCTCGTCGCTGCTGCAATCCACGGTCAGGTTCTGCTGCACCGCCATCGACAACGTGAGCCTCTCCCCGACGCTCGGCGGCGCTGCTCCCGCCACCGAGAGACGAGGAGCCGCCCCACCGGATGGCCCGCGGTACGGCCGGGCACCCACGCGCCGCAGCTCGCTGCGCATGTTCTCTCTCAGACGGGTCTCGGTGAGCAGCGCCTGCTCCTGGCGCTCGAGCGCACGATACGCCGCACTCCGCCGGATCGGTGGAGCGCCGATCCCCACCACGTTCCCCGATGCACCGTCGGCTTGCACGCTCAGCGAGATCGGACTGGAAGCCCCCGAGGTCGTGCTCGCGCTGTGTACGATGACCTCATACTCGCGGGACTCGGAAGCGCCCGCCAGCTTGAACGCGCGTACCTCCGCCGCGTCGCTCAGGGTCACGAGCTCACCCAGCGCCAGGTTCAGCGTGGTCGCGGGTGGCGGAGGAGGCGGTGGCGGGGGTGGTGGGGGCGGCGGCTCGGTCGATCCGTCACCACCGCACGCGGTGGCACCCGCGAACAACAGGACCGGCAGCCAGGCCACCTTCGACCGTCGCCGTCGGATCGAATTACATGTCGATTTGATCAATGCGTCGCCGTTTCGCTGTGTCATCCCCACCGTTCCTTCGCTCGATCCCGTATTCGGACCACTCATATAACGCGGACCGCCCTCCTCTGTTCCTACTCGGCGCACGAGCCTCATGGGCATGACGTACTCCGCCACCCTCAGGTCACCTCGTCCGTACGAGGGTAAGCTGTGGGCGGGCCGACAGCGGCACTTCGGCCCCTGTGGGCGTGGTGAGCTGGATAGACACTGCGGGATGCGGGCCATCACTGCGCAGGATGAAGTAGCTGGCCGTGGAGGCTCCGAGGTCGAAGTCAAAGGCCCGATTGATCGAGCGCACAAGCGTTTCCGTGGTCGTCGCAAGTGGGTACTCGACGCGGAAGGGCGACAGGCTTGGGAAAGTCTCGTGCAACCCGCCAAAGATCTCTGGCAAATCGAAGCTCGGCACCTGCAGTCTCTGAGGTACCTGGCTCGGGACAGCGTCGTCTGTGACCGGCGACACGGCGTACTCGCCGAACAGGTCTCCCCATTGGATCGGACCCGCCAGCACCTGTACCGCACGCTCCACATTCGCGGTTCCGGTCAGCAGCTCCGGTCCGCCTTCGGTAAGCTCGCGGAAGAGCGCCGCTTCCCCGCTGCCGGGGAGGACCCCGACGGGGGATTCGGGACCGAAGTGATCTGCCAGCCAGCGCAGGAACAGCCACCCGAATCCCCGCATCCTGAGAGATGGGAGCCCCCCGGGATCGTCCCCTGTCGCGTCCCCCAGCGCCAGCGTACGGGTCGGATCGGCAAAGTATTCGCCCAAGCGCCGGAAGTTCGCGAGGTGGTAGGCGTTGAAGGCCGACGTCGCTCCCATGAGTGCGCCGAACGACAGGTTGGCCCGTGTGGACAGACCCTGGAATTGGAGGCCGGCTATGGTCTCCGCGGTGTGCGCCAGACCCTCGCTCAACCAGGGCTCCTCCAGATTCGCGAACAACGTCCCGTCCCCGAACACCGTTCGTTGCTCCGCAGCGAGCAGGTGCTGGAACTCGTGCGCGGTCGTACCGCGTGCGTTGCTCATCGCGAACGCGGGGGGTACGGCATTCGAGAACGCTCCGCCCGGGTCGGCGGCGAGCAGATACAGCACCTCTCCCTGGTTGCTGGCCCTGCAGCCCGTCCGGTCAGCGAGGTCGCTGGGGTTGAAGAACCCCGCCACAAACGTGCTGGACCCGCGAGGCGTGACCCGGTTCACGATCTTGGTGAACAGCACCCATACGCGTTCGTTGCCATCCAGATCCGCCGGCGGGCCGAAGTACGCACGATCCACGGGGAAGACGATGTCGTCGAGCTCCTGGAGCAACGAACCGTAGGCGGCATCGCTCACGACTCCACCTCCCTCGAGGTCTTCGGCGATGGCGAACCTCTGTCCGACGGCCCGCACCGTGGCCGCGATCGGTTCGTCGCGGTCACACTCCACGTCGAGTTCCGGGGAAACGCTGTTGCTGAACGTGACCACCTCGCCGACGGTGGGCGGCACCGAGAGGGCACGCGCCAGGGCGGGGTCCGGCGGACCGGCCGGCTCCCCTTCCCCCGCCGCGGGCCGGTGCACGCGCGCGCCGACTCGGCGGAGCTCTCGCCGCGCGTTCTCCCGGAACTTGAGCTCGAGGCGAGAAGCCGCCTCGGCGCTCATCTGACCGACGCCGGGAGAGCGCAGTGGAGATAATGGGGGTCCGACGGTCGCCGACGCGTCTGTGGCGTCTGGACCCAGAATCGTGAGTCGCATGGACGAAACGGCCCCCGGGACTTCGCTGGCGCTCTGTACGGCCAGGCGGTACTCCCGCGCTTCGTTCGCGGAGGCGAGGTCGAGGGATCCCGCGTCGGAACCGCGTAGCACACACACCTCGCCCAGATCCAGGGATGCTCGACCCGGGAAGCGGGCGCCCAGTCGGATCGCGACCGTCGGATCGAGCGAGCGATTCGCGCACGATGAAGAGTCGAGTCCGGTACCATCGCCGCACCCCAATGCGAGGAAAGCCGCGAAGCCCAGGTAGCGGGCGGTACCGCGCCCTCGGCGCCCGGAACGCGCGGCCTGGGGCCGTGCGGGCCATGGCACCTGGGCCCCGGGGGCATCGATCGTGGTAACCTGTTCCGGCATTGGCCGCTCCCTGCCGTCAAAGAACGCCTGGACTATTCCAGGCGTGACGGTCGCAACGCTCCGACGCGAGCGCCGGGGAATCTCGCGGACCCGAGGCAGATGTGCCAAGGCCCGGCGCATGGCCGGGCCCTGGCGTCCGGCGGCAGAAGGCTCTCACCCTGCCCGACCGGCTTCGAGAGGGAGATGGGGACCTAGTACATGCCACCCATACCGCCGCCGCCCGGCATCGGCATGTTCTTCTCCTCCTCGGGCTTGTCGACGACCACCGCCTCGGTCGTGAGGAGCAGCCCCGCGATCGAGGCCGCGTTCTGGAGCGCCGTGCGCGTGACCTTGGTCGGGTCGATCACGCCGGCCTTGACCAGGTTTTCGTACTTATCGGTCGCGGCGTTGTAGCCGAAATTCAGATCCCCGTTCACACGGACCTTTTCGACGACGATCGATCCCTCGGCACCCGCGTTCTGCGCGATCTGCCGGATCGGCTCCTCGAGCGCGCGCCGCACGATCTGGATCCCGATCAGCTCGTCCGGGTCCTTACTCTTGAGGTCCGCCAGCGCGGTTTGGCACCACAGGAGGGCAACGCCGCCGCCGGGCACGATCCCTTCCTCGACCGCCGCCCGCGTCGCGTGCAGCGCGTCCTCGACGCGCGCCTTCTTCTCTTTCATCTCGGTCTCGGTGGCCGCGCCCACATTGATCACGGCGACACCGCCGGCAAGCTTCGCCAGCCGCTCCTGGAGCTTCTCGCTATCGTAGTCGGACGTCGACTTGTCGATCGCGACCTTGATCTCGCTGATCCGCCCCCTGATGGCATCCTCTTCGCCGGCGCCGTCGACGATCGTCGTGTTGTCCTTGTCGATCACGACACGCTTGGCCTGTCCCAGATCGCTCACGACCGCGTTCTCGAGCTTGAACCCCAGCTCCTCGGAGATCATTTGGCCGCCGGTCAGGATCGCGACGTCCTGGAGCATCTGCTTGCGGCGATCGCCGAAGCCGGGCGCCTTCACCGCGCACACCTTGATGGTGCCCCGGAGCTTGTTCACGACCAGCGTCGCGAGCGCCTCGCCCTCGACATCCTCGGAGATGATCAGGAGGGGCTTGCCCATCTGGGCCACCTTCTCCAGAGCGGGCAGGAGGTCCTTCATGGCCGAGATCTTCTTGTCGTGGATCAGGATGAGCGGCTCGTCCAGGACCGCCTCCATCTTGTCCGGATCCGTAACGAAGTACGGAGAGAGATAGCCGCGGTCGAACTGCATCCCGTCGACCGTCTCGAGCTCGGTCTCCAGACCCTTGGCCTCCTCGACCGTAATCACGCCGTCCTTCCCGACCTTCCCCATCGCGTCGGCGATCAGGTCGCCGATCTCCATGTCGTTGTTCGCGGAGATGGCCGCCACCTGGGCGATCTCCTTCTTGCCCGTGGTTTCGACCGAGATGTCCGCCAGTTGGCCGACCACCGACTCGACCGCCTGCTCGATGCCACGCTTGAGCGCCATCGGGTTCACGCCCGCCGTCACGCTCTTGAGCCCCTCCTGAAAGATCGACTGCGCGAGCACGGTCGCGGTGGTGGTGCCGTCGCCGGCGGCATCCGACGTCTTGGTGGCAACTTCCTTGACCATCTTGGCGCCGAGGTCCTCCACCGGATCCTCGAGCTCGACCTCCTTCGCGACCGTCACGCCGTCCTTCGTGATCGTGGGGCTCCCGAACTTCTTCTCGAGCACTACGTTCCGACCCTTCGGACCGAGCGTCACCTTGACCGCCCTCGTCAGCTTGTCGACCCCCGCCTTGAGGCGCTGCCGCGCCGCGGTATCGAATTCCAGATCCTTTGCCATCGTCTTCTCCCTTTGATACGCGGGATTCGCGTCTCTCTAGCTATTCTATTCGACTCGTGTATAACGAGTTATGTGGCGTTACATTAATGTGCTCGTGA
Source organism: Gemmatimonadota bacterium (assembly GCA_039588275.1). Classification (GTDB taxonomy): domain Bacteria; phylum Gemmatimonadota; class Gemmatimonadetes; order Palauibacterales; family Palauibacteraceae; genus JBDHAC01. The sequence continues at coordinate 75,157 of JBDHAC010000017.1, forward strand.
AGCTTATGACTCGAGGATCGCGAGAACGTCGCTCTCCTTGATGATCAGGAGCTCCTGGCCGTCCACGGTCACCTCGGTCCCCGCGTACTTCCCATACAGGACGCGGTCTCCTTCCTTCACTTCCATCGGGATCCGCTCGCCGTCGTCGTTCAGCCTTCCGGGCCCGACCGCCACGATCTTGCCCTGCTGCGGCTTCTCCTTCGCGGTATCGGGGATATAAAGACCACCCCGCATCTCCTCGGTCTCCTCCAGAGCCTCTATGACGACCCGGTCCGCCATGGGCTGAACGTTCACCTTCTTCTTCGAAGCGGTAGCCATCTCCGCGTCCCTCCTTGTGTTGTGTCAGGATCTCCCCTGCCGGCCGGCAGGCGGGATGCTCTCTCTCCCTCTCCGTTAGCACTCAAGAAAGGCGAGTGCTAACAGGACAGGAATATGATGTCCCCGGCCGCTTTAATCAAGTGCACCGGTCGGTCTCGTAAGAGGCGGTCGGCGCGAGGCGTTATGGGGTGCCGGGGGCGCACCGTGAAACCCCGACCCTGGGAGTCGCGTATTCAAGCATGACGGCGGGTGGACCGGACCCCGATGTGGCTCCGGACGCGGCTTTCGAGTCTCAGGGAGGCTTAGATGTTCAGATCGCTTCTGGTCCTACTGACGGTAGGCTTCGTGGGCATGGCGGTGAGCGGAATCGTATTCGGGCTTCTATTCCCGCTCATCATGGTCGCGCTCAAGATCCTGTTCTTCGTGCTGATCGGATACCTGATCCTGCGGCTCGTGAAGCCGGATCTGGCGGACAATCTCAAGAACTGCTGCACGGGAAAGAACTCCGGGGACTAGGGAGCGCCAGCCCTCAGTCGCGACCCTCAGTCGCGACCCTCAGTCGCGGGCGAGTAGGTCCGCCGCCGAGGCCAGTTCAGCGGCCGCCGCGTCGATTCGCTCGGTCAACTCCCCCAACCTCCCTCGAACCTCGCCGACATCCATCTCCCGGATGGCCAACCGTACCGTGGGGAGCCCCAGCGTCGCATATCCGTTCGCCGGATCCGACACGAACAGCAGCTGTCGTGTCCACGGATCTCCGGGCAAACCCCGCGAAGTGAGAAACGCCAGGTTCGCACGGCGGAGGCGGCGGTTCACCTCTTCCACTCGCTGATCCACGCGCCCCGCTCCCAGCCACGAGTCGGCGGCGGCGTGGAGGCGACGCGCCTGGAGCTGAAACTCTCGCGCGGAAGCTTCCAGCGCGTCGAGCGATGCCTCGAGCGATCCGTCCTCGTCGCGCGTGTCCCACGAGACCGCCCGGACTTCTTCCCGCAAGTCGACCACCATGCGCCCGAGCTGGTTGCCGGCTCCCGCGAAGTCGTAGGGGTGGATATCCGCGTTCGCGAGACGCGCGGCGGCGATCGCCGCGATGCGAGCGGACGTCGCGTGGTACCGGTACCCGGGATCGCCGAAGCGCTCCAACCAGGTCGAGGTGTCGTACGCAGAGTGATATACTCCGCCCTGACCGCCGAAGCCGAAGCTCGCCGCCGGAACCCCCGCGTGCTGATAGAAGGGCTTGTGATCGGATCCTCCACCCAGGTCGCCGACCGGCGCCGGGCGCCCGGAGTCATCTCCCGAAAGGCTGCGGGAGCGCCACTCGTCCAGCACCGATCCAGACCCTCGCGGATCCGGCACCGCCCCGGCGGCTTCCCTGATCAGCGCTTTGAGGGGCGGTGAAGCCGCGGCGCCGAAGTTCGAGCCGCCCGCAGACACGTCCTGATTGATGTAGGCGACGCCACCCGCGCGCAGCGCCTCCGCGTGTCGCTCGACCCACTCCGTCGAGCCGATCAGGCCCCACTCCTCGGCATCCCACGTCGCGAACACCACGCTTCGCCGCGGCCGGGTGCCGCGGGCTGCGAGCGCGGCGAATGCGCGGGCGGCCGCCACCACGCTCACGGTTCCGCTGACGTTGTCCACGGCCCCGGGGCCCCATGCGTCCCGGTGCCCGCCGACTACGATCCACTCGTCTGGCCATTCGCTGCCGCGCACGACGGCGATCGTGTTGAAGATGCGGTGATAGGCGTCCTCGCCTCGCTCGAGCGCGACCTGCAATCGCGCGCGCGCGGGTCCAGGACCCAGGTGGTAGAAGATCGGGAGCGCCCCCTGGAAGGCGCCCGGTGCGGCCTGTCCCTGCAACCCGCGCAACAGATGCGAGGCGGCGCCGTATCCGAGCGGCACGACCGGGATGCGGGCGACGCCCGCCATCGCCGACTCGGGGATCCGGACCGCGCCCGGAACGGACGGTCGCCCCGGTGTCGATGGATCTCCGGTCGCGTTGAGTATGCTTCCACGCTGTACGCCCGCCGGCGGACGCATGGGGCCTTCCGGATATACGTCGCCCCTGCGGAACCCGTCCTCGGCGGGGTCCGAATAGATGATCAGCCCGATGGCACCCCTGGCCTCCGCCTCACGCGCCTTGATGCCCCGGTAGGACCGTCCGTAGCGGGCGAGCACGATCTTCCCGCGAACATCCACTCCGAGCGAATCCAGGATCCGGTAGTCGGCGGGGAGCCCGTAGTTCGCGAATACGACCGGCCCCTCGACGGTTCCTCCGGCGCCGTACGCGTTGAATGCGGGCACCCGCTCCGTCCGCGTGACGGGGTCACTCGTCAGCTCCGGCTCGACCTCGTACAGAGAGCGCGTGGTCGGAGCGGTCTGCTCGACGGATATCGATAGCGGCTGCGGCAGGTAGACGAGGAAGGTGTCGTACGAGGTTTCGATGCCGGCACCGCTCAGCCAGGCGAGAACCGAATCGCGCGTCGCGGCCTGCCCGGGGGTTCCCGCCACGTGGGGCACCGCGCCCAGCGCGCGCGCCCAGCGCGCAATCGAATCCTCCACGATCCCGGTCAACAGCCGGCGCTCGAATGTTTCCTGCTCGGCGATCCGGGTTCGCTCGAAACCGGGGAACTGGCCTCCACCCGGTTCCTGTGCGAAAGCGCCCGTGCACGGTGCGGCGCAAATGCCGAGCGCGACCGACAGGCTGACGTGGACCCGGGTCAGGGCCCGCCTCCCAGGTATCGGTCCGCGACCGCCAGGCCTTTGATCGTCAGGAACGGCTCGACCTGGTCGACCCTCCGGCAATAGGGGGCGATGACCTCCGCTAGCCCACCCGTAGCGACGACGAGCGGATCCGATGGGGCCCACTCCGCCAAGATCCGGTCCACGATTCCGTCGATCGCGTCCACCGTGGAATAAAAGACGCCCGAGTCCACGCAGTCGACGGTACGTCGACCTATGACGCGGGCGGGGGGGTGGATCTCGACTTGCGGCAGTTGCGTCGCCACGGTGGTGAGTCGTTCGATGCCGGCTCTCGGTCCGGGAGCGATCACTCCGCCCAGAAAGGCGCCGTCGGCCCCGATGCAGTCGAATGTCGTGGCCGTCCCGAGATCCACGACGATGGTATCACGCCCGAACAGCTCGGAGGCCGCGAGCGTGTTGGCGATCCGGTCCGCTCCTACCTCGAGCGGGGCATCCACCTCCAATCGAATCGGGAGCTCGCTGCTGCCGTTTACGAAACGGGGCTCGAGCCCGATGGCGTGACAGGCCTGGGCCCACGCCCGGTCGAGGACGGGAACGACCGAGGCCAGGACTGCCCGCTCCGCCGACCCGGCTCGCGACGGCTCCGCCCCTCCGGCAGCGGTCGGACCCGGTTCGGCGTCCAATCCGGAGAGGAAACCCGACACCTGGAGTGCCAGCTCGTCCCCCGTCCGGCGGCGATTTGTGGCGACGCGCCAGCAGCGCACCGCCTCCAAATCGCTGAGCAGACCGATTACCGTCTCGGTGTTTCCGACGTCAACCGCCAGGATCATCGCTTGGCCAGGTTCCCTTCCGCGGCCACGAGCTCTACCGAGGCCGTCGTGATTCGGCGAAGCGCGCCACGGTCGGGCCGGAAGAGCAGCGCGCCGTCCGGCGCGACCCCGGCAGCGACGCCACTGAGGGCGGCCTCCTCCTCGGAAAGGGTCGCGCGCACCCTGCGGTTCTTCAGCCAGTCGTATTCGTCCAGGAGGTCGAGGGCGGCAGGATCGAGGGCGGCCGGCGGGTCGTGGAGCCAGCGCTCCAGGCCCTCTATCACGGCGTCGGCGACCTCGGGCAGCTCGGTGTCCGGTCGTCGCTCCTCGATCCAGGTGGCCTCCTTGCGAAGCCGCGGGGACATCGTTTTGGCCATGGACTTCACGTTCACACCGACCCCTACGATGAAGAAACGCGGACCCGAAGTGGCCCAGCTCGCCTCCGCCAGCAGGCCACCCAGCTTCCGGTCGCCCGCCATCAGATCGTTCGGCCACTTCAAGCCCGGTTCGAGACCCGGGAACCGCCGATCGAGCGCGGACACGACGCCCAGCCCCGCGAGCACCGAAGCGAGTGGCGGCAACACCGATGCTTCGGGACGGAAGATCATGGTCAGATACAGACCGGCGTCGGGGGGCGAGTGCCAGCGACGGTCCTGTTGCCCGCGTCCCGATGTCTGCTCGCGACACACGACGATGCTTCCGGCTTCGGCCCCCGCTTCCGCGAGGTCCTTCGCCGCCGCGTTGGTCGAGTCGATCTTTCCGTACGCCGTAACGTTCTCGCGACCCCAACGACGCTGGAGACCCTCGAGCGGCAAGCCCGCCCACGTTCGCGCTCGCCGCCTGCTCATTCGAGCACCAGCAGCGAAACGTCGAACCACGGGGCCGAATGCGTAATCGCCCCTACGGAGACCAGATCGACGCCCGTCTCGGCGATGTCGCGCACATTGGCGAGCGTGACGCCTCCCGATGCCTCCAGGAGAGGCCATGGCGGAGGCGCCGCACGCACGAGCTCGACGGCGGCGCGCAACTGCGGGACCGTCATGTTGTCCAGCAATATCCGGTCGGCTCCTCCGGCCAACGCTTCGTCCAGCTCTGATTCGTTCGTGACCTCCACTTCGACCTCGATGCCCTCCCGGCCGGCTTCCCGGCGGGCGGCCCGGAGCGCCGCCCCGATCCCACCGCTGGCGGTGGCGTGATTCTCCTTGATCAACACCATGTCGTAAAGGCCGAGCCGGTGATTCAGGGCTCCACCGGAGGCGGCCGCGGCCTTCTCCAGCCCCCGCCACCCCGGCGTCGTCTTTCGCGTATCCGTCACCTTGCAGCCCGTCCCCTCCACGGTGGCCGCGTACGCGGCGGCGAGCGTCGCGATCCCGGACAGGTGACCCAGGAAGTTGAGTGCCGCCCGCTCACCCTCGAGGATGGCGGCCAGCGAGCCTTCGATCCGGGCGAGCTCGTCACCCGGCCCCACCCGCTCTCCATCGGCCACGCGCCACTCCACCGTAAGGCTCGGATCCAGCCGACGGAACACACGGGATGCCGGGTCGGCCCCCGCCAGAACACCGGCCGCCTTCGCCACGATGTGCGCCTCGCCCGTCGCACCGGCCGGTACGGTCCACAGGGTCGTCCGATCCCCGTCGCCGAGATCTTCGGCGAGGGCCCGGTCGACCAGCTCATCGATGGTCGGCAGCGCGGGATTCGGCGCGGCCGCGGGTCCCGGCGAGCCTGCCGTGCTTCGCACCGTGACCTACCGAAGCCCGGGCACGAGCAGCGCGGCCCCCAGGTACGCGAGCCCCACGCCCCAGCAATAGTACGAGAACCGATGGAACGTCCCTCTGCTCAGCATCGAGAGGAAGATACGGATGGCGAGGATGCCCGACAGGCAGGCGGTCACGAATCCGACCACGAGCGGTACCGTTCCGATCGCGCTCAGCCCCGAGTCTGCACCTCCGAGTCGAAGAAGACCGGCCCCCAGGATGGCGGGTAGCGAGAGCAGGAAAGAGAACTCCGCCATCCGATCGACCTTGACCCCGAGCCATGCCCCCGTCGCAACGGTCGATCCGGAACGCGAAATGCCGGGGAGGATCGCGAGCGCCTGAGCGACGCCGATCGCGAGCGCCGCGCGGACTCCCGGACGGGTGTCGCGAGCGCGGGCGCTGGACCGGCGAATCGTCCAGATCCAGAGTCCGGTGACGAGCAACAGGGCGGCGGCGACGGTCGGGCGTTCATACGCGCCCTCGAAGGCACCCGCCGCGAGGGTACCCGCGAGCGCCGCGGGCACCGAGGCGACAGCCAGAAGACCCGCGTACACCAGGCTCTCCCGATCACCTCGGATCACACCTCTGATCAGGCGGGACACGGCCGCCCGGTATACCCACAGGATCGCGCACACCGTCGCGATGTGGAGCACGATCTCGAAGGCCACGCCGGGGAGCTCCAGCCCGAGCAATGCCTGCCCGAGGACAAGGTGACCGCTGCTCGACACGGGAAGGAACTCGGTGAGGCCCTGCACGAGGCCGAGCAGCACCGCCTCGAAGACCGTCACGAAACGGGCTGCGCCTCTTGCGACTCCAGACTCGCGAGCGCGCCGCTCGCGACCTCTTCGTAGAACTGCTCGTACTCGGGCACGATGCGGTCCGCGGAATACAGGGAGATCGCGCGTTCACGCGAAGCGAGCGAGGCGGCCTTCCAGCGGGCCTCATCCCGCAGTAGTGCCACGGCCCCCTCCGCCATCCCATCGATGTCGCCGACGGGGTGGAGCGAGCCCGTCACGCCATGCTCCACGACCTCGGGCAGTCCCGAGTCGCTCGAGCCGACGACGGGCACCCCCGACGCCTGGGCCTCAAGCGCCACCAGACCGAACGACTCCTGTTCACTCGGAAGGACGAAGAGGTCGGCGCACGCGAGAAGCTCCGCCACCGATTCCAGCTTCCCCAGGAACACCACGTAATCGGAGATCCCGAGCTCGTCCGCCAGATCGGCCGCCCGCGGGCGCTCGGGTCCGTCGCCCACCAGCACCAGCCGGGAGGGTACCGAGCGCCGAACGCGCGCGAACATGCGCAGGAGGTCCCCAATGCGCTTCACGGGGCGGAAGTTCGAGATGTGCATCAGGATCTTCTCGTCGGGCTCCGCCAGGGCCGCGCGGTGACAATCGTGCACCTCGCGGTGGTAGAGCGTCGGGTCGATGAAGTTCGGGATCACTCGGATCGCGCAGTCGTCGCAGGCGAAGTCCTCCAGGGTGCGCGCGCGGAGCCACTCGGACACCGCGGTCAGACCATCTGATCGCTCGATGGAGAACTTCGTGATCGACCAGTAGGAGGGATCCTGTCCCACCAGGGTGATATCGGTCCCGTGGAGCGTGGTCACCACCTTCACGTCCCTACCCGACCCGCGCAGCATGTCGCGTGCGATCCACGCAGCCGTCGCGTGGGGGACCGCGTAATGCACGTGCAGGATGTCCAACTCCGCCTTGGTGGCCACCTCGTGCATCGTCACAGCCAGGGCGAGTGAATACGGGGGGTACTCGAACAGTGGATATCGCGCCACCTCCACCTCGTGGAGGAAGACGCCTTCGATGAAGTGGGTCAGGCGGAACGGCTGCGCGTAGGAAATGAAGTGGATCTCGTGTCCGCGTTGCGCGAGCTCCAGACCCAACTCGGTCGCGACCGCGCCCGAGCCTCCGTAGGTCGGATAGCAGGTGATGCCGATCTTCATGCCTTCTCCGCGCCCGCTCGGCCCGATCTTCCGCCCGTCGGATGTTTCCCCATGACCCGCCAGTCTTTTACGATGGCCCCGGCAAGTTGTGCCGTGGGTAGGAGCGCGTCCAGCCTGATCGTGTCGGCAGGCAACCGGTGCCGGAACCAGGTCCGCTGCCGGCGCGCGTATGACCACGTCGCGGCCACGATCCGGGTCACCGCCTCCTCGTCCGAGATCTCTCCCTCCGTGAGTGCCAGGACGTCACGATATCCTACCGCGTCGAAGGCCGGGGCGACGTGGGACCCTCGGGCCTTGAGCTCTCGCACCTCATCGGCCCACCCCTCGCCCAGCTGCGCACGTGCCCGCCGCTCGATGCGCTCGCGGTGTTCGGCCGCGGCTAACTCCAGGGCGAAGCAGCGCACCGCCAGCGGCTCGTGCTCGGGCTCACCCTTTGAGAACCATTCGCTCAAAGGCCGGCCGGTCAGGATGGCGAGCTCCAGCGTCCGCATCGCACGTTGACGGTCGACCGACTCCAGGCGTTCGGAGAGTCCCGGGTCCAGCCTTTCGACCCACTCCCGGAGGTCATCCGTCGGCCGTTTCTCGAGCCAACGGCGCAGGGCCTGGCGGCGGTCGGCATCCATGGGTGGCTCACGAAAGATCGGGCGCAGGAGCGCACCCAGGAAGAACCCCGTTCCGCCCGCGAGTATCGGTACCCTCCGACGGGCGCGGATCGAGTCCATCCAGTCGTGCGCCAGGCGGACGAACCGTCCTGCTCCGTACCTTTCCGCCGGATCCAGGAAACCGACGCCGTGGTGTGTGGCGGCTGCGAGCTCGTCGGCCCGGGGCGAGGCGGTGCCGATCGCGAAGCCCCGGTACGCCTGTCGACTGTCGAGCGAGATCACCTCGCCACCCAGCTCGCGGGCAACGGCGATCGCGAGGCCGGTCTTCCCCGTCGCGGTCGGCCCGACGATCGCGATCGCGCGCGGACGATCCGCGGACGCCTCGGCGGCAGTCACGGCCGGCTCATGCCCGGCGGAAACGCCGGTCCAGCTCGTCGATCGAAAGGCGTATGATCGTGGGGCGGCCGTGCACGTCGTGACCGGGGAGCTCCGTCGCGAAGAGTCGATCGAAGAGCTCGTTCATCTCGTGCGAGGAGAGCGGCTGACCGGCCTTGATCGCGCCCTTGCACGCCATGCTCTTCGCGATTCGTTCGTGCTGGTTGCGCGCGGAATTGACCAGCGGAGAACCTTCGGTCAATTCCTCGATCATCGCCCGGAGACACAACTCGGCGTCGAAGCGAGGATGCGGTTGGGGGCTGGCGTGCAGGATAAACGTCCGGTCGCCGAACGCCTCGATCTCGAACCCGATCCGACGCAGCAGGCCGGCAAGCTCGTCGACCGCCGCCGCCTCGGCAGGGGACAGGCGCAGCGTGACGGGGAACAGGAGACGCTGGGCATCACCGCCTTCGGCGAAGCGATGCATCACTTCCTCGAACAGGACTCGCTCGTGTGCGGAGTGCTGATCGATGATCAGAAGCCCGTCTCGGGTCGACGCCAGGATGTAGCGATTGTGCAGCTGCCAAAGCTGGAGTCTCGCGGTGTCCGTGCTCCCCAGCGAGTCGAGGGCGTCGTCTTCGGGCCTCGCTTCACGCGCCGCATCGCTCACGGCACTCGCGCCCGACCCCTCCGCGCTGGAAGGTCGGTCCGGGACGAACAGGGCAAGCTGTGGCATCGTCTGTCGGTGTCCGGCCGCAGCGGGCCGTCCCAGCCGTCGGCCGACTTCCGGCGACCCGACGGACAGACCTGGTCTGCCCGGATCCAGCGGGCGGGCGCTATCTAGCCGGCCCAGCGCTTCGCGCACGGCCTCCCGCACTGCCTCTTCCACCACCGCTCGATCGCGAAACCGGACCTCGATCTTCGCGGGGTGCACGTTCACATCCACTCGGTCCGACGGCATATCGAGGAAGAGGAAAAAGGAGGGGTGCATGCCCTCCTGAACCGTCGTCCGGTAGGCATCGTCGACGAGGCGCGTGAGGCCCGGATCCCGGAACGGCCGGCCGTTGATGAACGAGTACCGTTTCCCGCCGCGCGGGCGGGCGGCGTCAGGCCGCTGGATGAGCCCGCTCACCCTCAGCCCACCATCAGGGGCGTCCAGCGGGATCAGTGTGTCGGCGAGGTCGGGCCAGATGGCGGCGACCCGCTCATCGAGCCGGGCCGTCGGCGCCAGGTGGAGCAACTCGCGACCGTTGGACTCCATCCGAAACGCGACGGTCGGGTGCGCCAGCGCCAGATGGAGCAGCGCCTCGCTGGCGGCCCGGGTCTCCGCTGCCGCGGCACGCAGGAACTTGGCTCGGGCGGGTACGTCGTGGAACAGTGACCGTACGGTGACGGTCGTCCCGCGGCGTCGCGGGGACTCGTCCACACCTCGGATGCGGCCCGACTCCACGCGAATCCGCGTCCCTTCCCCCTCGGTGGTCGATGTATGGAGCTCGAATCGGCTGACGGCGGCTATGGCGGGCAACGCCTCGCCCCGGAACCCGAACGAGGACACCGCGTGCAGATCCTCGGCGACTCGGATCTTGCTCGTCGCGTGGCGGTCGAGCGCGAGGACGGCGTCCTGCGGATCCATGCCGTGCCCGTCATCGATGACCCGCACCTCGCTCTTCCCGCCGCTGCGCAGAACTACGTCGACGCGGGTGGCACCGGCGTCGAGCGCGTTCTCCACGAGCTCCTTGACCGCCGAGGCCGGACGCTCGACGACCTCACCCGCCGCGATCTGGTTCGCGACGTGGTCCGGCAGGATCTCGACCCGTCTGCTCTCGTCAGACGCCATAGAATCGTCGTGCGTTCGCCCGCGTCAGGTTCGCGATCTCAACGGACTCCCTACCCCGTAGCCGTGCCACCGCCTCGCAGGTGAACGGGAGGAAGGCGGGCTCGTTGCGGCGGCCCCGCTTGGGGACGGGCGCCAGATAGGGGCTGTCCGTCTCGATCAGCAGACGGTCGTCCGGGACGAGGGTCGCGAGGCGTCCGAGCTCCTCGGCGAAGCTGACGATCCCCGAGAACGAGACGAACCAGTCGAGGCCGAGCCCTGCGCGCAACAGGGTCTCCTCCGCGGTGAAGCAGTGCAGCACCCCCGTCACCCGTCCGGCGAACTCCGACAACAGCTCGATGGTGTCTTCGTCGGCCGATCGCGAGTGCACGACGACCGGCAGCCCGATCTCACACGCGGCCTCGAGGTGCACGCGGAAACTGGCCATCTGCGCGTCGCGGGACGCGTGCTCGTAATGGTAGTCCAACCCGGTCTCCCCCAATGCCACGACCGTCTCGCTCCCGGCGAGCTCCAGGATCTCGCGCACCAGGTCGTCGGAGAACCGGTCGGCGTCGTGCGGGTGCAATCCCGCCGTCGCCCACACGCCGGGCTCGGACTCGGCCAGACGGATCGCGCGACGCGCGTCTTCGGGATCGGTGGCGATGGTGACCATCTCGGTCACCCCGGCCGCCCGAGCTCGATCCAGCGCCTCGCTCCGATCCTCGTCGAAGCGCTCGCTGGTGAGGTGCAGGTGTGAATCGAAGAGTGGCGGGGTCTCCACGACGGACCGCGCCGGGGGCTAACCGGCGGCGTGGGCCGCCCGCGCGGACCGGCGGCGTTCCGCGTCGTGGATCTCCAACAGGGCGGGAGACGCGACGAAGATGGACGAGTAGGTCCCGATGAACACACCCAGGATCAGGACGAGCGCGAACGGGCGGATCACAGCCCCACCCAGCAGGAAGAGCGACCCGAGAGCGACGAGCGTCGTTCCGCTCGTCAACACGGTCCGCGGGAGCGTCTCGTTGATGCTGCGGTTCAGCGTCCGGTCGTAAGGCTCCTTCCTCTTCTTCCGAATGTTCTCACGTACGCGGTCGAATACGACGATCGTGTCGTTCAGCGAATACCCGACAATCGTGAGGAGCGCTGCGACCGTGGCGAGCGTGATCTCCAGGTTGAGGAGCGAGATGAATCCGAACGTGATCAGGATGTCGTGCACGGTTGCGATCACCGCCGCGACACCGAACCTCCACTCGAACCGAAAGGCCAGATAGATCAAGGTGAGGAGGAACGAGAGCAGGATCGCCCACGTGGCTTTGACCTGGAGCTCGCCTCCGACTCTCGGCCCCACGGCTTCGACCCGCACGATCTCGTATCCGTCGGCGCCATAGCGCGACTCCAGCGCTCCGCCCAGACGCGCACCCACACCCGTGTCGCCCGCGCCCTCGAACGTCTGTACCCGGAACAGGAACTCGGTCCCCTCCTCCGTGCCGCCGATGCCGGCACCGCGCAGCTGCTGGATCTGGCCGCCGCTGAAGCCCACTTCGGTCAGCGCGCCGCGCAGGTCACCGGTCTCCACCTGTTCGGTGAACCGAATCTGGAGCAGCGTACCCCCCGTGAACTCCACCCCCGCGTTCAGCCCGCGGTGCAGGACGATCGAGATCAGACCGATGACGATCAGCGTCGCGGACACGACGTACGCTCGCCTCCGACCGCCGAGAAAGTTGTACTTCGCGTCGTGAAAGAGCCTCATGCCGCCTCTATACAGATCGCTGGAGGAACCAGCGGTTCGCGTCGTCAGGCAGACCGCAGAACAACTTCAGCGGCCTGCTAAATGCTCACCGATTCGCTCGTGCCGCGTCTGTTCAGATAGAGCATGAACAGCGTGCGCGTCACGTAGACTGCCGAGAAGAACGAGGCCAGGATCCCGATGCACAGCGTCACGGCGAACCCTCGGACCGGCCCCGTGCCGAACTGGAACAGGATGATGCCCGTGATCAGCGTCGTCAGATTCGCGTCCACGATCGCCGAGAGCGCGTTCGCGAACCCGGCGTCGACCGCCGTGCGTGGGGTCTTCCCCGCGTCCAGCTCCTCCCGGATGCGCTCGAAGATGAGGACGTTCGCGTCCACCGCCATCCCGACGGAGAGAATCAGCCCCGCGATCCCCGGGAGGGTCAGATTAGCGTTCAGCCCGGCCAGCCCGCCCAAGACGAAGACGACGTAGCCGGCCATCGCGGTGACGGCGAGAGCTCCTGCCAGGTGGTAGTACCCGATCATCAAGATCACGACCGCGATCACGCCGATGGTGAAGGCGGTGCGGCCCTGGCGGATCGAGTCGGCACCCAGCGACGGACCGACGCTGCGCTCCTCCACGATCCGGATCGGCATCGGAAGCGCACCGGCTCGCAGGACGAGCGCCAGGTCCTGGGCCTCCTGGAACGACGCCCCCGGCGCGAGCTCGATCTGGGCGCGACGTCCCAGGGTGCTGCGGATCACCGCGTAGCTCTGGACACGCTCGTCGAGCACGATCGCCATGTTGTCGCCCACGTGCCGGCTGGTGCCCCGCTCGAAGAGGCGAGATCCCCGGCGCGTCGTCTCGAACGGCACGATCGGGCGGTTGAACGTCGGGTCGCGGTTGGCCGGGCCGGCGTCCTGGAGGAACTCACCCGTCAGGAGCGGCTCGGAATCAAGCGCATACAGGGGCCGGTACGATGTCCCACCGGCGGCGAACTGCTCCACGCCCCAGTGGAGCGAGATCTCGCGCGGCACGAGAGCCTGTACCGATTCGAGGGCGAGGTAGCGCTCCACGGTTGGCACATCCTGCTCGGCCACGAAGAACTCGCCGGCGATCTGCCCCTGGCTCAGGAGCGCCGCGAGCGGGCGGAGCTCGGCGCCCGTGACGGGGCTGTCGACCGAGTCGGCTGCCTGAGCGCTATCGGCCGGGACGGCGGCGGCGCCCGCGTCGGCAGAGTCCGGAACGCTCGCATCGGGAGCCCCGGTCGTGTCGTCCGGCTGCGCCTGCTGCGAGTCGACCGCCGCGGCACCCTCTAGAATCTGCGTGAGGTCGACATCCGTAGTGATAGGCGTACGCTGGAGATTCTCCTCCCCTATCTCGTTCACGACTGCCCGATCCATGCGGGGCAGCGCGTCCACGAACGCCGATCCATCCGTGACGATTTTGAACTCCATGAACGCGGTGCGCTCGACGATCGCCTTCGCCCGATCCCGATCCTGGATCCCGGCCAGCTCAACGATGATCCGATTGCCCGCCCGCTGAATCGTGGGCTCTCTGACACCGAATTCGTCGATCCGGTTGCGGATCGTCGTCAACGTCCGCTCGAGGGCGTCATCGCCCGCGTCGGCGGCGATCGTCTCATCCGGATCGTCGATCTCGATGGCGAGGTGCATCCCGCCCTGGAGATCGAGACCTAGATTGAGCGGCGAGATTCGCTCGCCGTCGGGGCCCTCCTTGGGGAGAAGCGCGAAGCCACAGAGCGCGAGGAGCCCAATGATCACCCCCACGCGCCACTTCAGGGTGCTGAACATCTAAGAGCACACCACCGGTTGATTACGTTCGTTCGATTCCGTCCTGGCGGTTCGGCCTGCAGATACCCGCCAGAGTGCGAAGTCGTTCACATCAAAGCGCCCAAAGGTACCCTCCGCGCGTTATGGGGGAAAGCTGGCCAACGGGGGCTCACCTGTCCACGGACAGCGCCGCCGGTGGGCAGCCCAGCCCATCGGCGAGCGCTCGAGGTCGACGACGTGCGCTCGAGCCCCCGGGCGATCTGCCTACCGCGCGAGGTCGCCGAACACCAACGGCATGAGCGCCATCGCGAAGACAGTGATGAGCAGGGTCATGAGGGCGTTGAGCCAGGCACCGGCACGCGCCATCTGAGGCACCGTCACCTCGCCGCTGCCGTATACGATAGCGTTCGGCGGGGTCGCGATCGGAAGCATGAACGCGCAGCTGGCGGCCAGTGCCGCGGGGACGGCGAGAAACCGCGGATCCCACCCGATCTCGATCGCGGCGGCTCCGAGGATGGGCAAGAACGCAGCGGCGGTGGCCGTGTTGCTCGTGAGCTCCGTGAGCAGGATGACCACACCCGTGACAACGAGCACGAACAGGAACGGCGGCCAATCGGCGAACGTGGCCGCGCCTTGCCCCAGCCATGCATTCAGTCCCGTTCGGTCGATCGCGGCCGCCAAGCTGAGCCCTCCCCCGAACAGGATGAGCACGCCCCACGGGAGTCGTTCGGCCCATTCCCAGTCCAGCACGCGTCCGCGCCCCTTCCCCGCCGGCAGGATGAACAACAGAAGCCCGCACGCGATCGCGATCCCGGGATCCGAGAGACCTGGCAACCAGCGGCTGAACAGCGGACGCGTGATCCACAGGATTCCGGCCGCGGCGAAGACGGCGCTCACGAGCTTCTCGGGCCTCCGCATCGGACCCAACGACTCCACTTCGCGTCGGATCAGATCACCCGCACCACGCAGCTCCACGTGCCGGAGTCGAAACGTGAGCCGGGTGAGGATCAGGTACACGAGCGGGAGCGCGACGACGACGAGCGGGAGCCCGAGGAGCATCCACTGCCCGAATCCGACCTCGAGACCGTGCGATTCAGACAGATAACCCGCGAGCAAGGCGTTCGGGGGTGTCCCCACCAACGTGGCTATGCCCCCGATGTTGGCCGCGTACGCGATCCCCAGCATCAGGGCCACGCCGAACACTCCTTCCCGACCGGTCGCCGCCGCCTCCAAATCGGCCGAGGCGCCGTCGGCCTCCCCCGCCTTGTTGAACTGGATCACCGACAAGCCGATCGGCAGCATGAGGAGCGCCACCGCCGAGTTGCTCACCCACATGCTCAGAAACGCCGTGGCCCCCATGAACCCCCCGATCAGCGCGTGCGGACGGGAGCCCACCCGTGAGAGGATGTTGAGCGCGATGCGCCGGTGCAGTCCCCAGCGCTCCATGGCGAGCGCAATCAGGAATCCGCCCAGGAACAGGTAGATGATCGGGTTGGCGAACGGCTCCGCCGCCTCCCTGATCGTGCCCGCGCCGACGAGCGGGAACAAGACGAGCGGGACGAGGGCGGTGGCGGGAATCGGGATGGCTTCGGTGAGCCACCACACCGCCATCAGCACGCCTACGGCGGCCGTGCGCCACGCGGGTGCCTCCAGCCCCTCCGGCACGGGCAGGACCAGCATGACCGCGAGCAAGACGGGCCCCGCCAGCAGCCCGATTCGTCTCTTCATGGAAGGGAATGGAGCCGCCGCACGGTGCTTCTCGCAAGCACCCCGGGCGCCGCATCGAAGTCCGATGAGCCACGCGGCCGCCGCGGGCTTCCTTCACCAGCCCGGCAGCGACCGCGTCGAATCGCTTTCCGCTCTTCTACTCCACGGGGCGCCCGGCCTCGAGCGGGACGAATCCCGGCTCTCACATGGCAGGCATCGGCACCGCGTTAGTGAGTCCCCAATGGAGCTTCCACGACCCGTCATCCATCTCGCGACACAGGACCAGGTACGTCCCCGTCCGGGTCACGCTCTGGCCCTCGACGGTTGCCTCGACCGACCAATGACCGCGGTCCACGGCCCAGCCCTCACCGAGCACCAGGGTCTCGGCATCCATGATCGCGAGCTGGGGGGACCCTTCCGCCAGCTCTGCCGCAACCGCCGCCTCGATCGCCGTACGTCCGCTCGACGCCGGCACCTCGGCAAACATGGCGACGCCGTCCTCGGTCCACAGGTCGGCCACCATCGGCGCGTGGCCCGCGCTGTAATGCTCGGCGTACGAAGCGATCAGATCCGCGAGCGGCCCACCGCTCACCGCCTCGGTCTCCACGGTCTCCGGCCCCGGCATCGGGATCGGGGGCGGCGCATCGCCGTTCACGGCCAGCCGGTGCAGCCGCAGGCCGTCTGCGGTCAGGCGAGAGAGGCTCATGTAGTAGCCGCTCAACGTGACGGCCTCACCGCCCTCCGGAGTAACCTCTTGCGAGTAACTGCCCCGGTCCACCACCCAGTCCCCCACCATCACCTGCTCGGCCGGGTTGATCGTGAGCGTCGGCGAAAGCGCGGCGATCGACGCTTCCGTGGATGCGATGATCGCCTCGCGGCCCTTGCTCACGGCCGAGTTCGCACCGAGGACGATCGCGTCGTCGGCGTACAGGTCCGCGACCATGGTCGCGTGACCGAGGTTGTAATGCTCTTCATAGTTGGCCGCGAGGGTGGCGATCAGCGCACCCGCGTTTGCGTACTCCTGCGTGGTGGCCTCCGCCGTTTCGGCTGCTCCTTCGGCCGCCTGCTCGGTGTCGGGAGCGCACGCTCCGACCAGGAGACCGAATACGACAGGAATGGCTGAACGAAACTTCACGGTACACCTCCTTGTGGGGACACGACGGAACCAGCCAGGGGGGATCCGGATGGGCGAACGCTAGCCGGCTCCGTGGGCGGCGTCAATCTGGCGCGCCCCCGCGTGCCCGCGTGAGCGAGGGTCGGCCGGCATTTCTGGCACGGCCCACCACCGCCATCTACTTTCCGGCCCGTCCGCGGCAGGTCGCTGAAGGCACCCCGGCCGGCGCGGTGATGACCGCTGAAAAACTCAACCGGATCTCGAGGAACGGCATGAGCGAAGGACGTAAGATCATCCGAGCGGCGCGGCGCGGAGTCGCGGTCGCCATCTGGCTACCGGTGGTCACCCTGGCCTCGGCCTGCGTCGCGCCACGGCAGGGGCCCGCCCTAACGGGTCCGCAGGCGGCGCGCCAGGGGGCTGCAGGACCCGGCGCACGTGGCAACCAGGAGCAGGAGAAGAAGCCCTACAGCGAAATGGTGACCGAGGAGGCGGTCACGGACTCGGGCCTGTTCATCCTGCACCGGGTCGATGACAAGCTGCTGTTCGAGATCCCCCGACCGATCCTCGGGCGTGAGATCCTGCTCGTCTCCCGAGCTGCGCGCACCACGGCCGGCCTGGGATACGGCGGGATGAAGACCAACACGCAGACGCTCCGCTGGGAGGAAAACCACGACGACCAGATCCTGCTGCGGATCGCTTCGCACGTGAACGTGGCCAACGACTCGCTACCCATCTACGAGGCGGTGAGGAACTCCAACTTCGAGCCTATCGTTCGCTCCTTCGCCATCCGGGCGGAGAACGAGGACAGCACCAACGTGGTGATCGACGCCACCGACCTGTTCACGAAGGACGTCCCCATGATCGGACTGAGCAGTAGCAGTCGCGAGACGTTTCGCGTCCGCTCGCTCGACGAGAGCCGATCGTTCATCGAGTGGAGCAAGAGCTTCCCACGGAATGTCGAGGTCCGTCACGTTCTGACGTACAACGCGCAGCGCCCGCCTACGAATCCGACCACGGGTGCCATGTCGATCGAGATGAACCAATCAATGATCCTGCTCCCCGATGAGCCCATGCAGCCGCGGATCTGGGACGAGCGCGTGGGATTCTTCCGGGTTCAGCAGGTGGACTACGGCCGCAGCGATCAGAAGGTCATAACTCGCAGGTACGTGACGCGCTGGCGCCTGGAGCCGAGCGACACGGCGGCGTTCCGGCGCGGCGAGCTGGTCGATCCCGTCAAGCCCATCGTGTACTACATCGACCCCGCCACCCCGGAGAAATGGCGCCCCTATCTGAAAGCCGGCATCGAAGACTGGCAGGCGGCGTTCGAGGCGGCCGGGTTCAGGGACGCGATCATCGCGCGCGACCCGCCCTCGCTCGAGGAAGATCCGGAGTTCAGCCCCGAGGACGTGCGATACTCGGTGATCCGGTGGTTCCCATCACAGGTCCAGAACGCCTTCGGGCCGCACGTGCACGACCCGCGCACCGGCGAGATCCTGGAGAGCGACATCGGGTGGTTCCACAACGTCGCGAACCTGTTGCGCAACTGGTACTTCATCCAGACCGCGGCCGCCAACCCCACGGCGCGGCGAGTGTTGTTCGACGACGAGGTGATGGGGAGGCTGATCCGGTTCGTGTCGGCGCACGAGGTCGGACACACCCTGGGGCTGCCCCACAACATGAAGGCGAGTGCCGCCTTCCCCGTGGATTCGCTCCGCGCGCCCGGGTTCGTGTGCCGGGAAGGCGTCGCGCCGTCCATCATGGACTACGCGCGCTTCAATTACGTCGCGCAGCCCGAGGACGAGGGCGCCTGCTTCGACCCGAGAATCGGGACGTACGACAAGTACGCCGTCATGTGGGGCTACCGGCCGATCCTCGACGCGGGGTCTGCGGATCAGGAGCGTGAGACGCTCGACGAATGGATCCGCGAGCACGAGGGAGATCCGGTCTACTACTTCGGCGACCCGAGCGGGATCGACCCTACTTCGCTGACCGAGGCGATCGGGTCGGATGCGATGGAGGCGTCGGCGCTCGGGATCGAGAACCTCAAGCGGATCCTCCCGAACCTGATCGAGTGGACACGAGACGAGCAGGAGTTGGAGGACTACGCGGAGATCCAGGAGCTGTACAACGCCGTCATCGGTCAGTGGAATCGGTACATGGGGCATGTCGCGGCCAACATCGGCGGCGTGACCCGCACGCGAAGAGCGGTCGGACAGGACGGACCCGTGTACGAGTTCGTGGATGAGGCCACCCAGCGTCGCGCCATGCAGTTCTTCGCGGATCAAGCCTTCCAGCCACCGACCTGGATGATCGACGAAACGATCCTGTCGCGCATCGAGAACCCCTCCACGGTCGAGCGCATGCGTGGGCTCCAGGTCGGCGTCGTGAACCGCATCCTCGACCCCGGCCGTATGCAGCGGCTGATCGAGGCGGGCGCTCGAAACGGCCCCGACTCGTACGAGCTGGTCGAGATGCTGGACGACCTGAGGGGAGCCATCTGGAGCGAGCTGCAAAGCGGAGAGTCGGTGGGCGTGTACCGCCGGAACCTCCAGCGCGGCTACCTGGAGCGCCTAGAGTTCCTCATGGATAACGACCTCCCGCCCGTCGTGTTCGCGTTCGGAGGTATCGGCAACTTCCTCACGCGGGTGGATGTCTCGCAGTCGGATATCCGGGCGTTCGTGCGCGGCGAGCTCGAGACGCTCAAGCGAGAGATCCAGCGCGCGCTGAGCCGTGGGCCGGATCGAGTGACTCGCCTGCACCTGCAAGACGCCATCGTCCGCATCGACGATACCCTGGATCCGAGCGACTGAGCTGCTCGGGTCCAAACAGACAGCCTCGGCTGCACTGGCGCGCTCCGGCTGCGCTGGCGAGCGGTCCGGCTGCAGGACGAGAGAGGGCCGGGACCTTCCCGGCCCTTTCGACATGTGACAAAGCGCGCGGAGGGCTTGTCCAAATGGGCGAGCTCGGGCCGGACGCGTCGAATCAAAGCGGCGCCGTGGCAGGGCCCGATCGGGGCGCGTACGTTGAGATTCCGCCCACAACAGAACCCGGAGGACTTGCATGTCTTCGACACTTTCTTCGCTACTCGAGCAACTCACAGGCGACTCGCTCGGCCCGTTGTCCCGGCAGTTGGGTGCCGACCGCTCCTCTACCAAGGCCGCCCTCGGGGCCGCCCTGCCACTTCTCTTTCAAGGCCTGGCTCGCAACGCTACGCAACCCGAGGGGGCCGCGTCTCTACACCGCGCGCTGGAGCGCGATCACGACGGGAGCGTGCTGGACGACCTCGACGGTTTCCTGAGTCAGCCGGACACGGATGACGGGAACGGAATCCTGGGGCACATCCTCGGTGACCGACGCTCGGCGGTCGAGGGCGGCGTCTCGAAGTCCAGCGGTCTCGACCTCTCCAAGGTCACGCAGCTCATGGCGATGGTCGCCCCGCTCGTGATGGGTGCGCTGGGTCGTCAACAGCGGCACGGACAACTGGACCAGGGCGGACTCACCGACTGGCTGGGATCCGAGCAACGGCAGGCGGCGGCAGCGGCACCCGAGCTGGGCGGGCTCGCCCGCTTGCTCGATGCCGACAACGACGGGAGCATCGCCGACGATATCGCGGGGCTCGGCAAGGGTCTGCTCGGCAGCCTGCTCGGCGGACGCCGGTAATCCACGAACGACCGCGAGAGGCGTCTACTGACCGCCAGGCCTGCGTGGCCGTCGGTTCGGGACACAGACTAGAAACCAACGGAGGAATCAATGGGTCTATTCGATTTCGTGCGCGACGCCGGCGAGAAGCTCGGCATCGTGAAGGACAAAGAGAAGGAAGCGGTCGAGGAGTACATCGAGGAGCAGCAGAAGGCGAACGCGCTGTGGCACATGGTGACGAATCTCGGGCTGGAGGTGGAGGATCTCCAGGTTCTGTACGATGATGGCGTCGCGACTCTGCACGGGAAGGCACCGAGCCAGACCGAGAAGGAGAAGGTGATCCTCGCGATCGGGAACACCCAGGGCGTCGGTCAGGTCGACGACCGCATCCAGGTGGTGGAACCCGAGCCCGAGGCGGTCTTCTACACGGTCGAATCCGGAGACACGCTGTCGAAGATCTCGCTCCAACAGTACGGAGACGCGATGAAGTATCCGCTGATCTTCGAGGCGAACAAGCCGATGTTGAAGGACCCGGACCTCATCTACCCGGGCCAGGTGCTGCGCATCCCCGCGCTCGAAGCCTAGCGTCTATATTTTGGCCCGGGGGTGCCGCACGGTCTCGAGCCATGGAGAGCGATAACGAGAGGGCCGGCAGCCGCCGGCCCTCTCGTTATCAAGCCAGGTGAGTTTCCCCCTAGCCTACTTCGTGGTGACCTCAACCCGGTGAGGCTTCGCCTCGGCCGCCTTTGGCAGGCGGACCGTGAGCACACCGCTCTCCAGCTCGGCGACGACGCCCTCCGAGCTCACGGACTCGGGCAGCCTGAACCCGCGGCTGAAACGCTCGACGGAGCGCTCCCGCACATAGTACTTGGCGCCCTCGTCCTCCGATCGCTGCTCCTCGTGTGACCCCGATACGGTCAGCACGCCGCGCTCGACGGTCACCTCGACGTCCTCCTTCGTGAACCCCGGTACCTCGAGCTCGAGCACGAATTGCTCATCCGTCTCGTAGAGATTCGCGGCCCCGGCCCCGCGCGTCGGGACACGCGGGGCAAGCGCGGGCCCGAAGAAGCCGTCGATCAATCGCTCGAAACCGAAGTCGGAATCGACTCGGTCCCGCAGGACGGGCGTTCGATATCTGATGGTTGGCAGCATGTGTGTCTCGCTCCTTGATCCTGTGTTCGTTTCTGGTCCGTTCCTGATTCGTTCCTGCGATCCCCCGTCACACCATCAGCCCGGTGGTGCGAGGTCACGCGTCAAGCGCTGATCGCCCGTGACCCTTTTGGGCAAGCAGTATGCCGGTTTCGGAGCGTATCATCTTGCCATTATTGCAGTTAGGTCGTGGGGAGTCCGCTGGATCGGCAGACCCGTCTGCAACTTCGACGGCGCCAGACCGGCAGCCCGCCGGCCTGGCACTCGACGTCTGCTGAGACGGCATACGAGTGGCGGGACGGGTGCGCCGCGGGCCCACACATTGGAATCACGGGGACCAGAGAGAAGGCCGGGGCGGTGACCACCGCCCCGGCCTCGGTTGCCGGGCGTCGCCCCCAAAAGCCGGGGGCCCGGCCCGGAGCCGGCGGACCGGCTCCGGGCACCCATCGCAGGTTAGAAGTGGAAGCGCACGCCGAGTTGAGCTCGTCGCGTGTCACCCAGACCGCTGCGGATCGTCCCGGAAAAGTCGAACAGGAGCGAGCCCGTCGCCGTGTCCAGGAAGTTGTCGGCGTTCGTCAGGTTGAAGACCTCCAGGATCGGCTCGATCGTCTGGCCCGACCCGAACTCGAACTCTCGCGAGATCCGGAGATCCCACGTGAACAGCCCGTTGTCCTTACGCAGCGTATTCCGCAACAGGATCGAGCCGTCCGCGCAGATGCGATCGGCAGGTGCAGCGGCCCTTCCTCCCGTGGTGCAGTTTTCGGACACCGGCTGTGCCGATGCGAACCGGAGGATGTTATTGAACTTCACGTCGCCGGGAAGATCGAACAGGAAATACCCGTTGAGCTGGTGCCGACGGTCACGGTCCGACCAGTGGTACTCCCGGTCGAGCGCATCCGCGCGCGCGTACTTGTAGACGAACGGGTCGCGCTCGTTGTCGTCGTCCGATTTGTCCCACGAGAGCGTGTAGTTCGCCTCGTACGTGAGCACCCCGTTGAAAGCGCCTCGTCCCTTGGCCCCCAGCGTAATGCCGTTGTAGCGCGAGAACGCGGTGCTCTCTGTCGTGATCAGATTGCCGATTCCGTTGAAGCCGTCGATTGCCGGGACGCCGAATGGGTCGCCGAACACCGGGTCCGTGCGGTTGATGAACCGGAACAGGTTGTCCGTTCTCGCATGCTGGTATGTGATGCTCGCGGCCAGCTCGTTCGAGAACAGGTGCTCGAACCCGCCGCTGAACGACCAGGTGCGCGGTAGCTGCAGATCCGTCGATGCCACCTGGATGTCGGGCAGGAACGGCGAGGCCCCGGCCGGATCGATCAGCTGACCGTACTCGGGCGGCGTCGGGAGGAATCCCTTTCCGCCGGTGAAGCTGTTCCGGAAGATGATCTGCTGGAATGCGGCATTCGTGGTCCGGTGCTGCGCGAACACCAGCATCGGGATGCGGGCGTAGTACGAGCCCGCGTTCAGCCGAACGACGTCCCGACCGTCGTTGTTCACGTCCCACGCGAGCCCGAAGCGCGGCTGGAAATTGTTCAGGTCGTCCGGAATGGTCCCGTCCGAGGGGAACCCGGGCTGGCCGATCAAAGACGCATAGAACGTCTCGGACGGCTGGATGAACTGGTCGGGGTGCCAGGTCCCCTCCCAGCGGACGCCCAGGTTCAGCGTCACGTTCTCGACCGGCTTCCAGGTGTCCTGGATGAAGAACCCCAACTCGTTCACTGTGGCGTCCTGGCGCCCGAGCTCACTCGGACTGAACGGCGGGACGGTCGCCGACTGCAGGTAGAGCTGGAGGGGGCCCCAGTCGAACTCGTTGTCCCCGCAATCGATGCCGATC
Source organism: Gemmatimonadota bacterium (assembly GCA_039588275.1). GTDB lineage: Bacteria > Gemmatimonadota > Gemmatimonadetes > Palauibacterales > Palauibacteraceae > JBDHAC01. Next base: position 98,444 of record JBDHAC010000017.1, read on the forward strand.
CCCGACATCCCGACGTTCGGCCCCCCGATGCACTCGATCCAATCGGGTCCCTGCGTCACGTAATTGATGAAGCCGTCGACGCTGGAGAAGATGTAACGGGCGGCCGCGAAGCCGATGAACTGCTGCTCGAACTGCGTCCGGTTCCACTCGGCACCCACCTTGAACAGATGGTCGCCCACCAGGAACGAGACGTTGTCCAGGACCTGGAATCGCTTGTCGACACCGGGGTCGATCGGCAGGAAAAACGGGAGCCCGATCCGGAACCCATCCACGAAGTCCATGCCCGTGTCCGGGAACGGTTGCCCTCCGATATCCGCGAAGGCCGGCTGAGCCGGGAGCGGCGCTCCTGGTACCAGCGGTCCCTCGTAGCCTCGTGGGCGGTCCTCGCGCGCCCACTGGAAGCGGAACTCGTTCGACACGGTGCTCGAGAGCTGCGAGGAGAGCATGCCGTTCACGGCGTGCGAGAAGTCCTTCTCGATCCCGTTCGAGCTCGCTCCCCAGGCATCCACGTCGAACGTCCCGTTCCGTTGCTCCGACCACGTGTAATTGTACTTGAGCGACAACTTGTGCTTGTCGGAGAGGTTGAAGTCCAGCTTCGCGATCAGCGCCTTGTTGTCGTCGGTACGCTCGATCGGCCCGAACTCGTTGTCGAACTGACCGGGCCACTGCGTCTGCAGGAAGTTCTCGAGCTTTTGCAGCTCGGCGAAGTTGGCTATGGTCGCCGCCCGGTCGAACTGCTTGGTCTCGCTCGCCTCCTGTTGGTCGTACGCGAGGAAGAAGAACGCCTTGTCGCGCACGATCGGCCCACCCAGCGTGAGCCCGAACTGGCTCCGGGTGAAATCGGGCTTTCCGCCGCCCCGGTCACTCGGGAACTCGGCCGAGATCCCGTCGAATTGCCCGAAGTAGTGGGCGGAGCCCTCGAATTCGTTCGTGCCCGACTTGGTGAGCACGTTCACGAACCCACCGGAGGAGCGGCCGTACTCAGCCGTGGCTCCCTGGGCCACGACCACCATCTCCTCGATCGCGTCTTGATTGAACGTGAAGGCGGGCCGCTGACCTCCACGCTGCTCACCGAAGAACGGGTTGTTGAAGTCGGCGCCGTCCACGATGACGTTGTTGAAGATCCCCCGCTGACCCGAGATGGAGAGCTCATCGCCATCCGGCCCCTGGACGATCGTCACGCCCGGCGTGAGCTGCGTGTACTCGAGGAAGTTCCGACCGTTGTTCGGCAGACCGTCCACCACCTCTTCGGCCAACCGCTGAGAAGACGTCACGTCGGTCGGGTCGACCAGCACGGCCTCCCCAGTCACCGTGATTTCGGTCAAAGCGACCGGCTGAAACGCCAGAACCAGATTCACCGCCTCGCCGAGACGGACGATCACGTCCTGGTTCTGGATGTCGCCGAATTGCCCGATGGCACGAACGGTGACGTCGTAGCTGCCCACGGGCAGGAGCGTGGCCACGAAAACACCCGAGTTGTTCGTGGCGAGCTGGCGGACGAGGCCCGTCTGGTCGTGACGGATCATGACCTGGGCGGCCGCGACCGGGCTTCCGGTCGGGTCGACGACGCGGCCCCGGATCACGCCGGTGGTCGCCTGCTCCTGCGCGGTCAGTTCCGCAGTTCCGGCGAGGCCAAGTGCGATCAGGGCGATGAAAGCCGAGAGAGGGGACGAGGTTTTCAAGCGGCGTGCGCGGAATCCGAAGCCCATTTCCGACTCCTTCCTGCGGACTGTTCCAGTGGATCCTGCAGTGTGTGCGACGTGCGAGTCGAAGCCGGGTGGCTCGACCCGTCGCTGTTCGACGCAGACTGCCGAGCCAGAGTAGGGGGCTCGGCAGTCTGCGGCAACGGGTGCGGTGCTTCCTTACACCGCCCTCTCGTTATTCGGCCTCGGCCCTCTTCGCGAGCGACTCGATCAGCGTCAGGACGTCGGTGGGAGTCTCGGCCAGACAATCCGGCGGGACCGGCCAGGGGCCGTCGGGGACGGCGGTGCCGTAGGCCGCCCCGATCGTATGCACGCGCGCCGTAGCACCGCGCTCTGAGAGAGCGGCGTTCGCGTTGGCGCCGCACTCGGCGTCGACGGGATGATCCCCCACGTAGATGACGGTCGACGCCTCCAACGCATCGAACTCTTCAATGCAGTGGAGCAGCCCGTCGGGCGCGGGCTTCTGGCGGTGATACAGAACCTCCTCACACCCGATCACGAGCGCGAACGCCTCCGTCAAATCGGCTGCTCGAAGGCCGTCGTGGATGTTGTCTCGCGTGTTCATCGAGACGATAGCCTGTGGAAGGTGGGCGAGAGCGCGGACGACGTCGACGATTCCCGGGAACCAGTGCGTGGGCGTCGGATCCGTGAGCTGGTACTCGGTCCATAGCCCTCCCGCTTGCTCGACCTGCTCGGGCTCGAGGCCGAACTCCACCCTGTACAGCGTCTGCCAGTTCTGCGTGTGATGGATGACCGCGTCGTAGGCGGCCAGCGAACCGAGGGGGGCGAACTCATCAGCCGACCGCCGGGTCACGTTCTCGATGATTCGGCGCGTCACGCTCAGGTTCCTCGCGCGCGTGTCGACGAGCGTGTTGTCGAAGTCCCAAACGACGGCGCGAATCGGTCCGGACGTCATGCGCTACCGGGGCTCCTCTTCCGCTTCGTACCAGCGCTTGTCCGGACTCGTGGGCTCCGCCTGGTCCGGCCCGAGGTTCGCGTCCGTGATCGCGGCTTCGATGAAGTTCTCGGGCGGGATCGGATTCCCGGCGAGCCGTCGCAGCATGGCGAGTTGCCCGGCGTGCGTCATCGCGTCGGCGAACGGGCCCTGCAGGAGCCGCGCGGGCGTCGTGCCGTGGAAAGGCGTTCCCTGTGTAAGGTGCTGGCCGAGGTCTTCGAGCATGTGATGGAACCGCTCGATCTCCTCCGCCAGGGTTGGCTTCGCAGCGGGCCGGTAGTCCCCGCCGATGAAGTGAGTGCGCGCGTATCCCAGCACGCTCGTCATGTGGAACAGCACTTCGTGCGGCGTTCGCACCCCCGGGGCCGCCCGGAATGTCGCGTACGATGGGGGGGCGTCACGCAGCGCCTTCTGCGTGCGATACGCAATCGCCGCCAGGAAGTGTTTGAGCAATTGCCGTTTGTCGTCCACGATCAGCGCTCCTGCGACAGCCATCCCTCGGGCCGGGGCGAGGGTCGGGAGCGATCATAGCACGGGGATGGTCGGGGCGGCCAACCGGGGGTCAGGTGGCTCTGTGTTGGTGGTCCGTTCAGTCGCGGGGAGGGCGCGCCCATTGGCCGGCGGTCTCGGTCCGCGCCAGCCTGTCGGGTGAAGGCGGCCCCGGCGCGATGGCCTGCTGGGCGAAGTGTTGCACCTCGCTCAGCGTCCACCAGCACCAGGTGGTTCCGTCGACCGATACCACGATGAACGGGTGTCGGAGACGCTCGGCCGTCTCGATGTCGGTGTCGGACAGGACGCACAGCCACCGCGCGCGCCGCTCGGGGTCGTCGAGCAACCCACGGGCGATCGGGCGGATGCTGCCTGATCCCAGCTCGGCGGGATGGTTGTGCCACGAAGCGAGCGTGGTGCGGGGGCAGGCGTCGAACGACGAGCGCGTCGGCGTGGAGAGCCGCGGCGTCGGCATGACGAAATCGCTCGCGTACGCGGTGTCACCCGCGAGGCGCCCCGTCAGGCAAAGCACGATCTCGTTGTGCAGCCCATCGGCGAGGGTCTGGATCTTGGCCAGCAGATCGGGCTCCAGGACGAGCTCCACGGGTCGTCCGGCTTCGGCGCCGCCGAAGCGTGACACGACCAGGAGAAAGCCGGCGACCAGACCTGCGCTTCGGGTGAAGCGGTGGGGAGTAGGCGAGCGCCCAATCGAGACGCGGCGTCGAACAACGCGCCTTCTAGGGGTTGTCCCGTGTTCTCGGATCTCCTCCACCGCTCCTCCCGACCCAACCGTCCGAGCCAGTGCTCGTCATCGGGTATGATCGGCAGGAAACGGGCCGGATCGCTGGCACGCGAGCTCGTCCAACTCGTCCCGTCGCGGGAACGCAACCTGTTGTCCGTGTGGGCGATACGAAGTCGGTCCGTCGGCTGGCTACCGGTGCGTCGAAAGCCGGTACGCGGAGAACGCGACACACCCGAGCAATCTGCCTTGCGGGGCGGCTACCCCCCAAGATAGAAGGACGTCCCGATCAGAAAGCGGAGCTCGTGGGCAGCGTCGAGTCGACTCGTCTCGAACGTCCGCAGGTAGTCCGTCTCGAGTCGGATCCCCACCACGCGCCGGATCGGCAACTTGACCCCGAGACCGCCGAGCACGAATCCCTGGCCTGTCGTGTCGTCGTCGACGTGCACGAAGCGACCACCTCCACCCACGATGAGGTACGCTCGCGCGTGGGTCGCGTCGCCGGTGAAGTGATACGAGACCGAAACCTCACCGTTTCCGGATGAGACGGTCTCACCGGAGACGTCGATCAGTCTGAAGCCGAGTCCCAGCTCGACGAGCGTCCGGTCGCTCGCGTAGGTGCCGAACCGGAAGCGGCCGAACGGGACATCTACCGTCGTGGTGTTGTCACCGTCGTCGGGGATCGAGATTGTGACGCCCGCATCGATCCCCATCTCGACGTCCGGGGATTGCGCGGCGGCGCTTCCACCCACGGCCACCAGCCCCAGGATGGGGATGCAGTATGCCGCCATCGGAGGTGATCTCACGATAGCCTCTCCTTCCGGTCCGAACCTTTTCGTCAGGTCGAAGGTTCTCGAAAGGTACCGAGTGGAGACGCGGGTGGCATCAAGAAAGCCTTAGGTCCGGCCCGGAGAGTATTGGGTCTGGCCTGGAAGGAGGTGAGGAACGCATGTTGGCGCCTTCGTCTTCGTCAATGTATCGACGTTCCGTATCTCAAATGCCGTAGGAGGTAGCAGTGCCCCGTCCTCTCAGCATGACCAGTTGGCGTTTCGCATCCGTGGCCCGGTGTCTGGCCGCGACGCTCACCGCCGTGGCAGTGATCGGCGCGCTCCCGCAGCCCGGGCAAGCCCAGGCCCAGGACGCGCGTCTGGAGCTGACCACATCGTCGGACGTCGCCAAAGAGCACTTCTGGGCAGGAGTCCGCGACCAGAGAAACGTGTTCCCCGCCGGAGCCGCGGCGCACTTCGAGCAGGCGCTCGAGGCCGACCCCGGCCTGGGGCTCGCGATCGTATTTCACGGCTTCGTCAAGCCCGGGCTGACCGGTGCCGAGCGACAGGAAAGAATCGGAGAAGGCCTCGCTGCCATGAGCGGCGTCTCGAGCAACGAGATGTTGATCGGGCTCGCGATCCGGGAGTGGGCCTCCGGGAACGCTCCGATCGCCGGCCGGCTGTTTCAGACGGCGAGCGAGCTGATGCCTGCCGATCCATACGTGGCGAGTCTCGCGACTCAGCTGGCGGGGGCGCGCGGCGACCAGACCGACGTCATCACCCGCCTGCAGAACCTCGCGACCCAATTCCCCGAGCTCGCGTCGCCTCACAACAACATCGCGTACACGCAATGGGCCCGTGGAAATCAGGGGGCAGCCATCGCGTCCGTGCGGACCTACGTGGAGATGCTGCCCGATCATCCGAACCCGCGCGACTCGTACGCCGAGCTGCTTCAGTGGGGCGGGCATTACCGACAAGCCCTGGACGAGTACCAGAGGGCAGCCGAGCTCGACCCGACGTTCGACCAGGCATACATGGGGGCGGCAGAGATCCTGTACCTCGTGGGGCAGGCGGACGCCGCGCGAGAGCAGATCGCGCTCGGCATCGAGCACGCGCCCGCGCCCGGGGGCCGGGTGGCCGCCATGCGAGCGATGGCGAACACGTACATGCTCGACGGCGATCGCGACAACGCGATGGGATACCTCGAACAGGCGGTCGCCGCTGCGGAGGCTGCCGGGCTCAACGGCGCGGCGGCCTTCTCGCACGAACAGGCGGCCCTGACCAACTCGGTGATCGGAGACGGTAGCTTCGTGGAGGAGCACCTGGAGCAAGCGGCCGGGCTGAGGAGCTCACCCGCTCCGGTCAATCTCGGAGCGGCGGGTCTCGCATACGCCGCGTCGGGCGATGGCGCTCGCGCCCGTGAGGCCTCGGCGGCGCTCGCCGAAGCATCCAGCGGAGCCTTCTGGCAGAGCATCTCGCACGCCATCAACGCGATGGTCCTTCTGGGGGAGGGTCAGACCGAGATGGCCCTGGAAGAGCTCAACCAAGCGAATCCCAACGACCCCATCGTGCAGTCGCTGTTGGCGGAGTGCTACGAGAACATGAACCTGCCGATGGCCGCCGCCGCCCAGCGCGAGAACGTGACGGGCAACCGGCAGATCAACCTCGCCAATCCGTTCTGGGCGTTCGGCGTGTCTAGAGCGCGCGGGGATTGAGCAGCCGGCCGGCGGCGCGGTAGGACTTCCTCGCTCGCAGCGGACGCACGCGGCGGGAGCGGCGGAACGTGCCGTCACGTTCCCGGCTACGACACACACCGCGCGCGTCGTTGGGGGCGTCCGAGCGCTCGCTGCGGAGTCCTACCATCGCCGCTTGTGAGCGCCCCGCATTCAGCCCTGTTCGCGGCCGTCGATGACGACTGGTCGCTCTCATGGACCGATGTGCGAAGAGCCCCGGGTTTCCGGGGCTCTTCGCGTTTCCTGACGTGGGCGCAGGAATGGGCCCGGCAGGACTCGAACCTGCGACCTTGGGATTATGAGCCCACGTCCCCCACGGAAACAGGACGCGGGTTCTCGCGCGATTCATAGCGGTTTCCGGCGGATGCCGATTCGGCCCGTTTTCCGCCCTACCCACTGATTTCCGGCAAAGACATGGCAAAGACAAAGCCCGGCGTGGGGCCGGGCCGGAACCAGGTGTGTGGGATGGGCAGCAGCGCAAACGTGAAATACAAATGGCTGGACCGGATCAAATCGGATCACGGGCCACCAGACGCTAAGGACCGCTGGCTCCTGGTTTGCTTGGGCGGTTGGATGCGAACGGATGGTGCGTGGTCCGACAAGCTGCCGACGTATGCCGTGTTGGCCCGGCAGACCGGGTTCAGCCTACCTACGGTCAAGGAGCGCATGGGAAGGCTGAACGGCGTCTGGTTCCAGCGCCAGAAGGAAGGCCGCCAATATCGATACCGGCCGCGCTTCCCCAGACCAGACGAGGTCCAGACGATGCCATCGCTCGGCACCATCAGAGAACGGAAAAGGGCTACCAGTTCGTATCCCTATCAAAAGGGCTACCAGTCTGTAGCTGTATCGGAAACGGATAGGGCTACCGAAGCGCCGGATAGGGATACCAGCTCGCACCCCATAAACGGCTACCAGCCGGTATCCCCTATACCTATCCCTAAGGATAGACCTAGCACGCCGACGCGCTCGCCCTCGATGGGCCGCGCGCGCGCGGCGCTTCCAGAACGAGCTGCCGACGGCCGGTGTCTCGAGTGCGGAACGTTCGCGACCTGCCGTCCCTGCCAGACACAGCTCCGCGAAGATGCATCTCGGGGGGAGCCTGAGGCTGACACCGAAGCCGCGCCCGAACCCCCGGACCAGCCCCCGGCATCGGATACGCACACGACCTGCCCGAGCTGTGGGGGCGGGATGCGTGCCGGCCCTGACCGATGTGAAACCTGCACGGCCGTTGCGGCAGGGATGGCGGCGTGATGGTTGGGCTGGAAAAGGGGGCGGCCCCCCGAAGGAACCGCCCCCGTCACGCACCGATTCAAGCTGGGCCTATTCCAAAGCTACTTGCATTCGACGCTGAAGTTGTCCACCAAGGCGGTCACGTCACCGTTGGCATTGATGGTAATGTGGGAGTTCTGGTGGACG
>JBDHAC010000017.1:106275-107290 GCA_039588275.1 Gemmatimonadota bacterium
GTCAGTGATTGGTGGCGGGCCGTTGAAGTTGGTGTGCCCGCGCGTGACGCCGGTGCCCCTGAACCGGTCCCCACTCGTGAGGCCCACACCCGATACTCCCTGCGGGTTGGAGTGGTTGGTGAGATGAGTGCCGTTGTCATTGATGGTAACGTGGAAGAGCGTATGCAGGTCGCCGCTCAGGTGTACCAGCTCTCCTGCGCCACCAACGGCACACGGGACGAACACAAAGATGTCGATGGGAAACGAGACGTTTGTGGTAGTAGTGCTGGCCGCACTTAACCTGGGTGCGGGGAACTCGGTGGTGGCTGAGCTCTCCGGCTCGGTCAGGCTGTCGCTGCACGCGACGAGACCGAGGACGACGAATGCTGCGAGAAGCTTCTTCATGCGAACCTCCTAAGGCAGAATACGACAGAGGCGGACAGGGCAAGGTGGCACACTGCAAAGGATGGGCACAAGAGGGGACCTGGTCCCCCCCGTCGAGCACAGGTGCACGGGTGAAACATTGGGGGTGAAGGAACGGCATGGGGTGCAGAACCTTGGGGGCAAAGAACCGCATATGACGACATCAAAGAACTGCACCGGGTGCCGACTAACCCCTATAAGGAACCCCTACAGAGATGGTGGGGCTGTTCGGTGGACGCCGAGCGAGCGGGGCGAACCGCCCACGCGGTCCTCAGGGGATCTTCTGTGCAGCGCCGATGCAATGTCCAAAGCGACTCCAGCCCGACGCGCGCACACCTCCCGACACGCATCCCCACCCGATTTAGGGGGCCGCGCGGTGGGCTTTCAATCCTACGTGCGGCTGTAAGGGGCGCAACCATGCGGGTTAGCGACCTGGCTTTGCCGTGTCTTTGCCGCTGATGAGCGGTTCGGGATCGTCGCGGAACAGCGGCAAGCGTGAGCGCCGGGGCTACCAGAAGCACGGATTAACCACGGCGAAGCAGGCACTTCGGACGTGGGGTGACCGCCAGCTCGAGCAGGCATTGGACGGCCGGACGGGGGTCGCGAAGTCGCT
>JBDHAC010000018.1:0-95599 GCA_039588275.1 Gemmatimonadota bacterium
GTAGGGTGGATTTCGAGCGGTTTGTTCACGGCGGATGGCTCACGCCGGACGAGTCACGGAGATCGCGGCCTGCAGCGGTGGCCCGCGGCGGCCGCCGGTCTCCGCTCTCTGTGCTCCGGTACTGTCTCGCTACGCTTCCGGGGACGCCTACGGGAACAGGAGCCCGCCCGTCACGATGACCTGATTATCACCGCGGATGAAGAAGTCCTCGTCGCCCCCGAGCTCGACGCGGACTTCGACAAAGGGAGATAATCCCGTCATCGGGAACTCGAACCCGGCCAGCAGGTTGAACGCCAGCTCAGTCTGGCTGTCGTCAAAGTCCTCTGCGGGGCTCGTGACATCGACGGAGGCGTGCGCCAGGTTCAGACCCGCGCCGAAGTACGGCTCGATGCTCGCCCCACTCACGGGGAACGCGTAGAACAGATTCCCGTTGATTTCCCAGTAGTTCGCGTCGATGTTGACCTCGGCTACGCTCAGATCGATCGTGCCGGGGAAGAAGTAATCGAAGCTCCCAATCACCCCGAATCCCGGGAGGGCCGGGAAGCCGAGAATCACGCGGCCGCCGATCCCAATGTCGGTTTCGGTACCATAGCTCGCCTGAGGGCCGACCCTGAATTGCCCCGCGAGGTCGCCCGCGCCCAGCAAGAAGAACAAGCATCCACCCAACACCACCAGCTTCCGTCCCATGCTTCCCTCCGATCCCAGTGAACGGCGTACCACAGAATCCCGTATCCTATCGTGAGTTGGACGGCGGCGGAACTGCGCGGGTTGCCTCCGCTCGCTCGTGCAGGCGCTCCCGCGTGAGGCCCGCCGCCCACGACCCCGTCTCCTCCACCGCGAGGCTCGCGGCAGCGAGTCCGAGCCGGAGCGGATCGTCCGCTCCACTCGAGAGTCCGTACAGGTAGCCGGCCGCGAGCGCGTCCCCTGCTCCCGTGACGTCGGCGACCCGCCCGGGCGAGATCGCCGGCACCCAGTCGCGATGCTCGCCATCGTCCACGTAGACGCCATCGGCGCCCAGTGAGACGACGACGGTTCCGGCGCCCAGGTCACGCAGCGCGGCCGCGGCCGAGACGACCTCGTCCACATCGGGTCCGGCCTCGCTGAGGCGCGTGCGCGCCGACAGTCCGGATGTCATCTCGACGGCCGCCGGCGCACCTCCGGCTCGGGCCATTGCCAGCGCCTCCTCTCGATCGGGAAACAACGCGTGGACGGCGGGCAAGACAGGGATGAGGCGCTTCGCCTTCGGCACGGATACGGGGTCCGCCACGACCGTGGCCGCCGCCGGAGGCCGGCTCAACAATCGTTCGAGGGTCGCAGCCGGCAGGTTGGCCTCCACGAACCAGTGGTCCGCCCCCTCGAGTCCGGGAAGGATCTCCGCCGCCCAAACCGCGTCGAGCGTCGTGAAGATCTCCATGTCCGCGAGACCGATCGCCAGCCGGCCGTCGGGCTCGAGGACCGCGGTGTAGCTCGCTGTCGGGTGCCGGCTGGAGCGTTTGACGCCCGAAACATCCACGCCGTCCGCGCGCAGCTCGTCGAGCAGACCTTCGCCGGGGGCATCGTTTCCGACGGCAGAGAACAGCGTCACCGAGCAACCCAGACGCGCGAGCCCGTGCGCCACGTTCCGCGCTACACCGCCGGACGCCACCGAACCGGTGACGGGGTTGGAGGTCCCGAAGCGCACCCCGAGGATCGAACGGAGCTTGCGGTCGAGACTGATCCCGCCGATACAGGCGATACGAGGGGAAGCCACTACGCCTCCGTGGATCCGATCGCGCGTAGCCGGTCGGCGAACCGGCCCCGCCACGTCGGGCGCAGCGCCTCCGCTGCGGCGGCCCGTTGGAGGAGCTCCGGGTCGTCGCGCTCGCCTGCAAAGAACTCGACGATATCGGCGACCGTCAGATCGTCGGTTCCCCGCTCCACGAGCTCGATCGAGTCGCCCGCCGCCACCTCGCCCTCGCGTAGGACGCGCAGATAGAACCCCGTACGACGGCTCGCCAGAAACCGCTTGGGCATGTCCGGGAGGATGAAGCGGATGGCCAGCTTCACGCACGGGAGGCGGGGCTCCGTGACGGCGAACCGGGCACGGCCGATGTCGAGCACATCGCCGATCCGGACCGACTCGTCGAGCCCGACCGTGGTCAGGTTCTCGCCGAACGCGCCCCAGGAGAGGTCGGTCTCGGGCAGCTCGTCACGCCAGTACGCGTAGTGCTCCGACGGATACGCGTACACGGCCTTCCACGGTCCACCGTGCACGCTCAAGTCCGCCTGGCGGTCCCCATCCAGGTTCGTCGCCCGCACGAGCACGGGGCCGGGCACCGGCTCCTTGAAGATCCCCGTGAGGACTCGCTTGTCCTTCCAGGTCACCTCGCGCGGGAGGCCGACGTTGACCGAGATGAGCTGCATGGATCGTCCGCCTGTCTCCTCGTTCGCCCGTCTCCTCGTTCGCCCCCGGCAGGCTGCTCCCCTCAGCCCGGGGCGACGGTCGGGGTCCGTTGGCGCCCTCGGGCTCCAGGAGGGACGCTCCCGGCTGTCCTAGATCTCGCCCCGTCGGGCGAACCGCGCGATGTGCTCTCCCGCCCGGAACGCCAGCGCCATGATGGTCATCGTGGGCTGCCCTCGCCCGGATGTGACGAAGTTGGATCCATCGCACAGGAACAGGTTCGGCACATCGTGGGTCCGGTGGTACTCGTCCACGACGGACGTCCGCGGGTCGTTCCCCATCCGGCACGTCCCCAGCAGGTGCGCCCCGAGCGTGGACGGGGTCACCGGCACCTCCCACACGCTGAGCGCGCCCGCCGCCTCCAGGATCTCCCTCCCCCGGGCCTGCAGGAAGCGCATCGTCGCGAGGTCGTCGGGGTGGTCGTTGTAGGTGAGCCGGAGCACGGGCCGACCGAACTTGTCCGTCACGTTCGAATCGAGCGTGATGTTGTTCGATTCCAGGGGGAGCGACGTGGTGTGCCCGTTCACGTCTACCGTGCGGTTGAAGTACTCGCCCAGCATGCGCTTGTACTCGGCGCCCCAGGTGGGTGAGCCCGGCGGGAGCCCGGCGAGCCCGAACAGGATCGGGAAATACTGCCAGCGCGCGTCGATCCCTCCCCCGCCGTAGAAGCCGCGAGCCGGGTCCGCGTCGTAGAAGTCGTGGACGATCCGCGTGACCTGAACGCTCTTGAACTCGTTGAGCGGGTGCTCGAACAGGCCGGTCGCATACGAGAGCCCGTTGAACATCAGGTGCTTGCCCACGAGTCCGCTCGAGTTCGCGAGCCCATCCGGAAAGCGGTTGGACTCGGAGAGAAACAGGATGCGCGACGTCTCGGCGCCGTTCGCGGACAGCACCACCGCCCTCGCGCGCTGTGCGTGCTCGACGCCGTCCCTGTCCCAGTAGCGCACTTCGCGCGCCCGGCCGTCGTCGTCCAGCTCGATACGGTGCACGGTGCTCTCGGGCCGGATCTCGCACCGGCCGGTCGCTTCCGCGAGCGGGATCATCGTGACCAGCGTGGACGACTTCGCGCCGTACTCGCACGCGAACGCGAGACAGAAGCCGCAGTGAAAGCAGGGCGAGCGTCCGTTGTGGGGCTGTGAGAGGATCGCCATGGGAGCGGGCTGTGGGTGGAGTCCCAGCGCCCGCGCGCCGCGCTCGAGCAGCGCCCCCGATGACTTGATCGGAAGCGGTGGCATCGGGAACGGACGCGAGCGCGGCGCATCGAACGGCCCGGGTGCGCCCGACACGCCGATCTCCCAATCCACCTTCGTATAGTAGGGCTCCAGCTCCTCGTAGGTGATCGGCCAATCCGCGAAGCCGGTTCCGGGAATGTCGCCCCATACGCTCCGCTCCTGGAAGTCGATCGGGCGGAAGCGCCAGAAGTTACCCGTGAAGTGCGCGCTGCTCCCGCCCACCAGCCGGGCGTACATGACCGGTGGAAGCCCCGTCGCGACTTGAGCGTCTTCCTCTTCGGATTGCCGGAAGGTCTGCGGGAAGTCCTGCAGCGAGCCCAAGAGACCCTCACCCGTGAAGAGCTGCGCGAGCTCGTCGTGGTTGAAGTCGGAGTTCTTCAGGTACGGGCCCTGCTCGAGGACGACGACGGAGAAGCCGGCGCTCGAGAGCTCCTTCGCCACGATCCCGCCGGCCGCGCCGGAGCCCACGACGACGAAGTCGACTTCCTCCCGCTCCTGGTACCGGACGTGGGATTCCTCCTGTCCGGCCTGGATGCGGAGGGCTCGGCGCAGCACCTCGCGGCGGTTAGCCATCGGCCGCTTCCGCATCGTAGTGACCGAAGGGGGGCTGCCAAGAGAACCGGTCCTCGAACCCGAGGATCTGCCACCCGGCTTTGTCGCGGTTTCCACGGCGATCGGGGTGCGCGAACATCCCCTGAATCGTGAGCACTCGGACCAGACCGAAGAAGCCACCGGCCTCGATCTCCTTCAGCAGCTCGATCTGCTGGCTCCCCGACAGAGCCGAGAATGCGGCCGCTTCGGGATTCGTCTCGCGCGCCCGCGTCTGGAGCTGCCGGAGCCCGGCACGCACGGCGGGAAGCCCTCCCGACTGGAACGTCCCGAGCGCTCGATCGATGAAGTGGATGACGCCGGCTTCGCGCGCACCCGGCGTATCGTCGCTCGGGAAGATCTGAGCCGCGATCGCTTCGAGCTCGTTCGCCTCCTCGGCCGTAAGGGTCTCGAAGGCCTGTCCGCGCTCGAACGCGTCGTACGCGTGCCGCGCCGCCGCCTCGATCGCCGGCAGCTGCATCGCCAGCCAAGCACCCCCGAGGCCGTGTGCGGTAGCTCCGAGGAATGCCCTCCGGGTGGGATCCTCAGTGCAGCCACCCCCACGACCGTCGATGCGACCGTCCCTGGGGCCGTCGATGCGTCTATCCATGCGATCGTCCATCCGCGCGTCTCCCCGCTGCAGACTGGTCCACGGACCCACGTACAGCTGACCACAGATAGGGTACCGAGGGCCGCGGGGAAAGCTCGGGCGGGAGCGGAGCGACTCCGGCACGCGTTGAAGCGTTCGATGACGGCTGCCGCGTCGTCGGCGGTGACGACTCTGGAGGTAGTCATGGCCTCCCGTATGACCGGAGCGCTGGGGGCCAGGGGATGAGTTCGCCGCGCGATCGCGTCAGGAGACGTCGAGGCTGTCCGCGAATCCGTCGAGGAAGCCTTGTAGCGTTCTCCCCTCGATGAGCAGTCGTAGCTCGCCGGCATCCAGCCAGACGCCGCCGCAACGCGGACAGTGGTCGATGACCACGTTCAGGACGATCTCCTTGGAGAGCGTATTCCCATCGATCGGGCACGAGCGCGGCTGCTCGCGGGCGCGCTTGAGCTCGGCCGCACACGTACCGCAAATCGGTAGCGCCAGTGATTGGCTCGGGCGCGTGATCCGCCCGCACCGCACGCACTTGTTTCCCGGGACATCCATATCCGCAAAGCTACGCCGCGGCCGGCCGGACACAACCGATCGGCGGTCTCCGCTGTTGGACCGACACCGGCTGTTGGACCGACAACCCGGCGCTGCTAGATTTCTGTCCTCTTTTCCTTTTGGTCTCACCTCAGAACGGAGTAGTGCGATGTCGCTGCGCAGGACTCTCCCACTCGTCGTCCTCCTCGCCTGGGCCGGTGCCCCGCTCGCCGCCCAGGAGGAGCAGGAGTACGCTTCCCCCGAGATGGCGGAGATGATGGCGGCCTACGAGAAGGCCGGCATGGTCACCGAGCACCACAAGGCACTCGAGAAGATGGCGGGTGCGTGGGAACTCACTGTGAAGATGTGGATGGACCCGAACGCCGAGCCGACGATCAGTTACGCCACATCAGAGGCCGAGATGATCTTCGGCGGCCGGTTCCTGGCCGACAAGGTAACCGGCGAATTCATGGGCCAGGAGTTCAACGGCTATGGTCTCACCGGGTACAACAACGTCAGCGGTGAGTACGAAGCGATGTGGGTCGACAACTTCTCGACCGGGATCTACCGGTACACAGGCGCCTTCAACGAAACCGGTGACGAGTTCATCTCGAAGGGCAAGATGCTCGACCCGGTCACCGGCGAATCGATTCCCACCTGGAGCGTTGTCAGGTTCGAGGGCGATGGTATGGTGGTCGAATCCTGGGAGGAGCGGGGCGGCGAAGAGCGCAAGACGATGGAGCTGATCTACAAGCCGAAGATGTAAGGCGCCCCGTCGAGGGGGCGGCCACGGCGTTGGCTGCTCGTAACGGCGCCCCCGGCGATCGGCCGCGGGGCGCCGCCGTCGTTTGGTCCCGCGAGGCGTCGGTGCAGTACCAGAGTGCCGATGTCGTTTGTCCGGAACGACGTCGAATGCCAGGGGCCACGTCGTCCGTTCTTCGGAGCCCCGGATCCCGCCTAATATCCCGCTGTGCACACGAGTAGACACGACTGCGAGGCATAGACGATGGTTCGCTGGAGATCCGAACGGCGCAGCTCGAATATCGAAGACCGCAGGGGAATGCGTCCCCGCATGGGTATGCCCATGAAGATGGGAGGGGGTCTGGGCGCCCTCGTCGTTCTGGCGCTGGTGCTGCTTCTGGGCGGCGATCCGAGCGATCTCGTCAACGTGGCACCGGAGGGCGGCCCCGTGACGATGGGCCAGCCTCGACCCACCGCGGGCAACGACGAGGCGGCCCAGTTCATCTCTGCCATCCTGGCCAGCACCGAGGACGTATGGGGGCAGCTGTTCGCCCAGAGCGGCGGGACCTACCGTCAGCCCACGCTGGTCCTGTACGAGGACGCGGTGCAGTCGGCGTGCGGCTTCAACTCCGCCGCGACCGGACCGTTCTACTGCCCCGGTGATCAGAAGGTGTATCTGGATCTCGACTTCTTCCGCGAGCTTGCACGCCTGGGAGGACCGGGAGATTTCGCCGCCGCGTACGTGGTGGGGCACGAGATCGGGCACCACGTCCAGCAGCTGGCCGGCATATCGGACCGCACGCGCAGCATGCAGCGCGCCGCGCGCGGTCAGGCCGAGGTGAACGCGCTCCAGGTTCGGATGGAGCTACAGGCCGACTGCTTCGCCGGCGTGTGGGCGTACCACGCGAACCGGCAGCGCGACATCCTCGAGCCCGGCGACGTGGAGGAAGGATTGGGCGCGGCCGCCGCGATCGGCGACGACCGCCTGCTCCGACAGGCCGGTCGCCGCGTGGCCCCGGAGTCTTTCACGCACGGCTCCTCCGAGGATCGGCAGCGATGGTTGATGCGCGGGCTCCAGAGCGGCGACATCGACGCCTGCGATACGTTCGGCCGCTGATTCCAACCGCCCGACCGGCGACGGGTCGCGGTGGGGCCCGAGCTACTTGCCCCGGGCACGACCCTTCCCGGAGTCGCTCACGTTCATGAGCGCTTCCGGATACGGCTCGAAGAAGGCCTGCCCGAGCAGGTAATCCACCTCGAAGCGCACGGCCCAGGAGTACACCAGGGCGACGACTCCCCCTAGCGGGATTCGACTTGATCTGTAGCGGCTTAACTCACGTCTGTACAACTGCTTTTCGCGTGCGCTGATTCGCTTTGAAACATACCCGTACGCGTGCTCCAACACGTTCACCACGGAGGGTACTCGCGCCGGTCTGGCCAGGGCCGAGCCGAACAGGATGCGGTACTCGCGCACCAGCTCCGCGAACGGCTTCCCGTCCGCGTTCGCGACCAGACGGCCCAGGGCCCGCATCCGGGCCTGGTGATGGGCCATCAGGAGGAGCTTGTGGCGCGCCTGGAACGAAACCAGGTCGCGCATCCGCCCCGCCGCTTCCACCTCTCGCAGCCGTGCCAGCGCGAACAGCTTGGTGAGGAAATGGTGCCTCAAGCGGTAGTTCAGGAGGCGTCCCTCCTCTTCGATCGCCGCCCACCCGAATCGCTCCAGGACCTCGGAGGCGAACATGCCCGCTCGGTGCGCCACGGGCGACTTGGCATCGGGGTCCGCGAACACCTTCACGCCGCCGACGCCGCACGAGGGCGAGCGGCTCTTGAGCACGAAGCCGTCCACCTCGTCCAGCCCCCCGAGGAACCGGTCGCTGAAGTCGGTCATCGCGCGCGTCACGTCACGGCCGGTGGATGGCTGGATCAGCTCGGCCGGGAGCGGTTGATCGGCAGCGACCCGAGCTCCCTTCAGACGCACCAGCCGGATCGGATCCCGGGGCACGCCGAGCCCGACCTGTACTTCCGGACAGATCGGACGAAACGAGACGTGCGGATCCAGCTCGCGCACGAGATCGAACGGAATCTTCACGCCGTTGTATCGGACCGGCTCGAACTCGAGACACTCGCTGATCACGACGACGGGGCGGACGAACTCGTCGTGCGACAGCTCGGCGCTCGTCTCGCGTTGCTCGAGACGTCGGCGTTGTCGGGAGCTCATGGCAGGGTCCTCATGCCAGGACCTGCTGGCCGGCGTAGCGGTTCAGGTATTCGCGCATCCTGAGCTTGCGCAGCGCACTCTCGGAGCTCATGTAGCGAATCTTGCCGAAGATGGGACGCTCCGGCCCCCACGGCCGGTCGTAGCGGCCCAAGATCCAGAGGATCCCGCTGTACGAGTTCGGGTCTCGCCCGTCCAGCGCGTATTTGTCGTTGAGCGCGATCATGGCACGCAACGCGTCGCGTGGAGAGGCGCTCCACTCGAGGATCTTCTTCCCCCACAGCATTCGCAGGTAGTTGTGGATATGTCCCTCGACGCGCAGCTGGGTCTGCGCCGCGTTCCAAACGGGATCGTGGGTCGCCGCTTCCTCGAGCGCCGCACGATCGTATACGCGAGGTCGTGGATCGGCCGAATGCTCGCGCAGCGTCTTGCGGGCCCACTCGGGGAGGGACTCGTAGTCCCGGTAGTCCTCCCTGTGCGCGCACATGTTGAGACCCAGCTCGCGCCAGGTGACGAGCTGGTCCAGGAACGCCTCCGCCCCTTCGCTCAGCCGCCACCAGCCCTGACGCTTGCCGGTAGCTCTCCCCACGCTCGCCGGCGCCCAGTCCTCGCGCGACGCGATCGCTTCCAGAATCTGGTGCGGCGAGACGTGGCCGAAGTGAAGGTACGGGGAGAGCCCGCTCGGTCCGTCCTTGTCCGGGTGGTTTCGCGCCCGTGGGTAATCCGCGAGCCGCCGGTCGAGGAACGCGACCAGCAGCGCGGTTCCCGCGTCGGCTCCACCTCGAGGCTCCACCGCCACTACGGAGTGGTCTATCGGGAGCTCGGCGAGCGGGCCGGCCTCCCCGGCTAGCAGGCCGCCCGCCGCTGCCGGCCAGCGGCTCGCGACGTCCGGCGGAAGCCTGGCTCGCACGCCACGGTGCGCTCCGCCCAGAGGATCGGCGAGCGGCGAGTCCGAGAGGTGAATGGGCAGGGTCCGCTGCAGGAAGCGCCGGAACGAGTACGCCGTGGCAAAGACGCGCTCGGTACCCCGAAGGGGGAGGAGTCCGTTCGAATCGGCCGCTTCGAGTAGCACGCGCAGCCGACGGCCGGCGGTCTCCGTCATGCGCGGAATGAAGAACGCGGGGTATTCGTCCGTCACAACGACGCACGCGCGCGACGCCAGCGCCTCGAGCAGCCCCTTCCCCGCTCCGGGACGCGGCTCCACGTACGGGTAATAGGTGATGCCGGCGGCGCGGCAGCGAGCGGTGGTGTCGGCCATCCCGTCCAGCACGAACCGGTGGTGTCGGTCGCTCGCCCACTCGTAGGCGCAGCGCAGGGGCTCGAAGACGAGCAGCGGGCGGGCGAGCTCGCGTGACCATGCGGCCGCCCGCTGCACGGCGTAGTTCCACCCGGTCCGGCGAGTCGTGATCATCCAGTACAGCACGTACTCGCCTTCCGGCTGCACCGTGGCCGAATTGAGGCGCCGTAGACGAAGGTCCGGCACGGCGCCCACGTCGGGCGTGGCGCCCGGACCCGGGCTCATGTCGAGGCGGCCCCCGTCTCCACCGTGGGTTCCCCGCTCGCCGTCCGGGACGCGGCGCGCAGCTCGACGAGCCTGTGGCGCAGCGAGACCACGTCACCGAACACCTCGGCACCGGCGTCCTCCAGGGCATCCCGATACGCGGAAGCGGCCCGACCGCCGGCGAACAGCCGGGTATCGGGCAGCAGGAGCTGTCGTAGGCGACGAATCGAAACCGGTAGCTCGGGATCGTCTTCGGGGTGAACGAGGCTGATCGCCACACCGCTCGCCTCGAGCGATACCGCGGCCGCGGCGATCTCATCCACGGGGAGGTCCGCACCCAGGAACGTGACCCTCCAGCCGGCGGCCGCGGCGGTCACCGCAACCAGCATCGCGCCAATCTCGTGCCGCTGCCGGTCGGGAGTCGCACAGACGATGTGCGGGCGTCCCGGGCCCCGGCGCTCGAGCGCGCCGATGACCTGATCCAGCGTGGCCCGGACCCCGGTCGATGCGAGGTGCTCGTGGCGGGGGTTGAGGCGCCGCTCCCACCACATCTGACCGATTCGCTGCATGAGAGGAGCGATCATCTGCTCGACGAGAACGGCCGGTGGCAAGGTCACGACCGCACGGCTCAACGTTTCGTGCAACCAGTCGCGGTCGAGCGCCTCGACGGCCGCGAGGCATTCGGTGATCAGCTCTGTCGCCGTCGCCCCCCCCTCCTCGGTCCGGACCTCGAGTCGGGCGGCGACCGCCAACTCGGCCTCCTCCGCCTGCTGCAGCTCCCGGGCGGCCTCGTCTTCCTCGACCAGTCGCGCAAGCTCCGCACGCGATAGCTGCGCCATCTGCTTGAGGCCACGGCCGGCCCCGCTGGCTTTGCGCAGCAGTCGCAGGTAATCGATGTCGTCATCCGAGTACATGCGACGGCCCGTATCGGTGCGGGAGGGCTCCACGACATCGTATCTGCGCTCCCACGCGCGGAGAACGTCCTTGCTCAATCCGGTCCGCAGCGAGACGACCTGGATCGGGTGACGCTTGAGCTGCGCTTCGTTATCCATCGTCGCCAACCCCGCCCTGGTTCGGACTCCATTGTCGTTCATGACAGCCGATCTCCTCTCGTTCACATCTATGTCCGCGAGTCTCGGCCGCTCCTCGTTGTGCACTCAGGATAGTCCGACGTCCAGCGCGTGTCAACTTTATAAATTGGACAAATACTTGACAACCGCCGGGTCACGCGTTACTGTGCTGGACAGAAATTGGACAACACGGCGGGAGCCAAGCGAAACTCCCCCGATTTTCACCACTCCCAGAGGAGGAAAGAGCAATGCGACGCACCGGACTCATGACACTCACGGCTCTCGCCCTGTTCACCGCGGCGCCCGTGGCCGCCCAGCAGACGTACGAGAAGCCTTCCAAGGACATCGTGGACACCGCCATCGAGGCGGGCTCGTTCAACACGCTCGTGGCGGCCGTCCAGGCGGCCGGGCTCGTCGAGACGCTGAAGGGCGATGGTCCGTTCACGGTCTTCGCGCCCACCGACGAGGCGTTCGCCGCGCTCCCCGAGGGCACGCTCGAGACGCTCCTCAAGCCCGAGAACAAGGACAAGCTGATCGCGATCCTCACCTACCACGTGGTCGGTGGCAGCGTGACCAGCTCCGACGTCGTGACGCTCGAGTCGGCCAGGACCGTTCAGGGTCAGAGCGTATCGATCGAGGTCGAGGACGGGAACGTGATGATCGACGGTGCGAAGGTCGTCGCCGCCGACATCATGACGTCAAACGGCGTGATCCACGTGATCGACAAGGTGATCTTGCCCGCGAGCGAGTAACCTCGCGGCGAAGCGTTCACTCCTGCGCAGCCCGGTGTCCTGCGTGAGGGCTCCGGGCTGCCTTCTTTTCTCACGTATTCCGTTTCGCACGATTGATTCGAGCGTTTGAAGCGTTTCAGGTGATGCCATGAGGATCTTGCTGACCGGAGCCACGGGTTACGTAGGGGGCCGGCTGCTCGAGGAGCTGGAGGCCGAGGGACACGAGGTGCGGTGCCTCGCGCGCGAGCCCGAATACGCCCGCGCGGTCGCCGGCCCGAAGACCGAGGTCGTTCGAGGGGATGTGCTGGACCCCGGCTCGCTCGAGGGCGCGTTCGAGGACATCGAGGCCGCCTACTATCTCGTCCACTCTATGGGGACGCGGGGCAACTTCGAGACGCAGGATCGCGAAGGAGCCAGCAATTTCGCGGCCGCGGCCCGTCGCGCGGGTGTCGGCCGGATCATCTACCTGGGCGGGCTCGGTCGCGGTCCGGATCTGTCGCCGCACCTCAGAAGCCGGCAGGAGGTGGGCGACATCCTGCGAGCGGCGGGCGTGCCCACGCTCGAGCTTCGCGCCTCGATCATCATCGGCTCCGGGAGTCTCTCCTTCGAGCTCGTCCGGGCACTGGTCGAGAAGCTTCCGGTCATGGTGACACCGCGCTGGGTGAAGGTGAGGGCGCAACCGCTCGCGATCGAGGACCTGATCGCGTACCTGGTCGCGGGCCTGCAGGGCCCACCGGAGAACGGCGTGTACGAGATCGGTGGTGCGGACCAGGTCTCGTACGGCGACATCATGCGAGAGTACGCGCGACAGCGAGGACTGCGCCGCTTCATGATCCCCGTGCCGGTCCTGACCCCGCACCTGTCGAGCCTGTGGCTGGGGCTCATTACACCCGTGTACGCGCGCGTAGGGCGCAAGCTGATCGATGGAGTGCGGAATCCGACGGTGGTCGTGGACGGCTCGGCTTCCGAGCGCTTCAGGGTGCGGCCACGGGGGATCCACAACGCGATCGCGCGGGCGCTCGTGAACGAGGATCGCGAGTTCGCGCGCACGCGCTGGTCGGACGCGCTCTCGTCGGCGGGCGATACCGGTTGGGGCGGTGAGAAGTCGGGATCGCGACTCGTGGACTCGCGAGTGCGGGTCGTGTCCGCGGGCCTGGCTCAGGCGTTCGCGCCCATACGCCGGCTCGGGGGTGACGTCGGGTGGTACGGCTCCAGCGCGCTGTGGCGCGTCCGCGGATTCCTCGACCTGCTGGTCGGCGGAGTCGGAACGAGACGCGGACGACGCGACCCCGAGCACGTACGTCCCGGTGACACGGTCGATTTCTGGCGCGTCGAGGACGTCGAACCGGACCGATTGCTGCGGCTCGCGGCCGAAATGAAGCTACCCGGCCGTGCGTGGCTCCAGTACGAGGTCGAGCCGGTCGGACAGGAGACCGCGATCCGGCAGACCGCCCTGTTCGACCCTCGGGGGTTGTTCGGGCTTCTGTATTGGTACGGCCTGTATCCGGTCCACAAGATCGTCTTCGACCGGCTTCTCGACGGTATCGCGGAGCGCGCTGACGCTGAGTCGGGGCGCGGGGCGGAACCGGCGGCCGTGAAACCTGCCGTGAACCCTGAGGACGCTCCACGCGTACATTTGGCATGACCGATGAAGGCGATGCGGGGGTGGGCCGGCCGATAACCCGACACCCCGACGCCGACGAGAACACGCCGCACACGGCGATTACATAGCGAGCTGGAGCCCACGCATGGAGCGCATCCGAATCCCGAACGCCGCGACCTACCTGCCGATCGCGCCGGCGGACTTTCTGCTCACGGCACCGCTCGTCGCTCGCGCGCTGTTCGGGGCTACGCTGCCCGGCCGGGTGTTGCAGGCCACCGCGGTGGGCGTGTACGCCGGGAGTGCCGCCCTCGATTGGGCGCTGCGGGCCGAAGCCCGCCACGTCGATTTCAAGGCCGAGTTCGGGGTGGACCCGCTCGACCCTCCCGCCGCCTCCACCCAGGAGCGAAAGGCGGATGCCGCGAGACTCGGGGAGCGGCTCAACGGGCTCTATCAACCGATGCGTATCCCGCGCCGAGAGCTCGCGTCGGAAGTGGACCGGCACCTGACCGATTTCATCGCCGCGATCACGGGGCAGCGGATCGAGACCAGCTCGCGCGTCCGCGAGTTCATGATCGCCCACGTCCTCTTCCCCTTCGCGCTGGGGGCGGCTGACCCGCTAACCGGTGACGTCGCGATCTTCAAACGCATCGGGATCTTCGAGCCGCACGTCATCGCACACGAGTTCTGCCACCGCAAAGGATACCTGAAGGAGGTCGAGGCCCAGATTCTGGCGTACCTGGCCCTCTCGCACTCCGGTGACCCGGTGCTCGAGCAGTCGGCCCTGTGCGAACGGTTGGACCGGCATCTGTGGGTGCTCGCCGACCGCAAGCCGGAGCGCTACAACGAGCTGGTCGAGGAGAGCGACCTCCGGGCCGAGCTCAAGGAAGCCCTGAGCCTGAGGCACCCCGCGGAACAGCCGTACGCGCAGCTCGTGTCGCCGGTGATGAAGGGGATCTACGACGCCCGCATGCGGCTCACGGGGCAGAACGGGTTGGCCGACTACGACGAGGGGTTCACCAACTTCCTGCTGGCGATCGAGCGCGACGCGTAGCGGGCCGACCGGCGGGCCGACCGGCTCGCCGCGGACAGGCGGCGCCAGTGCCAACCGGGCCGGCTCGCGCCGCCTGAGCAGCCGTGACAAGGCCTACGCCGGAACGGCCGGGGCATGCTGGCGCAGCTCGCCGGTCAGCGAATCTCGAACCGCACCGGGACCACCCCGACGGCCTCCGCGATCAGCTCCGAAGCACCCAGCTCCAAGTTATGCACCTCACGCGCCGGAATGGAGCGCTGCTCGGCTGCTGTGAGTAGAGGTGTCAGGGTCAGATGGAGCCGAAAATCCTCCTCCACGAGGACCGCACCCGGACCCGACAGCACACGGTCTCGGTAACGCTCTCGGAGCGTGGCGAGATCGAAGCGGATCTCGACCGTCTCCTCCCCCTCGACCAGCGACAGCTCGCGGGTTCCCTCGTCCAGCACCGTCCTGTACGTGCGCTCGTCCAGCACCCAGTCGAGCCGATAAGCACCCTCGCGATCACCGCGAAGGTGAAGCGTGGCGGTCCGCGCCGCGGGTGCTTCTGCGGTGATCTCCACTCGCTCGACCCGGTGTCGTTGTTGGACGAAGGCTGCAAACCACTGCTCTCGCTCGGCAGCCACCTCACGCTCGGAGCCGTACCGGAGGGCGGAGATCGTCGAGCCGGCGACCAGGACGGCGATGACGGCGCCCCACACCCAGAGCAGCACATGACCGCGTCGGCGCGCGAGGTGCCAGGTCTCCTGGGGGGCACGTTCGTACCGGGAGCCGAGTCGGAGACCCGCCCAGACGCCCAGGGTGAGGACGAAGAGCCCGATGAGGGCCCCGAGGCCGAAGACGACCGGGCCGACGGCATCGGGCCATTGATCGTCGCCGAACAGGAAGAGCCACGACGCGCCGAGGGCGAACGCGATCGTCTCGAAGGCCGCGACGGCGCCCAGCAACAGCCCCCAGACCGCGCCGACGAGCGCGTAGAGTCGGCGGAGCCTCACCAGGTCGCTCCGAAGCGCACACCCGGGTGGACGCCGGCGCTCGCGCCCTCCGGGCAGGACGTACCAGCGCTCAGGGCGTGTTCAAGCCGCTTCGCCCGCCCGTGCCTGTCTATCCGAGCTCCTTCCGGTCCAAACGGTCCAGCTCGGCCTCATACTGCTCCAGCGTGAGCGCGCCGTCCACGAAGCGCCGCTGTAAGGACTCGAGGGCCGTCTGGGGCTCCGCTGGAACGGGCGCGGCGTTGTCGGCGCTCATCTCCTCCGATGACGATCCAGGTGGGACCGCGTGAGCGGTCGCGGGATCCGAACTGCCCGAGGGCAGCGCATTCGCATCCGCGGCGCTAGCGCCGCTTCGAAGGCGGCGGTGAGACCAGGCGCGCCGGCATCCCGCCCCACACCCGAAGAGTAACCAGAATGCTGCCAGCCAAATCAGCCAATCGGGCATAGTGCCCCCTATCTACATGTCGGCGACGGCGCGCGTAGGCGATCGGACGAGACCATCCGGCCAGGCCGTGCCAGACTCGAAATCTAGCCGGCCCACCTTCAGGACGATAAACGGCCCCTAGAGGATTCGACGGAGCCTGACGAGCGAGGGGCACACTTCGCATTCGCAGTGTATCATTCCGCTACAATCCGCCCCGCGACCCGGTGGGTCGGGGATGCCTCGCACGACCGAGTCACGGTCATGAGGCGACACAGGCCACATCGAACCACCGACATCGGAGCCATCCAGATCCCGTGAGCCCACAGCTGACCATCGTCGAATGCTCCGACTCCTTTTCCGAGCTGTGGCCACAGCTCGCCCAGCGACTGGGTGTGGGGCTGGAGACCGTCAGGGAACCCTCCGAGGCGACCCACATCCGGGGGGGGTGCGTCCTTTTGGCGTGCGCCGGCGTCGAGAGTGGGGCGATCGAGCAGCTTCATCGAGCCCACCGCGCCGGGATCGATGCGCCCATCGTGGTCGGAGCCGAGCCGGATCACCGGCTTGCCGTTCAGCTGATGCGTCGCGGTGCATCGTCGTACTTCGCGCTCCCGGGCGATCTACCCCGCCTCGAGCAGGAGCTGCTCGAGAGGATCGCCCCCCTCCAAAAGGAGCCCGAGGAAGGCGATTCCTCGCCCGCAGCGGGAGTGGAGTTCGATTTCAGCGCGATCATCGGGGATCACGATTCGATCCGCGGGGCGTTGGATCGAGCCGCGAAGGTTATTCCCGGGGGACGAGCGACCGTCCTGATCCTGGGCGAGACCGGGACCGGCAAGGAGCTCTTCGCCCAGGCCATCCACGCCAACGGTCCGCGGGCGGCGGAGCCGTTCGTCGCCGTCAACTGCTCCGCGATCCCGGGAACGCTTCTGGAGTCGGAGCTCTTCGGCCACGAAAAGGGCGCGTTCACCGATGCTCGAACGTCCAAGCCCGGGCTGCTCGAGGTCGCCGATCGCGGGACCGTCTTTCTGGACGAGATCTCCGCCATGCCGCTGGAATTGCAGGGCAAGCTCCTGCGTTTTCTGGAGACGCGAGAGGTCCGCCGGGTCGGGGGTCTGAGGACGACCCAGGTGGACGTCCGGATCCTCGCGGCGGCCAACAGGGACCTGCGGCGGCTCATCGAGGCCGGTGAGTTCCGCGAGGATCTGTACTACCGTCTGGCGGTCATCCCAATCGAGCTCCCTCCCCTGCGGGAGCGAGGGAGCGATCTCCTCCTGCTGTCCAGGCACTTTCTCTCGACCCTGGCTGCCAGCTATGGGCTCGAGGAGCCGGAGCTGACGCGTGACGCTCTCGCGACCATCGAGCAGCACCCCTGGCCCGGGAACGTCCGCGAGCTACGAAACGGCATCGAGCGCGCGCTGCTGCTGTGCGAGAGCGGGGCGATCCGACCGGAGCACCTGGCTCTTGCTGAGACGTCGTCCCTCGTCGTGCGCCGACCGGGGCTCTCGGGCGACCCCGGCGGTGACAGCCCGCTCCCCTTCCCGGCCACTCTGGATGAGCTCGAGCGGGCCGCGGCCCGGGCGATGGTGGACCGCTTCGGCGGGAACAAGAGCGAGGCCGCGCGCAGGCTCGGCATCACCCGTTCGCGGCTGTACAGGATTCTGCGGCGCGACGAGCCCGTCGGCCCCGACGGCTGAGGGATCCGCTCGAGGTGTCGCGCAGCGAGACAGTTGTTGCGTTCGCGTACAGCTTCGTGAAACGTATCTTATTGTAATGTAAAGACTTACACGGGGAACGGGTGTTGCACGTCATCAGGTCCGTCCGCCGTTCCCCGTGGGAGCAGAAGCGACCGAGTCACCCGAGAGAGAATGATGAACGAACGTGAGACTATGATCCCGACGCCGCACCCGCGTGGTCAGATGCACGCTCGAGTCTTCGCGTGTCTGCTGCTCGTGACGGGCTGTGGGGAATCGTCCCTACTGACCGAGCCCCCGCCGCCCCCCGATGGCTTGCCGGACGCGTCGCTCACGTTCCTGCGGCCGGCGAGCCTCGCTCAGCCTCTTCTGACGACGGACACCAGCTTCGTGGCGACGCGCGGTGAGGAGCTCGATGTTCGTCTCTTCTATGCTCCCGAGCCTGGGAGCAGTGATCCGGTGGGCGAGCGGTTTCTGGAGTTCGAGCTAGACGAGGAATCGCTCCTCCGCTATCCGGCTACCGGCCACCCCAAGGCGGGCCAGCTCTTTCAAGACGGCGACACGATCACGATTCACCTCCACGTGCAGACCGACACCCTTCTGGTGGAGTTCGAGCCCAGCGGCCTCCAGTTCGATATCGCGGAACCGGCCGAGCTCGAGTTGCGCTACGGAAACGCCGACGACGACTACGACAATGACGGCGAGTCCGACCCGGAGTCCGAGGAGGACATCGACATGTGGCGGCAGGAGAAGCCGGGAGACCCCTGGTTCCGGGTCGGGGAGATCAAGGACGTGGATCAGGATCGGATACGGGCACGCTTGACGTCGTTCACGCGCTACGCGCTGGCGATATGAGCATCCCGGGTGGACGCCTCAACTACCCGCTGCGCTTTTTGACGACACCGGTGGCCTCCGTCTGACGGCGACGCGAACCATGCCCACGCCACTCGACGACGCGCTACGCTCGAAGGTCGGATCGCTGGCCGAAGCCGGTGACTGGACCGCGCTGTACGAGCTGCTTCGCGGCGAGGCGCGCGCGGATCTGCTGGCCGACAGGGACGCCGCGTACCGGTTCGCCGAGTCGCTGTACCATACCGGGCGCATGGACGAGCTCGCCTCGTACGCGGCCGGGTTCGAGGAGTCGGCGCGGGGCGCCTCGGATCCCGAGGGGGTCATGCGTGCGTTGAATCTCGCGGGCATCGCGGCGTTCGAGCTTGGCGACACCGAAGGCGCGCGTACCCGGTTCGATGCCCTGATGGAGCTGGCCGAGGCAAGTCACGATAAAGAGATGCTGGCTCGAGCCTCGAACAACCTCGGCGCGATCGCGAACCTGAAGGGCCGTCGCCACGAGGCGCTCGCGTACTATCACCTGGCGATCCCACTCTACCAACGGCTCGGCCAGCCTCGTGGTCTCGCGCAAGCGTATCACAACCTGGGCCACACGTACCGCGACATGGGCCGCCCGGACGAGTGCATCGCCTCCTACACGCGCGCCATCGTCCTGGCCGAAGAGATCGACTACAAACCTCTGATCGCCATGTCGACGGTGGGACGTGCGGAGGCGGAGGTACGCCGCGGAGACGTTGCGCTTGCCCGCGAGCTCGCCGAACGGGGACTCTCGCTCGCGCGTACGGTTCGTGACCCCATCTCGGAGACGGAGGCGTTGCGCGTGCGCGGCCTCGTGTACTGCGCCGGGGGTGACGACACGACCGCGATCGAGGATCTGGAGTATGCCCGGTCTCTGGCCCGCGAGACCAAGAGCACCCTGCTCGAAGCCGAGATCGAACGAGATATCGGCACGCTGCGACTGGGAGCCGGTCGGGCGAAAGAGGCTCGGGCAAACTTCGAAGCCGCACTCGACCTGTTCGAGTCTCTCGGGGCTGCGGCCGAGTCGCGGGCCGTGCGCCTCCGCCTGGAATCGATCGACGAATAGGGGCGAGCCGACCTTTTGAGCGACGGCGCTCCGCTACGGGTCCGCCCGGTCGCGACGTGAGGCCGGCGGAATCCACCAGCGGTGCATCGTGTGCCCGAACCCGCTCGCGTCGACCTCCACGTCCTGGAGCCGGGACCCCACCCCGAGCGGGAGATCGAAGTACCACAGGAACGCGTACGGGTAGTCCGAGGCCACTCGGGCGCCGGCGCGACGCCAGTAGGGGGCGGCCTCGGCGGCCGTCGCCTGCGCCTGGGCCGAATCGATCAGGGCGACCGTCTCGGCGTCATCGTAGCCGACCACGTTCAGCGGGCTCGACGGATCCCCCCAGAAGATCGCGATGTCCGGATCCAATCCGACCTGCCAGCCGAGGAGCACGGCGGAGTAGTCCCTCCCGATCGCACGCCCGAAGAGAGCGTTGAACTCTTCGGTTCGTATTCGAGCCACGACCCCTACATCGGCGAGCTGGCGCTCGATGATCTGGACGGCCGACTCGCGGCGCTCGTTTCCGGCCGAGGTCGTCAGCTCGAAATCGAATCGTTCAGCACCTCGCTCACGCACGCCATCCCCGTCGGCATCCACCCAGCCGGCAGACTCGAGCAGGCGACGGGCCTCCGCGGGATCGTACATGGGATCGTCGGGCGGCTCCGATTGCAGGGTCGAGAACAGGGAGCCGTACGGACCCCAGGCCGGTTCCGAGTACCCGACCATATCCAGGGCACGGATCAGCGCCCCGCGGTCGATCGCGAGCGAGAGCGCGTGCCGGACGACGGGGTCCCCGAACGCGGAGTGAGCCGCTGGATTCCAGGCGATGTAGTCGTAGCCCCGTTGAGGGGCTCGCTGGATCCGGATTCCCTCCTCGCGAGCGAGCGCGGCCGCCTGGCGAAAAGAATTGAGTTGGGCCGCGTCCAGGCTCCCGACTCGCAGCTCCGCGGCGCGCGTCACCTCGTCGGGTACGACCCGCACGACGAGCCGATCGAGGAGAGCCGGTGTCACGCTTCTGTCGTTGCGTGCGAGCCCGATCATCTCGGTCGGGCGCCAGGTGTCGAGCCGAAACGGGCCGCTCACTACGAGCCCGGCCGCGCCCTCGGCATCGGCGGGCTCGAGACCCGCCATCCCCTGCATGCTCTCTCGAGGCAACGTCCCGTACACGTGCTCGGGGATGATCCCGACACCCGTGTCGAACAACATCCCGGGGTACGCGTGGTCGAAGAAGAACGTGACCGTCGAGTCATCGACCGCGACCACCGAGTCTATGTGCACCGTCGTCGATGAGAGAGGGAGCGCCAGAGCGGTGTCCGCGAGTAGCCCATAGGTGAACACTACGTCCCGGGCCCGGATCGGCTGACCGTCGGACCAGCGCTTCCGCGTGTCCAGCTGATAGGTGAGCTCCGCCCGCTCGGGCGACAGGGTCCAGGTCCGAGCCAAGCCGAGGGAGTGCCCGGGCTCGTAGTCCAGAGCGCCGCCACGCCAGCTTGCATAGTTCAGGCCCAGGAAGAGCGCGGTCCCAAGCTCGAAATCGAGCGCCGCCCCGGCCAGCGGCGGGAGGAGCGTGGTGCCGCCAGCCGCCACGCCCACGACCGCGGTACCGCCGGGTGTCGGGGCGCCAGCCCCCGCCGATGCCGGCGTGCGTGCGGTTCGGCCTTCGCCGCACCCCAGACTCAGACCGGTCAGACCCAGCAGCACGACCAGTGTGGCTGCTCGTCCGGTTCTCGGATCTATCAGGCCTGCACCGGCACGGCCGACGCTCGATTGCATGGTCACCGTCCCTCCGGATGCGGTAGGACCCCGAGAGCCGCATACAACGCGGCGGGGTCGTACAGGACTCCATCCTTCATCACGAAGTCGACCTTGCGGATGTCCGCGATGCTGACGCTCGGATCCCCATCTACGAGGATCAGGTCGGCCAGCTTCCCGGGCTCGATCGACCCCAGAACGTCATCTCGGGCCGCGACCTCTGCCGCTCCCAGCGTCGCGATCCGGAGCACCTCCGGCGCCGGGATCCCGGCCCGCGCGTACAGCTCGAGCTCTCGGTGGAGCGCGAAGCCGGCCATCGCGTCGGTACCGGGCACGATCCGGATTCCCTGCCGGTACAGCTCGAACACCAGATCCAGCATGCGCCCCGCCGACTCCCGGTACCGACCATCCATCCCCTCGGGGACCGGGAGTCCCCCGTCCAGGTAGCCACGGCGCACCATGGGTGGCAGTCGATCCGCGACCGCGGCGAACTGAGGCGAGACCGAGCCCGGACGGGCCGTGAACATCGCATCGAAGATGCCCACGGTGGGATCGACGACCACGTCCCGCTCGCGCAGGGCTCGGATGAAGCTCTGCACGCTGTCCGCGTCGAGATCCAGCTCGACCGCATGTTGTGCGACGGCGGTAAAGCGGAGCGGCGTGCGCGTGTCGAGCGTATCCCCGAGGAAGTTGAGGAACAGCATGTTTATGTGTTGGATTTCGTCGAAGCCGTCGCGAACCGCCTGACTCGCGGTCATGAACGCCGGGATGTGCCCGCTGACCCGCATCCCGTGCGCATGCGCGGCCTCGACGATCGTCGGCACGAGCTCGGGTTCGATCGAGCTGTACATCTTGATCTGCTCGTATCCGAGCTCGGCATAGCGATCGATCCAATCCCGGATCTCGGCTTCGGTGTCGACCAGGACCTTGGTCGGCCCGGCGAACGGCCCCGGTCCATCCATGAAGCCCGCCATGATCACACGCGGCCCGATCGCCCGACCCTCGTCGAACGCGCGTCGTGTGTCCAACAGGCCATCGATGTCGTTGGCGAGGTCACGCACCGTGGTCACGCCGGCGGCGAGCTGGAGCAAGCCGTCCAGCTTGTCGATGTGGACGTGCATGTCGAACAGCCCCGGGAGGAGGGTGCGATCCAGCGCATCCATCTGCTCCGTCCCCTCGGGCAGGCGCACCTCATCGTCGGGGCCCACGGCCGCGATGCGGTTCCCGTCTACCAGCACGGTCATGCCGGAGCTGACGGAGAGCGTGCGGGGGTCGAATAGCCGCGCGTTGCGGATGGCAACCGGTCCACCGGGTCGGAGTGACAGCTCATCGGCGAGGCGCCCGAGCCACTCGTCCTCGTATCGCTGCTGAGACGCGTGCAGCCGCGGCAGAACCTCCTCCCAGCCCTCCCGCACGACCCCCATCCAGCCGCTGCTCCTCCCGAAGAACTCGCCTTCGGAGTCGAGCCACACGAAGGAGGGCGAGAAGCCGGTCCCCCCGATCGCGTACAGCGTGACCGCGACTCGATCATCACCGCTTTCGAGCACGAGGGAGTCCGCCACCTCGATCGCCGCGCGGCCTTCCGGGAAGAGCGGCAACCGACCGTCCGCAGCCATTAGCAGGGCGCGCGTTACCAGGGCATCGGAGTAGGGGGTCGAGTTCATCGGGAGGTACAGCGACGGGTCCCGGACCGTGGCCTCGCCGTCCTCTCCCTGATTGCGCCAGCGGGCGCGTGAGCCGTCGTTGTGGAAGTCCTCTCGGACCTCGTTCTTGAGGTAGTCGACGCCCGTCACGCTCCACTCCACGGGCAGATCGGCGTCATCCAGGCGCACCTCTACACGGAAGTCCGGACCCCGACCCCGATCGTTGTATTCGTATCGCATCGAGTAGCTGTCATCGGTCTCACGCCAGACAAGCTCCGAGCCGGCGGGATTCCCCTGCATCAGGACCGCGTAGCGCAGCGTGTCCGCGGCGGCGACCGGTCGGCCGGCGGCGACGCCTTCCTGCGAGGCGCCCAAGACGCCCGCATCCGAAAACCCCACCGCCAGGATCGCGGCCAGGCCGAGCAACACGGTGAATCGCGGGTGCATGTGATGTCCTCCTCGGGTCGGTGAAAGCCTCGAACCCGCGTGGGCGACCGAGATGTCGAGCGATGGACCCGCTAAAACGCGGAGCTGGTGAGCACCACGTCCGCGGCCCGCCACGCCGCCTGGAAACGACCGGTGACCTGCTCTGCGTCCGCAGCCCGGCCCTGAGCCCGAAGACTCTGCACCAGCCCGAACAGCGACCAGCCGTTCTCCGGGTACTTCGAGAGATCCGCGACGTACACTGCCTCCGCCTCGCGAGCCTGTCCGGCAGTCAGTAGCACGGCCCCCAGAACCTGACGTACCGGGAGATGCCAGTCGGGAGGCTCGTCATACGTGAGCGCATCCTCACGCTGCACCCCCCGGCGGAGAAACTGCACGGCACGAGTGATGTCACCGTTAGCCGCCGCGATACGACCCGCCAACACGTCGTACGCGATCTCCAGCAGGCGGTTGCCGGGGTTGAGGCCGAAGATGTCTACTTCCGCCGTGCCCGGATCGGACACGAGCGCTTCCAGGCTCGCGAGCTCGCTTTCGGCCTCGGCGAGTTGGCCGCGGGCCGTGAACGCCATTCCGCGCGCGTAGTGCCAGTTACCCCTCGGGTACGGGAGGTCCTCGGGGAATGCGGGCTCCGCGAGGATGTCGTCCCACTTGCCGAAACGGATCATCATCCGAACGGGAGCGGTCAGATAGTGCTGGAGCATCCCGAAGCCAGGTTCGCGGAGCATCGACCGGTCCGTCTTCTCGGCCACGCTTCGCGCGGCGCCGAGGGCCTGCTCGCTCTTGCCAGCCATCGCCGCGGCGAAGGCCAGGAAATCGTAATTGTGCGGATAGTAGGCGAGTGGGTAGATCCCGGACGGATTCTGTTCCGCGATGTACTCCTCGTCCGCGTGGACCGCGTGCTCGTTTCGTTCGATCGCATCGATGTAGCGGCCCACTCGGATGTAGACGTGCCCGGGCATGTGTACCAGGTGACCCGCTCCCGGCATGAGGTCGGGCAGCCGCTCGGCACACGAGACCGCGCGTTCGGGATACGCCGCCTCAACCGCATGGATGTAGTAGTGACACGCCCCGGGATGGGTGGGGTGGGCAGTCAGGGTCTCCCGAAGCCGCCTGAGGATGTCGGTCGTGCCGGGGCGGGGCTCCTTGGCCGGCGTCCAGTAATCCCACGGAGTCAGGTTCATGAGCGCCGCCGCGTGCAGCACCTGTGCGTCGGGGTCTTCGGGGAACCGGTCCGCGACCTCGCCCATGGCCCGCGCGTATGCCGAGTCGAGAGGCGGCCGGGGCGCGAGCGGATCCTCCACGTACCGCGCGGCGATCGCTTCGACGTAAGCGCGTTCCGGCACCGCCCGCGGGTTTGCCCCGCCCTCCTGCCCCTCCGCCGCCGCGACGAGTTCCAGCGCGCGCTGTACGGCGTCGAAGGCGGCGACACCTGCCGCGGAGTCCATCACCGCGTTGATGTTCGGTCCGCGCGCGAGAGCCACGCCCCAATAGCACATCGTGCACTGCCGATCGAATGCGATCGCCTGCTCGAACGAGCGGATAGCCTCGGCGTGGTTGAACCCGTACACGAGCCGCAGGCCCTGATCGAAGTACTGCTGCGCCTCCGGTACCGGGCTGGAGATCTCGTGCCGCATTTCACCGAGGTTGTCGTAGAGTGGCACGGTGATCTCGGGCCCGCCGCACGCACCCACGACGACGGCCATCCCGATCCACGGCAGGCGGTGCCTTGGGCTTCGGCTAGTGCCTTCGAGCGATCTGGCAGATCTCGAGATTCGAGCACCTCCAGTACGCATTAGCTCGATGACCGTATGCGATTTATTTGCAATGCTTAACCTGATCGCGTAATGAGCGAGGCCGAGCCCGGATCCACCCGATGCGGACCCGCCCGTCGTCGATGCTGCGCGCCACGCTCGAGGACCACCCCGGCAGACCGGTCGGCCGCCTCGCCTGAAATGTACGGGGCACCCGGGTGCCGGGGTACCGCGCTCGCCTGCTTCTTGCCCCGATGCTTCTCGAATCGACGCGTTTTGTGCAGGCGGCCGGTCGACCGGCTCGCGGTGCGCGGGGCTGACGTCCGCCGGGCGAGTTCACAACTCCGCCCCTCGGCGGCCGTTAGCCTGGACACAGGCGGTGCGGGGCGCTCGTGCAGGAAACGACACAACCAAGCAATCAGCCACAAGTATCGTTATACCGGGAAGCGAGCCCGGGTGCGCGAGTTACGGCATACGCATCTCTGGCCGCCGCCGTCCTCATCCTGTTCGTCGTTGCCAACCTCGTATCGTGGACGAGCACGCCCCTGCTCCACAGTCTCGTGGAAGTGACGGCCACGGTTCTGGCGGGAATCGTCGGCGTGCTGGCGCTCGTCCGGTACTACTCGCACAAAAACCCGACGCTGCTTCTCGTCGGCGCCGGATTCGTCGGCACCGCGTTTCTGAATGCCACCCATCTGGTCGTGACTGCCGAAGGTTTTCCGTGGCGCCTGGCGACGGAGCCGGAGGCGTTGGGGCATTGGACGTGGCTCGCCTCGCAGCTGTTCCTGTCCCTCATCCTCGTCTGGAGCTGGTGGGAGTGGCGGCGTGAAGTACGGATCGGCCGCGAGCAGGCCCGCTTGCCGGAGCTACGTGTCTACCTTGAGGTGGGGGCGCTCGTCCTGCTCTCCGTCGCGTTCCTGGGATTCATCGGACTTCCACCCGAGATCCGGCCCGGCGCTCGCATTCCGCGGCCGGCCGAGCTGATCCCTGGCGCGCTCTTCGGGATCACGCTCGTAGGCTATCTCGTCAAGGGGAACTGGAGGATTCGCCCGTTCGAGGTGTGGCTCGTCGCCGCCCTGGTACTCGGTTTCGCGAGCCAGACCCTGTTCATGCCGCTCAGCTCCGAGTCGTTGGATGCGTTGAGCACCGGCGGGCATCTGCTGAGGGTCACCAGCTACGCGTTCATCCTCATCGGGCTCCTGTCCAGCATGTACGGGCTCTATCGCCAGGTGGAGCGCAGCACGTACGTGATCCGGCACGCGAACGAGGCGCTGCGCGGAGAGATCGAGGAACGCAAGCTCGCCGAGGACGCCGCGCGCGAAAGCGAGGAGAAGTATCGCACGATCCTAGAGACGATCCAGGAGGGGTACTACGAGGTCGACCTCGCCGGGAACCTCACGTTCGCCAACGACTCTCTCGCGCGCCTGCTCGGATACGAACTTCCCGAGCTGGCGCGCATGAACTACCGGCGCTACACCGATGAACCGTACTCGCGCGCCGTCTTCGAGACTTTCAACCACGTGTACAGGACCGGCCAGCTGGTCGAGTCGTTCGGGTGGGAGATCCTCCGCAAGGACGGAGAGCGGCGCTATGCCGAAGCCTCGGCGGGTCCGGTCGAGAACGCGGACGGAGAGATCGTCGGGTTCCGTGGCATCGTTCGCGATGTCACACCCCGGCGCCGCGCCGAGGAGAAGCTCAAGGAGCGCTCACACGAGCTCGCGCGCACGAACGAGGAGCTCCGGCAGTTCGCGTCCGTGGCTTCGCACGACCTCCAGGAGCCGCTGCGCATGGTCTCAGGGTACACACAGCTCCTCGCACGCCGGTACGAGGGACGGCTGGACGAAGAGGCCGACCAGTTCATTCGGTATGCGGTGGATGGCGTCACGCGTATGCAGAACCTCATCCGGGATCTGTTGAGCTACTCGCGAATCCAGACGCATGGGCGGGATTTCGAGCCCGTGAACGCGCTCGAGTCGCTCGAGTGGGCGCTCACGAATCTGGAGTGCGGGGTCCAGGAGGCCGAAGCGATCGTGACGCACGATGAGTTGCCGGTCGTGCAGGCGGATCCCGTGCAACTGGGGCAGCTCTTCCAGAACCTGGTCGCGAACTCGGTGAAGTTCCGGAGCGAGGACCGGCTGCAGATCCACATCGGCGCGCAACGGGGTGCCGACGAGTGGATGTTCAGCGTACGCGACAACGGAATCGGGCTGGATCCGCAGTACGGCTCCAGGATCTTCGACATCTTTCAGCGTCTACACCCTCACGACGAGTACGAGGGAACGGGGATCGGGTTGGCCATCTGCAAGCGGATCGTGGAACGGCACTCAGGGAGGATCTGGGTCGAGTCAATGCCCGGACACGGCGCTACGTTCTACTTCACGATCGCGGACGTGCCTGGCGCGACCCTCGGTGAGGCTGACCCCGAGGCCGAGATCGACATGGAGTTCGTCGACGCGAAGCCCTCGGAATCGGACCTCGCACAGCCAGGGCGCCTGGGGGCAGCCTCGGATCCTGAGCCCGAGCCGCAGGTCGTCGGCTCGGAAGGGAATGCGGAGTCATGAGCCTTCCCGCCGCGGAGGTTCTCCTCGTCGAGGATAACCCGGGCGACGTCCTGCTCGTCCGGGAGGCGCTCGAGATGTCCGAGCTGTCGACGACCCTCCATGTGTGCCGCGATGGCGTGGAGGCGATGGAGTTCCTCCGGGAGAGGGACACCGAGAACGGATCTCCACTGCCCGACCTCGTGCTGCTCGACCTGAATATGCCGAGGATGTCCGGACACGAAGTGCTCGCCGAGATGAAGGCCGATGTGGCTCTGCGCAGGATCCCCGTGGTCGTACTCTCGACCTCCACCGCACGCTCGGATATACGCACGACGTATCAGCTCCACGCCAACTGCTACATCACGAAGCCACTCGATCTCGAGCTGTTCATGAAGGTGGTGCGCAACATCGCGAGCTTCTGGCTCGGGGTCGTACAACTCCCCTGCTGACCCCGGCTTCGGGCGCCAGCTTCCGGGTAGTGACGGGGCCGCGGCGCGCGAACATCCCTCCAAACCGTTGCAGTTTGCCAGATTGCGTACGCGGCTCGGGAGTCCAGCTGACTTCTTCTGCCTCTACGTCGCCCCCTATATGAAATGTTTTCATAACGTTAGGGAGTCTCGCGCGGCCTCTCGGACTCCGGCACCCGTGGCCTCTCACTTGCCGATCTCCCTGAGGATTAGAGCCCCCCTACCGAGCCGGTCGGTCCGGAAGGAGCCAGGTTGAGCGAACTCAGCGCGAACGTGGTCGCCCAGGAGGGCGGCGACGTGTCACGTCCAGCGCGTGTGAACGGGAGTGGGTCCGGTCGAAGGATCGGACCGCAGGGTCGCATCCTCCTTCTGGATACCGACGTCCCGTTCCGGCAGACCCTCGTCGCCGCTCTGGAGCGGTTCGGGATAGAGGTTTCGTGGCGAGCTCGCGTCCTGGGGCTCTTCGACGCGCTCGCCGAAGCCGACCCGATCTCGCTCGTGATGAGCGCCGATCTTCCGGGGAGCGATCCGCTCGAGCTGATTCGCTCCGTGCGTCGGAGTCGCTGGGCCGAACTCCCGATCCTCATCGTCGCGAACGAGCCCGACCGGTCTTTCGAGCTGCGCGCCTACGTCGATGGCGCCGACACGGTGGTCGCCCGCGCGGGGGCGGCGGGCGAGCTGGCCGCGCATATCATGGGGCATGCCGCGCGTCGCATCCGGAGGCGCCGGGATGCCGCGCGCGATCTTGCCGATGTGGCGCTCGCCATCAGCGAACGGGACGCGCCGACCGCCCAACCCGACGCTGCGGTCGACGAGCGGTACGCCGCTCTCGGCGAACCGGGGGGCGCCGCCCTCGGCGAACGGGGGGGTGCCGCTCCGGGCACGCCCGTTCCACCCGCGTTCAGCGCGCCCGACCCGGCTGGCGCAGTCGTCGGGCACGCGCAGGCCGCTCCACCCAACGGGCACGTGCACGACCCTCGAGGATCGGCGGCTTCCGGGTACGGTTCCGTGGAGCACCAGGCGGCTGACTCCACGCCCTTGGCCCAGCTGTTACACGACCCCACCGCAGCTTCACCCTTCGGGACGACCGCCATGAGGTCAGGCGGTGTAGCGGGGCCGATCGACGGCACGCCGGCTTCGCACGCTGCCCCGGGCACCCCAGCGGCCCCGCTGCTGCACCCGCAGGCTGCCGTTCCCGACGTGATCCTCGTCGATGACGACCCTTCGCTGCTGGAGATGCTTCGGTACGCGCTCACCAACCGGGGGTACAAGACGCCTGCATGAGCTCGGCGGCTGTCGCCCGGGCGACTACCAGGTGATCCTGTGCACCGTTCACAGTAGCGAGGCAACCCAGGTGCTCGGGATCCAGTCCGGTGCGGTGGATTACATCGTCAAGCCGTTCCGGATGCCCATCGTGCTCGCCAAGGTCGAGCGACTCCTGGGATCTCCCCGGCTTCCGGCCGGGCCGTAGTGCAACACGATCCGTAGATGAGCGCCGGTCTCCTGGCGGTCGTCGCGCTCGCGCAATCGGTGCTCGTGCTCGGCGTCCTGCTCGTCCTGGGCGCATCGCATTGGCTCGGCAGCCGACGCGACCGCCGGCACGCGGCCGAGAAGGCGCGCGTCGACGAGATTGCCCGGCGTCTCGCCACTCGCGATCTCCTCCCCGAGGAAGCGATCGACGCGCTCGATGCGCTCGGCTTCGATAGCGTCAGCCAGTTCCTCAAGCGGTACTCCGCTCACCGGAGAGGAGCCGATGGCGAGCGCATGGTGTCCGTCCTGCGCAGGACCCGCTGGCACCGACGGATACAGACGGAGACCGAGTCTCGCTTCTGGTGGCGCCGGCTCCAGGCGGCCCGGGCGCTCTCGAACCTGGCGGCGGCCGAGGACCTGGCCACTGTGCACCGCCTGTTGATCGATCCGGTCCCGGCTGTGCGGTTGGCGGCAGCCGACACGCTCGCACGGCTGCCTTCCCCCGCTCTGGCGGCCGCGATCCTGGATCGCGCCACCGCCGGCCACACGGTCGTTCGGAATCACCTGCTCGAGATCCTGGCATCGAGCCGCGCCGTCGTACTGCCGGTGATGGTAACCAGGCTCGGGCAATCCCTCCCGCCCTGGCGGCTGCGCGCCCTGGTCGACCTCGCCGGACTGTTGGCTGACCCCAGGTTGTTGCCCCACGTCATCGCACATTCGGACTCGGGCCACCTCGAGGTTCGCATCGCGGCCGCGACGTCGCTACGGAGCTACCCGCACCCTCAGGCGGCAGCGGCGCTCCGCCGATTGCTACGCGACCCCGCGTGGCAGGTCCGGGCCCGCGCCGCCGCGTCACTCGGCGCGATCGAGGCGATCGAGGCCGTGGACGACCTTTGCGCGACGCTGTGCGACCGCAACTGGTGGGTGCGACTTCGCTCCGCGATCGCGCTTCGGCTGGTGGGGCCGTCCGGGGTTCACAGGTTGCGCGCCATGACCCCCGAGCTGGACCGCTACGGCTACGACATGGCGTGCTACGTCCTCGAGTTGGACGACGCGGCCATGGCGGAGTACGTAGGCGGGGCTACGATCGACTACTCCGGCGCGCCGACGGGCGCAGTGGCGGCGTAGCGCCATGCCTCCGGTCTCCGTGATCGCGGCTGTCGTGCGCGGCATCGACGCGACCGTCATCTGGTACTTCTTCGCGCTCAACACCTGCTACGCGATCCTCATCCTGCTCACGATCCCGGAGCTCTGGAAGCAGTGGAAGGAAGCCACGATCGAGGATCTGGAGCGGTACATGGGCTCGGACGCGCTCCCCCCGATCAGCGTCCTCATGCCCGCGTACAACATGGAGCCCAACATCGTCGAGAGCGTGCGGGCGCAGCTCACGCTCCGCTACCCGCACCACGAAGTCATCGTCATCAACGACGGTTCGGTGGACGCGACGCTCGAGCGCTTGCGGACCGAGTTCGGGCTGTACGAGGTGCCCCCCGCCATCCCACGCCGGATCCAGACCGAGCAGGTTCGAGGCTATTACCGCTCGAGGGTCGCCTCGGGTCTCCTCGTCATCGACAAGGAGAACGGCGGTAAGGCGGATGCCCTCAACGCCGGTCTGTGCGCGGCCCGCTATCCGCTCGTAGTGGCGGCCGACGCGGACACGATGATCGCGGAGGACGCGTTACTCCGGCTCGCGCGCCCCTTCCTGCTCGGCGATCCTGTCGTCGCCGCGGGCGGGACGATTCGCGTCGCGAACGGGTGCGTGATCGAGCATGCGCGCGTCGTCGAGCCACGCTTCCCCCGTCGTTTCCTCGCCGCCGTCCAGATCCCCGAGTACCTGCGCGCGTTTCTGTTTGGACGCATCGGGTGGAACCGATTGGGGGGCAACCTGATCGTCTCGGGAGCCTTCGGGCTCTTCCGGCGTGACCACCTGCTCGACATCGGTGGGTATCACACCGGCAGCGTAGTGGAGGACCTGGATCTGGTCGTGCGCCTGCACGAGCATCTGAGGGAAAAGGGCATCGAGTATTCGATCCCGCTTCTCCCGGATCCGATCGCGTGGACCGAAGTGCCACCCGATCTCAAGACGCTCGGGCGCCAACGCGAGCGATGGCACCGCGGTCTGATCGCGACGATGGTGCAGCACCGGCGCGTCCTGCTGAACCGCAGATACGGCCCGCTGGGCTTCGTGCACATGCCCTTCTTCATCTTCGGCGAGATGGTGGCTCCGCTCGTCGAGCTCATCGGGTACATCGTCACGGTGATTGGCCTGCTGCTTGGCCTTCTCTCATGGACGCACGTGTGGCTCTTCCTCGCGGTCGCACTCGGGTACGGGGTGCTGCTGAGCCTGTGGGCGATCGTGTTCGAGCAGGCGACGTTTAGGATGTACCGGCGGCGGGGCGATTTCCTTCGGCTCGTGGTCTGCGCGTTCCTCGAGCCGTTCGGTTATCGGCAGCTCACCGTGCTGTGGAGGCTCAAGAGCTTCTGGACCGCGGCCCGCGGCAACGTCCAGTGGGGCGAGATGAAGCGGTACGGGTTCGAGACCGCGGAGAGCTCCACATGAGCCTCACCGGGAGAGGATGTCGGGCCGGCTCGATCGGCCCGATCGTACTCTGGCTCTGCACTTCCCCGTTCCCCTCGCCGAGTGCCGCCCAGGATGCTTGCCGAAGCGACGGCGCAGAGGTGATCGACCGCGGCTGGGACCTGTACCGCGCGGGACGGATCGACGACGCCACTTCGCGCTTCGAGGATGCGTTGGCATGTGATCCGGCGTCGATCGGCGCACGGGTCGGACTCGCGTATGCCGCGCTGCGCAATCAACGGGAAGAAGTGGCGCGGCAACTGTTCGAGGATGTGCTCGCCGATCACCCGGACGTCGTCGACGCATACATCGGTCTCGGCTGGCTGGCGTGGCGCGGGGGTCACGCGCAGGCGGCATTCGAGGCCGCGACGGCCGCCCTCCGACTGGATCCGACCAGCACCGATGCGCGCGCGCTGCTGGAGCAAGTCCAGGAGGTGTCACCCCAGACCCCGCCACCCGTTGAACGGCCGGAGTGGGTCCGGCCCGACGCGGTCGAATACCCAGCCCGGACATCGGGCGACCGCTTCGAGATTCGAACGCCTGCGGGCTGGAGGCCGTTCTACATGAACGGTGTCAATCTGGGCGCGGCGCTCCCCGGGAAGCACCCCAGCCAGTTCCCCGATTCGCTGGTGTACGCGGAATGGATTGCCGAGATGGCGGCCATGGGCGCCAACACGGTGCGCCTGTATACGATCCACCCGCCCGGGTTCTATCAGGCGCTGTACCAGCACAACCTGGTCCATCCCGAGCAGGCCGTGTGGCTCGTCCACGGCGTGTGGACCGAGCTGCCGCCCAGACACAACTACCTGAACCCGGTCTGGGAGGGCGAGTTCTTCGCGGAGATGCACCGGGTCGTCGACGTGCTGCATGGGCGCACCGACCTGGCTCACCGGTCTGGGCACGCGTCGGGCACCTACACCGCCGACGTCTCCAATTGGACGCTCGCCTACATCATCGGGCGCGAGTGGGAGCCGTTCTCGGTCGAGACGTTCAACAGGCGGCACCCCGGATACACGGAGTGGCGGGGCCGCTACCTGCGGGTTCGGGCCGGTACGCCGATGGACGCGTGGCTCGCGAAGGCGTGCGAGGAGATCATCGCGTACGAGATGGACGCGTATTCGGAGCAGCGTCCCGTCGCGTACACGAATTGGCCCACCCTCGACCCCCTCCGACACCCGACGGAGACTACCGTCCCCGAGGAGATGCGGATCCGGACGGCGCTCGGGGAGCGTGTGGAGGTCAGACCGCGCGAGTACGACAACGACCTCGTCTCGGTGTCGGCCTTCCTGGTGGAAGCTACGGAGGAGTTCCCGGCCGGCCATTTCGCGTCCTACCACGCCTATCCGTACTACCCGGACTTCATGGTGCTCGACCCCGAGTACGGAGAATCGACGTCGCCCTTTGGCCCGTCCAACTACTACGGCTACCTGCGGGATCTGAAGCGACTGCACCCCGGGATGCCGGTCGTGATCGCCGAGTACGGGGTGCCCGCCAGCGTCGGAATCGCGCACCTGCAGCCCCAGGGTTGGCACCACGGCGGCCACTCGGAGGCGGCAATGGCGAAGATCGATGAACGCCTCACGCGTGAGATCGCGGCCGCCGGAATGGCCGGCGGGATCCTGTTCGCTTGGATCGACGAGTGGTTCAAGAAGAACTGGATCGTGATCGACTTCGAGATTCCGCCCGATCGCAACCGGTTGTGGCTCAATCGCCTCGACGCCGAGCAGCAATACGGGATCTTCGCGATGGAGCCCGGCTCGGGCCCGCAGGGGGACGACACTCGCGAGCGATTGGCTGCCTGGGAGGCCGTCCCGCCCACGCACGTCGGGGCCGGCATGAGTCTCAGGGCGGTCGCGGATGAGGGGTATCTGTGGCTGCTGTACGAGGCGCGCGGCGCCACATCCCCATCGCCTGAGCTGATGGTCGGTTTCGATATTGTGGATCCGTCGGCGGGAGACTTCCGCTGGCCGGACCGAGTCGGCCCACGGCTCCCGATGGGTCTCGAGTTCGTGTTGCGGGTCACTGACGACGAGGCGCGTCTGCTGGCGGACCCGCCATACAACCCGTTCAGGCTTCAGAGCGTGCGGAACGCGATCGACTCGCCCACCCGGACTCCACCGCTGCGGCCGGCCGATACGAATGGTGGATCCGGTTGGAGCTCGCCGCCCCGAGGTCTGTTCTCGGGGCGGCTCGAGCAGCGCTACGCGCACCCGTACGTCCCCGAAGCGAACTCGGACGGACGG
Organism: Gemmatimonadota bacterium; assembly: GCA_039588275.1. Taxonomy (GTDB): domain Bacteria; phylum Gemmatimonadota; class Gemmatimonadetes; order Palauibacterales; family Palauibacteraceae; genus JBDHAC01. The sequence goes on from JBDHAC010000018.1 coordinate 34,188, forward strand.
TACGATTCGCTGCGCGTGATCACCAACCGTGCGCGCTTCACCCGCGCTTCAGATGAGTATCTGGCATTGGGCTACGACCGAGGCATCCTGCCCGCCGGCCCGCTCCCCGATGGGCTGTGGGAGCGGCTGCCGGCGACGAACGCCGTCGAGATCAGGATTCCGTGGACGCTGCTCAACATCACCGATCCGAGTCAGCGGCGAGTCCTGCTTGACACCTATCCGGCTCACCGGAGTCACCGGCCCCCGCCGGGTGGTTACGCGACCCTCGAAGTGGCCGACATCGGTGTGGTCGTGATCACGGCGGATACCGAGGGAAGCTGGCGGACCCTGCCCGCGGCAGGTGCGGCGGACCCATCCGAAGGAGTGGCACGATTCTCGTGGCCCACGTGGGAGCAGCCGCGGTGGCGGGCCCGGCGGCGACCGGTCTTCGAGGCCATGCGCCGGACGTTCGAGGATCTGAGGCCCACCGTGGTGCTGACCCCATCCGTCGGCCGGCGGGTGGGAGATGGTGCGGGAGGAGGAGAGCGATGAGGAGGGAGAGCGGGATCTCACGATCCGGTGCCCTCGTGCGGCGCGCCGGCGGTAGGCTCCCACTGCTGCTGGTCGTAATGCTCGGCGGCCCGGCCCGAGCCAGTGCACAGACGGCCGGCAGCGACGAGGCGCGGGCGGACTCCGCGTGGAACGAAGGCGAATTCCAGCTCGCCGAAGCGCTTTACGAACAGCGTCTGGCGAAGGAACCCACCGACTCACGCGCCCTGCACAGACTGGCTCTGCTTCACGCCTGGGGCGAGCGGTACCAGGAGAGCATCGCCCTCTTCGACCGCCTGCTGACCGCGATCCCGAGCAACTTCGACGCCGCCCTCGATAGGGCCCGCGTGCTATCGTGGCAGTCGCAGCTCGAAGACTCGCGCGCCGCGTACACGGCGCTCACCGAGCGTTATCCCGAGAGGCGCGAAGCCTGGCTCGGTCTGGCTCGGGTGCTGTCCTGGGAGGGGCGGCTGGACTCGGCCGTGGTCATCTACGATCAGCTGTTGGAGATAGAACCGCGCGATCCCGAGGCCCTGGCCGGCCTGGCGACGATGGCCGCCTGGGACGGTCGAATTCCGGAGGCCGAGATCCGATGGCGAGAGGCGCTCGAGCTGCACCCCGACAACGTGATGCTGCTGACCGGGCTCGCCCGAACGTTGCGTTGGGCCGGACGACCTGCGGCCGCTCTCCCGGTGCTGGAGCACGCTCTACAACTCTCCCCGGATCACGCGGAGGCCATGCAGGAATTCAAGCTGGCGCGCATGTCCATAGCGCCGCGTGTGGGTCCGTCGGCCATCTACGAGAGTGATTCGGACGGGAATCACATCGCCACCTTCTGGTACGACCAGACCATGTGGCCCACGGATCGGGTGGCCCTCAACCTGAGCGGGTACGCACGGACTGCCGGGCTCGGTGACTCGGGTCTTCGCGGTGAGGCGTACAGCGCACTGCTGGAGACGCGAACGCGCGTCGGAATCGGGTGGGAGCTGGACGCCGGCGCCGGAGTTTCCGGCTCGAATCTGTCGGATCGGGGCGCGACGCTTCGACTGTCCGCGAGAGCCGCCACTCCGGGTCACCACCGGTTTCAGGGCTCCGCGCGCTACTCCCGAGACGCTTTGTATGCGACGGTGCTGTTGATGCAGAGCGGGGTGCGCACCGATGACCTGAACCTGGGTGTGCGTGGCACCCTCGCGCCCGGGTGGCGTGCGGAGGCCTCTGCCAGTGTGGCGCGGTTCACGGGCAGCGAGACCAATCGGCGGCTGGCCGGGTTTCTGAACGTCCAGCGCCGGCTCTCTCCGACCTGGAAGGCCGGCGTCACGGTGAGGGCTTTCGGGTTCGATGAGGACCTGAACGAGGGCTACTTCGACCCGTCGCTGTACGCGCTCGCCGAGCTACAGGCGGGCTGGGCCCCCACCTTCGGACGCTGGCACGCCGGTGTGGATGTCGCACCCGGCGTCCAGAAGGTGACTCGAGGCACGAGCACGGTGAGCGGCACGGTACGCCGAACTTCTCGACCGGTGACGCGGACTATCGCTACGTCCACGTCGCGTTATCGTTCGGCTGGACGTTCTAGGCAGGCCGCTGGAGCTCTTCAGCGGCCTGTTTAGGGGCGGATCGTAGCCCGGCGCTCGAACCATAGGTGACGGACGCGCCCGCTGCTCGACCGGAAGCCGGTGATCTGCCTCTGATCGTCACGCTCGAATCGCACGCTCCCCAGCCACCAGACGCTCGACTCGAACCGGTCCAGCGCCACCGGGCGGAGCGGGATGTCGCCGTGCCGCCAGTGGCGTAGCACGAGCCCCTTCCCTTCCACCAGCAGCCAGTAGGTGGCCCCGAGCTCCTCGCTCACGTACCCGCCCGCGTACGCAGCTAGGTCGAGAGGCTCGGGCGGCGACTCGATCCGCTGCGACACGATCGGCTGTCCATCGCCGATGCGAACCAGCATCCGCTGCGGTTCGGACTCGCGCGGCTCGAACCAGACCCGTATCGGAGCGTCCACGCCCAGCATGCGGAATCGATCCTCACCCAGAGGCGCCAACTCGCTCTCGTTCGAGGCGCCTCGGTTGTAGTACAGGCGGCCGCGTCTCTGGTAGATGCGCCGGACGTAGTCTCGCGTGGGGTTCCAATACAGGCCGCTCACCCGATCCAGATCTCCGCTCGACACCTTCACGGCGGGCTTCGACGCCTCACCGCCCGCCGGGCCGGAGCCCCTGACTTCGCGCGTCGCGACCGGCCCGCCCGGCGTGGGATCGGCCGCGGGCAGGAACACCTGGGCGACGCGTTGCGCGAGCGACGATGGGGAGGTGCGCGCCTCGTTGGCGAGCACGACGACGGTGAATTTCTCCTCCGGGACCATCAGGATGTGGCTGCGGAAGCCCGCATCTCCGCCGCTGTGCTCCACGTGCGGCAGGCCTCCGCGCTCCACCAGCGCAAGACCGAACGCGTACTCCAGCTCCTCTCCGTTCGTCAGGACCCCGCGCTCGTACATCTGCCGGATGACCGCCTCGCCTCCCACGGACGGGTCGAAGAAGTTCCGTGCCCAGCGCGTCAGATCTTCGGCGGTGGTGAACAGGCTCGTGGCCCCCACGTTCGCGTAGTTGAGCACCGCGCGCTGGTACGCACCGGACGCGGTCCGCGAGTAGGAGTAGGCGCGGTCCTTGACGACCGTCCGATGATCGTCGTGGAAATGGGTGTCCGTCATCTCGAGGGGCGCGAACACGTGCTCGCGCATCCAATCCGCGAACGGTACTCCCGTCACCGCACGCACGATCTCGGCGAGCAGTGTGTATCCCGTGTTGCTGTACACGTGCTCGGAGCCGGGGGCGAAGTTCAGGGCCTTCTGGCGTCTCACGAGGCGCAGGATGTCGGCCTGCGTGATCACGTCGTCCAGTCTCCATCCCGCCATCGTGAGGAGCGTCCACTGGTCACGTAGCCCCGACGTATGGTGGACGAGGTCGCGAATCGTGATCCGCTCCCCGAAGCTCGGGAGCTCGGGCAGGTAGCGCCGTACGTCATCGCTCAGCGAGAGCTTCCCCTGCTCGGCCAGCATGGCGATCGCGAACGCCGTGAACTGCTTCGAAACGGACGCCACGTGGAACACGGTTCGCGGCGTGATCGGGACATCGTACTCGAGTTGCGCCATCCCGTATCCGCGGGAGTACACCAACTCGCCATCCTCCAGGATGGCAACGGCGACGCCCGGTCGGCCCGACCGATCGAAGGGTCGGAAGATCGCCTCGACACGGGACAGGCGGGTCGCGAGGTCCGGCACCGAGTCGCGCACCCCCCGAGCGGCGTGATGCCAGAACTGCGCCGCGGCCGGGGCCGCGTGCGCGAAGAGACCGGCGAGCCCGAGCAGAGCGAGGGAAGGCCGGCGCCAGGTCCGGCTGGTTCGCACCCCTCCGGCTTGATTCCTAGATTCGAACCGCACGGCGGCATTCTATGGGACGAGCGGGGTGTCCAGCCAGTCCTCACGCCCACGGAGCGCGAATGGCAGTAGTTGACTTCCACCCGGCGGTAGCTCGTTGGTTCGCCCAGCGGTTCGAGGCAGCCACCGAGCCTCAGGTCCACGGGTGGAGATCGATCCGGGCCGGCCGCGACACGCTCATTTCGGCACCGACCGGCTCCGGAAAGACGCTGGCCGCCTTCCTCTCCGCGCTCGACGCCCTGTTGCGCGAAGGGCTCGAGTGCGGCGGCGCGCTGCCCGACGAGACGCGGGTCCTGTACGTGTCTCCCCTCAAGGCCCTGAGCGCAGACATCCACCGAAACTTGGCCGAGCCCCGGCGCGAGATCCGCCGCGTCGCGAAGGAGATGGACCTCCCCTCCCCGCGTATTACGGCCGCGGTGCGAAGCGGGGACACGTCGCAGGCGGAGCGACAGGCGATCGTGCGCACGCCCCCCCACATCCTCGTCACGACGCCGGAGTCCCTCTTCCTGCTCCTCACGGCGGAGCGCAGTCGCGAGATCCTGCGGACGGTCCGGACCGTGATCGTCGACGAGATTCACGCGATCATCGAATCCCGGCGTGGATCTCACCTCGCGCTGAGTCTCGAGCGTCTGCAGCACGTCGCGGAGGTACCTCTCCAGCGCATCGGCCTGTCGGCCACCCAGAAGCCTATCGAGGAGGTGGCGCGCTTCCTGGTGGGCCGCGCCCGCCTGGCGCCGGATGGCCGATCCGCGTGCGACATCGTCGACAGCGGGCACCTCCGAGAGCTCGATCTGGCGCTGGAGGTGCCGGAATCGCCGTTGGAAGCCGTGATGTCGGCGGAAACGTGGGACGAGATCTTCGACAGGCTTGCCCGCCTCATCGGCGAGCACCGTACGACCCTGGTGTTCGTGAACACGCGGAGGATGGCGGAGCGCGTCGCACGCCAGCTGACCCGGCGGTTGAGCGAGGCCGACGTCGCCGCCCACCATGGCAGTCTTTCGCGCGAGGCCCGCCTGGATGCCGAGCAGCGGCTGAAGGGTGGCCGACTGCGCGCCCTGGTGGCGACCGCATCTCTGGAGCTGGGAATCGATATCGGGCACGTCGACCTCGTGTGTCAGCTCGGCTCGCCCAACCGCATCTCGGCCTTCCTCCAGCGCGTAGGCCGTTCGGGGCACACGGTGAGCGGCACCCCCAAGGGGAGGCTGTTCCCGCTCAGTCGCGATGATCTGGTGGAGTGCAGCGCTTTGCTGCGAGCCTGCCGGCAGGGAGAACTGGATCGCCTTGTCGTGCGGGAGCGCCCGCTCGACATCCTCGCCCAGCAGGTCATCGCGGAAGCGGCATGCGAGGATTGGGCCGAGGACGGGCTCTACGACCTCTTCCGGCGTGCCTACCCCTACCGCGAGCTCTCACGGGCCGAGTTCGACGAGGTCATCCATATGGTCGCGCACGGGTTTCGAACCAGACGCGGCCGTCGCGGGGCGTTCGTACACCACGATGGGGTCAACGGGCGGATCCGTGGCAGGAAGGGGGCACGTCTCGCGGCTCTGACGGCAGGTGGCGCAATCCCCGATGTCGCGGACTTCAGGGTCGTCCTGGAGCCCGAAGGCACGTTCGTCGGGACGATCAACGAAGACTTCGCGATCGAGAGCGTACCCGGGGACATCTTCCAGCTGGGCAACACCTCGTGGCAGATCCTGCGGATCGAGCGAAGCACGGTGCGGGTCGCGGACGCTCGCGGGCAGCCCCCCAACCTCCCCTTCTGGCTGGGAGAGGCTCCGGCACGCACAGATGAGCTCTCGGTCGCGGTGTCCAAGCTCCGGCGTGAGATCGATGCGCATCTTGCCGACGAGGAGGGCGAGGGCGGGCGGCGGCGCGCGCGGGCGTGGGTCACCGAGGAGATCGGGCTTTCGGAGCCGGCCGCGTACCAGCTCGTCAGGCACCTCTCGGATGCGAGGCATCTGCTCGGTGTTCTCCCGACGCGCGACACGCTCGTTCTCGAGCGGTTCTTCGACGAGGCCGGGGGCATGCAGCTCATCCTCCACTCGCCGCTCGGGAGCCGGATCAACAAGGCGTGGGGGTTGGCGCTGCGGAAGCGATTCTGCCGGAAGTTCAACTTCGAGCTGCAGGCCGCCGCGACCGAGGATGGAGTGCTGCTCTCCCTCGGGCCCCAGCATTCGTTTCCGCTCGAGGAGGTGTTCCGATACCTCCACCCCGAGACCGTTCGGGATGTGCTGGTGCAGGCGATGCTCGACGCGCCCATGTTTCAGACCCGCTGGCGGTGGGCGGCCAGCCTGTCGCTCGCGGTGCTTCGCTGGCGCGGCGGGAAGCGCACGCCCCCCCAGATCCAGCGTATGGAAGCCGAGGATCTCCTCGCGGCTACGTTCCCCGACGCGGCGGCGTGCTTCGAGAACATCGAGGGGGAGCGAGAGGTCCCCGACCATCCGCTGGTTCGTCAGGCGATCGATGACTGCCTGCACGAAGCCATGGACCTCGAGGGACTCGTCGGGATCCTGGACCGGATTCGCACGGGTGACGTCGGCCTCGTTGCACGGGATACGCCCGAGCCCTCGACGCTGAGCCACGAGCTGCTGACCGCGAGGCCGTACGCGTTCCTGGACGACGCCCCGTTGGAGGAGCGCCGGGCCGCCGCCGTGTACGCCCGCCGCGCCCTCGATCCCACGACCGCGAACGAACTGGGTGCGCTCGACCAGGCCGCGATCGATCGTGTGCGTGCCGAGGCATGGCCCGATCCGCGCTCTCCGGACGAGCTGCACGACGCGCTCATGACGTGTGGTTTCCTCACGGCCAGCGAGGGCGCACGGGCCGAGGTGGCGGCCGGCGACGGGGGCTGGGCGGAGCACTTCGGCCGGCTGGCCGAGCGGGGCCGCGCCACGCGCGCACGGCGGGACCCCGACGGACCGAAGCTCTGGGTGGCGACCGAGCGGCTCCCGGAGCTCGAGGCGGTCCACCCGGACATTTCAACCGAGCCGGCCGTCGTTCCACCAAACCGCTTCCGCGAACGGCCACCGGACCGCAGCGCGGCGGTGCGGGAGCTCCTGCGCGGGCGACTCGAGATCCTCGGACCGACGACCTGCGCCGCCCTGGCCCGATCGATCGGGGTGCCCGAAAGGGACGCTGACGCCGCGCTGCTCGCCCTCGAGGCAGAGGGCGCGGTGCTGCGCGGGGCGTTCACGGCGGGGAGTGCCGGTCGCAGGAACGAGTGGTGCGAGCGGCGGATGCTCGCCCGGATCCACCGGTATACCATCCAGCGCTTGCGAGCCGAGATCGAGCCGGTGTCGGCCGCCGACTTCATGCGATTCCTGTTCGAGTGGCAGCACGTCGCTCCGGGTACGGCCGTGGCCGGCCCGGAAGGCCTCGCGGCGGTCTTGCGACAGCTCGATGGATACGAGCTGTCCGCCGCCGCGTGGGAGCCCGATGTGTTGGCCGCCCGGTGCGAGGACTACGAGCCGGAGCTCCTCGACGCCCTGTGCCTCACGGGGCGCGCCATGTGGGGTCGCTTGTCCCCGCCGGCGGGATCGAACGGGGGTCGCGGGTCGGGCCCGATTCGCAGCTCACCCATCGCCTTGTTTCGGCGGGCGAGCGCGACGGCGTGGTTCTCGTTGGCGCGATTACCCAACGCCGAAGCGCTTTCCTCGTATGGGCAACAGGTCCTGGAGGCGCTCGAGCGGCGTGGGGCGTCCTTCTTCCACGAGATCGTGGACGACGTCGGGTTGATGCCTACCCGGGTCGAGCAAGCGCTCGGCGAGCTCGCGGCGGTCGGGCTGGTCACCTCGGATGGGTTCACCGGCCTGCGGGCACTCCTCACACCCTCGGATCGCCGCCGACCGCTGGGGGGTGCCAGGGCCCGTAGACGGAAGCGCATCGCTCCGTACGGCATCGAGACGGCCGGCCGTTGGTCGTCCTTGCGTCGCGCGCACGAACCGACCCCGGAATCGCCGGGCGCGGGCCCGAGGAGCTCCGAGACGGTTCCACGACGAGCGCCCGCCCGGGCCGCCGATGCCCCCGAGGTCGAGAGGTACGCGCTCGCGCTGCTGCACCGCTATGGAGTCGTCTTCCGCCGTCTGCTCGCGCGCGAGACGAACTCGCCGCCGTGGCGAGACCTGGTGCTCCTGTATCGCCGGCTCGAGGCGCGCGGGGACATCCGGGGCGGGCGCTTCGTGTCGGGCTTCTCGGGTGAGCAGTTCGCGCTCCCCGAGGCGGTGCCCCGCCTGCGCGCGACGCGCCGGACCGAGGCGACGGGGCGGCTTCAGAGCCTATCCGCTGCGGACCCTTTGAATCTGACGGGGATCATCACCCCGGGCGACCGTATCACCGCGGTCGCGAGCAACCGCGTCGTGTACCGCGACGGAGTCCCCGTCGCCGCACACGAGGGGGGTCGGATCCGCATGCTCGTGCACGAGCGGGCCCCGAGCGCCCGAGACGTGGAACGGGCGCTCGTCCGCAAGATGCCCCCGTCGCTGAGGTGGTATCTGTGGCGGGCCGGTTGAACGGTGAGGTCAAACGACGAGCTCTATTTCACGTCGCGCGCGAGGCGGACCCCCATGAACTGCCACGTCGCGTCCGCCGGGAAGAAATTGCGGTACGTCGGTCGAATGTGGCTGACCGACGTCGCGCAGGAGCCGCCGCGGAGCACGAACTGGTTGCTCATGAACTTGCCGTTGTACTCGCCGAGCGCCCCGGGAGCCGGCTCGTATCCCGGATAGGGCGAGTACTGGCTGCGCGTCCACTCCCACACATCACCATACATCTGGTGCAATGGCGCCCCGGCGTCGGGCGACGGCCGCGAGCCGTTTGACGTCGCCGGCCCGACCTGCACCGCCTCCGGGGGGACCGGGCGCAGCTCACCGGTCTCGACGAAGTTGCCTCGGATCGGAACCGTTCTCGCGGCCACCTCCCACTCCTGTTCGGTGGGCAGCCTGGCACCCGCCCAGCGCGCGAACGCGTCCGCCTCGAAGTAGCTCAGGTGGCACACCGGCTCGCTCGGAGCGACCTCGCGCATGCCCGAGAGCGTGAACGACCACCATCCCCCGTCTCGCATCTCCCAGTAGAACGGCTCGGTCCAGCCCCGTTCCCGGACCGTGGCCCACCCCTCCGAGAGCCACAGCTCGCCGCGCTCATAGCCTCCATCCTCCATGAAGGACTGGTACTCCTCGTTGGTCACCAAACGACTCGCGATCAGGAACTCGTTCAGGAAGTGCCGATGCCGCGGCGTCTCGTTGTCGTACGAGAAGCCCTCGCCTTCGGTGGGATGACCGATCCAATGGAGGTCCTCATCGAAATGCAGCCATGTCAGATCCGTGACGGTCATCGACCCCGCCGACGTCGCATCTCGATAGACCGGCCGCAGCGGATTCACCGAGAGCACGTGCTTGATGTCGGTGAGCAGGAGCTCCTGGTGCTGCTGTTCGTGCTGGAGGCCGATCTCGACCAGCGGCGCGATCGATCGTGCTTCCACATCGCCGGCCTCGCTGAGCAGCCGCAGCATGCGCTCGTCGACGTAACGGCGGTATTCGTATACCTCTTCCACCGTGGGCCGGGAGATGTAGCCGCGTTGGTCACGGCAATGCCGTTCTCCTGCCTGCAGGTAGTAGGAGTTGAACAGATACGCGTACGCCGGGTCCAGCGGCTCGTACCAGGACGCGTGTTCCCGGAGGATGAACGTCTCGAAGAACCAGGTCACGTGTGCCAGGTGCCATTTGGTCGGGCTCACGTCGACCATGGTCTGAACGACGTAGTCTTCGACTGCGAGCGGCTCGCAGAGCGCTTCGGTGAACCGACGGATCGCCCGGTAGCGATCGGTCAGCGTTTCGGCTCCTGTTACGCCGGGGGCGCCCTCGGCCAGAGCTTGATCAGTCATCTGTCGCATCCTCTGCGGGTGGTGCGGGTCCCGCGATCGCGGGGCCGTTCGACCATGGCCAGCAACGTACTATACCGCTTGTCAATGCGCCGGGACGGACGGAGCTTGCGTCTCCATGGACTTTCACGATCCCGCCCTGACTTTCGCGATCGCGCTTGCAGCGGGTGTTCTCGCCCAATCGGTCGCACGGCACCTTCGGATCCCGGGAATCATCCTGCTTCTCGCGGTCGGCGTCCTGCTCGGCCCGCGGTTCGCCGCGCTCGTCATCCCCGAGAGTCTCGGCGAAGGACTACACCACATCGTGGGTCTGTCGATCGCCGTGGTGCTGTTCGAGGGTGGCCTGAACCTTAATATCGGGCGCCTTCGGCGGCAGGCGATCACCATCCGCGAGCTGATCACTCTGGGAGCGGCTATCACGGCGGTGGGCGGCATGGTCGCCTCGCTCGCTCTCGTCGGATGGGACTGGAGAGTCGCTCTCCTGTTCGGGACACTGGTAATCGTCACCGGGCCGACCGTGATCAACCCGATCATGCGACGCATCCGGGTGAAGGCCCGGCTGCGCACGATCCTGGAGGCCGAAGGCATCCTCATCGATCCGATCGGCGCCATCGTCGCGGTCGTGGCGCTGGAGGTGATCCTGGAGACCACGGCGCGCGGTGCGGCGACCGGGTTGCTCGGTCTGCCCGCCCGACTCGCCTTCGGGCTCGTGCTCGGGATGGGGGGCGGCTTCCTGATGGGTCTCCTCCTGCGCTTCCGCAACGTGGTGCCGCTGGGCTTCGAGAACATCTTCACGCTCGCCGGCGTGCTGGCGTTGTTCGAGGTGAGCGACGCATTGCTCCCCGAGAGCGGGATCATGGCGGTCGCGGTCGCGGGGCTGGTGGTCGGGAACATGCACACGCGGGTCGCGCGGGAGCTGGTCGAGTTCAAGGAGCAACTCACCATCCTGCTCGTGGGGCTGTTGTTCGTCCTCCTGGCCGCTGCGGTTCCGCTCGAGCAGGTGACCGCGCTCGGATGGCGCGGCATCGGCACCGTGCTCGCGCTCATCGTGCTGGTCCGTCCTCTGGGCATCTGGGCGTGCACGTACGGCTCTGATCTGCGGCTGAACGAGCGGGCGTTCCTCGCGTGGTTGGCCCCCCGCGGCATCGTCGCGTTCGCGGTGTCGTCGTTGTTCGCGAACCGACTGGCCGCGCACGGGATGTCCGCCGAAGGGGATCAGCTCCGCGCCCTCGTGTTTCTCGTGATCGCCGCCACGGTCATCCTGCAGGGCGGTACGGCCGGACTCGTGGCTCGTCTTCTCCGCGTTCGGCGCCTCGCGAACCAGGGGCACCTGATCGTCGGGGCGAACCCCCTGGGACGCGCGCTCGCGGCCGCGCTGCGTGAGGCTGGCGGGCCGGACGAGCCGATCGTCCTGATGGACACCAACTCCAACGAGGCCCAGGCAGCGGAGGCCGCGGGCTTCCGGGTCGTGTACGGCAGCGCGGCCGAGGAGAGGACGCTGCGTCTCGCCGATGCCGAGGTGCGCCGCTCGTTCAGCGCGGTCACGCCGAACGAGGCCGTGAACCTGCTGCTCGCGAACAAGTCCCTTGAGCTGTATGGCCTGAAGCGCACGCTCGTCGCGCTGGATAGCCGGGGCACGGGCGTGCTGGGTGAGCACGTGCACGAGGCGGACGCACGGATCCTGTTCGCGCAAGACATCGCGCTCGAACGTTGGCGTCACGATTTCCGGCACGGCACCGCGAGCACCAGCCGTTGGCGCTTCGCGGGGGCGGGTCGAGCGCCGCTCGCGGGCGCTCGCGATGAGTCGGGCGAGGTACCGATCCTCGCCCTGGTTCACCTTCGAGGAGGGCGGCCGAATCCGGTGGACGATCGGGAGGCCGTGCGAAGAGGAGACGAAGTCACCTTCGCGTGGCGCGCCGAAGACGACGAGCGCGCGCGCGCGTGGCTCGAGCAGAACGCCTGGCAGCCGGTCGTATGATGGCAGCCGCGAACGAGCGAACCGACGTAGCGTGGCGTGGGGTGGGCGGGGACGACCAGGTCGTGCGGTTCGTGTGGTCGGTTTGGCCGCGCCCCGCCCGTGGTGGAGTGTGAGGCCGTAGAACGCCTCACCTGTAGAACGTCCCTAAACGAAGATCTTGAACAGCTCCTTTGCCAGCCATTCGGGCATCTCCGCCCGTGGCGGCTGGGGTTCGCGTCGCGCGTCTTCTGGGACCGGAGTCCCCCGGGCGACGCGGCCCTCACGCGGATCCGAGTTCGACATCCTCCACTCCTCCCCGTCTATATCGGTGGGGTTGTCCATCGCAGCTCGCTCCCTTGAGCTCGAGCCCGTCCGGATCACCCTCCTGTGCCCTGATGACGTGTCTGGCGGGGCCTCGGTTTCGTCCTCGTGACCGGTCGGTTTACCGGCCCGCGCCAGTCTCCGGGGTCCCATAGCAAGTACCGCGCCCGGTTCCAACCCCCCTCGACTCTCAGCCATTGGATGTCGGTCGAGCCACGAGGGTTGCATCCGCCGCGCGGCGGGACCGCTCCGCCGGGTCCGGGCGGGACCGCTCCGCCGGGTCCGGGCGGGACCGTGATGCCGCCTTCGGGTGGACCCTTTTCGCCCACCCGACCGCCCTCCATAATGCCCGGCATGACACACACGGCGAGACGAACGCACGGGTACACCGAGTCCGTGATCCGCATGATGACGCGGCTCGCGGCGGAGCACGACGCGATCAACCTGGCGCAGGGATTTCCCGATTTTCCCGCGCCCGAGACGGTGAAGGACGCCGCCGCTAGGGCGATCCACGACGACATCAACCAGTACGCGATCACGTGGGGAGCGAAGCGGTTCCGCGACGCGCTCGTCGCCAAGTACGAGGACTGGTACGGGATGGATGTGAATCCCGAGACCGAGGTCACGGTGACCTGCGGCGCGACCGAAGCCGTCGTGTCGGCTCTCCTCGCGATCGTGGATCCGGGCGACGAGGTCATCGTGCTGGAGCCGTTCTACGAGAACTACGGCCCCGACACCGTGTTGTGTGCGGCGACCCCCCGGTTCGTGCGGCTGGGCGAGGGCTGGAGGATCGACCAGGACCGCCTGCGGGCGGCCTTCTCGGAGCGCACCCGGGCGATCGTCGTCAATACGCCCAACAACCCCACCGGGTGTGTCTTCTCGCGCGCCGAGCTCGAGGGCATCGCGGCTCTGTGTCAGGAGTTCGATGCATACGCGGTGACCGATGAGGTGTACGAGCACATCATCTTCGACGGATGCGAGCACGTCCCGATGGCGACGCTCCCCGGGATGCGGGATCGCACGATCACCGTCAGCGGAGCCTCGAAGACGTTCGCGGTGACCGGGTGGCGGATCGGAACGATCGTCGCTCACCCCGCGGTGACGGATGCGATCCGCAAAGTGCACGATTTTCTCACCGTGGGCGCGGCCGCCCCGCTCCAGGAGGGTGTGGCGGCCGGTCTCGAGAGGCTCCCGGACGCGTACTACCGTGAGCTCGGAGACTCGTATCGGGCCAAGCGCGACGTGTTCTACAGCGCGCTCATCGATGCCGGCTTCAAATGCGGACCGCCGGAGGGCGCGTATTACATCCTCGCCGACTTCTCGGACCTGAGCGACCTGCCCGACGACGAGTTCGCGGCGTGGCTCACCGCGGAGATCGGCGTCGCTCCGGTGCCCGGGTCGAGCTTCTTCCATCGCCCGGAGGACGGACGGCACCTCGTCCGCTTCGCGTTCTGTAAGACCGAGGAGCTGCTGAGGGAAGCCGCGGGTCGTCTGGAATCGATTCGAACCCGCACACCCGCATGAATCGCCACTCGGAAGGGTCGCTCGACACGCCGGAAGCCGTCAACGCGGACCCCGGCGGCGACGCGCCGGAAGAGGGCGTGTCCCGCCTCACGCTCGCGGAGCGCTTCGCGAATCGTGTCCAGATCAAGCTCCCGGCGCGCCACAACCCGAAGCTGGCGGAGATCGTAGAGCGCGTGAACGCGCACGACCGCACGTACGCGCTGTGGGTGGCGGCGAACGTGACCGCGGTCGATCGGCTCCATATGTCCGACCATGGGCCGGTGCACGTGCAGATCGTCGCGAACTCCGCGCTTCGTCTCCTACGGCTGCTCATGTCGGCCGATGTGGAGCCGAGCGTGGTCTCCGATTACGGTCTGGCACGAACCGATGCCGAGGTCGTGGTCACCCTCGCGGCACTCTTCCACGACGTCGGCATGTCGATCCACCGCGAAGGCCATGAGGGCTTTTCGCTCTTCGTGGCCCAACCGATCCTCGATGAGCTCCTGGCAGGGGTGTATGATCCGCCCCTCGACACGATCGTTCGATCGGAGATTCAGCACGCGATCATCTCTCACCGCTCGGGCGGTACGCCGCTCACGGTCGAGGGCGGAATCCTCCGGATCGCCGACGCGCTGGATATGGCCCAAGGCCGCTCGCGCATTCCGTTCACGGCGGGGTCGACCAGCATCCACGCGGTGTCCGCGGCAGCGATCGAAGGGCTACACATCGAATCGTGCGAGACGCACCCGGTCCGTATTCGGATCGAGATGAGCAACTCGGCGGGCGTGTTCCAGGTCGACGAGCTGCTTCGGCGGAAGCTGAAGGGGTCCGGGCTGGAGCGGTACGTCCTGGTCGAAGCGGTGATAGAAGGCGAGACGGAGAAGCGCCTCGTCCAGCGCTTCCAGTTCTAGCAGGCCGCTGGAGTTCCATGCGGCCCGTCAGTCGGCTGCTGAACGGACCGCGTCGGATCGGTCCCGAGGCGGCGGAGGGGTAGCGAAGTGAGACTCCCGTCACTCGAGATGGTTCTGGATGGCGCGCGCGCCGCCCTAACCCGGTTCCCGCTCGTCATCGCCAGCGCGATTCTGGCGGCGCTGGCCGCGATTCTGGGAATAGACTCCGAAGACGGTCGCATGTGGGCCCGCTGGTTCGTGACCGCGAGCCTCGGGCTCCCGTTGTTCTTCGCGCTCGCATTGTTCGCGGAGCGGCGAGCCCGTCCGGTGGCGGTCGGAGCGTGGGGCCGGCTGCTGGGGATCGTGGGTCTGGGGCTTTTCTTCCTCGCGTGGCCGAACTGGTCGGACCCGATCGCCCTCACGAGGTACTTCCAACTCAGCGTCGGCCTTCACCTGCTCGCCGCGTTTCTCCCGTACGCCGGACTCGACGAGGACAACGGGTTCTGGCAGTACAATCGGGCGCTGTTTCTGCGGTTCCTGACCGCGGCGATCTACTCGGCCGTGTTGTACGTCGGACTCGCGATCGCGTTGGCGGCGCTCGACAACTTGCTCGGCGTCTCCGTGGACGAGGAGACCTATTTCCGTCTGCTCGCACTGATCGCGCTCGTGTTCAACACATGGGTCTTCACGGCCGGGGTTCCCGAGGACCTCGGCGCGCTGGAGCGCGTCACGGACTACCCGCGCGGTCTGAGGATCTTCGCGCAGTTCATCCTCGTACCGCTCGTCATCGTGTACCTGACGATCGTGACCGCCTATGTGGCCCGAATCCTCATCACGCGGGTCTGGCCGAGCGGTTGGATCGGCTACCTCGTATCGGCGCTCGCGGCGCTCGGCATCCTCGCGCTTCTCCTGGTGCACCCCGAGCGCGAGCGCCGTGATCAAGGCTGGATCGAGGCCTACGCGAGGTGGTTCTACGTGGGGCTCTTTCCCTCGATCGTGATGTTGCTCCTGGCGATCTGGAAGCGCATCGATCAGTACGGCATCACCGAGAACCGCTACCTCCTGACCATCCTCGCCCTGTGGCTGGCCGGGATCGCGCTGTTCTACTCCGTCACACGTTCGCGCAATATCAGGGTGATTCCCACCACGCTCGCGCTGCTTGCCTTTGTGACGTTCGTGGGTCCGTGGTCGGCGTACGACGTGGCACGGGCCAGCCAGCGGTCGAGGCTCGAGGGGTTGCTCGAACGGAATGGCGTGCTGGTGGACGGGCTCGCGCAGGCGCCGGCCGACACGGTGTCCGCTGAAGATCGGGAGCAGATCACCTCCGTTTTGCGGTACCTGGTCGAGAGACACGGGACCGGGTCGATCGACCGATGGTTCGACGGTCGTCTGGCGGAGATCGACACGATCGGCGGAACGGGGACATCCGCGCGGGGCGAAGCGAGGGAGCGCGCCGCCCTGATCATGCGTCACCTGGCGATGGAGCCAGTCGGGCCCGGTGGCGCCGCGATCGGCGACTTCGTGCGCTACCAGGCACAGTCCAGCAAGGAGCCGCGACCCATCCGGGGGTTCGATCTCGCGCTCACCTACGCGGACCTGCGAAGCGACCGGTTCACGACGGGGGCGGACACGATCGACCTGGTCATGGACGAGTCGCAGAATCTTCTCCGTATCTCGCACAATGGCGTCGAGGTTCTCGAGGTATCCTTCGCCGGGCTCCTGGAACGGGCGCAGGCCGCGCGCATACTGGCGTACGCCGGAGATCCCAACGTGGAAGCCGAGGCCATGCGCATCGAGGTGGGCGGCGAGGGCGCCGCGGCTACCATCTACGTGACCTCCATAGCGCTCCGCCGCGTCGAGGGTCGCCTCGTGACGGAGAGCGCGCGGGGGGACGTCTACCTCCGCCTGGAGCCCTAGGGGGCCCTTCAGGGACTCCGGTGGGCCGCCGGTGCGCCCCCGGGCGGCGGCGCTCGCCGAAGCCCACACAACCATTCCGGCCTGCGGCCTGTCTCAATGAAGGATACGCGGTCGAGGCGCGGAGGCGTTCGCCTACCGTCCGTCCGAGCAGCTCGAAACCTGACGGCCGCGACGCGCGTATCTGTATCTGAGTTTAGACGTCAAGACCCGAACCGCGCGGGAGAATTGGAAGTGAGGAAGCTCGCGACCCTCGCCATACTCGCTCTCTTCGCTTGGCTGTTCATCACGTTCACATGGGCAACCGCCGCTCACCTGACGGGACTTCCGGGTCCCGCCAAGGCAAGCGCCGCGACGCTCGAGCTGGCCGCACGGGCCGTCACGCTGGCGGATCCCCCCGGCGCCATCGGCACGCCGCAACGGATGGCGGCGGAGAGTCTCCGGAGGGCCGCACGCATGGCCCAGCGGCTGCACCGTGGCCCCGAGCGCGCCGTGGCTCGCGTGTTGGACGGCCTCGGACACCGACATTCGCACCACCGGCACTCACTCGCGGGCGCTCGGGTGCGGGCGCCGATCGTGCTGGAATTCGGGGAGTGGGACGCGGCCTGGCACGAAGGATGGTCCGAAGCACTCCGCGAGCTTCGCGAGAACGAGGCGCTGCTGGAACTGCGGCGCTTGAAGGGGCTCCGGGGGATCGAGCACTCGTGCTGTGATGCGACTCTGGAGCGCCGCCGGGAAAGCATCGAGCGCAGCCGCGAACAAATAGAGCGCAGCCGCGAGCGGATCACCCGAAGCATGGAGCGACTGCAGGAACGGCTCGAGCGCCTTGACGCGGCCGAGCGCAGCGAAGTGTCGGATCGGCTGAAGGAGCGGCTTCGCGACATGCTTCGCGAGTTGAAGCGAGAGCTCGAGGACCTGCTCGAGGACGACTTCGAGTCGGGAGCCATCATCGAGATCAGCGACAAATCGGCCGATCAGATCCGTATGCTCGCACCGACCATCGCGATCAAGATCCGCGAAAAGGGACACTGACCCCGCGCACAGCCGGCTCGGTCTTCCGAGACATAGGCTACATGAGCTAGCGGCCCGACCGGCGGGAAGCCGGCGGGCCGCTGTCACATCTACTTCACATCCACTTCACTCGTTGCCGGTTCACCCTCGGCCGTGTCGGGCGGCGGGATCGACCGCTCGACACGCTAGCGCTCGAAGAGCACCTCTCCGCCCACGATCGTGTACAGCACCTGGGCCCTCGCGACGGCTTCCGCCGGCGCGGTCATGATGTCCGTCGACAGCACTACGATGTCGGCCAGCTTGCCGGGCGTGAGCGAGCCCTTGAGGTCCTCCTCGAACGCCGCGTATGCGTTGCTGAGCGTGTAGGAGCGCAGCGCCTGCTCTCGCGTCATCGAGTTCGCGGGGAAGAAGGCGCTTCCATCGCGGAGCTCGCGCGTCACCGAGCAATGGAAGCTCGGGATGGGGTCGACGTCTTCGACCGGCGCATCCGTTCCGTTCGTGACGACGGCACCCGATGCGAGCAGGTCCTGCCACACGTACGCCCCTTGCGCCGCACGCGTCTCCCCGAGGCGCTGGATCACCCACGGTCCGTCCGAGCAGCCGTGGATAGCCTGCATCGAGGCGATGACACTCAGCTGGGCGAAGCGCGGAATGTCGGCGGGAGCGAGGTGCTGCGAGTGCTCGATGCGCCACCTGAGGTCGGTCTGCCCCGGGTTCGCTCGGAAGGTCCGCTCGTACAGATCCAGGACCTCTCGATTGCCGCGGTCACCGATCGCGTGAGTGTTGACCTGATATCCGTGACGGATCGCGAGTTGAGACACACGCTCGATGTGCTCAGGCGAGTTGGTGGCGAGGCCGGTGCTGCGCGGCAGGTCCGCGTACGCTTCGAGAAGCCACGCGCCATGTGATCCGAGCGCGCCATCGACCACCTGCTTGATCGATCGCACCGTGAGACGGTTGTCCGCGTACCCGATCATGTGATAGTCGGCGAGCTTCTCCTCCATCTCGTCGTACGAGTCGCGAACCATCACGTAAAGTCGAACCGGCATCTCGCCCCGCTCGGCCAGCCCTTTCAGGAAGTCGATCGTTTCGAACCCGGATCCGGCGTCATGAAAGCTCGTGATGCCCTTCGCCAGCAGGTCCTCGAACGCGAGCCGGGCCATCTCGCGTCTCTCCGCCATTCGCTCCTCCGGCGTGCGACCCGACTCGGCAGCGGCGCGCGCCCGACCCACCAGCCCCTGGGCCGTTTCGCGGAGCACCCCGGTGGGCTCGCCCGCCATGTCACGTACGATCTCTCCCCCGTCGGGGTCGGGGGTGTCCGCCGTGATGCCCGCGAGCTCCATCGCTTTCGCGTTCACGAACGACGCGTGCCCGCTCGCGTGCCGCAAGACGACCGGATTGTCGGCGCTCACGGCGCTGAGCCCATCGTGGACCGGGAGTCCTTCCACGAGCGGGTCGGGCACTTGGTTCCACTTCTCCTGGTGCCACCCGCGACCGTCGATCCAGTCCCCGGGCTCCGCTTCCGCCGCGGCATCCGCGACCATCTGGACGATCTCTTCCCAGGACTCTGGCGCCATCAGGTCGAGGATGAGCTTCGCTCCGCCGATCCCCATGAAGTGCCCGTGCCCCTCGATGAATCCCGGGATCGCCAGGCGACCATCCAGATCGATCACGCGCGTCCCACCGCCGATGTAGGCGGCGATCTGCGCATCGCTACCCACGGCGGCGATCCGATCCCCGACCACGGCGAGCGCCTGAGCCTCCGGGTTGGCATCGTCCATCGTCACGACCTTACCGCCACGCAACACGAGATCCGCCTGCTGACCGAGGGCCGGGATCGCGTTCGCGCCTGCTGCGGACAGCAGTGTGATAACCGAGAACACGAGGCGTGGTGAAGTCATTACGTCCTCCTGCAGAACTCACACGTTCATGGGCTGAAGAATAGGCGCGACGAGGTCTCGCGACCAGTTGGCAAAGGTGTCTTTCTCGTCCGAGGGACCGTCTGTAAGTTAGCGCCGATTTACTCGGTGGCTCCCGCGGCGAGGTGGCGGAAGGGCGCGAACGGGCGAGGGCGAGTGAGGGTGCGGCGGAGACCAGGAGGCTGCCGATGAATCTTTTCCGGCGAACCGGACGGATCCACACAGACGTGAATCACCAACCCTATCGGCGGGGCACACCGCGACACGACGTACACGCCGCCGGCCCGCGATGCGCCAGATCACGGGCGGGATACGCCTGGTCCCTCGCCTTCGCGCTGCTCGTCTTGATCGGGACCTCCCGGCCCGCCGACGCTCAGATCGGGATCGTAGCCGGCTACAACCGGGACGCCTTCCAGGGTCTGGACGTCGCGGAGGCGTTCTCGCTGGAAGACGATCCGAGCGGCTTTCACCTGGGCATCTTCCTCAACGTGAACGTGGGCCTGCTCGGGATCCGGCCCGCGGTCATCTATCACCGAATCGTGGATGTCGACGTGCGCAGTCCCGAGGATGGACTGGACTTCGATCTGGAGATCGTCGAGGTGCCGCTCGATTTTCGGCTCCGGCTGCCGGTGCCCGTGGTGCGTCCCTATCTGCTCGCGGGACCCGTGTTCATGTTCCCGTCGAGCCCGGATGAATCGATAGACAGCCTGCTTGAAACAGGGCCGAGCCGCATCGACGTCGGACTGGGGTTCGAGTGGACCTTCGGTTTCCGCCTGTGGCCCGAGGTGCGATACGGATTCGGGATCAATCGATTCATGCAGACGGATTTTCCGCTGACGGGTGCCCCGTTCTCCGCCGACGGTGACGCGCGCCTCGACGCCCTCATGGTTCGAGTCGGCGTCAGCTTCTGACCCCTACGCCCCGGTCGCGCTGCGGGCCGGATTCGCCGGCCGCGCTGGCCCCGAGTAGTGCGGTAGACCCGTCGACCCACGGACCCGAACAAACCCCGAAACCTTCGCTCCCCGGTCGGGTACCCGGTCGGCATGGAGACGCCACCGCCCCGCCCCGAGGTCCCACCTACACCCTCGGTCCGGGGGCGTGGGGCCGCTCGGAACCCCGCCAACCGGTTTCTCCCCCTCGCGGTGGAGCGTGAGGCATGGACCATGGCCGAGCTCACGCCTCCCGGCACCGAGTTGTTCGAGGATCGGTCGCGCTCGGTCATCGCTCGAAACGTCAGCCCGGACGTGGGCTTCGACGCGAGCCTCAATCCCTACCGGGGCTGCGAGCACGGTTGTGCGTATTGCTACGCCCGCCCCACACACGAGTACCTCGGATTCTCGGCCGGGCTGGACTTCGAGACGAAGATCCTCGTCAAATCCGACGCGCCGGAGCTGTTGCGCCAGGAGCTGGCGTCCCAGCGCTGGGAGCCACAGGTCCTGGCGCTGAGCGGGGTCACCGACCCGTATCAGCCCGTAGAGCGAAAGCTCCGTCTGACGCGTCGGTGTCTCGAGGTGCTGGTCGAGGCCCGCAACCCGGTCATGGTCATCACCAAGAACCACCTGGTGACCAGAGACACCGACCTGCTCGAGCGGCTGGCCCGATACGACGCTGCCGGGGTGGGCGTGTCGATCACCACGCTGGATCGGTCCCTCCAGCGACGGATGGAGCCACGCACATCGTCCCCCGACCGTCGCCTGGCGGCCATCACACGGCTCAGCGAGGCGGGCGTTCCGGTCAGGGTCATGGTGGCACCCGTGATTCCCGGCCTGACCGACCATGAGCTCCCGGCCATCCTCCGAGCTGCAGCCGCGGCCGGGGCCCATCGCGCCGCTTACATCCTGCTTCGGCTTCCGCTGGCGGTCGGACCTTTGTTCGAGGATTGGCTCGGTCGCCATTTCCCAGATCGGGTGGACAAGGTCATGAACCGGTTGCGCAGCGTGCACGGCGGGCGCGTCTACGATCCTCGCTTCGGATCGCGCATGAGGGGGGATGGGCCGTATGCGGACGAGGTCGCGAGGTTGTTCGCGCTCTCGGCGCGGCGGTTCGGGCTTACCCGCCGCTCGGCCAGTCTGTCGACGGCCGCGTTTCGGCGTCCGTCACTCGGGCCACAGCTGGATCTGTTCGACGAGCCGCGGCGCGGCTGAAGCCCAGGGGGACGGCTGAATGCCCACCGGGTCCGTTGAATGCCGACCGGGTCCGTCGAATGGCCACGGGCGACGGAAAAGGCCGCGGCGGGTCGCCCCGCGGATCACTCCCCCCGATTCAGCACGTCGAGTGGATCAAGGCCCCCACCGCTGCCGACTCCCGCAGCTCGTTGTAGCGATCCACGGCCTCATCGGTCTCGAGCACGTGCAACTCCACACCCTGGTCCTCCAGCCATTCCCGGGTGGACGATGGCACGCGCAGCTGCTTTAGCATGCCGCGGGAGAGGACGACCGTCGTGGCACCCCGTTCCAAGAGCTCTTCGAGGTCCGCCGGCTGCACGCCGGGTCGGTGGTGTGTCCCCGTCTCGTTCCAGTCCCATTCGCGCGCCCCACCGGGGAAGAGCTTCACGTCCCGAAACGGATGGTCCGCTCCCTCCACCTCGACGCGACCCCAGGAGATCGCGGTCACGCGGGGAGACGCCGGAGCCGGGGCGGCTTCGCTCGAACCGGGCGTCATCTATTGCACCATCACGGCCAACGTGTCGTGGTGATAGGCGATCAGCGTTCTGAGATAGCTCCCGATGCGATCGGCACCCTCGAAGCCGGCAGCGACAGCGGCCCGTTGCTGCTCGTCTGGGGATGCGGCCGTGGGCTCGGCGAAGTGCTGCAAGTCGTCGTACGCCCCGAGCGTGAACAGGTCCCAGCTCGCCCCACCGGCCCGGGTGAAGATCAGGTTTTCTGGTCGGCGGATCGCTCCCAGGAACTCGTTCTCCATGCGCCGTTGTTCGAGCAGCGCCTCACGCTTGCCGGGGAGTGCCACGAACATCTCGACGTGCAGGAACCCGGCCCCATCGAGTGCATCGTGCACTTGGCCGCTCCCGGGCCCGCGCGCGAGGAGCTCCTCGCGCCAGGCGACCAGTCCATCGGGGGCTTCGGTCAACCCGTCGACTCCGCCCGCGACCGAATACGAGGTGGATTCGCCGAGCGGTACGAAGAGCATGAGGTCCCACTGATCACCCTGGCTGTGCCGGAACAGGTACGGCCGCGCCGTCGACTCGGCCTCATGGACCGCGATCTGACGTTTGTATACTTCGATCAGCTCCAGAAGTCTCCCCGGAGCGGCACGAACCAGCAGCACGCGGTACAACGCCGAGTCTGCGGAGGCGTCCGAGGCCGGCCCGACAACGGGAGTGCGCGCGGCGTCCGTGGGGACCGAAGCGGCCATGGCGGCCGCGAAGACGAGATGACGGATCAAGCCTCAACCTCCTTCCAGGAATCCGGTGCTCGGTCGGCGTTCACACGTTTCGGCTATGCGGTAGAGCCGACCACCTCCTACATTCGGGCCACGTCGGGTGACCACCGTCGCCCTCGGGCCGTGTCGAGCGGCCGCTCACATGCAATATGTCCCTGCACCGAGGTCCAGACCAATGACGTACAGCTACCCAGCCGCCGTTTCACGCTCCCGCTCGCACGCGCGGTCGACTCTTCTCGCATTGCTCGCCGGGCTGACCTCGGTCGCCTGCGCACCGGCCGATGGGGATCCGCCCGAGGGTGAAGCCGCCGCCTCGGAACGAGGACTCCCGGCGGCTGGCGCGGACGTGACCGCGTTCGTGGACGTCCACGTCATTCCAATGGACTCGGAGCGGATTCTCGAGAGCCAGACGGTGCTCGTGGAAGGCGAGCGGATCGCCGAGATCGGGCCGGCGGACGCGGTCGAGGCCCCCGCGGGCGCCACGGTGATCGAGGGCCGCGGGCGCTACCTGATTCCCGGTTTGGGCGAGATGCATGCGCACGTCCCGGCCGGGGGCGACGCGGCCGAGGAGGTGCTGTTCCTGTACCTTTCACAGGGGGTCACGACGGCCCGGGGCATGCTCGGGCAGCCCGAACACCTGGAGCTTCGCGAGCGGCTGGCACGGGGGGAGGTGATGGGTCCGCGACTGTACACATCCGGCCCCTCGATCAACGGCAACAGCATCCCGAGCGCAGACTCCGCGATACGGGCGGTTCGGCACCAGGCGCAGGCCGGCTACGACTTCCTCAAGATCCACCCGGGTCCGACTCGCGAGGTGTATGACGCGCTGGTCGAGACGGCTCAGGAGGTCGGGATCCCGTGGGCGGGGCATGTGCCGGCCGACGTCGGTCTGCATCGCGCGCTCGAGGCGCGGCAGGCATCCGTGGACCACCTGGACCAGTACATGGAAGCGATCGTGGCGGAGGGCACGGACGTCACGAGCTCGCTGTTCTTCGGCGTAAACCTGGCCGGGTATGTCGAAGACTCCAGGATCGAGGAGATCGCCGCGCGGACGGCCGAGGCCGGCGTGTGGAACGTGCCCACGCAGAGCCTGATCGAGAACGTACTCCTGCCGGACGATCCCGCTGAGATGGCGGCCCGCCCGGAGATGCGGTACATGTCGCCGGAGACGGTGGCACGATGGGCGGAGCAGAAGACGGGGTTTCTGGAGAACGAGCTGTATTCCGCCGAGCTGGCGCAGCGGTTCGTGGAAGTGCGGCGTCAACTGATCAAGGCGCTGAGCGATGCGGGCGCACCGATGCTGCTCGGGTCGGATGCGCCTCAGATCTTCCAGGTGCCCGGCTTCTCGATGCTGCACGAGCTCCGGCTGATGGTCGCCTCCGGCTTGACTCCGTACGAGGCGCTGCGGGCCGGAACCTACAACGTGGCGCTTTATTTCGACGCGGTGGACGAGTTCGGGACCGTGGAGGAAGGCAAGGTAGCCGACCTCGTCCTGCTAAATGCGAATCCGTTCGACGACGTGGCCAACGTGGCGCGGCGGGGGGGCGTGATGGTCCGCGGACGCTGGCTGTCGGCAGACGCGATCGAGGAGCGATTGGAGGCGATCGCAGCATCGCACGGAAACTGACCGGCTGAGAATGGGAGGAGCGGCGCACCGCGGCTATGCGGGACACGCCGCTCCGTCGTTCTGGTGGGGACGCCCTCCCGGGACGCCCCCGTGGGCTGGCAGTGTGTCAGACGCGGGTCTCGACTCGCCCCCGCGGCACCTCGACGTCAAACCCGGGCACCTCGATCACCGGTAGCTCGATCGCCGGCATGTCGAAGTGCGGGATCCGGATCTCGGGGATCGAGATCGTCATGTCCTCCCTGTCGATCCACTCGCCGTCTCCGATCTCGAAGTGCCACTCGAACGGCTCCATCTCGAAGCCTTCGATGTGGATCGGACCGACCTCAAACGCCGGCATCTCGAAGGGCTCGAGGTGAAAGCTCCAGTGCTCCCCTTCGTGGATGCCTCCGGATTCCCCTTCGTGATCGCCTTCCTGCTGTCGACGCCATTGCGATCGCTCCTCGAGCTCGACCGTCAGGGTGCGTTCCTGTCGGTCGCGCATGAGCAGGATCGTCGTGGGGCCCGCTTCCTGTTCACTCAAGATCTCGATGAGATCGCCGGGGCCGTCGACGGCTTCTCCCGCGACCTCGAGGATGACGTCGCCCGCCTGAATCCCCGCCACTTCCGCAGGCGAGTCCTCGACCACCGAAACGACCAGCGCGCCTTCCTCGACGCCGAAGTACTCGGCCAACTGCTCGCCCAGGTTCTGCACGCTCACTCCCAGCCGTCCGCGGCCGCCCATGAACGACCAGACCCGCGCGTCTCCAGGTCCCATGATCCGTACATCACCGGGCCCGATGACGTGTACCTCGCCGGGTGTGACGGCGCGGATCCGTTCACGGATATCCTCTCCGAGTCCGCGCAGCTCGGGGACGGTCGCGATCCGGAGGTTCCCCAACCGACCTGAGCTCTCTCCGAGCTCCACGGAGAGCTCTCGCTCGCTCCCGGCGCGGAAGATTCCGAGTCGCGCGGTCCTCCCGACGGGAGTCTCACGAACGAGGCGTTGGAGCTGAGCCGCACTCTCGACCCGCTCGCCGTTCCAACGAAGGATCACATCCCCGTCCTGCATCCCGGCGGACGCGGCCGGCCCATCCTCTACCACGCTCGCGACGTGTACGCCGTACTGGTCGGGAAGTCCGAGCTCCTCGACGAGCTCGTCGTTCACATCCTCGATGCGTACACCCAGATAGGAGCCGCCACCCAGGACGCGCAGGGCACGCACCGCACGCTCCTGATCCGTCTCGCGCTCCTGCGCGGACGCCGTTCCGAACGTCGTGACCGTGGTCGTCAGCACGCCGACTGCCAGCGCCAGACCCAACGCTCCGATCACTCCTCGCTTCATGCTTTTCCTCCGGGGCCGTGTTCAACCCGGGCGGCACCGGGCAGGACGTCCACCCTTAGCGCCCGCAAAGATCGCTCTTTCGCCCATTTTGACCTTTACGGCCCTCGCAAGGTTGCCCGTCCGGAGGGCGTCCCGGCAGGTCGTTTCGTACGCTGGGCTGGTCTTCGGCCCGCGCTACCGATTGGGGGTGAAGAATATCGGGATGCCACCCTCGGTCGGGGCGATGACCATGTTGTTGGTGCCCTCTCCGATCTTCCCGAGCATCTCGAGGTAACGCCAGTACAGGTAGCGCTGCCCGGCGAGTCCCTCCAGGCTTGCCGCGATGATGTCCTGCGCGTCGCGGATCCCCTCGGCCTCGGCCCGCTTCTGGTTGGCCTGCTCGACCACGACCTGCGTCTGGAACTGCGCGACCTGCACCTGCTGCTCACGCGCGAGCTTCTCCTCGATCGCGGCGCGGATCGTCTCCGGTGGCACCACCTCGCGCACGAAGAAGTCCGTGACCTCGATTCCACGCGGCTGGAGGCGCGCGGTCATTATCTGGTCGATCCGGTCCCCGATGCCGGCTCGTTCAGTGGACAGGATGTCGGTCGCGGTCATCTCCGCCATGGCATCGCGCGTGGAGGACCGGTAGGTGTTGTAAACGAACGAGTGCACCTCGCCCGGCTCCCCCACCGTGAGGTACAGGTGCACCACGCTGTCCGGCATCAGCCGGTAGCGGAACGCGGCGTCGACCGCGATCTGGAGCTGGTCCGACGTGAGGGCCGTCAGGCGTTCGCTCTGTCCCTCCCGCGGATACTGGATCTCGCGTAAGGGATAGTTCGTCCAGGACCTGAGGATCGAGTGATACAGCCCCTGGGTGTACGGGCGACTCCCGACCGCACCGGTCAGCGGGTTTCGCTTCACCGCCACTTCGAATTCGTCGACCCGGTTGAACCCGAACGCGAGCAGGATCATCACCAGTACGGCGGCGACCGCGGCCGCGATCGTGCTGAGGCGCAGCGATTTGATGTTATTCGACATGGGCTCCCTCTCTCCTGATTTGCTGCCGGGCCACGCCGATCGGGCATCGCGGCCACGGCCCTCGGTCGTCGGATCGCGCGCCCGCCGGAGGCGGAGGCGACAGGGACCTCAACAACATAGCGCCTGGGGGAAGGCGGAGGGATTCGCGGACTCCAAATCGCGGTGGCGGAGCCGCACGAGGCTGCCCTCATGCGCGCAGGCTGGCGTCGCGGTTGCACCCTAGCCGGGGGATTGCGCGATGAGGCCCCGAACATGCCTCGAACCGACGAGCGCGCGCAATCTGATAGGATGCGCACTGCCAGCCGCTTACGGCTGTTGCTTAATGCTCTTTATAGCATGGGCGAGGGCTACCCGTTTCGGCAGAAAACGGGAGGCCTTCGCGAAACACCAGATCGCCCGCTTGGGCGCGAGGTTCGCCGATGACATCGCGAAAGAAGTCCGGCTCACAACGCAAGCAGCAGCAGACCCCGCAGACGAGGTCGGAGGCTGACACGTCCGGCGGATCCGGCTCCTCCTCCTTCGATCTCGAACCGACCCCCCAGAGCGATTCTCCCGAGATGTCCTCCGCGACCGAGCTGCTTCCGAGGCTACGGCGTCTGACGGAGATGCTGAAGCGGGGAGACACCGTGACGGACGTCCTGATCGCGACGGCTGAGGAACTTCGAGAATCGGCAGAGTGTCCGCTGGCCGTCGTCGTCGTCAAGGATCAGAAGACCGCTCCCACTGTCGCCGCGTGGCACACCCATGAGGAGAAGCGGTACGATGCCCTTCGCCACGCCACGAAGAAGGCGCTCGAGCCCGAGAAGGACTCGAGCGGACCGATCGCTCGGCTCCTCGCGGGCGACGTGGGCGAGATTGACGGGGCGATCGAGACGGAGCTCGACGAGGAGAGGGCGGCAGCCGCGAAGCAGGCGGGACTCAAGCACGTCTTCGCGTTTCCGGTGGACGCCGACGGGGTGGTGATCGCGGTCGTGGAGTTCCTCTTCGAGAGCGAAGGGCCGGTCCCGAGCGACCTCCTGCAAGCCGTCGAGCTGGTCCGCGCTCAACTCGACCTGTCCGCGAGCCGAGACCGTGGGCGGGCGGCAGTCGCGGGCGCGGCACACCACGTCCGCCGTCTCACCGACCAGCTCAACGCGACGACGGAGCGCTTGCAGGGCTTCGAGGAGCGATACGCGCTTCTGTGTCGCGGAGCGAGCGCCGGCCTTTGGGATTGGGACCTCCGCCAGGATCGCATCTACTACTCGGCTCGCTGGAAGACGCTTCTGGGGTACGGGACCCAGGAGGTAGGTGACGAGCCCTCGGAGTGGTTCGATCGGATTCACCCGGATGACTCGGACCGGGTCGAGCTGGAGCTGCTGGAGCATCTGGACTGGCAGTCGCAGCGATTCGAAAGCGAGCACCGGGTCATGCACCGCGACGGCACGTATCGTTGGGTCGTCGCACGCGGGGTGGCCCTACACGACCAGGCCGGAAAAGCGTACCGGGTCGCCGGGTCCATGACCGACGTGACGGACCTTCGCTCGAGGCATGACCGCACCGCCCGCGATCTCATGTACCATAGACTGACGGGCCTCCCCACCTATCCGGTGATGCTCGACAGAATCGACATGGCGATGCGCCGACGGGCGAGACGCCCTGATCGCGCCTTCGGAGTAGTGGCCCTGTCCCTGGACGGGTTCAGGGAAACCTCCGAGCGGGTGGGTGGCGAAGCCACCGACGAGCTGATGCTGGCCATCGCGCGCCGCGTCGCGAACGTGATTCGGCCGGGGGACACGCTGGCACACGCGGATGACCTGGACTTCGCCATTCTGTTCGACGAGGTGCAGGATCACGAGGACGCCGTCGAGGTCGGGCAACGGGTAGCGAGCAGCCTGTCGCAGCCGATCCCCCTCGGGGCAGAGAGCATCGACTTGACCCCGGCGCTTGGACTGTGCCTCAGCCGGGCAAGCTACGAGACGGCGGAAGAGCTCCTTCGAGACGCGAACATCGCGCTGCGTCGCGCACGGCGAAACGAGGTCGATGTCCAGGTCTTCGATGCTGCGACGAAGGCGTATGCGCAATCAATCGCCGAGCTCGAGGGAGACCTGACGCAGGCCATTCAGTCCCGATCGCTCTTCCTCGAGTACCAGCCCGTCGTCTCACTCGGAGATGGGCGCATCACGGGCGTGGAGGCTTTCATCCGGTGGAAGCACCCGGAGCGCGGGCTCATTCCACCCAACGAATTCCTACCCGTGGCCGAGGAAGCGGGTCTACTCGATGAGCTCGGGTACTGGATCACCGAACAGGCGTGTCGGCAGATGAAGGAGTGGGTCGATCGCCTGTCGCTGCGGTTCCCGCCCAACATCGCGGTGAACGTGACCGAAACGCAGCTGTTCGCCAAAGACTTCGTACCTCGCACGATCGCGAGCATCGAGGCGTCCGGTATCGATTTCAAGCTCGTTCGTTTCGACGTGAGCGAAGGCACCTTCATGAAAGACGGCCCGGCCGCCGGTAGGATCTTGAGAGCGCTCACACAGCGCGGTGTTCGGGTGGCAATCGATGATTTCGGTACCGGCTACTCATCGCTGAGCTATCTGCACCGCTATCCGATCGGAGCGCTCAAGATCGATCGTTCCTTCGTGAGCGGCACCGCCGGTGCGAGCCACGACTGGGATGTGGCTCGCACCGTCATCGAGCTGGCGCGGATCCTGGAGCTCGAGGTGATCGCCGAGGGCATCGAGACGCGTGAGCAGTTTGCACAGCTGCGAGCGTTGGGCTGCCAGCAGGCGCAGGGGTATTTCTTCTCGGGGCCTGTCGCCCCGGTGAAGGCGGGCAAGCTGATCCAGGATGGGTATCCACTGGATCTGGAGGCCTACACCGTCTAGCAGGCCGTAGACCGGGCCCGGTGCCGAGCGACCGGGCCCGGTTACCCGCCATCAGCCCATGATGGGGGCGCCGAGAATGCGGCCCACGATCCCGGCCATCAGCCCATAGGCGATCCAGCCGAGCAATGCGGTCAGGACCGCTTTCCCCGTCGTGAAGTCCAGGGCCTGACGGATCGCGATGATCACCGCGATCAACATCCATATCCCGACCGCCAGCATGGCGAGCGGCCCGAGGAACGGAATCACACCCGCCACGAAGAGCACACCCGGAGATTGGGCAAACCCGATGGTCCTGAGCAGCTCGCCCCAGGTGGCCGTTCCGCCAAAGAGGTTCGCACCGATCAGATAGGTGATCCCGGACCAGATCAGCCAGCCCACCACCGCGCTGATGAGCCCCGAGAACATGCCACCTGTGCCCCTCCCCGCCGCGCCGATCGCCGCGCATACCGCGACCATTACGACCACGGATGCCGCCTGCATCGTGGCGGTCGTATCGTGCTCGACCTCTTCGTACACGTTGATGTCCAGTAGAGCCGCGCCGATCATTCGCTGAACGAACGGGTGCGTGCCGGCAGCTTCCATGGGGGCCTCCTCGTCGACGTGGGTCTCGGGCGCAGGGACGCGCCCCCGCGGAAAGATGTCCCCAGGGGTGACGGACGGACAAGGTGCCGCCCGGGTGGCCCGGGCAGTCAACGGAGCGGGATTCGGCGGCGCCGGAACCGTATGAGGGCCAGCCCGAGAAGCGGGGCCGTCGCAAGGGCGAGGATGCCCGCGAGAATCACGGCGCTGCGCACCGGCGACCCCAGCATCATGGCCGCGACGAGATCGCCGGTCCAACGCTCCGGCAACAGTCGAATCAGGACGATGGGACCGAGGAACAGGGCGATGGCGCTGATGGCGAGGGTCTGTTGAGCCTGCCGGACGCTGTCCGCCCGGATCGAGACCAGCACGCCGAGCGCTGCCCCGAGCGTAGAGGCAAACAGCACGACGGCGAAGAGAGCGGCGACCTGCGAGAGCGGGGGAACGTGTGGGCCACCGGCCACCGTCATGTTGACGGTCACCGTTCCGAGCGGCAGACACAGGACGGTCACGCTCCAGACCCCGACCACGGCCGCCAGTACCTTTCCGAGGACTATGGAGGCATCCGGGAGTCGCGTGGCGAGCAGGGTCTCGAGCGTGCGACGCTCACGCTCCCCGGCTACCGAATCGGCCGTAACGGTCGTCACCACGAAGAACGGGATCCAGGCCCACATGATGACCGACCAGGGCGCGCGGAGCCAAGCGATGCCCAGAAGCCACGGGATCACGACGCCAACGAACAGCATGAACACGAGGATGGTCGTGAGCGTGACCCATGCTCCGTCCGTGCTGCTCAGCTCCTTCAACTCCTTCCACAGGACGGTCCCAACGTCACGCATCCGACCCTCCGGCCGCTCGCAGCGGCGGTACGGGCGTACCACCCTCGTCGTGGAACAGCGACAAGACGCCGTCTTCCAGGGTGTTGCCGACCCGAGTGACTTCTTCAACCTGGACCCCCAAACGCACCAGGAAGCTCACCAGGGGTGGGACACGAGCTCCTTGAGCGAGGCTCACCAGGAGATGACCATTCCCGATCTCGACGGCGTCGACCTCCTGACGCGCGCGCAGCAGCTCGACGACGTTCTCCGTTAGACCGCCCCCCTTTATCCGGAGCCGGGGACGCGTGTGCCGGGCCCCGATCTCGGCGGGTGACCCGACACTCAACAACCGGCCCTCGCGAACGACACCGACGAGATCACAGAGGCGCTCCGCCTCGGCGAGGTTGTGGGTCGTGAGGAAGACGGTGACGCGCTCCCTCGAGGCGAGTCTCAGCAGGTCTTCCCGCAGCTCGGCGGCAGACACCGGATCGAGACCGGCGGTGGGCTCGTCCAGGAAGATGAGCGACGGACGGTGCATGAGCGCACGCGCGATCGCGAGCTTCTGCTTCATCCCGCGGCTCCAGTTGCGCACCCTGTCATCGCGTCGGTCCCACAAGCCGACCCGCCGTAAGAGCTCCTCCGTCCGCCGGGCACGCATGTCCCGGCGCATCCGCCAGATTCGACCGTAGAGATCGAGGTTGTCCGTAGCCGTCAGGCGATCGACCAGCCCCGCATGTTCCAGCAGGACGCCGCACCGCTTCCGTACCGCGGCGGACACGCGTACCGGATCGTGGCCGAGAACGAGCGCCTCCCCTTTCGTCGGCTCGATCAGACCCAACAAGAGGCGGATCGTGGTGGTCTTCCCCGCACCGTTTCGCCCCAGGAAGCCGAAGATCGCCCCACGCGGCACCTCGAGCGTCAGGTCGTCCAACGCCCTGACGCCCGGGAAATCCCGCGTAAGACCGCGCGCGACGATCGCAGGGGGAGTGACTGTCCCCGGCTTCTGCGAGGGCCCGTCCCGCCCGCCCGGCACCGCGACCAACCGCTGCACCGTGCCTCGTTTCATGCTTCGACCATCCCCTCCCTCACACCGGGCACGCGCCCCGGACTGACCCCGCCAGCTCCGTCCAGCCTCGGTCGCAGGAGAGTGCACGCCGGGGCGCGGCTCCTTTGACGGAGTGGAGTGCACACTTCGTACACGGGTGTGGAGCGGTGCGGGGGTCGGGCGCCGAGTGGTTTCAACACGTTGCCATTTAACAATATAGACGTCACCTAAGTGCAATGTTCGCCAGAGCAGCGGACCCCGCTGCCGCTCGCGGGTGTCGCCGTGCAGCAACAATGCGACAGCGCGCGTATCTTGAGCGCCATACGGCGCAATCGGCGTACCGCGACGACGCCTCGCGGGGTATGACCGGTTACCGAAGAGCGACTCCAACCAGGGGCAAGACCGATGGGAGAGGATGGGACCACAGCGGGGATCAAGCCGCTCGTGGCACTGAGCGACCCGGAGGAGACCTTCGATGTCGTCGAGGACGCGCTCTACGATCTGTGGAGCGTGGCGAACGAGCTCGCTCGAATCAGGCCGCCGCGGCCCAAGTACTACCGCGTCACCATCTTCGGATCGTCCAGGATGCGTCCGGGAGACGACGTATATCGCGAGGTCCGCAGCCTCGCCACGTGGCTGTCCACGATGGGGTGCGACATCGTGACGGGCGGTGGTCCCGGGCTGATGCAAGCGGCCAACGAGGGCGCGAAGCTCGGCGACCCGGAGAACCGGACTCGGTCGTTCGGTCTCCCCATCGAGCTTCCGAAAGAGGAAGAACCGAACCCGTTCGTGGAGAAGATCTACCGGCACCGGACCTTCTTCTCCCGTCTGCACCACTTCGTGCGTCTCTCCAGCGCATTCATCGTGGTGCGCGGCGGGATCGGGACGATGCTCGAGACCGCGATGATCTGGCAGCTGTGCCAGGTGCGTCACATGCGTAGCGTTCCGCTGATCTTCGTGGGAGAGATGTGGCAGGATCTCGTGGAGTGGGGGCGGCGTCACATGCTGACCAGCGACCCCCAGTTGGCGTCGCCGGAAGACCTCGAGATCCCGCACTCGGTCGAGACCGTCGAGGAGGCTTGCGCGATCATCGCGCGGGACCTGGACATCTTCAATCAGGAGGCTTCCGCCGGCTGAACCCGATCCGGCGGCTCACAGTTCGTACGAGGCACCTCTCTCGGGAACGTGAACGCTCGGAAACCCGCGCTTCTCGAGCGCCTCCGCCAGCCCCAGCGACGCTTCCTCCTCACCGTGGACCAGGAAGATCTTCTTGGGCGAGCCGCGTTCACGGACGGTCTCGATCCACTCCATCAGCTCGTCCCGGTCCGCGTGCGCGCTGTACGCGCCGGCTTTCTTGATGCGCGCCTTCACCTTGTACATCTCATCGAAGATCTTGATCTCTTCCGCTCCGGCGAGGATGCGGGCCCCGAGCGTGTGCTGCGCCTGGAATCCCACGAACAACACCGTCGTGCTCTTCTTGCCCACGTGGTGAATGAGGTGGTGGAGGATCCGGCCCCCCTCGCACATCCCCGAGGGAGAGATGATGATCGCCGGTCCCTGTAGATCGTTCAGGCGTCTCGACTCCTCCGCGTTCTTGATGTAGGTGAGTCTCTCGAACCCGAGCGGGTCGCTGTCCTCGTCGGTCTCGATCGTCTGCAGCATCTCGCGGTCGAAGCACTCCGGATGAAGCCGGTACACCTCGGTCGTCTTCACGCCGAGAGGCGTATCGATGAACATGTCAACGGGGGGCAACCGCCCCTCCCCCCAGAGCTTGTTTAGCCGGTAGGCCAGTTCCTGGGTGCGTCCCACCGCGAACGACGGGATCAACAGCTTGCCGCCGCGGTCGCAGCAGTTCTGAAGCGTATCGAAGAGCATCTCCTGGGCCTCGGCGGCGGGCTCGTGCCGCCTGATGCCGTAGGTGCTCTCCATGATGACGTGGTCCACATCGGGCGCCGTGCGGGGATCCCGCAGGATCGGGAGCCCCTTGCGTCCGATGTCCCCGGAGAACAGGAGCCGGCGGCGGGCGCCGACCTCATCCGCGTCGACGATCACGCTCGCGGACCCGAGCATATGCCCGGCGTCGATGAAACGAATCTGGATACCCGGCAGGATCTCGCGAGACCGGTCGTATGCGACGGTGACGAAGTGCTCGAGCGTCTCGACCGCATCCTCCTCCGTGTACAGGGGCTCGAACAGGTTCTTCCCCTGCTTCTTCCGGTACCGGTTTACACGCCTGACGTCGCCCTCCTGGATCCTGGCGGAATCGAGGAGCAGGAGCGCTGCCAGGTCACGAGTCGCGGAGGTCGCGTAGATCTCACCGCGAAAACCGGCTTTGACGAGAGACGGCAGATTTCCGCTGTGATCGATGTGGGCGTGTGACAGGACCACGGCGTCTATTCCGGCGGCATCGAACGGCAGGTTCCGGTTGCGCTCGAAGGCGGCCTTCCGGCGTCCGTGGAACATCCCGCAGTCGAGTAACACGCGCCGTCCGTTTACCTCGAGCAGGTGCATGGATCCGGTCACGGTCCGAGCGGCACCCCAGAACTCGACGTTCATCGCATCTCCAAGATCAAGTGAGGACACGCAGGCAACCGAGTTGACAACGCCCGCGTTGTGCCGATGGTTCGGCGCGGGTATGGTGCGCGCCGGAGACGGCTCGCCGCATGGTCGGGGTGTGGCCGGTCGGGGTCAAGGATCAGCTACCTGGAGGTTCAGCGATGGGACGGTCGACGCACACCCGCGCACGGTATCGCAGCCTTCCAGCGCTCGGGATTTGCCTGAGTCTATCGGCCTGCTCGGGTTCCGCACCCGCTTCGGAAGCGGGATCGTCCCAAGCCCGGTCCGCCCCGGCACGCGCCGCGGCCCTCGAGCCGGTCACGACCGTAGTTCTGGTGCGCCACGCCGAGAAGGAAGAGGGAGACGACCCGGGGCTGACCCTCGTCGGGCGCGAGCGGGCCACCCGGTTGGCCCACGTCCTTTCAGAAGGCGGGGTCGACGCCATCTACGCCTCGCAGTTCCGGCGCACACAGGAAACGGCCGAGCCGGTGGCTTCTTCCGTCGGGCTGGAGGTCGAGATCGTCGACGCGCGCGACATCGAGGGACTTGCGAATCGCCTGCGCAGCGATCATACGGGCGAGACCGTGCTCGTGGTGAGTCACAGCAACATCATCCCGGAGGTGATCCGTGCGCTCGGCGCCGACGCGGGGGATATCCCCGAGGAAGAGTATGACGATCTGTTCGTGGTCCTGTTGAGCGGCGCTACCGGCGACGCGAGCGCCGTGCACCTGAACTACGGGGCGGCTTCAGGCGATTAGCACACGGGAAGAACTCCCGGGCCCGCGGTTCCGACCTTGACGGCAACCGCGGGCCCGGCGGAGAACGTCCGGCACAGGTGGTCAGGCACCTCCAGCGGCTCGCAGGTCCGCACCCGAAGGTCCCACATCCGCGGCGAGAGGGTCATCCGCGAACGCGATTCGGATCAGGCAGGCGTTGTCCCCGCGCTTGCGGCATTTCAGCTCCTCGATAGTCACGCGCTCGTCGTAGTAACGCGCCGCTCCCGCAATCACGCCTTCGATGAGGGCGCAGATAGGAGACTCGGCCTCGATCCTCACCAGCAGATCGCCATCGGGCGTGTCCTGGTAGGAGAACCTGGTGTTACGGGAGCGATCCGATGCGCGATCGGCGGCTACGGGCAGCTCGTCGCCCAGGGAGCGCACGAAGCTGACGAGATCCGTGTGCCTGCCAAACAGGCTCGGGTAGGTATCGCGGAGCGTCGAGATCGATTGGCTCGCGAGCCAGCACACCAGCGCGTCGGACGGCAGGTCCGCCATCAGCCCATCCTCCGCTCTCTCGACCGACTCGCGGATGTGCGTCTGTTCCGCCGCGACCAGCGAGTCCCACATCGGTCGACCGTACTGCTTGACCAGCGTCTCTCTCACCAACCCCAGTAGCATCCCCTGCATCGTGTGTCCCCTTTCCCGGGCTGCACCCCGCGGGTCTGCAGCCTTGCAGCGGGTCCTCGCAAACTGCGACGGTAGAAGCGCTCAGAGGTCGATGGCCGCGAACCGGACCGCGTGGATAGCAGAACACCAACCTCTTGTCGGACAGTGGATTACGGTACAGCGCCGCCGGTCCGATGCATCTACTGAGGTCGCAATGAAGGGGCCACCCCCAGCGGTCTCGCCTTATGCACGGTGCGGGCCCTCCGCTGCGCCTGCCGTGTCGTCCGCGGAGGAGCGACTGGCCGTCTGGACTCGTGACGTATCTCTTCCAACCAAGCGGTCGTTCGAAGCATCGTGTAAGACGAGCACGGGCACGCGACCGCTCCTATTGCTGGGGGGCGATCACAACCGATTCTCAACGAGGTGTGCCTTTGGCGGGACGCCCACAGCGGGCGAGCGCCCCGAATACGGAGATTCGAACATGACCAACACAGACTACGCACGCCTGGTACGCAGGTCGGTGGCCGTCGCCACCGCGGCGGTACTGGTGGCTGCGGCACCCGCGCTGGGTCAGACGGAGCGCGTCGCACTCAGCGGGGCACGGGTCGCGATCCACAACCTCGCAGGAGAGGTCCACGTGGAGGGTGGATCCGGGTCCGATGTCGTCGTCACGGCGACGCGAGGGGGCAGTGACGCGGCCCGACTGACATTCGAGACGCGCACGCTCGACGGAATCGAGACCCTGATCATTCGGTATCCGGGCGACGAGATCGTATATCCCCGCCTGGATCGGGGACGCCGCACACAGGTCACGGTCGCCGAAGACGGGCGGCTGTACGAAGGCGACCGACGGGTCCGCGTGCGCGGTTCGGGGGACGGTCTCGAGGCGTACGCCGACCTCAGGATCCAGGTGCCCGCAGGGAAAGACGTGGCGGTCCACCACGGCGTGGGCGAAGTCCAGGTGACGGGGGTGGAGGCGGACCTGTTGATCGATGTCTCCACCGGACCGGTACGCACGACCGGAACGCGGGGCTTCCTCAACGTGGACACCGGCTCCGGATCGGTAGATGTCTCGGACGTGATCGGTGACCTGAGGGCCGATACGGGCTCGGGCTCGGTCGAAGTCATGGACGTGACGGGTGAGGTGGTCTTGATCGACACCGGCTCGGGATCGGTAACGGCGGCGGACATTCAAGCGACGCGCTTGACCGTCGACACCGGCTCCGGGGGCGTCGAGCTCGGGTCGATCCGAGCCGAAGAGATCCTCGTGGACACGGGGAGCGGGAGCGTCGAGATCGAGTTACTCACCGCGTTCAACTCTCTGGAAGTCGACACGGGATCGGGGGGCGTCGTCGTGTACATGCCCGCCGATCTGGACGCCGAGATCGAAGTGGATACCGGGAGTGGCGGGATCGATGTGGACTTCCCACTCACGGTGAGCGAGGTGGAGAGAACGCACCTGGTCGGCCGGATCGGGGACGGCCGCGGTCAAATCCGCATCGACACGGGCTCTGGCTCGGTGCGTCTGCTGCGGCGCTGACGCATGCACCCGGGAGGCGCCGTCCTTTCACGGCGGCGTCTCCGCCTACCTGACGAGCGTTCCGAGGCGTCGCGACTCCGGCGCCTCGGGCGGGGCTTCCCCGTTGAGTCTCCTGGCAACCTGCCGAGAGCTCGGGCGGCCGACCGGCGTGGCTGCGCGCCGCACAAATCTCCCCTACAATTCCCCACGATAGCGAGTCCCTAGGCACCCGGACCCGGTGGGCGTGCTCGACTAGATGCCACTCCAGCTGATCCGCTCTGCTTCCAGCGACCGGCTCTGGCACGACTGCGTCACGCACTTCATGGACGAAGTGGGTGACACCGTTGGCCCGACGGGCTACGAATCGCACCTATGGCTCGTGCACCG
The DNA here is from genome assembly GCA_039588275.1 of Gemmatimonadota bacterium. GTDB lineage: Bacteria > Gemmatimonadota > Gemmatimonadetes > Palauibacterales > Palauibacteraceae > JBDHAC01. Next base: position 72,050 of record JBDHAC010000018.1, read on the forward strand.
CGCGCAGCGCGATCGGGCCTATGACCTCGCTGCCCGACGAGGCACCCCCGGGTGGTTCAGCCCTCCCGTCTCGTTCTTCTCGCAACTGAGAGACTCGTTCGGCATCTCCGAGAGGCCCATAGGGATCCTCACGGGTCGCCTGCTAGTAGCCCGTTTGGCGACCGCTTCGGCCCGTCGACACGGTGTGGCGGCCGCGACCCGCGAAGCCGGGCCGGCGCGTGGCCACATGCTCGATCGCTTGTTCAGCGAGCTGTTACCGGAGGGAACGACACCGGATGAGCTGACGGCGGCCTTGAGCGATCTGGACACCGACGCGTTCGGCGAGAGCCGGAACGCATGGGTCGTCGACACATATCGCGCATTTCTCGGTGCGCTCGAGGAACGCGAGCTGTACGACCCCCGCTCGATCCACGCGATGGTGGCCGCCAAGATCGAGACGGGCGGGCTCCGCTCCGCGATCGGCGGTGCGAGACGCCTGCACGTATACGGGCTGACCTCCTTGAGGGGGCGACGGAGGCTCGTTCGTGCCCTGGCGACCCAGGAAGAGGTCGAGGTGCTCGTGTACCTGCCGACCGAGATCGGTGCGTCGGAGTGGGACCTGCTCGCCAACCGACCCGTGCGTCTCGTATCCGGGGCGGAATCGGACCGGACCGTCCGCGTCCAGCCTGCGCCGGACGGCGTGCGAGAGGCACGGTGGGTGGCCCGTCGCATCAAGTCCCTGCTCGTCGAGGGGGGCGTGGCCCCACACGACGTGGCCGTGGTGGCCCGGACAGGCCGGGGAGACACGCGGCGACTCCATCGAGCGTTACGCGAAGCAGGCGTGCCAAGCACGGCCCGCATTCGAACGCGTCTGGCCGAAATCCCGGTGCTGAGATCGATCCTGGAGCTGCTTAGAGCCGCCTCCGAGGGCTGGACGTACCGGGGTCTTCGGAGTGTCGTCGCCAGTCCCTATTTCGACGTGGATGTCGACCTGAGGAGCATTGACCACCTGTCGACGATCCGCCGCATCGTGGGGCTGGAAGACTGGATCCGCTGGCTCCGACGCCTGCGCGAGCGAGCGGAGGCCGACGAAGGGCGGGCGTTGGCCCGGGTGGGCGTCTCCGCCGCACGTCTCGAGACCGACCTGGCTCGGTTCGAACGCCTGCGGGATGTGGTCGGCGTACTGGCGGGTGAAGGCACGGAGCTGGAATGGATAGAGCGCACGCTGGCGATCCTGCGCGGCGAGATCCTCGACGTTCGACGGCGTCTGTGCCAAGCCGTGAGCGATCGGTGGGATATCGTGCGGTTGGACCAGCGAGGCGTCCTGGCCCTCGAGAGTCTGTTGGTCGAGTGGCGGCAGTGGGCGGGGGTTCGTGAGTCCAACGTCGCGCTCCCGGCGGGGGAATGGTACGCGCGTCTGCGGCGCCTGCTGGAGGCAAACGAGTTGGCGCTCTCGACACCGCTCCAGCAAGGCGTCCAGGTGCTGGAGGCTCATGAAGCCGCCTCGACACCCTTTCGGCACACGTTCCTGGTTCATGCCAACGATGGGGTGTTCCCGCAGCCCCCGGGCACGGCGGGTGTGTTCACCGAGCAGGAGCGGATCGAGCTGAAGGCCGTTGGACTCCCGCTCACGACGCGGGAGGAAGCCCTCGAGCGCGAACGTCGTCTTTGGCGAGCGATCGTGACCGGGCAACATGTAACGATCACCTATCGTACGACCGACGCGAACGGCGTCCCCAGGCTTCCCTCCCCTCTCGTACCGGATCACGATCCAGGTAGCGAGATTCCGCGGACGCGCATGGAGGCCACACCTCGGGCGGAAGGCGAAGCGGAGGGCGAGGCGGGTTTGGCAGCCAGCCCCCTGGAGCTGATCCAGGACGACGTATCTCGCTTCGCAAGGCTCCGTAGGGGAGGCGATCGCTCTCTCTTCCAGACCCCGGATCCACATTGCCTCGGACACGCCGTGTTGACCGCGTTCGCCGATGAGCTGCGGGCCGGCCACCTGGACCCCTTCATCGACTCCGAGCGAGAGCTCTTCGGCGAGACCGCCACCGCTCGAGGCGCGTCCGGGGAGCACCCCCCCGGCGTCGATTCCCCCGAGGCCGCGGCATTGTTCGGGTTGCACCGGCCGCTGTCCGAACAACCCACCGCGTGGAACGGCAAGCTCCGGGATCCGTGGGTCCTCGCACGTCTCCGCGAGCGATTCGGGGAGGATCGCCAGTGGTCCGCGACCCAGCTCGAAGCCTACGGCCGACGTCCATTCGACTTCTTCCTCGACCGGGTGCTGGGGCTGGGTGACCTGGAGGAGGCGGACGAGGAGACCAGTCCGCTCACGTACGGCAGCGTCGCGCACGCGGTACTCCATCACTTCTTCGAGTCGCTCGCCCCGCCTCACCCGGATTCGTTCGAGGAGCGGGCGCATCACCACCTGGACGAAGCGTTCAACGCAGTCTGCGATGCGTACGAGCGCTCGGAGAGCGAATGGCTCGGCGTCCCGCACGCATGGCGGGCGAAGCGGGCCGAGCTTCGTGATCGGTTGGAGAGGTTCCTGACCTGGGAGTTCGAAAAGACCCGCGGCTTCCCCATAGCGCTCGAGCTGGGGTTCGGCCGAGGACAGGACCACCCTCCGGCAGATCTTTCCGGGGTCGACAAACACGGGTCGCACCGGCGCCTGGTCCTCGGCGGACGTATCGACCGCGTGGATCGGACGGGAGATGCGACAGATGCTCCCCTGCGCATCATCGACTACAAGAGCGGTTCGTACGTCCCCGCGGCCGGCGCTTACAAGGATGGCGCAGGTCTGCAAACCGCGCTGTACATGGCCGCCATCCAGGAGCTCGGGATCGGGATGGCCGCCGAGGGTGTGTACCGCTCGCTGAAGAACCGGAAGAACCAGTCCAGGCTCAAGGCGAGCGGCGTGGAAGCGGTGCTTCGGTTCGCTCGCAGCATCCCTCCACGAATCCGCGAAGGTCTGTTCGAATCGGTCCAGGCGCGCTCGACCGCCATCGCTCCCTGGCAGCCGGGCCCGGACCTCACGCGCTCGTCCGCACACATCTCGGGTGGGACGCGGTTCGACGTCGTTCCGGGGGCGGTCGAGGTGGGGGTGGGCGAGGAGCCGCTGCAGGGAGAGAACTAGCCTTGGAGATTCGGTGGACCGCCGAGCAGATCGCGGCGATTACGGCGCGGGACGACGTGCTCCTCGCCGCGAGCGCCGGCACGGGGAAGACGACGACCATCGTCGGGAAGATCCTCTGGCAGCTCGGTCTCCCGATCGGAGCCGCCGGAGGCGACGGCCAGCCTGTCCCCCCAACTCCGAGCCCCAGCTCGCTCGACGAGATCGGAGCGATCACGTTCACCGAGAAGGCAGCGCATGATCTGAAGGCGAAGCTGCGGCGAGCCATCGAGGCTACCGAGGCCGGGAGGGAGCTTCGCTGGGAGCTGGATCGAGCCACGGTCGGAACGATCCACAGCTTCTGCGCCGAGCTCCTGCGCGATCACGCGCTCAGGCTCGACGTGGACCCGACGTTCGCCATCCTGGACGAGCGGGAGACGCGCCTCGAGCAGGACTGCGTGATCCGCGAGGTGATTCACATCGCGCTCGAGAACGACGAGCCCGGCGCGGTCGAGCTCGTGAAGCGATTCGGTATCACCGGCTGGCGCATGCAACCGGGAGCCGTGGGCCGCATCCGCGACGTGTTGCGAGATCTTCGCTGGCGGCCGCGCCAGTACGACGACTGGCTCCGCGACGCCGAGCCGCGCTCGACGGGAACCGACGTCGAACGCGAGCTGGATCCCGCGATCCTCCGCCAGCGGGCCCGTTTCGCGGGCGCCTGGGACGCGGAGGATTCCACATTCGACGACGCGGCCCTGGGGCTGATCGGAGCCCTGTATCGGCTTGCCCGCCGAGCGACCCACGCGTGGCTGGAGTGGCTCGAGCGCGAAAACCTGCGAGACTTCGACAGCCTGATTCTCGACACCCGGCGACTGCTTACGCGTCCAGCCACGCGACCGGCGCTCGAAGCGATTCAGTCCCGGTATCGATTGTTGATCATCGACGAGTTCCAGGACACGGATCGTGCGCAGTGGGAGATCGCGCGGGCCGTGGCGGGTGTGGGAGCGAACGGCGTGGCTCCGGGGCAGCGCCCACAGCTCCTGGTCGTGGGTGACCCGAAGCAGAGCATCTACCGGTTTCGGGGAGCCGACGTGGGAGTCTGGAACGAGGCGCTGGGCGCGCTCTGCGCTGACGCCGCCCCGCTTCACCTGAGCCACAACTTTCGCAGCGAGCCGAGGCTGGTCTCGTTCGTGAACCGGATCGGCGGCGTGGCGTTCGGAGAGACGGCCGAGGCGGTAGGCCAGGGCTCTCCGGCGTACCGAGTCGACTACCAGACCTTGAGTCCAGCCCGCGAGCCGTCTGAGGCTGCGGGTCTGGAGTGGCTCCCGACAGACGATGCGCCCGATCAGAGCGCCCGCACCGAGCTCGAAGGACGTCTGGTGGCCACCCGGATTCGACAGCTCGTGTCCGACGCCACGGTGGTCGACCCGGACACGGGCGCGATGCGTCCCTGCGAGCACCGCGACATGGCGATTCTGGGGCGGCGCAACGTGGACCTCACCTCCCTGGAGGGGGCGCTCCGATCGTACGGCATCCCGTTCTACAACTCCGCCACCGGAGGTCTGGCGGACCAGCAGGAAGTGCTCGACCTGGTCACAGCTCTCCGCGTCGTCGACAACCCGTTCGACGACCGGCGCGCGTTCGCGTTCCTCCGATCCCCGTTCGTGGGGCTGCGCGATGAGGTGCTGGCACGCATCGGGCTCGACTCGTTCGACGACGCCGATCGCGCACCTCACCCAGAGTCGTTGCTGGCACGGGCGGAGGCCTATCTGTGGCTGGTCGATCAGGGAGCCCTGGAATGGTTCGAGGCCCCCGAGAGCCCGCACATCGGTCGGATCGAGCGCCGTTCTCTGGCCGATGGACTGAACGCGCTTCGAGACGCACAGCGCCTTGTTGACCGGGCCGACGTGGTCGAGCTGCTCGAGGGCCTGCTCGAGCACACCGGCTACCGTTTGCACCTGGAGCTGCGCGAAGGTGCGTCGGAGGCACTGGCCAACATCGAGCGCTTCCTCGCTCTTCTGGAGGAGTACCGGCACCTGCCGGTGGGGCGCTTTCTGGAGCTCTGGGATCGCTGGGGCGAGGAAGATCTCGGGCTCCCGCAGGCGCGACTCCACTCCAGCCGTGATGACGTGGTCACGCTCAGCACCGTTCACGCGGCGAAGGGACTGGAGTGGCCCATCGTCTTCCTGGTCAACACCGGACTGGAGCTGGTCCACACCGGGCGCCTGACCAATGGCTTCTGGACGGACCCCGACCTCGGCCCGGTGTTCATCCCGCGCGTCGGCGAACGGGGTGCGCGAGCCGAGCGGGCCGTGGAACGCTGGGTACAGCAAGAGGAGGCGGAGGCCGCCAGACTCCTGTACGTGGCCATGACGCGCGCCCGTGACCGCCTGCTCGTATGCGGTGTGACGCAGGGACTCGAGCGTAAGAGCAGCTTCGCGCGCTGGCTGGCGGAGGAGCTACCCGACGCGAGGGAAGCGCACGAGGCCCGTCACCTGTCTGGCTCTCCAGACACCTCGGGGGAGAATGGCCGGCCGGATCAGCCCGGCCGAGGTCGACCTGCTCCGGCGGCGGATATCGACCCGGCAACCGGGACGGGGCGTCAGATCGATGCGTTCGGGCTCGACGTGGAGTTGAAGGACGAATCCGGGCAGATGAATCTGTTCACCCCTCCTCCGCGGCGTTCCGAAGCCGCTGCCGCGCAAACCACGGACGCGGCCGCTCCCGCGGCGGAGGACGCGGGTGCGAGCCCCCCTATGATCATCCGTCGTGGCGCCGCCGCCATCCAGACCTCGCTCTCGGCTCTCCCCGCCTCGCTGGCCTGGTTGGATGGTCTCGAGTCGAGCGAATGGCCCGCGGGAGTGGGTGCGATCGAAGTGCCCGCGCACCGATTCTCCACGTCCGCGACCGAGATCATGATGCGGGAGCGCGAGCCGGATCGGTGGGCGCTACGTTACCGACATGGCGTGGTGCTCGAGAGAGAGTTAATCAGATCCGGTGTCGTGGACGGCGCCCTTCCCGCCACGGTCCGCGGAACGCTGATCCACGGCGTTCTAGAGCGGATCCGCGAAGCGGAAGAGCTCGCGAGCATCCTCAACGAGACGATCGCGACGACGGGCTTCGTGGACCTCGAGAATCTGCTGGAGGTGGGCTCTCCGTACCGGGTCGCGCTCGAGAGCGAGATCGAGGCGGTCGTCCAGAGCCCGGAGTGGGAGTGGTATCTGGAAGGGGAGCCGCACCGCGAGTTGCCGTTCGTCCACTTGCGGGCGGAGCGGGTTTGGGTCGGGGGAGCACTCGATCTGTATCGACCCGCCATTTCGGGCGCGCCCGCCGGTCCGGATGCAGGCGTCACGCACGCGGAGCCTTCCCTGTTCGGCCCATCCGTCGCGGACCGCGCCCGCTTCGAGCAGGAAGCGTGGATCATCGACTTCAAGACGCACCAGATCGAAGCCGGCGAGGTCGAGCGTACGGCGGAGGACTACGTCACCCAGGTGCGGACGTACCGCGAAGCGGCCGAGGCGCTCGTAGCCTCGACCGCGGAGTCACCACCGCGGGTGCGTATCGCCCTCCACTTCACTCACCCGAACGTGGCGCGAGAGATGTAGGGTACGCCGGCGCCCGGTCCGGCCCCGCGCGACCTCGGCGTCGCGTACGCCGGGCATGCCGTGGGGAGTTGAGGCTCAGCCCCCGGGGCGTCGTACGCGGACACCCCCGTTCGTCGTGACGACGCGGATCGGGGCGCCGCCGTTCCCGAGATCGGCCGAAAGCCGCCGCCCGATCCTCCCGCTCACCGTGATCGGGAAATCGACCGAGAAGCCGCCGTTCGTGGTCGCCGCCTCGAGGTGGGCGGAATATCCGTCGGGAATCTCCAGGTTTACGCCGCCGTTGGTCGTCTGCGCATCCAGCCCCTCACCCTGCCAACCGCTTCCGGACAGCGTGATGTGCAGACCGCCGTTCGTGGTCCGGCCCCGTACGTCACCGCCGACATCACCCAAGTGAAGACCGCCGTTCATCGTCTCCAGCTCGAGCTGACCGCTGACGCCCTCGACGCCGATCCCCCCGTTCATCGAGGTGAGCTCGAGATCGTATTCGCTCGGCACGAAGATCCGGTAGCTCACCGACCACCACTCGCGTCTCTCCGTATCCGGGCCGTCGGCGCGCACCGTGCCGTCGGTCTCGATCTCCACCTGGCTCGCGATCTCGCGCGCGCGCGCTTCGCTCTCCGCACGACCGACGACCTTCGCTTGCACGAGCACTTCGTTCCGATCCCAACCCTCGACATCGATCCCACCGTTGGGACGGGCGTTGACCGTGAGGGATCCGGAGGCCGAGAGCGTGAACTCGCGCACCTCGCAGTGCCTCGGCCGGTCTCCATCCCCCTCACCGCACCAGTCGCGAGCATCCTGGGCGAATAGCGTCACGGGCAAGGCCAGCGCGAGCGCTCCGACGTACCCGGCGCTCCCGCGAGCCCGGGACCAAGCTAGTTCGAGCATGAGCACCCTCCTCCTCGGTCCTTACGTTGCACGATCCCGATCAGTTAGAGTGTCCTGACGGGCAAAGGGTTGCGATAGGGCAAACCAGGGCGCGGGCTCCAACCTTTTCGCGCCTGTGCTCATCCCAATCCGTGAATCGACCATGACGACGACGAGCCAGGTGGCGGAAACGACCGATCGGCACCAGATACACGCCGAGGAAACAGCGGATGTCGCTTCCGCCGTGGGCGGCGACATGGCGGCGTTCGAACGCCTGTACCGGCGACACGTCGGACGGGTGTTCAGCCTGGCCTGTCGGATGGTCGGGTCGGAGGAGGCGCAGGAGCTGACGCAGGACGTCTTCGTGCGGACCTGGCAGAAGCTCGGGACGTTCCGCGGTGATGCGGCGTTCGGTTCGTGGCTCTACCGGCTCGCCATCAATGTCATGTACGCGCACCAGCGGAAGCGCGCGAAGGAACGGGCGCGAACCGTGGCGAGCGAGATACCGCTGGCGGTGGCGAGCGCCCGCCGAGAATCGGCGGAGATCCGGCTCGATTTCGACGTCGCGATCGAGCGGCTTCCGGAGGGCGCGCGGGAGGTATTCGTGCTCCATGACGTGGAGGGTTACAAGCACCGGGAGATCGCCGACATGATCGGCATCACCGCGGGCACATCGAAATCACAACTACACCGCGCGCGCATGCTGTTGCGCGAGCACCTGGACCGCTGAGCGGCTCGCGTAAACGCGAGCGAGACGAAGTGAGGCACCGGATGACCGACCGCTTCACAGACCGACTTTCGGAGTACCTGGACGGCGATCTTTCGCCGGAGGACGCGCGCAGGGTGGAGACCCACCTGCATGATTGCGAGACATGCACGCGGGCGCTCGAGGAGCTGCGTGACGTGGTCGCGCGCGCGAACGCGGTGACGGATCGGGCCGTGCCGGAGGACCTGTGGCCGGGAATCGCGGCGCGCATACGGGAAGATGTGTCGGCCACCTCCGAGCGATCGTCGGGCGATCTCGCCGCCACGCGGCTCGAACCGGTGATCTCATGGCGGCGGCGGCGAATCGCGCTCTCCATCCCGCAGCTGGCGGCGGCGGCGATCCTGCTCGTGGCGCTGGCCGGTGGAACGGCGTGGCTCGTGGGACCTGGTACGCTGCAGGACGTCTCGATCACCGGGGCGGGGGCCGACCCCGGAACGGGCGCCGGCGTTCCCGGAGCGATTCCCGCTGCCAATGCCGATCTCGAGCCGGTGAGCGCGGCGGTCCGTTATGCGATTGCCATCGACGAGCTGGAGAGGGCCCTGTTCGAACCGGGCGCACCGCTCCCGCGGTCGACGGAAGCCAAGATTCGGAACAGCCTCCGGACGATCGATCGGGCCATTGCGGATGCCCGGCGCGCGCTGGAAGAGGTTCCGACGGACGGATATCTGAGACAACACCTGACCGCCACCATGCGCCGTAAGGTGGATTTCCTGCGGCGCACGACGCGGCTGGTTGCGCAAAGCTGAGGGCGGAGGACGATGCTTACACACTTGATAGCGGGGACGGTCGCTGCACTCTCGCTGGCTCAAGCCAGTGACACGACGTTCGCGGTAGATCGCGACGTCCGTCTCTCGATCGACATGATGGCGGGGTCAATCGAGATCCGAGCCTGGGATCGCAGCGAGATCCGCGTGCAGAGCGCGGACGCCGACGAGGGAGGAGTCGAAATCTCGCAGTCGGGATCGGTGATCCGCATTCGGCCACGCGGCTACTGGGACGATGGCGAAGCGGACCTCGTCTTCACGATACCCACTTCAATGGCAGTCGAGGTCTCGAGCGGAGAAGGCGATATCCGAGTGAGCGGAACGCGTGGCTCCGTCGCGGCCGAGACGTTGGAGGGGGACGTGGAGATCCGGGATGCGGCGGACGTGGTATCGGTTCAGACCGTAGAAGGCGACATCGAGATCATCGGGGTACGCGGCGCGGTGCAGGTCGAGAGCGGCGATGGCGAGATCCGCCTCTCCGAGATCACCGGACCGATCGCCGCCGAGGGCATCGATGGCGACATCACCCTGCGCGGAATCGACTCCGAGGCGGTGGAGCTGTCCACGGTGGACGGCGACGTATGGTACGATGGGACGGTGCGCAGCGGCGGAGTGTACAGCCTCGTCACGCATGATGGCGACGTGACGTTCTCGGTGCCGGAGGGATCCGGTCTCGCGGTGTCCGTCGCGACGTTCGACGGATCGCTTCACCCGAGCTTTCCGGTCACGCTGCGCGGCGGCATAGGTCAGTTGACCGAGTTCACGATCGGGAACGGCTCGGCGCGCGTCGAGCTCGAGACGTTCGACGGAGACATCTATCTGATCCGGCCGGGAGAGCGCTCACCCGAGCCCTAGCAGGTCCGGGCCGCAACGGCGTGGTTGAACCCCGGCGAGAACCACGCGTGATTCACTCGAGTCTTCAAGGATCCTCAGAACCCCACGGGAGGATGAACATGCTCCGACGGATCTTCCGGTTCTTCTCGACCCGGGCCCCACGAGTGGTCGGGGCGCTCGTCATCGCGGCCGGTTGCGCCGTGTCGAGCGCGGCGGCGCAGGAGACGTTTCAGTGGTCTGGCGCGATCCAGGGCGGCGACGTCGTTACCATCCGCGGCGTGAACGGAGAGATCGTGGCAACGGCGGCGACGGGTGGCGCGCTAACCATCGAAGCCGTGAAAACCGGCCGGCGCAGCGAGCCCGAGACCGTCCGGGTCGAGGTCCTCGAGGATGCCCAAGGGGTGTTGGTATGCGCCGTCTACCCGGATGCGGAGGGGAAGGACCCCAACCGCTGCGCGCGTGGAGATGATTACGAGATGAACGTCGACGAGAACGACGTCCGAGTCGACTTTCAGGTGAGGATCCCGGCCGGGGTCGGGTTGGACGCACGCACCGTGAACGGGGACGTCGAAGCCACGGGGCTCACGGGTCGGGTCAAGGTCATGACGGTGAACGGGTCGATAGACGTCGAGACGCGGGCAACGGCATCCGCCACGACGGTGAACGGCTCGATCGATGCGGCGCTCGGCAGCTCGGCGTGGGATGGCCCGCTCAGCTTCAAGACCGTCAACGGAGGCATCACGCTCAGCGTGCCGGATGGCACCGCGGCGGACGTGGTCATGGAGACCTTGAACGGCGCCATCGAGTCCGACTTCCCGTTCACCATCCAGGGTCGAATGGGATTCCCCCACCGCAGGCTGCAGGGAGCGATCGGCGGCGGGGGCGAGCGCCTGGAGCTCGAGACGGTCAACGGGAGCATTCGCCTCCTGTCGTCAGGGTGAAGGCGTGACCCGCTCGCCCGGCTGACGTCCCGGGGCGGCTTGCCGGCGCCCCAAGCACCTCAGCCGATCACCGCGACCGCTTCGATCTCGACCAGCGCTTCGGGATCGACGAGACCGGCCACCGCGACCAGCGTGGTGGCCGGTTTCGTTTCGCCGAACACCTCGCCGTGCGCGCGCCCCACTTCCTCCCAGACTTCGGGGTCCAGCACGAACATGCGCGTCCGAACGACGTCACCGATCGAAGCACCGGCTGCCGCGAGCGCCTGGGAGATGATCTCGAGGCAGCGCCGGGCCTGCCCGTAGGGATCCCCGGTCGGCGCGATACGCCCCTCGCCGTCGACAGCGACCGTGCCGGACACGTACACGGTGTCGCCGGCGCGCACGGCCCTCGAGTACCCGACGGAGGCCGCCCACGGCGCGGCCGTCGGCACCTTCAACCGGTCGTTCATCGATGCGGTGCGAGCCAATTGGCTCGCGGCCGTGGGTTCGACGCTCGGCATCCCAACACGGCCCCTCCTTTCTTCTTTCCTGCGGAACAGCTGCGATCTCGCCCTCCGCTCACCGATCCGGGCCCGGGACCCCGGCGGACGGGTGACCACCACTGTACATTCGCTGGCCATGCGCGCGGAAGCGAAGGGAGCGCTCGCGATTCTCGGCTCTTCGCTCGGGTACGCCACGTTGCCCGTGCTGGCCAAGATGGCGCTGGACGCGGGAGTCGAGGTGCTGCCGCTTCTCGCCTGGCGCTTCCTCATAGGCGCCGCGCTCGTCTGGCTGGTCTTCGCGGCTACTCGTCGCGAGACGCCGGCGCGTGCCATTCTGCTCCCGCTCCTCGGACTCGGAACGCTGTACGCGACGAACTCGTTCGCGTTCATGGCGGGGCTGGTGTGGATTCCCGCGTCGCTGGCGTCCCTCGTCTTCTTCACGTACCCGGCGGTGGTCGTCCTGCTCGCACGCGTGTTCGTGGGGGAGCCGCTCACGACGCGCCGTCTCACCGCTCTCGTCCTGGCTTTGATCGGCTGTGCACTAACGGCCGGTTTCGGCTTGAGCGGCGGCGATCCACGAGGCGTGTTCCTGGTGCTCGTCTCGGTCGCCCTCATAGCGGTGTTCATCGTGGCCAGCCACCCGGTGCTCGAGGCGTCGCCCGAACTGGCGGGATCCGCGGTCATCCTCACGGGAACGGCGCTCGTGACCGTAGCCGTGACCGCCGCGGTGGGAGACTTCGCGTTGCCCGGCGGCCCGCGAGTCGTGCTGATCGTGGTCCTCCTCGGGGCCCTCTCCACGGCACTTCCGGTCACCCTGTTTCTGGTCGGAATCAAGTGGATCGGTCCCGCGCGCGCCGCGGTGTTCTCGACCCTGGAACCGGCGTTCACCGTGCTGCTCGCGGCGCTTGTCCTCAGGGAGCGTCTGACGGGGCTTCAGCTCGCGGGCGGCGCGTTGATCCTAATCGCCGTGGTATGGTTGAGGCTCGAGCGTCCCCTGGCCGACGAGCCGAAGGCTCTCGACGCGCCCTGAGGCTCCCGACGCGCCCTGAGGCTCCCGCGGACAGTCTGACTAGAACCGGCCCGCTGTCACGCGGCGCGTGTTGTACGCGTCACGCCAGGCCCGGTGCGACGCATCGTCAGGGAACATCTCATCCGGCCCGTACGGGTACCGGGACTGCGCGCGGAACGGGAGCGGCTCGACCGTCTGCCCGGTTCCCGTGTTGAGGTCTCCGTCCTTCACCCAACCGTCGGTGTACAGCAGGAAGGTGCGCGTCCAGCCTTCCCGCAGCGCCGGCGCCTCGTCCGCGCGGAACGAGATGGTGACCTCATCGCCCGCGTTGGTGATCACGTACATGTCGTCGGGCTCTTCGAGCAGGGGCGTGACATCCCCGTATCGCGTGTAGTCGCCCTCCAGGTCGCTCCATTTGGGGTCGGTGGTGACGTCGCCGTATTCGAACCAGTGGGGTCCGTAGCGCCCTCCGAGCCGGTACTCGCGCGAGAACCCTCGATAGTGAAGATCGGCGGCCGCGGGCACGAGCGTCGTCAGGCGCACTTCATCCTCCGCCGGAGTGACGCGACCGGTGGTGAAGAACGCGTGGTCCCAGTAGAGCTGCACGTTCGTTCGGATCCTGACGCTCCGATCCTCGCTCAAGAACCGCCCGGTCAGGTCGAGCGCGACGGTCTTGTTCTTCCCCGCCGGGATCCCGATGTCGTCGATCACCGTGCGCCACGCCCCGTCGGCGTCGCGCAGCTGGAGATAGGGGAATACGGACCGCTCCGCCGAGGATTGCGACATGGCTACGTTGATGCTGGCGTCGGTCGGGAAGATCCACCCGGTGAGGTAGAGCACGACGCTGTCCGAGCGCGCGGCATCGCCGAGATCGAGGATCAGGTCATGCATCTCCGTCAGCCCCTGAAACCGTCCGGGTCGCAGGTTCGAAACGTAGCGGTGGTCGGCTGCCGCGAGATCGGCGAGCAGGTCGTCTCCACGATCATCCGTCGCGGCGCGCACCGGGTGCCGGCGCGCGATCCGGAACAGCTTCAACGAGGTCGGCTGGGTGGGCAGGAAGCGCTCGTCGACCCGGATCTCGATCGAATCGGGGTGATCGATCGTCAACAGCTTCACCTCGTCGATGTAGACCGTCTCCCAGAGCTCCTCGGTGAGCTGGATCGAGTAGGCGCCGTCCTCCCGCGGGACCAGGGCATCGGGTGCGATTCGGTTGTACTGCTGCGAGGGGAAGCCCGGCGCGAACGCGCGCTCCCCCGTTCCGCCCAGGATGCCGAGCGGCATACCGAGTGCGCTGCGCCACAGCACGTCGGTGACGAACTCGTACGACTCCCCGTTCCAGGCATACAGGAAGGGGCACGATCCCTTGAGCGTCTGTTGTTCCACCAGATCCTGATCCGTGCCGGGGAAGAAGAGGTCCTGAGCGACGCCATTAGGCCACTCGACCCGGATCACGTCGGCCTTGAGCCGGCCGTCCAATCCGAAGTGCAGATAGGGGCGGCTCGCGACCTGCGCCTGCAGATGGTCCCCGATGCGCACCTCCACGCGGGAGCCGATCCCGAACCGGTTGTTCTTGCGACTGCCTTCGCCCAGACCTACCAGATCCAGGCGCAGGTAGTGGTTGGCGTTGCCCCCGTCGTTGCGCAGGAGACGGGAGCTACCGTCCTGCATGGCCAGGAAGAGGTCCAAGTCCCCGTCCTCGTTGTAATCGGCGGGGAGTACGCGCGCGACATCGCCCCCTAGCGCCGGGAGGAACCGATTGGCGTCGCTGAACCGCCCATCCCCTTCGTTGCGCAGGAGGAGCAATCCGCTGCCTCCCGGGTCGGCAGGCCGACCCGCCACGACCAGATCCAGGCGGGCGTCGTTGTCGAAGTCGAGGAAGGCGGCGTCGCTCACGTCGAAGCCCGCGAGCCCCCCCAGTGCGCTATCCGCGCGCCCATCGCGCTCGAAGCGTCCCCCGGTGACGTTGCGGTACATCGAGCCCGGGGCCCCCGCTGCCGTCCCGAGGAACAGGTCGAGCCAGCCATCGTTGTCGTAGTCGCCCACCGCCACCGAGCCATACCCGCCGTCGGTAGGCAAGCCGCTCTCGGCGGTCTCGTCCCGGAGGCGTCCACCGCGCTGATTCGAATACAGCGTGACCCCCGTGGCGGCGTCCGCGACCACCAGATCCACATCCCGATCGTCGTCGAAATCCGCGAACGCGGGCGCGCGGCTGTCCGCCTCGGGCGAACCCGCGATGCCCGCCTGGGCGGCCCGATCCTCGAAGGTGCCATCCCCGTTGTTTCGGTAAAAACGATTCGCGCCCCGGCGCGCTTCGTATAGGTCCAGATCGCCGTCCAGGTCCAGATCGACGAACACGGCGCGGTGTCCACCGGCTTCACTGTCGGTCCCCAGGATCACGGCTTCGCCGAAGCGTCCGTCCCCATCGTTGTGCAGCAGCGCTGAGGCTCGCTCGCCCATCAGGTAGAGATCCAGTCGACGATCGTCGTCGTAGTCGCCGAAACGCGCATCGCGGATCGGTCCGATGTCGGGGAAGGCCTGACCGTTCGACGGCTCGACGAAGCGACCGAGGTCGCCCCGGAGCAGGCGACCGCCGGCCGCAGCCGACCAGGCGTACAGGTCCTCGTCCCGGTCTCCGTCGTAGTCCCCGAGCGCGAGCGCGCCGGGTCCCGCCATCGATCCGGGAGCCTCGCCCGCGGCGGGATCGGCCGCCAGACCCGCGGTGGACGAGGCGTCCGTGTACCGAAGAGCGGCCAGAACGGCCTCCTCCTCCTGGATGCGCAACGAGAAGGTGTGGCTGAATCCGAGCTGCGGGATCCCCACCAGCGTTCCTGCGGGGCCACGGAGCGCCTCCATGCCGGCTTGAAATGGCGGTGCGACCTCGAAGTAGCGGCGAAAATCCGCCAGGCTTACGAGCGCCTCGTCGACCAGACCCGCCCGGGCCGCGTCGACCGTGACCTGGAAGGGCTCGAGCCCGATCGCGGGGAAATCAGGCGCCTGCTGTCGCAGCGCCTCGAGCTGCCCGAGTGCGCTGTCGGGCGCCTGAGCCTCCAGGAGTCGCTGCGCCAGCTGGAGTCGGGCCGCGAGGTTCCCGGGGTCCAGCTCGACGATGCGTACCAGGCGAGATCGGCTCGCGTCCGCACTCGTTGCGGCCTCGCCGCTGGTCCACTCGGCCAGGGCCCAGAGCGTACGGAGGTGCTCGGGGTTCGTTCTGATCGATTCTTCCAGCTCGGCTCGTGCGTCCTCGGTCCGTCCGGCCGCCTCGAGGATGCGAGCGAGAGTGAGGCGGTGATCGGGATCATCCGGCTCGATCTCGAGCGCGCGGCGGATGCGAGCCTCGGCCTCCGGGAGCTCCCCCGCTCGCAGGTGCACCAGGGCGAGGCTGGCATAGCCCGCTGCCTCCTCGGGGGCAAGCTGCGTGAGCCGCGTGAACTCTACCGCCGCTTCGTCCAACCGATCTTGCTGCAGGAAGGTGAGGCCGGCGGTGCGCGCGGCGAGCACATCCGCAGCCGAGACCGACGTGTCGACGTCCGGCTCACCACACCCGTAGGCGATTCCGCCGAGGACGGTCACCGTCAGGGCGATCCTCATGGCCAAACTCGGTCCGGTGCGCTCCCGGAGCGCGTGGCGATTCATCGAGATGTACTTTCAGCCGCGAAGGCGTCCGGAGGTTCGTTGATTACGAGCTCCGACCCGGCTTCGGCGCGTCCATGTCTGCTGATACCACCCCCGGGCCAGCGTACGACCAGGCTGTCCGCGGCCGCATGCTCGCCCAGCCCGAGTATGACCGGGTTGAGCTCGGATTGGGAAAGATACGAGGAGCCGGTCCGAACCATCCGCCGTTGCGCCGTTTCGCCGGCGTACAACGTTACGACCGCGCCGATCGCGTCGCGGTTCGGGGCCGCCCCGATCAGGCGGATGCGAAGCCAGCGAGCTCCATCCGTCGGGAGATCGTTTCGCAGCAACTTCGCCGGGCCTCCGTTCACGCTGATCACCAGATCGAGATCTCCGTCGTGGTCAATGTCCGCGGTGGCGATCCCACGCGCCACGATTGGTTGGTCGAAGCCCCCGCCAACCTGCCCGGTCACGTCGACGAACTGGCCCCGACCATCGTTCTGCAGCAGCTGCGGGAGTTGCGCGAACGTGACGTCCCCCTGGACCGCGTTGATGTCGGGCTCGATGTGCCCGTTGCCGAGCAGGAGATCCGGATATCCGTCCAGATCCAGGTCGGCGAACAGGAGGCCGAACGTCAACGGAAGCAGCGTCGACCGAGTGAGTCGGGCCGACCCGGCGAGGTCCTGGAAGAGCCCGTCGCCGATCTGCGTGTACAACGACACCGGCTCGTTGCTGAAGTTGCCGATCGCGATCGAGAGGCGACCGGAGCTCGTCACATCCGCCACATCGATCCCCATCCCCGCTCTCGCCCGCCCGTACTCGTCGAACGCCACCCCGGCGGGGAGCGCGTGATCGGTGAACGTCCCGTCGCCGTCATTCAGGTAGAAGAAGTTCTGGTACGTGTCGTTCGAGACGACGATATCCAGCCACCTGTCGCCGTTGAAGTCCTCCACCGCCACGCCGAGCGACTTGCCCTCGGGGTTCGCGAGTCCGACCGCGTCGGTCACGTCGATGAAGCCCGGCCCGCGAGCGGAGGGCTCGCCGCCCTGGTTCCGGTACAGGCGGCAGGATTCTCCGTCGTATTGATGCGGGGTCGCGTACGACTTGTTCGTCCCGTCCAGAGTCGTGAACAGGTCCGTTTCCGGCGTCCACTGGACGTAGTTGCAGACGAACAGATCGAGCCAGCCGTCCCGATCAACGTCCAGCCAGGCCGCACCCGTGGACCAGGCGGGAGGCGCGTCCTCACCGGGACGGTTCCCGCTCGTCCCGGTGAGAGCCGTCACGTCCGTGAACCGGCCCCCGTCGTTTCGGAGCAGCTTGTTGTCCCCGACCGCGGTCAGGTAGAGATCGGGATCCCCGTCGGCATCGTAGTCCGCAGCCGCGATTCCCATTCCGTAAAGGGGAATGTCCAATCCCGCGGCACGCGTTACATCCTCGAACCGACCGTCCCCCAGGTTCCGATACAAACGCGACGTGGGCCGGCGGCCCCCCGCTCTACCGGGCCAAGTCGTGCTGTTGACGAGCAGCAGGTCCGGCCAGCCATCCACGTCGTAGTCGAGGAAGGCGGCCCCGCTCCCGATCGTCTCCGGCATCCACTTCTGGCCGAAGGCCCCGGTCTCGTGGATGAAATCGACGCCGGCCTCGGACGTGACGTCCTTGAAGCGGATCGACGTGACCAGGGTCCGTGTCTGGGTCGTCGCATACGCGGGACCCGTGTACGCGGGTGGGGCATCGAGCGCGGTGTCGGGCTCGCCGCACGCGCTCGACATACCCACGCACGTGGAGGCGAGGAGAATGTGTGCAGCCGGTGAACGGTTCATCTCGACGCCGCGGGAGTCATTCGCCACACCGCCAGCTCGTGCGTATGGATCGGCTGCGCCATCAGGTTCACGCCGGGGTTCGCCGCGCGGTATGCGCGAGTCACGGCCTGGGCCGCCTCATCGATCCGGTAGCGTTCGTACGCGGCCTCGGCCCGCCTCGCCTCGTCCTCCCGTCCCAGCGCGCGCAGGCTGAGCATGCGGTGGTAATGCGCGACCCGATCCTCGGGGTCGATCTCCAGGACGCGAGCCAGCGCGTGAAGCGCCTCCTCGTAGCGTCGATCCAGGTAGAGCGTGCGCCCCAATTGGCGCCATGCACCGCGGTCGCTCGGGAAGTCCTCTAGAACCCGCTCGAAGGCCTGCGCGGATTCGGGATACCGGCCGTCTTCCTGCAGGACTCCCCCCCACACCCACGCGGAACGGGCGTCGCCGGGACGGATTCCCTCAGCCCGCTGGAGTGCCTCGTACGCGGCCTGGAGGTTGCCGTTAGCGAGGGCTACGCGAGCCAGGTTGAGCGGGCCGTCCACCCGGTCCGGCTGGAGTGCCGTCACACGCTGAAACGGCTCCACCGCCGCCTGTGTATTGCCCTCCAGAAGGAGGGCGATGCCGTAGTCATTGTAGCGCTCCCAGTCCTCCTGATCGGCGGCCGAGGGCGCGGGACGTGGAATCGCCCCGCTGGAGCCCAGAACATTCAGCTCTACCTCGGTCGCGGCGATCTCGGTAACCGGAAGCACCGGTGTGGCCGTGAAGCGCTTGAAGCCGTCGGGGTTCTCCCTGAACGCGAACTCCGTGTACTCACGATCGAATTTCCTCCAAAGCAGCCTCGCCTCGAGCTTCACGCGCCGGCCCGCGAGCTCCCGCGGCACGGTGAACGCGTAGTGAGCCAGGTCCGCCGTGCCGGGCCCGATGAGATTGGCTGCGGCGGTCACATGGATGTCCTGTGCGTTCCGCTTCTGGATGCGGGCGCCGGTGGAATCCAGGACGACGGCTTTGTACGCGTGCGCGAACGGGTCCAGGCGACGGTCCTCAAGCAGCGCACCGCTGATCGCGAGGAGTCGGCCCTCCTCGTCGAGCACGCTGAACTCGAGCCAACCCTCGTTCGAGTCGTTCGTGCCGCCCGGAAAGGTGTGCCCCACCCCACGGTTCCTCACCACTACGTCCACCAGAACCCGTCCCCCGGGGCGCAGTACGGGCCGCACGCGTTCCGGGGCGAAGACCGGCTCGGAAGACTCGCCGACGCGCAGGGCGAAGATGTCGACCGACAGCTTGTCCTCACGCAGGAAGGCCTCGATGCGGCGAAGCGTGGCCGTGTCGCCCCGCACGAATGGGAGCGCCGTGTTTACGGCGAGAAACCGGTGCGAGCGAACCAGCCCGTCCTCCGCTGCCAGGTCGCCGAGCGGCGCCGGAACGGGCGGCATGTGGCAGTCCTGGCAGACTCGGGCCTCCGTGGGCAGGTAGAAGGTCCTGGACGCGTTCCGCGACACGCCGCTGTCATGCCAATTGTCATATTCGTCCTGCCCTCGGAGCCAGCGGTAGTCGTTGAGGGGCTCGGTGAGGCTGACCTTGTGACAGGTAGCGCAGAACTCGGACGTCCCGAAGAACTCCTGGCGCATCTGTCGCATGTGCACGGTCGGCTTCGCCTTGATCGCCGCGTCGTGCAGGAAGGCTCGCAAGGACCCCTCTTCGGCTGAGGCGAACAGATACGGATCCTCCTGCTCATCGGCGATGTTGTAGTTGCCGTTCCCCGTCACGTCGTGGATCTGGTCGATCGCATGACAGGCCAGACACGTGATCCCGGCCTGTGCCTCGACGCTCCCACGATCGATCGGGGCGTGCATCGTCCCCGCCAACATCAGCGCCTGGTCGTGGCACCCGCTACACCATTTGCTCTTGACCCGGCCGACCGCATCCTGCGGCACGCCGAACTCCCGCAGGTGCCGAGCTACCGGTTCGGTCGCGGGGGCCGGGGTCTCGCGAAGGTCGTTAACGGTGGCTTCGTAGAACGGGTTGTTGAACGAGGAGAAGCGGTGCGCGGACGATTCCCACTGCTCCGTGACATCGGGGTGACAGCGGGCGCAGGTCTCCGCCCCGATCGCCGTCTCGGACGCGAATCCGTCGCGCTCCACCTCGCCTCGCACCGCGTCCGGCACCGAGTCATCGCTCCCGCGCGTGATGATCCGAGCCGGCAGGTAGGTCCCCGACGTGGTCGTGGCGGGGGACGGGAAGAAGGGGCTTCCGGGCGGGACGAACCCACGCGGGACGAAGACGTCGCTCGCGTCGGCATGCCTCGAGACATCTCGCGCTTTGCCCCCGGGACCCGCCCCCAGCCCGAGCTCCATCGCAGCCCGCGCTTCGGGAGTGAGCCGCACGTCGCGTCGGGTCAGTCCGTGGATCGCGATCAGGATCAGGAGACCCGCCCCGACGCCGATGGCGAAGCGGCGAACCCGTCCCGCGGGTGGACGCGTGTAGCTCACCCAGCGGTGGGTCGCGTACCCGAGGGGGATCAGCGCGGCGCACATCACGTGGATCCACCACGCCCAGCGGTGATCGCGCGTGGCCGCCGCGGTCAGGATGAACAGGCCTGTCACGACGAGCACGATCGCGACGGTCACGAACCCGACGCCCGAGAGGATGGAAGCCCGGTGACGCCGTTTCCAGACGACGCTCAGATGGGTCGAGAAGAAAACGAGCGCCAGCGACGCGAGAAGCAGTCCGAGCCCGGTGTGGGTCAACACCATCGCCTGGAACAGCTTTGGGAGAGAGGTCTCACCGACGGCGAAGAAGCTCCATCCGAGCCCATCCGCGGCGCGGTTCGCCAACAGGTACAGCGTGTTCGCGAGCATGACGACCCCGACTCCGAGCAGCGCGCGGAGCAGGATCCGTAACCAGCGCGGGAGGATCGAGGGGAGTGCCCGTCGACCCTCTCCGGGGTGTGTAACGCCGCTCATGCCGTCGGGCGGGGGGCACTGGAAACCATGGACGGCCTGATACGCCCTAGCCCTTGTCCTGCAGGTCCGCGGTCCAACGAACCTCGATCGCGCCGCTCAAGGATTGCGCCGTGGGACATTTCGACTGGTGGCGCTCGAGCGCGCGCTCCACGGTCTCGCGCGCCTCGGGGGGAATACGAAGCGTGTAATGGACGACGACTTCGGTCAGAACCGGGACACCCTCACGGATACGGTTGATCCCTTCCACGTCCACCCGGATATCTTCTGGGTCCAAGAGGATCCCGCGCACTTCCAGTGCGCCGTTCAGCGTACCGAGCATTCAGCCGCCCGTGGCCGCCACCTGGTAGTCGACCGGCAGCGGAAGGTCTTTCGCATCGAGCCTGTAATGCGCCTTCACCTCACCATGCACGCCCATATCGAACTCGGTGCCGTCGGCGAGCGTGGCGCGGCGGTGGACGCCTTCTATCTTCGCGACCCTGGCACGCGCGACGTAGAACGGTTCCGACATGAGTCCTCCGGTGTTCGCGATCCCTTTGCGGCAGCCCCACAGAGCACCCCATCTTCAGCCGCCGACCAATCTAGACGAGCTTTGGAGGCGATCCAAACGACGGGCGCACCCCGTAACCCTGAGCGAGGTCAGATGCGACACGGAAGGTGCCGCAATCGTCACGTGCCAACCGGCATTTGGTTGTTGGCGTGCACGTTCGGCTGCGTCGGGGACACGACCGACGGGACGTCGAGCTCCGACCCGCCTCGAGGACCGCTGGCCGACCTCGCCGACCGCTATTGGGAGTTCCGTCTCGAATCCGATCCGTTCACCGGCACCTACCTCGGCGACGCGCGCTTCGACGACCGAGTCGCCGACATCACGCCGGCCGGGCAGGCCTCGCAGAGGACGCGGGTGTCAGGGTTCCTCGAAGAGCTCCTCGCGGTCGATGCCGCGGCCCTGACCGGACAGGATCGAGTCACCCACCTGGCGTTCGAGGAGGAGCTTCGAAGCGAGATCGCTCGCCAGACGTGCGGAGAGCCCGAGTGGACCGTGAACTACCGCAACGGCCCGCACGTGGCATTTCTGAACATCGCGGCCGTCCAGCCGACCCGGGCCCCGGAGGACGGGGATCGCCTGCTGCAGCGCTGGAGGGCGATGGGTGACTACCTGGACGATTGGATCGCCAACCTTCGGGCGGGGCGAGAGCGCGGCCTGACGCCTCCGCTCGTGGGCGTGCAACACACCCTCTCGCAGCTCGAGACGCTGCTGGCACAGCCCGTCGGGAACTGGCCGCTTCTCTCCCCCGCCAGACGACCGCTGGAGGGTTGGAGCGAGCCCGAGCGAGAGCGATTCCGCAGCGAGCTCCGTGGAACCGTCGACGAGTACGTTCGACCGGCGTATGTCCGGCTGCGAGATTTCCTCCGGGATGAGCTGTCCACCGTCGCCAGGACCGGCGACAAGATCGGCGTATCGGCGCTCCCGGCCGGGGAAGCTTGTTATCAGGCACTCATTCGGGCCTTCACCACACTGGAGCTGACGCCGAGCCAGATCCACCAGATCGGGCTGAACCAGGTGGCCGAGGTCCGAGCGGATCTGGAAGTCATCGGGGAGAGCATCTTCGGCACCCGCGACCTGGGCGAGATCCAGCGTCGCGTGCGTGCGGACCCTGCGATGCACTTCGAGACCGCCAGTGAGATCGTGCGGGTCGCGGAGGAGGCAACCGAGCGCGGCCGAGCCGTGATGGCGGAGTGGTTCGGGCGCCTGCCCAGGGCAGAGATGGAAGTGCGCGAGGTCCCGGATTACGAGGCGCCCTACCAGACGGTCGCCTACTATCGGCAGCCGGCGGCCGACGGATCGAGACCGGGTACCTATTTCGTCAACACGTATCGTCCGGAGACGCGGACGCGGTACGAGGCCGAGGCTCTAGCCTTCCACGAGGGCATTCCCGGCCACCATTTCCAGATCGCCATCGCGCAGGAATTGACCGAGCTCCCGGATTTTCGAAGGCACGTGGGACCCGAGGCGTTCCTGGAGGGCTGGCCTCTCTACGCCGAGAGCCTGGCGAACGAAATGGGACTGTACACCGGGGAGCTGGACCAGCTCGGCCGACTGTCGTTCGAAGCGTGGCGGGCGAGTCGCCTGGTCGTCGACACGGGGATCCACGCTTTCGGGTGGACCCGCGAGCAGGCAGTGGATTACCTGCGTGAGAACACGCTTCTGGCCGAAGCCAACGTCCAGATCGAAGTGGATCGGTATACGGTGTGGCCCGCACAAGCGCTGTCGTACAAGCTCGGTCAGCTCGAGATTCTCCGGCTACGCGAGGAGGCGCGCGAAAGGCTGGGCGACAAGTTCCGAATCCAGGACTTCCACGACCGGGTCCTGGAGAACGGTGCCGTCAGCCTCTCCACGCTCGGCGATGTCATCGAGCGTTGGATCGTGGTCCGGGAGAGTTCCTGAGCGTTCGGATTCGATCGGACCTGGCCGCGATGACGTCGCGGCGTCGACGGATGACGATGCAGAAAGGGGCGACCGCTGGGGTCGCCCCTTCTTGCTGAATCGGCTTTCGGTTCCCTGGGTCGGCCGGGCCCGCGGCGAGCGAGCGCCGCCGCGTTCCTCTCGCGTATTGCCTAGGCGTCTTCCTCGTGCACGGCACCCATCCGGCGCTGGCGCAGCCGCGCTCCCGCATACCCGAGGAGGCCGATCCCGACCAACGTCGTGCTGATCGGCTCGGGCACTTCGCCCATGCCGGGATCGCCCCCATCGGGGCCGCCCGGCAATGGGCCACCGGTATCGCCACCGTCACCGGTGTTGCCGTCGCCACCGGT
>JBDHAC010000019.1:0-59298 GCA_039588275.1 Gemmatimonadota bacterium
GTCGGTGCGACCCATGTGGAAATGGCCGAGATTCTTTCCGCGCACGGCGTGGAGAGCGCCATGGGCTTTGATCCCGGGGGAAGCAGCACACTCGTGGTCGGGGATCAAACGTTGAACATCAGTCCGTACAACGGGGACTACGAACGAAACGTGTACTCCATGCCTCCCGAGCCCCGAGCCGTCTCCAATGCGGTCATCGGCTTCTGAGATGCGTTGGCGCATGGCTCTGGGCTTGGCCACATGATGGTGATGATATGCCACCGAACCTCGACGACCAGAGACGAGGCGTCTCGACTCCTCGGAGCCGGCGTGGGATTATGAGAACGCTTCTTCGCCCTCCGAGTCCGGAAGGGGGCCAACGTGGCGCGCCATGATGGCGAGACGTTCGAGGGCGCGATTCTCGACGTGGACGGCGAGGAGTATTACGACTGCATCTTCAGAGAATGCACCTTCAACTATGGCGGTGGTCGGACCCCGGTGATCGTCCATTGCCGGCTCGACTCGGTCCGCTGGCGTTTTCACGGCGCCGCCGAGCACACGGTCAACACGCTGGCCAACATCCACTCACTGGGCGGCTGGCATCGAAAGAAAGTCGAATCGGTGATCGCGCTGATCCGGGCAGGATTCGACGACAACCAGCCCGGCCTCTACCCCAAACACTGATTGGCCCTAGACAGCTTCTCCGCGCCCATCGCGCTCAACTAGGGAATAATTCCCACCTGCGGACGCCCGAATCGAGTAAGCCTTCCCGGCTCCAGCGTTCTTCGCTCCGTTTCACGATAGCGGCCCGTATCCGTAACCGATTACAGATGCACTATATAGCGTGCTCTTGCGCTCGTGGCCTGCCGGTTGCCTCACACAGGTCTGCCCCCGGCGCCGGACTGTGCCGCCGGGTAGCGGTCGGATGGACTTGGGTTGCAGGAGGGGTGGGGCATGACCGACACCGGCGCTCGCAAGCCTTCTGACGACGCCGCGCTTCTACCCGGAGCGAATCCGTTCCGCCTCCTTCCCTATCAGAGTGGGCGGTTCCCGTTCGGAGCATCCATCCTGTGGACTTCCCGCAAAAAAAACTGGGTTATCGACGAGCAGGTCGAGTCCCGGCCCGACATCGTCATCAATCAAAGGGTCTTCGCGGGGATCGAGGAGCTCAGCTCGGCCCACCCGGCCGGGGAAGCTGCCGGAGTCCTCCTCGGGCACCTCTATGAGTGCCCCTGGACGCGTCGCCGCTGGGTGCACGCCGTGATCACCGACGCGGCAACCCTCCCAGAGGACATGCGTTACGATCACGACGCGGGCACGGCGGAGGATACGGAGCGGGGCTGGATCATTGACGATGCGCTAGTGGCGGTCCTCCGAGAGCCCGACTGGGTGGGCGGCCTGCCCGTCGGCTGGTTTCGAACTCGCGAGGGATCCGGCTGCTCGCTCACGGAGGCCGAAGCCGATCTCCACGCCCGGCACTTCACGGAGCCCTGGCAATTCGGCCTGCTGATTGGCCCCTCGCTGACGAAGTCGCGCCCTCGCCAGGGTGCGGTCTTCGTTTCAAACGGGAGCGGCGAGCTGATGAAGCGTCATTGGTCCTTTTACGAGCTCTTTGACGGAATCACCGAGCTCCCCGCAGGCCCCCTGTGCAGCTGGGTGGCATGGGAAAACTATGCAACCAACAGGCGCACCGTCCCGGTCAAGTCCCCCTCAGCCAAGCGCCGCCCGATCCGGAGCTTACTGTCCATGACCACCTCCTGAGAGGAGCGCGGGTTCTTCCTTCTGGCGTCGTCCTTCAGGTGGGTGATGCTGGACCTGCCCCTGACGCATCCATAGAGAGGAAAACCGCCCCAGGGCACGGGACAGTTTGTCCCGTGCAGTCCAGTTGGCCATGGGACGGTCCGCTCACGTACGTCTGCCGTGAGTCAACCGTCTCCCACCGCCGGTGTTACCGATAAGTACAGCTTCTCAAGACCGGTAGTAGGCCCACGCTATTGGCTGGCTGTGGCGGCGTGATTAGTGCCGTCGGGTATCGAGAAGTGATCCCACGTCGGACCCAAGAGGTGGCTTGGCTAATGCTCACCCGGTTGCGCCTCTATTCTGCGCTCGTCATGGGGATCTTCGTCCTCTCTCACCTATCCAACCTCTCCTTGGCGCTCGTTTCAGGCCGCCTCATGGACTGGGGCATGACCTTCTCGATCGATCCATGGAGAACGGTGCCTGGAACCGTGCTGCTGGCAGGGGCGTTCGTCGTCCATTCTTCGCTCGCCTTCTGGGCGATCTATAAGCGAAAAACCCTTCGATTAAGGGGTTGGGAAGTCCCCCAGAACATCCTCGGTTTTCTCATCCCGCTGCTGCTCGTGTATCACTTGATGGGGACCAGGCTCGCGCACGAGTTTTGGGGGACGGCAGGCGACTACACCAGTCAGCTTCTCCTTTTTTGGCACCTGGCACCCGTCTGGTGCGCCGGTCAGATCCTGCTACTGCTGGTCGCCTGGGTCCATTGCTATGTAGGCTTTCACACTTGGCTCCGGCTACGGCCCTGGTATTCCAAATACAGACCTTTGATCTCCGGTTTCTTCGTGGTCCTACCGACACTCGCATTGGCGGGGTTTGTCTCGGGTGGGATGCAGATTCGTGCTCTGGTCCAAGAGGAGATCGAGGAGAACCCTGCGGAAGCCGCGGACGGGATTCGGGAGTGGCGTGCGGAGTGGGGCCTGACCGAGGAGGTGTACGATTCTGTCGTCCGCTACACGTTCATCGGCATGGCAGGGTATGTGGGTCTGATCGCCCTCGTGTTACTGGGACGCCAGACCCGGCTCAGCGTGCTGTCGCGCTCGAGGGGTTCGGAAGTCGTCTACAATGGCAAGCTCGTGCTGCGAGTGCTTCCGGGAGATACCCTGCTCGAGGCTCTCCGGGCAGCAGGGGTTCGACACGCGTCCGTCTGCGGGGGACGTGGACGCTGCTCAACCTGCCGCGTCCGCATCACCCGGGGGCTCGAACTCCTGGAGCCACCCTCGCGGGCGGAAAGGGAGGTCCTGATGCGGATCTCGGCGCCTCCTGCCGTACGGCTGGCCTGCCAACTCCGCCCTACGGCCGACCTGGCCGCTGCTTCACTCCTGTCCCCCGCGGTAGGTCCGGAAGCCGCCTTCACGAGTCCGTCGCAAGGTGAAGAGCTGGAGCTCGCGGTCCTGTTTTGCGACCTGCGGCATTTCACTCGGCTCGCGGAGCGGAAGCTGCCGTACGATGTGGTGTTCGTGCTGAACCGCTACTTCGAGGCCATGGGCGGAGCGGTCCAGGAATCGGGGGGACGCATCGACAAGTTCATCGGCGATGGCGTGATGGCGTTGTTCGGGATCGGCGGCACGGCGTCAAAGGGATGCACTCAGGCTCTGTCAGCAGCTTATCTCATGGCTAAGAAACTGGAGGATCTGAATGCCGCTCTCGCCAACGATCTGGAGCGCCCCCTCGAGGTCGGCATCGGAATCGAGGTGGGTCGAGTCATTGTCGGAGAGATGGGCTATGGAAGGTCAAAGAGTCTGACAGCGATCGGTGATTGTGTAAACACGGCGAGTCGGTTCCAAGAGTTATGCAAGGAGTTTGATTGTCAGCTGGTCGTTTCCGTAGAAGCCACCTCCGGCAGCCAGTTTGATCTCTCGGGACTCCCAAGGCGTGAAGTCCGCGTGCGCGGACGATCTGAAACCAGGGAAGTATATACAATCGACTCCGCGCTGGACCTACAGTCGATCAGGACTGGCCGTTGATGAGGAACGACGCTTGGGTGCACCCAAATCCCTGCGCCGGTGTCTGTCCCGGACCCCACCGATACGGCTATGCTGAATAGCGGTCTACCGATCCGCGGTCCTGGAGGAGTGTTAGAGCCGATGCCACCGTCCGCCGAGCCCCGCCCCCACACTCGTCGCCGCTTTCTCGAGCTTGCAGGCTGCGCCGTGGGGCTGGCCGCGACTGCCGGGTGCGCGTCCGCTCGACGACGACCGATCCCGGCGTCGGCGGCAATCGCGTCCGATGTCGACTCCCGCCGGCGATTCGACCCGTGGATCGAGATCGATCGCGCCGCGTACCGTCAGAACGTGCGGGAGGCTGCGAAGCTCGCCGGCGGCCGCCCCATCCTGGCGGTTGTGAAGAACAACGCCTACGGGCTGGGTGATCGGGCCGTCGGGCCGCTGCTCGCGAGCTTCCCCGAAGTGGGTGGCATTGCCTGCGTGCGCGTGGAGGAGGCCCTGGCCATGCGGGAGGCCGGTGTCACCAAGCCGATCGTGGTCATGGCCGAGGAGCCGGAGGACGCGATTGGCGAGATGGTGCATCACGACATACTGCCGACCGTGTGGTTCGATGATGCCCTACAGCGGCTCGAGCGTGTGGCGCGGCGACTCGGCCGTCCGGTCCCGGTCCAGCTGTTCATCGATACGGGGATGAACCGGGAAGGCATGCCCTTCCGGCGCGCTCGCCCGTGGATCGAGGAGCTGTGCTCGAGCCCCTCCGTAGAGGTCGATGGCACCTACACCATGTTCACGCACGACCTGGACTTCGACCGCGAGCAGCTCGCCCGCTTCGAGTCGCTGCTGGAGTGGGCGCGCGGCGGCGGGCTCGAGCTCGGAACGCTTCACGCATCTCCCACGGTCGAGCTCTTTCACCTGCCCGAAGCGCATTACGACATGGTACGGCCCGGGAACGCCCTGTTCGGCAACTATCCGAGCGGCGAGGACGTGCGAGATCGCGCCGATCTGCGGCCCGTGTTTCGGCTGCGGACCCGCGTGGTCCGGGTCGAGCGGCTCGAGACCGGCGACAGCGCGGGTTTCTATCGTACGTTCGCTCCCGGGCGCCCGACCTGGATCGCTTTGCTCCCGATCGGACGGACCGATGGCTATCCGAGTGCGGCGAACGGCACCTGCGAAGTCCTGATCAACGGGCGGCTATATCCTGTCAAAGGCGGCGTGAACTCGGCGCACGCGATCATCGAGATCGGCGACGAAAAGAGCGTCTCGGTCGGTGACGTCGCCACGCTCGTGGGACCCGATGACCCGTCGATCCTGCCACGCGAGATCGCCCGACGAGCCGGCTTGTCCACCCTGGCGTTGATGCAGGGGATGAACCCGCGGCTTCCACGTAGCGTGGTGTGACGCGGGGGTCTATCGACCGGGAATCAGGCCCCATTTAGAGGCCAACAGCACTTGACGTGCAGATTGTGATGGCGGACGATCGTGAGCCCGAATATGACCCGCTCTCTCGGAGGCAGCCATGAAGTACGCACCTTTCTTGCTCGTCGCAGTTCCCGTTCTCGCGCTGTCTGGTGTTGCATGCGTGCCCGCTGAGGACCAGGAGGAACCTGCCGCGGAACAGGTCGCCACGACGGAAGCCGACGTGGAAGCGATCGAGGGCTTGCAGACGACATACCTCGCGGCACTCGACGGCAGCGACGCGGGGCAATACGCGGCCCTGTTCACCGATGACGGAGTGCTGATGGTGCCGAACGAGCCCCCCGTGAACGGTAGCGATGCGATCGACGCGCAGCTTCAAGCCGTCTTCGACCGGACTGATTTCGAGAACCACGACATTTCTACCACCGAGATGGTGGTTCTTGGAGATTGGGCGTTTGCACGAGGGACGCTCACGGGAACCATGGCCCAGATACCCGATGGTGAGCCGCTCGAGTCTACGAGAAGCTGGGTGATGATCTTTCAGCGACAGCCTGGAGGCTCTTGGCGTATCGCGAGGTACATTCTGAACTCCGACGACCCGACGCCGGTCACCGACGAGTAGCCTCCGCCCGTTGTCGAGAGGAGATCGTAGCGCGAACAGGTTCCCTTAGGGGAGCGCGGGGTCGCGAGAAACGTCACAGTGACGATCCAGTTCCCCGCTGCAACACGTTTGGGGCACGAGGGTGTGAGCCGTTTCCGCTGAAGAACATCCTGCCCGAATTACGGGTCCTTCTCGGCAGGTAAGGGCCAAGCTTTGTCCCGGTCTCACACCCTTGGAAGGTGCGCCAACATTTGCCGCCGGCAGACCCAATCGGCTAGCCCATCAGCCGTTCGAATAACGGTACGATAATCGAGATGGCGGCGAGACTGCCCAGAATGGCGATGAACAGCTTGTACCTCGTCGCGTAGACATCCAGGAGACTCGGATCGTAGTACTCGTCCACGCCGTTGTCTTTGTACATCGCGACCAGGCCGGAGAGGAGCTTCAAGCGGGTATCACGGCCACCAAGTAATGCCCGGACGGCAAACGAGTTTATGAATAAGGTGGCGGTGATAAGCAGGCCCAGGATCCAGTCGTTTTCTGGAGGGTAACCACCGTCCCCCGGCTCTGAGGCTACTCCCCAGTTGATCCCCATTACGACGAGGTTGAACAAGACGGCGGTCACGACAAATACGGTGTCCGTCCTCGAACTCTGTTGGAGTTCGCTTACCACATGCTCGTGAACTTCTCGTAGCATCTTCTTCCTCCGTTTCTACCTTCGTTCCAGTGTCACGCAACGAAGTAGTGCGCTAGGGGCTACCGGACCGACCTCCGCCGCCAAACCCGCCCCCGCGCCCACGCCAGAGCCAGGCTCGCCACGATCGCCATCAGGCCGGCGAGGGCGTTGAACCCGACGTCGCGGATGTCGTAGACGCGGTTGGGGAGGAGCCACTGGATGCCCTCGTCGAGCCAGCCCAACAACGCGGTCACGACTACCGTGAGGACAGCCGGGATCGGAACCCGCCGGCCGTTCCGCACGCGCTCGGCGAGAGCTTGATAGATGAGCACGGCCACCAGGCCGTACTCGAACAGGTGGGTGCGCTCCTCGGGACCGACCTGCATCCTCATCAACACCGTCGCGTAGACAGCAATGACGCCGACCGCCACCCAGATCTCGAGCCTCCCGGGACGTCTCATCAACCCACTTCCGGCGATGGCCGCCACCACCAGGAGAAAACAGAGAAAAAACGTGTCGTCCAGCTGGTTCCGCTCGCGCAGCACCTGGGCCAACGTCCCCGCCAACCCCAGGGTGGAGTAGATGGCCACCATGACGGCCACCGCCCAGAACCAGAGGCGTCGCTCTCGATCGGAGGTGAAGGTAGACATGACGGTCACCATAGCGTCGAGCAAAAGAGTTAAGGCGTCGGGGGTGTTGACGCTGTCAACATACAGTCTACGCTCGAATGTTGACTTTGTCAACACTCAGGGCCATGTTGAGAGCATGACCAACCTGGCCAGGGCCTATCACCACGGGGATCTTCGAGCGGCACTGCTCGACGAAGCCGCCGCCATGATTGCCGAGGGAGGGGCTGCGAGCGTGACGATGCGGGCGCTCGGCCGACGCCTCGGCGTGTCGCGCGCCGCGCCCTATCGCCACTTCGCGGACAAGAATGCGCTTCTGGTCGCAGTCGCCGCGGCCGGGTTCGAGCGACTCGGAAAGCGCCTGCGAACCATCGACGCGGGCGCCCCGCGATCCAGCGTCGAGCGGCTCCGGCGCATGGGTGAGGAGTACGTGCGCTTCGCCGTCGAGAATCCGGCGCACTACCGCCTGATGTACGGCAGGGAGGCGCTGACTCGCGAGGACCTGCCCGAGTTAGGAGAGGCCGCGACGGCCATCTTCGAGCAGCTGGTCGACGTGATCCAGGCCTACCAGCGGGCGGGCGCGATCAAACGGCAGGATCCGCGAGCCCAGGCCTACACGGCCTGGGCGGCGGTGCACGGTCTGGCGTCGCTGGTGATCGAGGGGCAGATACACTCTACCGACGACATCGATGGCCTGATCCGGCACACCACGCGAACGGTGTTGGACGGGATGCGCGTTCGTCGCCGCGGCGCGTAAGCGAGCCGAGGAGCGCTCCGCCTGTCAGCCGGCGCTGGCGATGCTCACCTTGAACCCGTCAGGGTCGGTGACCGCGAAGGCCATACCCCCCCAGGGGAGCTCCTCCGGTTCACTGTCCAGAGTGATGCCGGCTGCCTTCGCGCGCTCCGCGAGGCCGAGAAGGTCCTGTGAGGTCGCGATCCAGGTCCTGAAACCCACCCCTTTCAGGCGGTCGCGTCCCTTGGCAAAGTCGTCCTGCCCGAGCCCGATCTGAACGGCTCCGGCCTTCAGCTGCACGAACCGGAGTTGCCCATCGGACTCGTGGTCTTCCTGGACTTCAAAGCCGAGACCCTCTGTGTAGAACTGAACGCTCTTCGAAAGGTCGTTCACTGTGAAGCTGAGTGAGAGGCCGACTGCGTTCAGGTTCGCGACAGCCGCAGGCTCGGTGCTGGACATGAAATCCTCCATGGTTGAGTGCCAGAAGTCGGCAAGATACAGAAGAAGCCCTCCCCCGCATATCGTGCGAAGAAGAGCCTCTGGCTCCCGTTCGTACGCTCCACGCTGGGGGCGAACGCGCATCCCGGAGTTGTCTTCGGCGCCGATACCCACCCCGGTCATGCATCGGGGCTCGAGCACTGCGGATTCTCTCAGGCCTTGATCCTCTCCCTCAAGAAGACAGCGAGCTCCTCGATGGACTGGCGAGACTCCGGTACGTACCGCGCAGCGCTCTGGAATACATGCCACATGCCGGGCCAGATCTTGAAGCTCACCTCCACTCCGTCTTGGATGGCCCGGCTTGCTAGCCGTTCGGCGTGACTGAGGAAGATCTCGTGGTCACCAACCTGGATCCATAGGGGCGGAAGCCCTTCCAGGTCCATTTCCGCGGGGCGAAGGAGCGGACTGTCGGCGTGGCTCCCGACATACAAGGACGAAGTATGCCGGCATTGCGTCGGGCTGACCAGCGGATCCAACGCGGCCCGCGTGACAAAGGAATCCCCTCCAGATACGACCCAATCCGTCACGGGCGACATGAAGAAGCCGGCACATGGCAGCGGGGCGCCCTCATCCCTCAGAGAGAGCAGCACCTGGAGCGCCAGGCCCGCTCCAGACGAATCCCCGCCAATGATCAACTGAGGAGGCGTGTAGCCCCTTGCCAGGAGCCAACGATACGCGGTCTTGGCATCGTCCAAAGCGGCGGGAAAAGGGAACTCGGGAGCAAGCCGATAACCCAAACAAAGGACTCTAGCCCCCCCAGCGCTCGAGATACGGGCGGCCAATTCCCGGTGCGTCGCCGGCGAGCACATGACGAACCCACCGCCATGGAGGTAGAGGATGGCTGCGCCGGTTCCGGAGCCGGGTCCAAGCACCCATTCCGCCGGAAGGTCACTCACTGATACCGGTGAGACTCTCGTCCCTTTCGGCGGACGCTGGCTGCGAGCGATCAAGTCTTCCAACTTCCGCAATTCCGCGATCGAGAGCCCGGCCTTACGAAATCTCCGCCCGATCGAGTGCTTGAGCATGATGCGAATCAGGCGTGCTCGGCGGGTAGGCATCAGAGGGCCTCCGCATTCGGCCGCCTCGTCAGGCTCCAGCCGCGTGGGCCTCTCATGGATGACGAGGGTGGGATCAGCGCGGATTGTGCAGTGCTCCGGACGGTGGAGTTCTCCTCCTGCGTTGGGTTAACGGAGAAGCGCACCGACCGGAGCGCGCTTAAACGTCAGGTCGTGTTGCTCGTGGATCGGCTTCGCGCAATCCCCTGGCGGCGGCGCGCCGACCGAGGCAAGACTGTGGTCGGCGCGCCTGCGTCAAGGTCAGGACCTGGGGCGATGAGCCTTGGAGAACTGCCGGGCGCGCTCTTACTCCACGTCCATGTCGGGATCTATGTCCACCCTTCCACCGGGGCTCAAAGCTGGGCACGTCACCAGAATCCTGTACTCGTAGTGTCCTTGTGGTTCGGGTCTCATCTCAGCCGCCCTAGCTGTCCTAACTCCGGTGTGTGGGGCGCCGGTGAAAGGCCAAGGTCCTTGGGGAGGTGGGCGTCCTATGGGCTTGGGGTGGACCCGGATGCGTGGATCGTCTCCCGCCTCATCGCATGCAGCCCACGTGACGTTCCAAGTCACCGCGTCCCCCTGATTGATAAAGATGTGATACGGATCGACTGACCATACCCATTGCGACCAGCCCGGCGGGAGGTCTTCCTGCTGGGTAGGGGTGATGGTGACTCTCACCGTCCATTCTGCGGGCTGCGCCTCCGGTTCTCCCAAGGGAGCGAAAGCGGCCGTTAAGGCGAGAAGGAGTATCGGGATTATGCGGGCGGCGTGGGTCTTCATGGAGACCTCCGGAAAGGGTGCGGTGAGGACAACAAGGCAACCTGATCCAAAAGTCGTTAACTGGCAAGCTGGGAAAACCCCACTCTCCTCCGAAGCTCTCGCGCTCCGCCGCATCTGTATGCATCTTCATGAGTAACGATCGCCATACTGTACCTGGGAAATGGCGGCTTCATGAGCACAGTCCCTCCCGACCCACCGGATTCTGAGTCACCCGATTTGCGGACATCTGCCGGTACGCTCGATGTCCCGGCACGAATCGGGCCCTACAAGATCCTCCAGTTGATCGGCGAAGGGGGCATGGGTGTGGTGTACGAGGCCGAGCAGACCGGGCCGGTGAGTCGCCGGGTGGCCCTCAAGGTCCTGAAGCCCGGTGTCGACACCAAGGAGGTCGTGGCGCGGTTCGAGGCCGAGCGCCAGGCCCTGGCCGTGATGGACCACCCCAACATCGCGAAGGTCTTCGACGCCGGGGTCACGGAGGACGGCCGACCTTTCTTCGTGATGGAGCTCGTGCGCGGGATCCCCCTCACCGAGTACTGCGATCTCTTCAAGCTCGACACCGGGCAGCGGCTGGAGGTGTTCGTGACCGTGTGCCGGGCGGTACAGCACGCGCATCAAAAGGGGGTCATCCATCGCGACCTCAAGCCATCAAACATGCTGGTCTCGGAACGAGATGATCACCCCGTACCGAAGATCATCGACTTCGGGATCGCGAAGGCGATCTCTCAGCCGCTGACCGAGCGGACCCTGGTCACCGAGTACGGGCGTGCGCTGGGCACCCCGGCCTACATGAGCCCGGAACAGGCGGGGATGTCCGGACTCGACGTGGACACGCGCACCGACGTCTACTCCCTGGGCGTGGTACTCTACGAGCTCCTCGTGGGCAACCTTCCGCTGGATCCACGCGGGGTCGGGAAGCCGGCATTCCTGGCCCAGCTCGTGGCGCGTGAGAAGGACGTGCCCAGGCCCAGCCACCGACTGACCAGCCTGGGTGACCGACAGCAGGCGATCGCCAAGTTCCGGCACACCGATCCGCGCTCACTGGTCCGGGAGCTCAAGGGAGACCTGGACTGGATCGTCATGAAGGCGGTGGAGAAGGACCGGTCGCGTCGCTACGAGACGGTGAACGGGCTGGCGCTGGACATCGAGCGCCACCTGAACCACGAGCCCGTGATGGCTCGGCCGCCGAGCACGGCTTACCGGGTCCTGAAGTTCGGCAGGCGTCACAAGGGCGGGGTCGCCGCGACGGGCGTGGTGGCTGCCGCGATCGTGATGGGGGTCGTCACGATGATGGTAGGGTTGGTGCGAGCGACCCAGGCCGAGGCCGCAAGGGCGCGCGAGGCCGAGGCGGCGCAACAGGTTTCAGACTTTCTCGTGGGTCTGTTCGAGGAGTCGGATCCGCAGGAGGCCCAGGGCCGCCCGATCTCGGCGCGCGAAGTCCTCGACCGCGGCGCCGACGAGATCACCTCAGAGCTGCAGAATCAGCCCGTTCTCCAGGCCCGGCTGTTGGCTACCATGGGTCGGGTGTACACGAACATGGGGCTGTTCGACGAAGCTCAGCCGCTGCTGGAGCGTTCCCTGGCGTTGCGAGAGACAGAGCTCGGACGTGACGATCTTGACGTCGCGGAGAGTCTCCAGCGACTCGCGTGGCTCCTCCGGGAGAAGGGTGACTACGCCGAGGCCGGGCCGCTGCTGGAACGCACCATCACGATCCGGGAGCAACACCTCGGTCCTGACCATCCAGATGTCGCGGACGGGCTTGTCGCGCTCGGAGCCAACTTCCTCCAGCAGGGCAGGTACGGCGAGTCCCAGCCGCTCCTGGAACAGGCGCTCGATATCCAGGAGAGAGTCCTGGTACCCGACGCCCCCGAGGTGGCCCGTACAGTCACCAACCTCGCGATCCTATTCTACCGCCAGAAACGGTACGCCGAGGCAGAACCATTCTTCGAGCGCTCGCTCGCCATCAGGGAGCGAACACTGGACCCTGGCGATACCCGTCTCGCGACAAGCCTGAACAACCTCGGTGGGCTCTATTTCGACCAGCAGAAGTACGAGGAGGCCGAGCGGGCGTACGAACGTGCGCGCTCGATCTGGGAGAAAGCGCTCGAACCGAACCATCCGGATATCGCGAAGGTCATCAACAACCTGGCCGAGTTGTACTGGGTGGAAGGCAGATACTCCGACGCCGAGGGTTACTTTCGTCGAGCTCTCGCGATCAAGGAAGCGGCGTTGAATCCAAACAACCCGTTGATCGCGAGTAGCCTCAACGGACTCGCCAACGTATACCGGGATCAGGCCAGGTTTGACGAAGCCGAACCGCTCTACGTGCGTGCTCTGGCGATCCGACGCACGGCGCTGGAGCCGGACGATCCCGCGATCGAAGAGACATTGACGGACTACGCCGACATGCTCCGGCGGGCCAACCGTGCGAGCGAGGCAGCAGATCTGGAAGCGCGGGCGCAAGCGATGCGCACAGGGGGCGGCTAGCCTGCACCTCCTGCCCGCGTCAGCAGCGGGATTCTAGATCGGAGCCCGGGGACGGGTGCGACGGCGGGGTGGTCTGCGCTCCTTAGGCCCGGAGCTTGCATCTCGGTCCGACGCTGGCATCTCGCCGCGAATCATGGTTCGCGCCGCTGGAATCCTCCGTATCGAGACGACGTGCGACTCTTGGGAAGAAGACTCCACTTCCTGTTCCCGCTGCTTCTTTTGATCGCCTGTGGGCAGTCCGGGACAAGTCCCTCCCAGCGCCCGCCTCCGTCGGCTTTCCTGGCCGAGGATCGGGGCTTTTGCAGCCCGGTTTCCGATCGTGCGGGCCTTCGGCTCGTATGGTGCCCGGCGTTGGGCTCGACCTGTACTTCCGCCGCGGCATGCGGGTTCGTCGATCCGGAGGCCGAGAACCGTGGGCCGCCGGACCCTCCAGGCCCCGGGCCCACCAGTGAGACGCGACTGACGGTCTTCCTGCGAGGGAACTGCGCGGGGCTGGTCAGCTCCGTAACGGTCCGCGTCGGCACCAATACGCTCGGGACCACGACACCAGGTGCCTCGGGTCTCGTAACGGCAATATCGGTCGGCGATCACCTGATTACGCCCACTTCCAACGCGGAGCTCGGATGGGAGCCGTTCACGCGCTCGGTTCCCACGCAGGGATTGGTCCAGCGGCTTACATGCTACTGATCGAGCGCCGGCCCCCTGAATCGGCCCCCGCCGACGTCGAAGCATCCGGCCGCTGTCGGGGTCGGATTCCCCTGGATGAGACGAAAGACGGCCTCCCGTTGGCGTATCCGCACATCACGGGAGATCGCAAAGCTCGTGGGATCGATCCATGACTCGGTCTAAGTCCAGCCCCACCTCACGACTCGCAGGAGGCTCGCTCGTCGCCCTGGGCCTGATCATCAACAAGTGGACGTTGGAAGCCCTCGTGGTCCCGGACGGCAGAATCGAGTCTGTAGCTCTCAATCTCCTGCTCGCCCTCACCCAGCTCGCGATCATCGGCCTTGGCGCAGGGGTCTGGTTCGGTCGGTGGGGATGGCTCACCAACGTGACGACTGCACTCGCCTCGCTTGCGATAACACTGCTCGCACTGGAGGGAGCCTTCCGAGTCTTGGATATCCAGGGCGAGTACCCTCGCCCGAGAACTGAAGAATTACTTCCCGGCCCCGGGGGCTCGACCGAACGCATGCCCCGAGCCCTCATGCCATCGGTCACGATACGCACTACGTACGCGTCCGACCCCAGGGGATATTTCGATCCCGGCAATGTGATCGATCACGTCCACAACTCGGCGGGTTGGCGGGACGTCGGTCACACGATCGAGAAACCACGAAGCTCGTTTCGCGTTCTCGGGCTCGGCGATAGCTATCTCTACGGCCGGGGGGTCCGCTACGAAGACGTTGCCTTGACGAAGCTGGGAGTGCTTCTACAAGACGATGCGCAGGGGGCTACCATCGAGACGATCAACACGGGTGTGCCCGGCGCCAACACGGCCTTTCAGCGAGATCTGCTCCGCGATCGTGGGCTGGCGTACGACCCTGACCTTGTTGTCCTGTTCTACGTGCTGAACGATGTGGAGGAGCGCTACGGTGTTCCCTCGATGATGGAGTTCTTCAGACGCTACACTTCCATCTATCTGACGCCGGACTCGCTTTCAAAGCACTCCTATCTTTGGAGTTGGGCTCGCCAGCGTTTCAAGAAGGCCTATACCGCGCGTCAGTATATACGGCAGAGCATCGCCGCTTTCGTATCAGACGACGCGAAGTGGGAACAGAGCCGCCGTGCACTCGAAGAGATCCACCGACTCTCCACCGCTCACGGCGCGCCTCTGCTCGTCGTGATCTTCCCCTTCTTTCACAATCTCGCTGGGGACTACCCTTTTCAGGTCGTGCACGATGTGGTGCGAGGATACTGCGAAGATGCCGGGATACCCGTCCTTGACCTCCGGGAAAGCTATCGCGAGTACGACGGTCCCGAGCTTTGGGTGCACCCGACAGACCAGCACCCAAACGAGATTGCGCACGAGATTGCCGCACACGCCATCTACGACTATCTGAAGGCGCACCCGCACTTGATCGCTGGAGCGGGGGAGCGGGCTGCCCGGGCAAAGGCGCTCGGTACTTCCATTCCGTAGGTCGTGGGTGGCTCCCCCGGACGACATTCGTCCTCGGAGTGTCTTCGACGCCGATCCCCCCCCAGTGAGACGAGACAGGTTTTCCCCACACTCCGTGTAGGTCATCTCCCGACTTGCACAAGGGGAAGGCAGCCTCATCGTCAAGCTTGACCGCCTCCGGGGGCCAGGAGCCCTGCGGTTGACCGATGAGGACCTCTTCGAGACAACCGCTCCCCACGCTCCTCGAAGCCTGCACCTCCCGGAAGCGGCACGTCGTTTC
This sequence comes from Gemmatimonadota bacterium, assembly GCA_039588275.1. Classification (GTDB taxonomy): domain Bacteria; phylum Gemmatimonadota; class Gemmatimonadetes; order Palauibacterales; family Palauibacteraceae; genus JBDHAC01. Next base: position 14,988 of record JBDHAC010000019.1, read on the forward strand.
TCAGGAGATGCATCATGATCAAACGTGTATTCACCGCTCTGTCGCTCTTGGGCCTTAGCGTTGGCCTCACGTCGTGCGCGGAGAGCAGGCTTCCAACCGACCCTTCAGAGACGTCAGCCCGGGCCGCCGTCTTCCCCGGGCAGCCGATGGAGACGTCGACCACGGGCATACGGATGATCGATCTCGGTGTGCTCGAGGGTGAGGATCCCGCCGCCCTCTCGACGGGCTACGGCATCAATCAGGCTGGGCGGGTGGTCGGCGCGTCCGGCTCTTCCGCCTTCCTGTGGAGCCAGTCCCGCGGCTTCCAGCGACTCGACATTGGCTGGGCGGAGGCTCTCGACATCAACGAGCGCGGACAGGTGACCGGCGATCGCGATTTCGGGTGCTCGGGGGTGGGTGTGTGGATGGGGTTCATCTGGAAAAACGGGATGTGGGAGGACTTGGGAAGCCTGTACGGCTCGCACCCATCGACCTGCCAGGCCGGCAGCACGGGTCGCGCCGTGAACAACCGCGGCCAGGTCGTCGGCTGGAGCGAGACGGCGCCGTTCGACCCCGACCCCGACAATTGGAACCAACACGGGTTCCTGTGGGAGGACGGCGCAATGACCGATCTGGGCTCGCTCGGCGACTGGAGTGAGGCGTGGGGAATCAACGGGCGTGGCCAGATCGTCGGCTACACGGACAGCCCGCTCGGGGGGCAGGCGTGCGTGTGGGAGAATGGCTCCATTCAGCCGCTCGGATGGCTTGGCCCGCCCGGCTGGAGCATCGCGGTGGCGATCAACAACGCGGGTACGGTAGTTGGCTGGAGCAGCACGGCGGCTGGACCGGAGCACGCGTACCGTTGGCGCGACGGGTTGATGGAAGACCTGGGCGCGCTCGATGGCGGGTATCCCTGGAGCAAGGCCAAGGCGATCAACGGTCTCGGCATGATCGTCGGCGTCAGCGTGCCGGACCCGGACGTGCCGGACCCGAACATACCGCACTTCGCCGGGAGGGCCACGATGTGGGAGCCGGGCGCTGGACCGGGACAGGCAATCGATCTGGGCACGCTGCCGGGCGGCACCTACAGCTCGGCGTTCGCCGTGAACAACCGCGGCGTTATCGCCGGCTGGAGCGATACGGGATCCGGAGAGTTCCACGCGGTGCTCTGGCTACCGTGACCTGCGATCGCACGATCGGGCGGGAGTGAACATTCGCTCGATCCGCAAATCGAGCTGTCCGTACCCCGCTCCTGGCCATGGGCCGGGGGCGGGGTCTCTTCAGGCGGACGTGAGAGGATGTGTGGTTGTGCGTGACCAGCGTCGCTACGGAACCGTCTCCAAGATGACCCCGAAGCTGTTGTGCCGAAGGAGCTCAGATGAGGGGGTAGAGATGCAACGCAGCGTATGCAGCCTGACGTTCACAGTCGTCATGGTCGGGTGCGCAAGTGTCGGGGGGATACAGTCCGAACCCCTGGATCGTGGTATTGTTCGTCACTTCGACGCGCCTCCCAGCGAAGTCCGCGCCGCCGCCTATCATGCGATGTTGGGTGCCGGGCTCATCTTGGACGAGGTCGACGAAGTGGCGGCCGGAACGTGGATGCTCGTCGGGAAGCGAACCACGAGGGAGTGGACCGCGGGGGAGATCGTCCGAGTCGTCGTGGAGCCCGCTAATGAGGGTGGCGCGCTCGTACGGGTCCTGTCCAAGCGCAGGATTTCGATCAACGTAACGGCGAAAGGTGACTATTCGGACGAGATCTTCGACCAGATAGGATTTCAGCTGGCGGCTGGCGCATCCTCGGGGTGATTCTCGCCCCGGTCACCTCTCACCACACGAACTTCGATCAGCTCACCCAGCCTCCGGGTCTTCCCTTCGCATCAGGAGTGAGAAGCCGCTTGGCGATAGCCCTCCAGTGTGCTAGGGTCGTCTCCCAACCCGAAGGGGTATTCCGATGAGGTCGAACACGAGTGGTTTCGTGGCCGCAGGAACGGCCGGATGCGCGGTACTGGTCGTCGGTTGCGCAGCGCCCCTGGTCTCGACCGAGGCACGAGAGGTCGCCCGATACGCGGTCGAGACGTACTACGATTCGACGGTCGCCACCCTCGGCGACTTCGTGACGTTTCGCACCGTCCAGGAACCCGGCGTTCGGGTTGCCGAGCACCCCGAGGTCCGCGAGATGACTGCGTACCTCGAGCGGAAGGCGGGCGAGCTCGGGCTCGACTTTGAAGACCACGGCGCCGTCGTGGTCGTCGGGTTGGGGAACGCCTCGGAGCGATTGGGGGTGGTCACCCATGCCGACGTGCAGCCGGCGGATGCGTCGAAATGGGCGCGCGATCCCTTCAGCCTGGATCGAGAGAGCGAACCGGGCCGGCTCGTGGGGCGCGGGGTAGAGGACGACAAGGGACCGATCGCCACCGCGCTCTGGGCGATGAAGGCGCTGAAGGATCGCGGAGTCACCCTGGCGAAACGGATCGAGCTCATCATCTCCTACTCCGAGGAATCCGACTGGGCCCCGTTCCAGCGGTTTCTGGCGCGCAACGAGCCCCCCGCGCTCAACGTGGTGATCGACGCGGAATACCCGGTGGTGACGGGCGAGAAAGGCTGGAACGCCATCTTTGTCAGCGTGCCGCCCGACCAGGTGCCTTCGGCGGCCGGCGACCTCGACCGGGCCCGACTGACGTCGTTCTCAGGGGGATCGTTTCTGTCTCAGGTTCCGGAGGATGGGGTGGCCGTGATCGAGGGTGCCGACCCGGACCTGACGTCGGCCCTGCGCGCGGCCGCGGCTTCCGACACCGCGGTCGAGTTCTCGTTTCTGGAGGGTGAGCCCACCGCGGGCGCACTCACCGTGCGAGCCCGGGGCACCTCGGCGCATTCCTCGAAGCCCTGGGAGGGCACGAACGGGATCACTCACCTGGCAGCCCTCCTCGCGACGTACGACTGGCCCGCCGGCCAGGTCGCTACGATGGTCCGCCTCGTGAACGACCTCGTCGGCACCGGAGACTATGCCGAACGGTTCGGCGATCTGGCGTTTTCGCACGAATTCATGGGACCGCTGACCTTGTCCCTCACCACGCTCGGACGTGAGGATGACGGGAGCCTCAGGGCCGGCATCAACGTCCGGGCGCCCATGGGTCGGAGTCGGGACGAGATGGAGAACGCGGTCTCGGCGGCGGTGGACGCCTGGAAGGCGCGGACTGGAATCGAGACTGTGGAGCACTCCACGATCACGAGCGACCCGCACTATCTGGAGGACGCGCCGCACATCCCCACACTGCTCGGCATCTTCCGGCATTACACGGGGCGGGAGGACGCGGCTCCCACGTCGATGGGCGGTGGGACACACGCGCGGCTGGTGCCGAACGGCGTCAACTTCGGCCCCGCCATGCCCGACGAACCGTACACGGGGCACAGCGAGCACGAATACATGAGCGAGGCCCAGTACCGGCTGAACCTGGAAATGTACACGGCGATGCTCGTGGAGCTCGCGGGCGGCTGAGATGAGCCGTCACACGGCCCTGAGGCCCTCCGCGTGAGGAGAGGACCACGTGTCCGGCGGGGTGCACGCTGTGCTCGCGACGGGAGGCGGGAATGGCTTTGAGTGCCTTTGACGACAAATCGAACGCCCCCTGTGCCTCCGATCTCGAGAAGATGCTGGGCCGAACGAGTTCTCACTGGGGTCACTTGATCGCGCACATCGCCTCCGAGTATGCGCCGCTGGACGAGACGTGGAACTTCGCCGGCGCGAAGTGGGGATGGTCGCTGCGGCTGAAGCAGAAGAAACGCACCGTTCTGTACATGACCCCGTGCAGCAAGCACTTCCTGGTGGGTTTCGTGCTGGGTGACAGGGCCGTCAAAGCGGCTCACGACAGTACTCTACCCGAGTCCGTACTTGCCCTCATAGATGGAGCGAGGAAATACGCAGAGGGTAGAGGCGTTCGCATCGAGGTCAGGACCAAGAAGGACCGTGATCACGTGATGGAGCTTGCCGCGATCAAGATGGCAAACTAGCCGAACCACCAGATGGATCGAGGGCTTCGTGCGTGGGTCCTGGGCGTGCCGAGAGCTCCGAGAGATCAGAAGCGAGGCACGGTTAAGCGGTCGTCAGGGCGGCTGGGGACTCAGACCTCGGCGGGCAGACAGCAGGAGTATTGTCGCCTGGGTACGTAGGCCCCCGCTGGGTTGTTCTTGAGTCTCGCGGGCGCCCAATCAACCCGGAGGGCGTCGAGCCGCGCACCGACGACCTCGATCGCTCCCTCGCGGATCTCTCCCAACCCCATGTCGTATGCCATCGTGAGCTGCCTCTGGGCCGCGACATCGTGGCTCATGACCCGGGCCGCCGTCGCATCGGCTGCCACCGGATCGGTGCTGGCGAGAAGCAACCAGGACCCGAGCCGCGATCGCATGTCCACCGGCCGACCCCCCGACCCGAGAGTCGGACCGTCTCCCTCCATGCCGATCGAGAAATCGACGATGGCGAGATCCGGCTTCACCGCATCCACAATGTCCAGGTAGATCTCCGCGATCGCTCGGGGGCTGCTGTGGTCGAAGCCGCTGCTGCGGTCCGCCCAGCCCCCGTCCATCCAAATGCCATAGCGCTCCAAGGGGGTGATCCCGATGAAGTTCTTCAAAGACAGGGTCAGCCCCGCCCACGAATGCGTTTTCGCGACCGGAATCGAGATGACCCGGTCGGCCCACGCGACCAGGCTCGAGATCGCGATCCGGCCCAGATAAGTACGCGACGGGACCTCTACCCACTCCGGTGAGTCGACTTCCAACGAGGCCACACGCGCTTGCCCCGCGTATTGCGCGCTCAGGCGCTCGGTTTCCGCAAGAAGGTTGGTGGAGCCATCGAAGGTCGTCGCGTACTCCCACTCCAAGGTCGGCATGTGAGAGCCGTCGCCGATGATTACCTCCGCGGCACCGGCCTGCAGACACTCCTCGGCTACGGAGATGACGATCTCCGGCTTGGCGCACTCACCACCCACGAAGCAGTTCCCAGACCGGGCCCATGGGAGCGTGACCATGTTTGGTTTGATGAAGACCGTCTCACCTTCGTGAACGACCTGCTCCAGGCCGCCCATCGCGTCGAGCACCTGGTGAGTCATCAGGGAAAGATCGTCGCCGCGGGCCGCGGCGACCTGTGCGGTCGGCTCCAGAGGTGCTGGTGGTTCTGGCGGTTCTGGCGGTTCTGGCGGTGGCCCACCAGTCGGCGCCTCGTCACAATCGGCCAGGACTGTCGCGCCGATGGCTGCGGCGGACAGGCGCATGAAGTCTCGCCGCGTGATGGACAGCGGTGGTCCAGATGAGCCTGGCGGCTCGCCAGTCCGAGGTGCCATGACACCTTCGCCTCGGTCAACAGACCCGGATGACGGCGTTGGGAGTACTCCCTGAGGTAAACCGAATCAAGGCAAGCGTTCCGGAGGTGGCGGCGTCATCAGCCTGCTAGTTCTGGTCGAGCAGCTCCATGAATCGGGGGTTTGCCCGGAGACGTTCGAGCCTCGGATCGAGACGCAGGAACGCGGCTCTCAGATAGGTCGGTGCGACGAGGAGAGCGCTGAACGCGTCGATGGCGCGGTCCTCCTCACCCACCGCGGCGTAGATCCGGGCCAGGTCGTCCTCCCGATATACGGCGCGGAACAGGTCGCGGCTGCGCGGCATGAGCTCGATGGCGCGCTCACCCGCCCGCATCGCATCGTCCCTGCGGCCCAGCGCGGCGTACGCGAGCCCGAGCGAGCTGTGAACCCGCTCGTCGTCCGGGGCGTCAGCGGCGGCCTGTTCGAGCACGCGGACCGCAGCCTCGAACTCCCGCGCGGCCGGCCCAGGGTCGCCCTTGAGCTGGAGTACCTGGGCCTTGATCAGGCTCGGAGGCAGATACGAGAACTGGCCGTCGACGAGTCCCCAGGCCCCGGAGTCGATCCGCTGGATGACCTCGTCGTATTCACGCCGCTGGACCAGTACGCGGATCCATGCCAGAGTGAGGAACGGATCGTCCGAAGGGCGCAGGCCCGCTGTCTCCGCCGCACGCAGCTGAGTGATCGCGGCCTCGCCGTCTGCGCTCTGGTAGAGGCTATGAAGCGCCGCGTACCCGACGGCCCGCGCCCACCGGGGCGAGAGCTCGGTCGCCCGCGCCAGGGAGCGTGCGGCCAGGTCGTCGTCCCGCAGCATCTGGTACGAGGCGCCGAGGTTCAACGCGATTCGGGCCGAGTTCGGATCGAGGTCGAACGCCCGTCGAATGTCCTCCGTACCGGCCTCGAGGAGCCCCATCCGACGTCGAGCCGCGCCGAGCGACATGAGCACGCGGGAATCGCTGGGCACCCTGTCCAGGGCGAGTTCCAGCTCACGCAGGGCCCGCTCGTAGTCGAGCTCGATGTGGTAGTAGTACTGCCCCACGGCGTGCAGGACCTCCGGGTGGTCGGGGGCCAGCGAGCGTGCTCTCTCGACGGCCTGTCGGGCAAGGACGCGCCGTTCCGCGGTCCGATCGTAGAACCAGAAAAGCTCGATCTGGGCCTCCGCCAGGCGTGCCCAGGCGACCGCGAAGCCCGGGTCCAGGCGTACGGCCTCGTTGAACATCTGTGCCGCAAACAGAAGATCGCTCTCGGAGTATCTGTCCTCCTGGGGCTCGATGCCGCGGAGGAAGAACTCGTAGGCCTCGAGGTTCTCGGTCGGTCGGTCCTCGACCAGGACCCGTTCCTCCGGTGTGAGCTCGCTCTGGAGCCTGGAGGTGATCTGCTGGGCGATGTCGGCCTGGATGGCGAAGATGTTGTCCGCCGTCAGCCGCTCTTCGTAGGTCTCCGCCCACAGATGATCATCGGTCGCGACGTCGATCAACTGGATATTCAGCCGCACCCGGTCGCCCGCCCGCTGGACTCCACCCTCGACGACTGCTCCGGCTCCCAGCTCTTCACCGATCTCGGGGACGTTTCTGACGGCGTCCCGGTACTGCATCACCGACGTGCGGGAGATTACTCGTAGCCCGCCGACCTTGTGAAGCCGCGTGATGACCTCGTCGTGCAGACCGTTGGCGAAGAAGGCGGCGTCCTCCGCGCCGGCGGCGCTCTCGTTGGCGAACGGCAGCACGGCCACGGACGGCCGCTCGGATCCGGACCGACGGCTACCCTGATAGCCCGGTCCGAGGAGCAGCCAGCCGGCCGCAGCGATGCCCCAGAGTGCGAACGCCACCGTCCCCCCGGCGACCGCATTGCGCCACGTCAGTAATCGGTGGGCCGCAGTCGGCACGCCACGCCGCTCGGGCGCCTCCGAGCCTTCGATCGACGCTTCTCCTGGTGGGGTGCCGTCGGATGGAGCGTCCGCGAGCACGCGATCCGCTCCCCTTGGCCCGACCCCCAGCTGCACGAAGGCGGTCGCGAGCACGACCGGGAGGCCGATGATGAGCAAGAACAGGGCGAGAGGCGGCGCCCACTCGGGAAGATTGAGCGCCCCGGCCAGCGTGTCGACCAGCTGGAGCACGACCCAGCCCCCCGCCAGGTAGATGCCCAGCACCTGCCATAGCGAACGGCGATGGAGTTCCTGGATGAGTTTCTTCAGACCCGACATGACGAACGGGGTGACAGGATCCACCTTCCGATATCTCATTCCTAAGGTCGGGGTGGGGCTGAGACGGAGCAAGGCGAAATCCGTCGCGGAGACGTAGCCCCAGGGTTGCCCCCCATTAGGGTACTTCACAGCTTTAAATCCGAAATACTTGAAGTGACGCTCCTCGATCCATGGTCGGAACCATGAAGCGCGTCCTCCTACTCTTTCCCTTGCTGTTCGCGTTCGCCGCCTGTGGTTCCGATCCGGCGGCCCCGGGATCCGGCGAGCCCACCTTCCCCGTGGACTTCACGCCGGGCGTGCGCGGGTTCGAGGCCCAGCTGGACACCCTTCGCGTGGGGCACACGATCCCGGGGATGGCGGCGGCCATCGTCGAGAATGGCCAGGTCGTGTGGTCCGGGGGGTTGGGATACGCGGACATCGCCGCGGGCAAGCCGGTCACGGAGTCCATCTGCTTTCACCTCGCCTCGCTCACCAAGCCCTTCGCCTCGGTCATCATCATGCAGCTCGTGGAAGAGGGACTCATCGATCTTGACGATCCGGTGTCCGACTACGGCATCGATCTCTCGAGCTCGGGGGTCATCCGCGTCCGCCACCTTCTGACCCACACTTCGGAGGGCACGCCCGGATCCGCGTACCGGTATAACGGAAGCCGCTTCGGCCAGCTGGACCGCGTCATCGAGAGCGCCTCGGGCCGAACGTTCGGCGAGCTTCTGGTAGAGAGGATCCTGGAGCCGCTGCAGCTGACCCAAACCGCACCGAGCCCTTCCTCTCCGGCCGATTTTGCCCTTACGGGTCTGAATCGGGACGAGTTCATGGCCGACATGGCGACCCCGTACGAACCACGAGGCTCAAGGGTCGTCCGGTCCGAGTACGCGACCGGGTTCAGTTCCGCGGCCGGCTTGATCTCTTCGGCGCACGATATGGCCACGTTCGCGAGCGCGATCGATCAGGGACTGTTTCTGCAGCCGGCCACCTGGCAAGCGGTATTCACCCCCGCGGTCTCGAACGGCGGAAGCGTGCTGCCATACGGATTGGGGTGGTTCGTGCAGGAGCGCCAGGGAGTCGAGCTGCAATGGCACTACGGGTACTGGAATGCCACCTCGACACTGATCGTCCGGGCCCCCGCCGTCGGACGGACGTTCATCGTCATGGCGAACACGGACATGATGAGCCGGCCGTACGATCTCGGACTGGGCGATGTGTCGCGATCGCCGTTCGCACGTCTCTTCCTGGATTCATACGTGTATGGGAATGCCCAACTGCCGGGCGCGACCGTACGCCGCCCAAACCCGGAACCGATTCACTGATCCAGGATCGACTGCTCGGTGATGATCCGACAATCATAGCCTTCGATCGCAGGAGCGCTCCGTAGCAGCCCAATCCTGGGCGTCCCCGTGGCACTCAGTCGGACTGTCGCATGCGCCAGCTCCCGGACATCTTAGAGCCTTCGCCGGCAGGTGCCGAGGACGCGATCATCTTCAAACGCTGAACCTCGGCGCCGTAGCCGCGGCAATTCCAACCCTGCCCGACTTGCGGGCCCACACGGTCGAACGAGGCGATTGCCCCGAGGGGATAGCCGATGGAAGCTCCGAACGTGGTAGCGAGCGCGAAGTCGCGGCTCGGGATCATGATGTTCCTGCAGTACGCCATCTGGGGTGCGTGGGCGCCCGTGCTGTCATCGTACCTCATCAACGAAACGGGCTTCAGCGGTGCGCAGGTCGGCTGGATTTACGCGCTACTTCCGCTGGCGACCATCATCTCACCGTTCATCGGCGGGCAGCTCGCGGACCGCTATCTCTCCTCGGAGAAGCTGATCGGGTTCCTGGCGTTCAGCGGGGGAATCCTGTTGATCGTCGTGTCGCGCGTGACCGACTTCGGCCTGATGTTCTGGCTGATGCTGGCCTACTGCCTGCTTTACGCGCCCACGCTCGCGCTCACCAACTCGATCGCGATGATCAACCTGACCGACTCCGAGAAGGAGTTCGGCACGATCCGGGTGTGGGGCACGCTGGGGTGGATCGCGGCGGGCTGGTTGCTCACGGGCTGGCGCTCGCTGGCAGAGGACGCGGTCGCTCCCGCCGTCGCGGGCGACGCGCTGGTGCTCGCCGGCATCTTTTCGATCGTGATGGGGCTACAGTCGCTCACCCTGCCTCACACGCCTCCGCAGAAGGAAGGCGTCAAGCCGTGGGCGTTCCTCGAGTCCCTGAAGATGCTGAAGGTGAAGGACTTCGCGATCTTCCTGGGGATCACCTTCGTCGTGGCGACGGAGCTCGAGTTCTACTACATCCTGACCGCTCCATTCCTCGAGTCGGATGCGATCGGGGTGTCGAGCGTGAACGTGCCGGCGGTGATGACCATCGCGCAGGTCGCGGAGATCTTCGTGATGGCGTTCCTGCTGTCGCGTTTCCTGAAGAAGTACGGCATGCGCCGCACGCTGGCCTTCGGTGTCATCGCATGGCCCATACGCTACGTCATCTTCGCCATCGGCAGCCCGGCCTGGCTGGTGATCGCCTCGCTGGCGCTGCACGGCTTCTGTTACGTGTTCTTCTTCGTGGCCGCGTTCATCTACGTGGACAAGGTGGCGCCGCCCGACATCCGGGCCTCGGCCCAGAGCCTGATCGCGATTGTGGCTTTGGGGCTCGGGCGATTCCTGGGTAGCCTGTTCGCCGGCACGATCCGCGACGTGTTCACTACGAGCGCCGGGACGAACTGGACCCTCGTCTTCATCGTGCCGTGCACGCTGACCGTGTTGTGCGCCGTGGCGTTCCTGCTCTTCTTCAGGGAGGAGGCCGCTCCGGCGGCCGCCGAGGCCTGATATGAAGGGCCCCTGGCGGGTCGCGGCGCCCGGCCAAATTCCGAGTTAGCGATCGAGCGGCCGAAAGCTCACTTCACGGAAGTACACGACGTCTTCCGGGCCATGGTTCTGCAGCCCGATGAAGCCCTCATCCGGGCGCGGACCTCGCTCCGGTTGCCACTCCTCCTGTCGTGGCGGCACCCAATCACCCTCGCGGTAATACGTCACCAGCACACCGTTGACCGTGACCACCGTCCGATCGCCGTCCAGAATGATCTCGATCGTGTTCCACTCTCCTGGTCGAGCCGCTCTGGCCATCGGCCGCGTCAGCGAGTACAGGACGCCCGTCGATTCGTATTCCCTTTCAGTCAGGTCGTCGATCTGGACTTCGTAACCGCCGTGCACCGCCATCCACGGATCAGCCGGAGGCTCGGGAATGCGGATGAAGATGCCCGCGTTGCGGCCTTCGGGATTGCGGTACTCCACGCGGAGCACACCGTCCCGGATGGGCTCTTCGGTATACCACAAAAGTCCCATGCCACCTTCGGTCTTCAGCACCCCGTCCTCGATGACGAAGCTTCCCGCCCCCACGTGCTCCCATCCAGTAAGATCCTGACCATTGAAGAGCGGTGTCCACGCCCCCTCTTGCGTGCGTGTCACATCCTGCGCGCGAACACCACCACACGCCGCCGCCACGACACAGGCCAGCACGATGCTCCTCGCCGTCTTCATGCTCGATTCTCCAGAATGCGGTGTCCGACTTATCACAGATTCAAGGCCCGTGGGCGGCCGGGCCACTCGCCGGTTGACCGGCCTTTCCGCGGGGCCTTCCCCGAAACTACGTTCGGGAAGTCAAATTGGCGCGCCGGCGCCTCGCCGGCGCTGAATCGGCCCCTGAGCCATGCCTGGGCTGATGGCAACGACTGATCCACCGCGTCGAAGCCTCGATCGTCACACGCCGGCTCGGGTTCGGCGGGCGCTGCCACGATCCATGCCGGAGGCGCCGCCCAGCGAGAACGCCGCGCCAATCGCCAGGGTACCCGACCAGCCAAAACGCCCCCGCTTACTACCCCGAGATCGTCGGGGGAGGAGATGAAGCAGATGTCCAGCCACCTGTCTCGCAGGAGGTTCGTCCAGACCGGAGCGCTAGCGACCGGCGGGCTGTTCGCAGGCAGAGCCGTCGCGCTCGAGACGGAGGCCTTCGCACCGACGTCGAGACGCGCCGCTCGGAGTGACACCGTGCGCTTCGGGATCATCGGCGTCGGCATGCAGGGCTCAGGCCTGATTTCAGACGCCCTCAGCCTCCCGGGGGTCGAGTGCGTGGCTGCCTCGGATCTGTACGATGGCCGTCACACGCTCGCCAGGGAGATGGCCGGCGATGCCAGCCTGCCGACGACGCGCCGCTATCAAGACCTGCTGGATCGGAGCGACATCGACTGCGTCATCGTTGCCGTGCCCGACCACCAGCACCGACAGATCGTGTTGGACGCGATCCAAGCGGGCAAGGACGTCTACTGCGAGAAGCCGATGTCTCACACGGCGTCCGACGGGGTCGAGATGGTCAATGTGGCCAACGCGTCCGACCGGATCGTGCAGGTGGGATCACAGAGGACCAGCTCCGCCTTGATCGCCAAGGCCCGGGACCTCTATCAGGGCGGAGCCATCGGCGAGGTTTCGATGGTGGAGCTGTCGCTGGGTCGCAATACGCCCACCGGCGCGTGGCAGTACCCGCCGCCGCTCGATCTGTCACCGTCGAACCTGGACTGGGAGGCCTGGCTGGGAACGGCCCCGGAGATCCCCTTCAACCCCGAACATTTCGCGCGCTGGCGCTGCTGGAAGGAATACGGCACGGGCGTGGCGGGCGATCTCATGGTTCACCTCATCAGCGGCATGATGCAGACGCTCGGTTGGAACGAGCCACCGCGGTCCGCACAATCTCTCGGGGGCATCTATCGGTGGAAGGACGGGCGTAACATGCCCGACCTCCACGCAGTCTTGTTCGACTACGGCGGCGTTCCCGTCTACGTCCGGCTCGGGCTCGGCACGGCCACTCCGGAGCTGGCTCGATACATGGGGCCGAAGGGCATCCTCGAAGCGACAGAGGAAACGCTGACGCACTCGCCACAGACCGGCAACGACAGCTACCCGAGCTACTATTCGAACAGCTTTCCCCGGGAGATGAGAGAGGAGTACCGGGCCGGCTGGCACGCCGAGAACGATCCGACACCGGGCACCGAGCCGGTCCGCGACAGCGCGGCGTACACGGGAAACCACTGGGACGACACGATCCCGCACCTGTGGGGTTTCTTCGAGGCCGTGAGGAGCCGCGAGCCCGTCGTTCAGGACGCCGCCTTCGGTAACCACGCCGCCATCGCATGTCACATGGCGAACGAGTCGTTCTTCCGGGAATCGCCCGTGCGGTGGGACGATCAGTCAGAGGCCATAACGAGCTGACGGCGGCGATAAGAGTCGGACGCCAACGGAGAGAAGCCGGACAGATACGGAGAGAGACTGCCATGGGAGCGCGTGTCAGGGTCGGTATCGTCGGCTCGCAGTTCATCTCGAGCATTCACGCCGAAGCCCTTCAGCAGTGCGCGGCAGCGGAACTGTTCGCCGTGGCCTCGCCCACCGGCCGTCATGCGCAGCGCTTCGCCGAGCAGCATCACATCCCGCACCATCTCACCGATTATCGGGCGATGCTCCAGATGGATGAGATCGACATGATCGTCATCGGGGCGCCCAACGACCTGCATTGTTCCATGACTGTCGAGGCGGCGCGAGCAGGCAAGCATGTCGTGTGCGAGAAACCCCTATGCCTGAATCTGGCCGAAGCCGATCGCATGATAGAGGAATGCCGCAACGCCGGCGTGAAGCTCATGTACGCCGAGGAGTTGTGCTTCGCACCGAAGTACGTGCGCCTGAAGCAGCTGCTCGACAGCGGTGCGCTCGGGAAGCCGGTCCTGATCAAGCAGTCGGAGAAGCACGACGGTCCTCACGCGGATCACTTCTGGGATGTCAACCGATCGGGCGGCGGCGTCACGATGGACATGGGCTGTCACGCGATCGAGTTCTTCCGCTGGATGTTGGGCCGACCCCTTATCACGTCCGTATACGCGCAGATGGGCACCTACGTGCACGCGGATCGGACCCTGGGCGACGACAACGCCGTGCTGATCCTCGAGTTCGAGGGTGACGTGTTGGCGGTGGCCGAGGAGAGCTGGAGCAAGCTCGGTGGCATGGACGACCGCGCCGAAGTCCACGGATCCGGGGGCGTCGCATACGCCGACCTCCTGCACGGAAATGCCATCGAGACTTACAGTGCGGCCGGCTACGACTACGCCGTCGAGAAGGCGGGCACCACGACGGGCTGGTCGTTCACGATTTATGAGGAGGCGTGGAATTACGGCTTCCCGCAGGAGTTCGACCACTTCGTGGCGTGCGTCAGGGACGACCGGCAGCCGCTAGTTACGGGGGAAGACGGACGCGCGGTGCTCGAGGCCATCTTCGCCGCCTACGAATCTGCGGGCACCGGACGTAAAGTCGAGCTGCCGTTCGAAACGGATGCCGCCAAGCCTCATGACTTGTGGCACCCCGACGAGTAAAGCCGTCTTTCGAAGATTGGCTCACCAACGGGGCACCACCTTCGCGATCACCCTCGACTTTGATTGGAGGTGGATGATGAAGCCGTATACGACGATCGCCACGGTGATTCTCGGTCTCATAGCGCTCGGACACCTACTGCGGCTGATCTTCGGTTGGGGATTCGTCGTCCATGAGACCGTCGTCCCCATGTGGCCAAGCGTCGTGGTCGTCCTGGTGTTCGGGCTCGTGGCCGTGATGCTCTGGCGCGAGAGGGGAGGAAGCGGGGCCAGAGGCGCCGAAGATGTAGGTTGAGGGCCGTGGCGCTCCTGGAGCGACACGCGCCCGAGCTGGCCTCACAACAAGTGGTTCACATACTGGCCGCCGCCAACGGGGGCGGCTCTTCGGCGAGGCGATTCGGCGCCCCGCCGTTCGCATGCAGGTATGCGTGAGGGTTGTGGTGCAGGGCTCCGTCGGGGAGAAAACCCCACAACGGCCCGAGCTCCGCCTTGACCCGGTCGCGGTAGAAGTCCGGTAGCTGGTCCGTCTCCCCCTCGAAATAGTCGCGGAAGCCCCGGTCGGTCGCGAGCCGGTCCCGGAGGTCGCTGTAGTACTCGATCCTTCCCCGACCTTCTGACGAGATGGCTCGCACGACGTTCATCATGCGTGGAATCGTGCCACCGTTGGCCCTCAGCCGGCGCCACACGCGCCGCTTGGAGAAGCTGTATCGGGTGAGGTCGATCACGTGATCATAGAACTCCAACCACTCGTAATTCATGGGCCGGACGTTCATGGCGTGGTTGTTGTTGAGGAAATGGAACGGGAAGCCGAGCACCCGGTCGTCCTTCTGATATTCGAGGTTGAGGGGTGCGGCCTGTCCGAACGCGGTCAACAGCGAAAACCCGGGGAATGAGCCGGGCGAGAGATCGATGAACCGCTTGGTTAGCTCGAAGGGCTCCGCACCCTCATCGCCGTCGAGTCCGAGCACGAAGTTCGTCTGCAGGTACGGTACATTTCGCAGAAGCATGTTGGTGTGGTCAGCGACCTGCTCGACCTTCTCGAGGCCCTGTTTCTTCCCGGTCTTCGACTTGTTCCCGAGATCGTACCACGATTCGATGCCGGGGAGCAGCGCCTTGAAGCCGTTCTTGGCCAGACGCTCCACGTGCGGCTCCGACAACAGCGACAGGCTGCTCTCCGCGATGAAGTCGATGCTTCCGGGCGGGATGGCCTCTTCGATGGCGTTCATGTAGTCGTCGAATCGCACGCCGAAGTTCGGATCGTGCCAGCCGACCTTCGGCCGCTTCAGCTTCGTTCGCAGGAACCGCAGATCCTCCTTCATCTCGTCGAAGTCGAGCGGCTGATACTTGACCTCGGAGTCGATGCAGAAGCTGCATGTATAGGGACAGCCCAGGCTGCCGAGCATCGGGACGATCTTGAGGGTCGGCGCCTTTTTCAGCGTCGGCTCGATGAATTTCCACCGCGCGCGGACGCTCGGAAGCGTGAGTGGCTGTGTCGTGGCAGCCAGGTGACGGCCCATAGGCCGCTGCGAGGCGCATTCGTCGAGAACCTCCCTCAACACATCCCGGTCGGTGAACCCGAGGACGTAATCGAAGTACTTCTGAGCGTCCTGTGGATAGCAGCGGGCATGCGGACCACCGAGACACGTCACGACCCCTCGCTCCCGGAACATGGCGCTGATCGCGTAGGATAGCTGCGCCGCCTGCGAGAACGCGCCGATGATCAGAAGATCGATGTCGTCGGGAAGCTCCTCGCTGAGGTTCTCGAAGCCCGTGTAGCAGACCAGGGTCACCTCGTGACCGTCCTCCTCGCACCACACACCCACCACCTGAGGCATGATGCTGGCCAAGTTGGCGTTCATCACACGGGCGTACAGGGCCTTGGTCGGCGCTTTCGCGACAAGGTCGATGATGCCGATTCGCAGCTTACGCAATGCAGTCTCCTTGGGGCCTATCGACAGTAGGGAGCAAGATCACGCGAATGCGTGTGCAATCCGCGATCGGTGGAGGCGGACACCTGATTCCTATCGCTCCAGATAGGAGCCTCGAAGGCGGGAGCGATCAAAGCATCTGAAAAAGGCACCCCCGAACCTAGCGGGTCGAGGCTGCGATCGACAATGGAAGGCGCGCGCGGGCGATGGGTGATGGCCCGGGCTCCTCGAACGGATTCAAGGTCCGGGAGCAGCGGTAGCGACGAACCTGGGGGCGACCTTACTTGCCAACAGGTCGAGATCCGCTGCGATCACGTCGCCGCTCCTGGATAGCTGCGCAGCGGTCGAAGAGAGCATCGGCTTCCTCGTCCGCGGGCGCGATCCGGTCCGGTCAAATCAGCAGGATGAGGGGTCCACCTCGATCCTTACGGCCAACGCGTCGATCGAGCCCCGACCACCGCTGACATTGATCAGGGCGTTCGCGCCGAGTCGCCTGGCCTCGTCCACGAGCCGCTCCACCATCTCTCTCATCGCGCCTCGACCCCGCGTGCCCGTCGATGCGTAGACTTTCCCCATCTCCTTCTTCGGACACTGCTCGAGCGGTGGCCACTGCGGTTCGCACCGGACTAGACTGCCCAGCTGTATTCGAATCTGCGAGTCCGGCGGACCGATGCAGGCCCAGATCCGGTCCTCTTCCGCGTCGCCCCCGCCCGTCAGGGAGAAGAGAATGTCCTGACGCGTGATCGGTTCCGTGAGCGTCAGCGATACGGCTTCTCCGGCCATGTTGCCCAACATCGGCAGAAGGGAAAGATGGGTCTGGAGGGGCAGATAGCACATCGTGTACCTGCCGTCGAGTCCGGTTTGGGTATCGCCGTGTCCGGGGGTGCCGTCCTTCTCCCACGTCGCGCGCACGGTCACGCCCGGAAGCATCATCTGTGTGTCGACATCCGACACGATCCCCTGAATGGCCCCGTTCTCGGCCCTCGAGTTGGGGCATAGCTCTTCGAGGTCTTGTGCGCCCAGGGCGGAGACCCCGAGTAGGAGCAGGACGCTCGGTGCGAGGGCAATTCGGGTGCCGTTCATGGTCCTCTCCTATGGCGGGGGCGGCGAGGGAGCCATCACAACGGGCCATCTGGTAAAACACTACTGAGCGGCCGAACGCTGCCCGGTCAGTGATGCACAAAAATATGCAGATATGTGCCGGAACTGGACGCGCGGCGCTTGCGGGCATCCGGGTGACTTTCCAAGATTCGCGCGCCCACTCGAAGTCTGACCTCCTCGCGGACGCGTATGAACGAACTGAAAGCCCTCCGGTCCCTCGCCGAAGCGATGGGTGTTCACACCCGCTACACGGATGGCCTGAAGAGGCGCGTCACGGTGGCTCCCGACACGCTTGTCAGCGTCTGCGCCGCGCTGGGGGCCTCGGTCACCCGCCCCGGCGACGCCGCCGAAGCGCTGCGAGCCCACCATGCGAGGCAGGATTCGGGGGCTCTTCCGCCGGTCCTCGTCGCCTGGGACGGCTCGCTGCCTTCCCTCGCGATCTCCGCAGATGGCCTCGTGCACGCAGAGGTGCTTCTCGAAGACGGCGACGTCGCCCCGCTCGAGATTCGGGACGCTCAGCTGCGAGTGACTCGGCCGCTTCCCGTCGGCTACCACCAACTCACGGTCGAGTCCTCGGACAGAGCCGAGATGTGCGCGGTCATCTCGGCGCCGGTGCACGCGTGGCATCGCCCGGGGTCACACCGCAGCTGGGGAGTCGGGGCACAACTCGCCGCTCTGCGCTCGGCTCGCAGCCGCTCGCTGGGCGATCTCCGAGATCTCGAGTCCGTCTGTCGTTGGGTGGGCGAGCGAGGCGGAGACCTGGTCCTGGTCCTCCCGCTGCTTCCCACCTTCAATTCGGAGCCGCCGGAGCCCAGCACGTATTCCGCGGTGAGCCGCCTCTTCTGGTCCGAGCTGATCCTCGAGCTGGGTGCTGTCCACCGTCCGTCGGAGCCTCCCACGACCCTTGATGTGGCCCGGGCGGACGCCGAGGTCCGTGCCGCCCTGGCGGGACGCCCGGTCCCCGACCCGTCCCTCCTCGACGACGAGTTGATCCGGTACGCGCGTTTCCGCGGTGCCCAGGCAAGGCTCGGCAGGAACTGGCGCGAATGGCCGTCCGGGGCGCGGACCGGAAGGCTGGGCCCCGACCACATTGATCCGGAAGAGGAGCGTTTCCACCTCGTGGCTCAAACGCAGGTGCGCCGACAGCTCGAGGACCTGCGAACGCGCCTCGACGATGGAGGGATCCGGCTCGGGCTGGACCTGGCCGTCGGGTCCCACCCAGACGGCTACGATCCGTGGTCGCGACAAACGCTCTTCGGGGAGGGGGTGTCGGTGGGGGCACCGCCCGACGAGGGTTTCCCGAGCGGTCAGGATTGGGGCTTTCCACCGGTTCTTCCCGAGGCGTCACGCCGCGAGGGTCACCGGTACCTGGCGGCGACGATCGCCCACCAGGCGGCCATTTCGGGGGTGCTCCGGGTGGATCACATCATGGCTTGGACCCGGCTCTACTGGATTCCGCACGGGTTCCCGGTACACGAAGGGACGTATGTTTCGTATCCGCACGATGAGCTCTTCGCGATCCTCACGCTGGAATCGAATCGACACCGGTGCGAGGTGGTGGGCGAGAACCTGGGCAACGTTCCGCCGGAGATCGACAAGGCGCTTCCCAGGCACCGGATCGGGGGGATGTATCTGGCGCAATTCGAGGCGTGGCGAGCGACGAAGCGTGCGAAGCGCTCGGCAGGTCTGAAGATCGGAGCCCCCAGCGGGGCGGACATGGCTCTCATCGGCACACACGACACCCCACCATTCGCCGGGTGGCTCGACGGGTCTGATATCGACGAGCGGGTCCACCACGGCCTGTTGCCGCAAGAGGAGGTCCCGAGCGCTCGGGAGGAACGATCGCTCGCCACGCGATTACTTGCCGAGCGCCTCAGCAACCGCGTGGACGAGCCAAGGGTCTTTCTGACGGAGCTGCTGGAGTGGCTCGGCCGGTCCGACAGCCCCCTCGTGGTCCCCTGGTTGGAGGACCTGTGGCTCGAGGAGGTGGGGGTCAACCTACCGGGGACGAGCTCGTCGGAGCGTCCGAACTGGCAGCGTCCCATGCGGAAGCTCCTCGACGAGATCTTCACGGACCCCGAGGTGGACGAGCTGATCCGACGCCTCAACCTTGCTCGCAAGCCCGGGTGAACGAGTCCGGGTGAACGAGTCCGAGTGAACGAAAGACCGAGCATCCACTAGAGAGGCCCGAGTTCCCCATGGAATCACACGCTGCCACCGCTGCTGCCGCCCTCCGGCCCAAGCCGCGTCTGTCGTTCTGGGAAATCTGGAACATGAGCTTCGGCTTCCTCGGCATTCAGTTCGGCTTCGCGCTACAGAACGCGAACGTGAGCCGCATCTTCGAGACCCTGGGCGCCAGTGTGGAGAACATCCCGATTCTGTGGATCGCCGCTCCCGTCACCGGGCTCCTGGTTCAGCCCATTGTCGGCTACTTTAGCGACCGAACTTGGAACCGCCTGGGCCGCCGCCGTCCGTACTTCCTCGGGGGGGCCATCCTGGCCTCGCTGGCCCTGATCGCGATGCCGAATTCCCCCGCCCTGTGGATGGCGGCCGGCATGCTGTGGATCATGGACGCTTCGATCAACATCTCCATGGAGCCGTTCCGCGCCTTCGTGGGGGACAACCTGCCCTCCGAGCAGCGAACCATCGGGTTCGCCATGCAGAGCTTCTTCATCGGTACCGGCGCGGTGGTGGCGTCCATGCTCCCGTGGCTCCTCACGGGGCAGTTCGGCGTGAGCAACGAAGCGCCCGAGGGCGTAATTCCCGACTCGGTACGCCTCTCGTTCTACCTGGGAGCGGCCGTCTTCTTCCTCGCGGTGCTGTGGACGGTCACTAGATCGAAGGAGTACTCCCCCGAGGAGATGGCCGCCTTCGAGGAGAACCAGGAGCGGGAGGGCTTCGCCAAGGACATACGGACGGCGGAGGAGTACGCGCTCAACGGCAGACGGCAGATCCGCCTGGGTTGGATCCTCATCCTCGTGGGAACGCTGCTCAGCCTGTGGCTGGCCCGCGAGGAGATCTATCAGGTCATGGTCCTGTCGGCCGGGGTCGGATTCGTGGGCGTGCTGCTCATCGTCAGCGGGCTCATGCAGCGCGGCGGCCGATACGACAACGGCTTCGTCACCATCCTGAACGACTTCCAGGACATGCCCCACACCATGCGGCAGCTGGCCTGGGTGCAGTTCTTCTCGTGGTTCGCCCTCTTCGCCATGTGGATCTACACGACCGCGGCCGTCACCAGCCACATCTACGGCACGTCCGACACGGCGTCGGTGCTCTACAACGAGGGGGCCAACTGGGTGGGCGTCGCCTTTGCCGCGTACAACGGTGTCGCCGCCCTGGTGGCCTTCGCCATCCCTGTCCTGGCGAAGAAGACCAGCCGCAGGATCGCCCACGCCCTCTGCCTCGTCTGCGGTGCGGTCGGGCTCCTGTCCATCTTCGTCATCTCGGACCCCCGGTACCTGCTGGGCTCCATGGTGGGGGTGGGCATCGCCTGGGCGAGCATCCTCTCCATGCCTTACGCGATCCTGACGGGATCCCTGCCTCCTTCGAAGCTGGGATACTACATGGGCGTGTTCAATTTCTTCATCGTGATCCCGCAGATCGTCGCGGCGGCGATCCTGGGCTTCTTCGTGGGGCGCTTCTTCGGCGGGGAGGCCATCTACGCCCTCCTCGTCGGCGGCACGTCCCTCGTGCTCGCCGCCGCGCTGACGCTCCGCGTGGAGGACCGGGACGACGTTGCAGCGGCGGTTTCGGGTTGATGTCGAAGCACAAGATCAACTCGAACATGAAGATGGCGATCCGTGCCGTGGCGCTCACGGGCCTCGGCGCTCTCGCCGTTTCAGGGTGCGGCGCCAGGCGTCCCGGTGCCGGCGTTCCAGGCGCGGACCTGGCGCCCGCCAGAGCCGCGGATGCGGACGTGTTCTGGAACAGCGCCACGGTCTACTTCCTCCTCACCGATCGCTTCCATAACGGTGATCCCACCAACGACTTGGCTCTCGGCCGCCCCCAGGACGGGGCGGTGCTGCGCAGCTTTCAGGGCGGGGATCTGGCCGGGGTGCTCCACAAGCTGGAGGAGGGGTATTTCGATGCCCTGGGGGTCGACGCGGTCTGGATGACCCCGTTCGTGGAGCAGATTCACGGGAGCGTAGACGAAGGGACCGGTAAGACCTACGGATTCCACGGCTATTGGACGCGGGACTGGACGGCGGTCGAGCCGGCGCTGGGTACTGAGGACGACCTGCGCGCTCTGGTCGACGCGGCTCACCGGCGCGGCATCCGCGTCCTGATGGACGCGGTGATCAACCACACGGGCCCGGTGACGCCGCTGGATCCCCAATGGCCAGACGATTGGGTTCGCACGGGCCCACGGTGCGTCTACCGGGATTATGTGACCACGGTGGACTGCACCCTGGTGGACAACCTCCCCGATGTCCTCACCGACCGGGACGATCCCGTCGAGCTGCCCCAACCGCTGATCGAGAAGTGGGAGCGGGAGGGCCGCCTGGACCAGGAGATCGCCGAGCTCGACGCCTTCTTCGCGCGCACGGCTTACCCGCGAGCCCCTCGCTACTACATCATGAAGTGGCTCACGGACTGGGTGCGCGAGCTCGGGTTCGACGGCTACCGGGTGGATACGGCCAAGCACTTCGAAGAGGCGATCAGCGCGGAGCTGAAGGAGCAAGCCGAACGAGCCTTCGCGGACTGGAAGAGGACCCATCCGGACCGGGTCCTGGACGACCTCCCCTTCTACATGATGGGCGAGGTCTACAACTACGAGCTGAGCCATGGGCGGGACTTCGACTTCGGGGACCGGACCGTGGACTTCTTCGACTACGGGTACGACGGCCTCATCAACTTCGGCTTCAAGAGGGAGGCCGCCGGGTCCCTGGACGATCTGTTCGCGCGATACTCCGCCGCGCTCCGTGGCGGCGCCCTTCGGGGACTCGCGATCCTCAACTACGTCAGCTCGCACGACGACGGCTCACCGTACGACCCCGACCGCGAGGATCCCCTGGGCGCCGGCACCCGGCTGCTGCTCGCTCCCGGTGGCGCGCAGGTCTATTACGGGGACGAGCTGGCCCGGCCACTGAGGGTGCAGGGCGCCGATGGCGACGCCCGCCTTCGCTCCGTCATGGACTGGGAGGACCTGGAGCGCGGTGGCTCCACAGCCGAGATCCTGACGCATTGGCGGAAACTGGGCCGGTTTCGGCGGGCCCACCCGGCCGTGGGAGCGGGCGAGCACCGGCGGCTCCAGGCGGACCCGTACATCTTTAGCCGCACCCTCGAGACTGGCGAGCTCATCGATCGCGTGCTCGTGGCAATGGATCAACGTGAAGGCTCGGTGACCATCCCCGTCTTCGGCGTGTTTCCCGACGGGACCGAGCTGATGGACGCCTATTCGGGGGAGACGGGCACCGTTACGAACGGAGAAATCTCGCTCGTGACGGAATCCGGCCTGCTTCTCCTGAGTGAGCGGCGGTAGGCATCCGAATCATGAGGGCGTTTCGTGGAACGTCACATCGCGCGGCCCTGCTCGGCGTCGGACTTGTGCTGGGCTGCGGCGGGAGCGCAGAAGAGGGTGACGACGGGAGTGCTCGGGGGAGCGCAAGGGCTCAGGCGAGTGCACAGGAGGAATCGTTGGAGGCACGTCTTCGGGCCGAGATCCACGGCCCCACCGCGATCCGATTTACCCTCACGGGCGTCGAGCGGCCCTCCGAACTCTCGGCCTATCGCCTGACCGACGGCCAGGGTCTGGAGATCACCATCGCGCAGGTCCTGCCCAACACCGCGTCCGAGTCCCTCGTGATCCCGGAGGTCGCTCTGGACCCCATGCGCGTCCATTACCTGGAGATCCCCCGATTGGGCCTCCGGGCCCTGGTTCGGCGAGACCCGATCTTCCGCAACATGTATTCGCCCAAGCCTCTGGGCGCCTTGGTCGCGGACGACGGTAGCGAGACCACCTTCCGCGTCTTCTCCCCCCGCGCGCAGGCGGTGCGGCTGCATCTGTATCGCGACATGAACGACGCGCCCGATGAGGCCCTGCGCGTCGTGGAGATGGCGAAAGACGAAGACGGCGTGTGGGAAGCCACCGAGGCCGGAGATCGCGGGGGCACGTGGTACGACTTCACGGTCCACGGGCCCGCCGACCCCGGGAACTGGTTCTACGAGACGCACCCCGTACATGTCTCGGATCCCTACGCCCTGGTCAACGACGATGCCCTGGGCAAGTCACGGGTGTGGCGGGACGGGCCTCCTCCTCCGCCCCTGGAGGGTGGCCGGCCACCCATGGAAGACGTGGTCGCCTACGAGGTGCACGTCCAGGACTTCACCGATCTGCTTCCGGTGGGGGCGGCGGAAACCGGGACGCTGCCCGCTATGGCCCGAACGGGCCTGGTGAACGCCCACGGGGAGCCCATCGGATTCGACCACCTGGCGGACCTGGGCGTGAACGTGGTCCACCTCATGCCGGTGCAGGAGTACCTCCACTACCCCGACCCCGATTGGCAAGCCGCTTTCGCGGACGACCCCTTCGCGCAGGCCATGGGGATCGATCGGGAGAATTACCAGTGGGGGTACCGGACGACCCACGCCTTCGCCGTGGAGAGCCGCTTCCGTTCGCGGGGTGTGGAGCCCGGTGCCGAGCGGGAGCAGTTCAGGACGCTCGTCCGTGCGCTCCACGAGCGGGGCATCGCCATCATCATCGATGTCGTGCCGAACCACACCGGCGAGAACATGGACGGCCGGCATCTGCTCCTGAACTTCAACGTCCTGGATCTGCCCTACTACTACCGCACCGACGAAGATCTCGAGCACATCGGTCCGTTCGGGAACGAGGTCAAGTCCGAGGAGCGACCCATGGTGCAGCGCTGGATCGTCGACCAGCTCAAGCACTGGGTGGAGGAGTTGGGGGTGGACGGCTTTCGCATCGATCTGGCGGGACAATTGGACGAGCAGACCCTTCTCCGGGTCAAGCAGGAGCTCCCGCAGGATCTCATCATCTATGGGGAAGCGTGGATCCCGCCCAGCGATCCCGACGTCCGCTCGAACCCGGATTGGAGCTGGTACAAGGCCGACGCCCCCATCACCTTCTTCCAGGACGACGCGCGCGACGCCTTCAAGGGCACCCCCTTCGACGTGGACGAGCGGGGGTGGGCCGGCGGGGATGGCTCCGCCCGGGAGGCGACCATGCGCGGTCTCGCCAACCAGCATGCCGAGGAGCCGAGCGCCACGAAGGGGATCGCCTACCTGGACATCCACGACAACTGGGCCCTGGCCGATCGATACGCACTGAACGACGATCACAACGGACTCGATGGCGTGGATCTGGGTGCCGTTCGGATCGCCGCCGGACTCCTCCTCACCGCGGCCGGTCCCGTAGTGATCCACGGGGGAACGGAGATGCTGCGCTCCAAGGGGCTGGCGCCGCACGAGGAGTTCGAGGTGGAAGCGGCCGGCGGGACCATCTGGTTCAAGGGCCGGGACGACACCTACAACCTGCGGGCCCCGAACCGCTTCCTGTGGGACAGCCTGGCCCCCGGCTCCGATCACGCGGCCATGCGGGACTACTGGCGAGGGCTCCTGGCCTTGCGCATGTCCGAGCACGGCCGGGTCTTCCGCGTCGCCGACGTGCCCGACGGGCACTACGATTGGATCACCCCCGATGTGGAGACGCTTCTGGGCTACGTGGTCGGCGAACGGGTCCTCGTCCTGGCCAACAGCGGTTCGCAAGAGGGCCTGTTCCGCTTCGAGCTGCCCGAGGGCGACTGGCGACAGGTAGGCGGCCCCGGGCGGATCGACCTGGAAGGCGTCGAAGGCGAGTTCGCTCGCCTCGCCGGCGGGGCACAGGAGGTGCCGGTACCGGCAGGCTCCTTCCTGGTCTGGGTCTCTCGCTGAATCTGGAGGCCGGGTGCGACGGACCGCGCCCGGCTCCTTACTCTCCGCCCGAGATCTTGCGATACATGCCGCGCACGTTGAGCTCCCGCCAATCCTCGTAGCGGTCCCAGCCCTGGTAGTCCTCGAGCAACACCGTCGCCGCCGCCTCATCCTCGCTCAATCCTGCCTCGACGGCTGCGCGGACGGCTTCATCAAGATCGCGATAATACTGGAGCTGCCGCTCGATCGCCGCGCGATCACCGGGCGGGCCGTGACCGAACACGATGCGCTCGAAGGGGATCTCCAGCAGGCCTTCGATCGCCCCGAACATGTCGGGGAAGTAAAAGCTCGCGAGGTCGCGGTACCCGAACCGGTCCCGCGAGACGAAGTCGACGGCGAACGCGATTCGGTGCGCCGGCAGGTACCCGACCGCCATGTCGTCGCCGTGACTCCGGCCGAGGTAGTAGAGCTCGACTTCCCCTCCCGCGAGAGTCGCGCGCTCGGAGAACGTGGAGTCGGGCACCGGCAGGTCGGGATCAGCGGCCTCGCGGAGTGGTGCGTCCGCGTTCTCGTGCGCGAAGATGGGCACGCCTGACCCGAAAGCCTCGCGTAGGACCCCGGCGCCGGTGGCGTGGTCGGCGTGGTTGTGGCTGTACACGATCGCGGCGAGCTCGGCGTCCGGGATGTGCCCGCGGATCTCGTCGGCGTACAGGGCGGCCGCGTCGACCGAGATGGGATCGAACGCAACGACTCCGGCCGCCGTGCGGACGAACAGCGTGTTGTGACCCTGGAATCGAAACTGGTAGACGCCGTCCGCGATCTCGGTCGTCTCGTACTGCGGCGGCTCTTCCGGCGAGGCGCTCTCCGTGTCTACCACAGGCGGCGGAGCCTCGCCCGAGCAGCTCGCCGTTGCACAAGCGGCGACGGTGAGGATCAGGACCCGGGGCGAGAGGTGTTCGCGGATCATCGGTGCTCCTCCTTCTGCTGGTTGTGACCCCGCTCCGACAGCCGTTTGCGGTACGCGTGCTGGGTCTTGGCTCGGGCATAGCCGAGTTGCTCATAAAACGGGTGAGATGCGGCTCGCAAAATGTTGCTCCGTACAGATATACAGTCGAGCCTACGCGTTGCCGCCCAGCGCTCGACCGCGCTCACCAGCTCGCGCCCGATGCCCATCCCGCGGTGCCCGGAATCCACGATCAGACCGAGGATCTCGCAGCGCCGCTCCGATTCCAATAGCTCTTGCTCGGAGCCATGGATCCAGCCCACGACCTCCCCCGACTCCGACTCGGCGACCAGCACGACGTCCGTGGCGCGCCCGATCAGGTTCTTGAGCCGGCGGAGCACGACGTCCTCGGCCACGGGATAGCCGAGGGCCTCGCTCAGCCCCGCGATCCAGGGTGCGTCCTCGGGTACCGCCGCGCGGACGTTGCGCGACGGCGTCACCCTGAGTGCCAGGAAACGGTCTGGCCCCGCACTGACTCAGGCAGCCCGAGCCTCCCGTCGACTACACGATCCGCCGGGCCACCGGATCCCATTCAACCTGCCTCCCGAGCTGGTACGCGCGGGTGGCCATGTGGCACGTAATGGCCTCCTGAAACCCCTGCTCGATGTCGCAGCTCGTGCTTCCGCCGTTTCGGATGACATCCAGCCACTCCGCGATGTGCAGGTTGTAGGCGTTCACCCGCTTGCCACCGCGATACGTGTACAGGAGCCCCCGGCTCGCGAAGTACTGGGCCGTGGCGGATGTGATCGCGTCCACGCCACGGAACCCGGGCTGATACGTGAACAGGGGCCCCTCCGGGTCGATGAGCCCTTCCTCGATCTGCTCCTTGAACCGGGTGGACGATCCCTCCGCGCTGATCCGGAGTCCCTGGTCCACCTCCATCGTGGCGTCGTGCCCCATGAAGATTCGCCCACGCCAGTTCCCGTTCGCCAGTGTGGCGCTGTACACGAGGGTGAGATCGCGATCCGGGTATTCCATCACGGCCTGGAACACATCGGGCACATCACGCCCGTCCTTGAAGTAGTAGATGCCGCCCGAAGCCACGCACGTCTTGGGGATCCCAAGCTCCAGGATCTGGTTCACCGAGTCGTACTCGTGGCTGAACAGGTCTCCCGAGAGCCCGGTCCCGTAGTCGAACCAGCAGCGCCAGCGGAAGAAGCGTTCGGGGGTGAAGGGGTACTTGTTGGGCGCGGGGCCCTCGAACTGCTCCCAGTCGATCGTCTCGGGCGTCCCCCGCTCGTCGATGTCCCACACCCAGGCCCCCCACGGGTCGTTCCGGTTGGTGGTGGTCTCCACGAGGGTGAGCGGACCCAGGATTCCGGCGTCCAGGACCTCTCTGGCTTTGATGTGGCTCTCGGTCTGCCTCTGCTGGTGCCCGAGCTGGAAGACGATGTCCGAGTTCTTGACGACATCGTACATGCGGTGCGTCTCTTCCTCCTCCCGCGTCATCGCCTTCTCCACATAGATGTGCTTCCCGGCGGCGACCGCGTCGATGCACATCTGCGAGTGCCAGTGATCGGGTGTGGCGATGATGACCGCGTCCACGTCGTTGCTCTCCAGCAGCTCCGTGTAACGACGGAAGCGCGTGGCCGGACGTCCGCTGTGCCCGGCCCCGGGGCCCACGCCGTTGGCAGCCGCCACGAGACCCCGTTCGGCGCGCACATCGAACACGTCGCACACCGCGGTGAATTCGATGTTCAGCGGGTCCTGCTGCATGAACGTCTCGAGACCCTTGTGACGTGGGTCATCCGCGGCGGCCTGCCGTGCGTCCTCGATCCACTCGGGGTGTGCGAAGCCCGCGCTGCGGACGAGGTTTTCTCCCTCACCGCCGAACCCGATGATCCCGAGCCGTATCAACTCCGACGGTGGTCGGCTGATGGCTTCGGGGATGTAAGCCGGAGCGCCCTCGTCGATCCCGAGCTCGGCCATGATGGCCTCGCGCTTGGCGTCCTGCTCCAGCTTCCTTTGGTACCAGCCCCCGAAGAACAGCCCGAGGACGGGCACCGAAGCGAGAGCCTTGAGGACATCGCGGCGTGCGATCCCACTCTCCGGGGCTGCGGTCGATTCGCCGGTTTCAGTGGTGGAATCGGTGACGTCGTTCTGCTTTTCGTCGCTCATCTTCATTCTCCGCGCTCGCAGGCCCTATGCGACGCTCGTGGCCTGCCGTCTCCGGAATATCAATCGATCCAGCCCGACCTGGCGTGAGGTCGGAAAGGCGAAGATGACCAGAAGAGCGGCGAGCTCGACGAGGATCTTGTTCACGATCATGTAGCTCCCCTCCGTGGGAATCGAGTACTCGAGACCCGGGAAGGGGGGAGCGGCCACGTAGTACAGAAGGAGCATGAGGGCACCGGCCAGCGCAGCGGGCCGCGCGAACGCTCCGATCAAGAGCGCCAGCCCGACGAGCAGGAGCCCCCATTGGTTCAGGTAGTCCACGACGGTCAGGGCACCCGGACTGGTGGCCAAGGCCAGGAACTGGTCCTCAAACCAGCCCTGCGACTGTTCCAGGTATCCGGCCGACGTCCAGAAGGGGTTCGTGATCTTGGCCAGCCCTTCGTACATGAAGTGCCAGCCCACCAGCATCCTGAGACCCACCAGGGCCGTGAGCTGGAACGGTCCGTACTCGGGCGTCCCGGCCACGTCTCCCGTGGCTGCGCTATGCATATAGCCCTGCCTTCGCTTTCGTGACTTCGGCGACGCTCCGCCAACCATTCGACCTGAGTTGACGGTTCTCCGCGTCGATGATGAGACACGTACAGTCGGGAAGGGAATCAATGAGCCTCAGTCCCTTCTCCGGGCCCATTACGAATACGGCGGTCGCAAGGGCGTCGGCGGCCACCGCGGTCGGTGCGATGACGGTGACGCTCTGTGACGGCTGAGGCGAGCTGCCGGTCTGGCCGCTCACGATATGATGACGAGTTCGCTCGCCGTCGAAGTAGATCTCGTAGCTCCCGGAAGTCGCCACCGAGCCCGTGGGCACGGCGACCAGATCGGGGAACGTCCCGTCCTTGAGGGGATTCTGGACCGCGACCCGCCAGGGCTCTCCATCCTCCCGTCGCCCCCCCGTCCGGATGTCGCCCCCGGCGTTGATCAGGTAATCGCGGATCCCCAGCTCCCGGAGACGGCGGGCCATGACATCCACCACGTACCCCTTCGCGATCCCGTCCAGGGTGAGCCCCATGCCGCCCTTCTTCAGCGAGATGGCGCGCGAATCGATTCGGACGGCCCGTCCGTCCACCAGCTCGAGCGCCTCGAGGACCTCGACCTCCGTCGGCTGTCGGGCGGCGGATGGTGGTGGGGCGTCGTTGCCGGTACGGCGCTCCGCCGGGCCGCCTCGAAAAAGATCCACGAGTGGTTGAACCGTAATGTCGAATGCACCCTTGCTCAGGTCGTGATACTCGCGACCCAGCGAGACCACGGCAGACAGCTCCGGTGGTGGAAGCCGGATCTGGCCCTCGAGACTCAGACAGGAAACGGCTGAGGCCGGGTCGTAACGATTCAGCAGACCCACCACCCGGTCCATCTCTTCGAAGGCGCGGCCGATGGCCTCGTGCGCCTGGTCGGTGGAAGGATGGATGGCGGTGATGGATACCAGCGTGCCCATAGAGGGTCGCACGGCCGACGTGCGGAAACGGCCGGCCCTGACAGGATAGGACTCGGTCACGACGGGCGGGCTTTCGACCCGCTCGAAGCCCATGTCCTCCAGGGCGGCCAACTTCCGGGCAAGGCGCGCGGTTTCGTCCACATGCTCCTCCACTCACACCGGCACCGACATCACGGTCCTCCCCAAATCTCTCTCAAATCAACGAATGCCGCGAGGGGTCCCGACCTGGCTCAGCGCGGATATACTGTTGACGATATTTAGCAATTAGGCTAAATATTGGAGGGTCCTCGAGGAAAAGGACGGGCAGTGGAGAGAACGCGAGGGTCGAAGCCGCAGCGGGAAGCGCGAGTGGATGTCTACGAGGCGGTATTCACCGCGCTGGCTCACCCGACGCGGCGACGGATCCTCATGACGCTCAACTTCGAGGGCGGATCGATGACTGCGGGCGAGATCGCCTCGATCTTCGAGCACGCATGGCCGACGACTACGCGGCATCTCCGCGTGCTCGAGGCGGCCGGACTGCTGCATCACCGGCGAGAGGGGCGCACGCGCGTGTATCAGATCGAGCGTCGCCGCCTGGACCTGGTGCACGAGTGGCTCGCGTGGTTCACGAAAACTCCCGCCTGAGACGAGCGATAGCCGCGGGTCGGCCGCCGGAACGGCAAACGGAGGAGACCATGGCTGCGCCGAAGGAGAACGTCACGCCCGATCTGACGGAGACGGCAGCCGACGTGCCGAGCCTGTTTCGCCTGAACGTCGAGGTCGGCGATGTAGATGAAGCCGCGAAGTTCTACGAAACGCTCCTGGGGCTCGTGGGCCGCAGGCAGGCAGGCTCACGGGTTTATTTCACATGCGGCGAGGTCACGCTGCAGATCGTCGACGTTTCTTCCGTCCGTGCTCCTCATCCGGCCGCGAAGGCGCTCTACTTCACCGTGAGCGACCTCGACGCGGTCTTCGAGCGCGCCAGATCGCTCGGGTGCCTGTCGCAGGAGGACGTGCACGGCGAGCCGGGCGGCAGCATCGGCGTGCGGCCGTGGGGCGAGCGCTCGTTCTACGCCGAGGACCCGTGGCGGAACCCGCTCTGCTTCGTGGAGGCCGGGACGGTCTACCCCGGATGAGCTCCGGCGCAGTCCTCAGTAGGCCTCGTTCGCGTTGAACATGTCGGCGGCGACTTTCCACTCCCCGTCTTCACGGATCCAGACGACGAGATACTTCATCGACTGGACGCTGCCGTCCGGCAAGGTCAGCGACGCGGTCCCGTAGTCGTACGCCATGTTCCCGTCCGGGGACACTCGCGCGAACGTGGGTTCCCAGGAAGCTTCGAGCGTGGCGGCCATGCCTTCCCAAGCGGCACGCATCGCCTCGGTCCCGGCGACGAGCGGCGCGTCCGGCGGGAGCTGCACCGCTTCTGCGGCGTGGATGTCCACGATCCACTCCACGTCGCCCGCCCCGAACCTGCTCGACCACTCGCGCTCGAGCGCCATGATCGCCGCTTCTTCGGCGGCCGTATCGACGGCCGGTGCGGTCTCTGCCTCCGTGGTCGTATCGGGCGGAGCGCAGGCGGCGGAGATGATCGCCAGTGAGATGAAGCTCACGGCATGCACGGTGAAACCCCGGGTGTGTTGTCGCATGGCTCTTGCCTTTCTCTCGTGCCCGTGCAGGCCGCTCGACGATCTCCCGGCCTGCCTCCCAGTCTTCCACGGATCACGGTGCCGGACGGATGCCGCGCTGTTAAGCCATGCGTGGCCATTCAGGAGCCACATCTCACAGTGGTGCCGCCCCCATTTGCCGGACGATCAAGTCTCGCCTACTCTTTACTGCTTCCGAACCTGGTCCGACCCTGAGACCGCGAGGCCAACGATGAAGCGACGCACCTTTCTCCGTTCCTCCCTCGCCGCTGCCGCCGCCACCGCCGTTACCGTCCCCCGACCCCGATCGCTGGCTGGCCTGTACCAGGAAGCGCCGCAGGTCCCGCCCGACGTGAAAGCGATCACGGGCGACGGTGCGGAGGTCACTCTCAGGGGCAGCCAGATCGCGGACCTGGCCGGACAGCTGAAGGGACGGGTACTGCTGTCGGGAGACGAGGGCTACGACGAGGCCCGGCGTCTCCTCAACCCGTCGTTCAACAAGCACCCGGCCCTCATCGCCCAGGTGACGGGCGTATCGGACATTCGGACCTCGGTGGACTTCGCGCGCGATCACGACCTGTTGCTGGCGGTGAAGTGCGGCGGCCACAGCGCTTCGGGGAAATCGACCTGCGATGGGGGGATGCAGATCGACCTGTCGCCGTTCCGAGGCACACGTATCGATCCCCACGCCCGCAAGGCGTGGGTGACGGGTGGGAGCCTGCTCGGCCAGCTGGATCACGAGGCAATGGCTTTCGGGCTCGTCACCCCGATGGGTACGGTCTCGCACACGGGCGTGGGCGGCCTGGTGACCGGCGGCGGGTTCGGGCGGCTGGCCCGCCGCTTCGGCCTCTCCGTCGACAATCTCACAGGCGTACACATCGTGACGGCCGATGGCGGGTTCCACCGCGCGAACGCCGAGGAGAACCCCGACCTGTTCTGGGCGGTACGCGGGGGCGGCGGGAACTTCGGGATCGTGACGGACTTCGAGTTTGACCTCCACCCGATGCAGCGGGAGGTAGTCGGCGGCTTCATGGTGTGGTCCATCGATCGAGCCAGGGACGTCCTCAGCCTCTATTCCGAGTACAGCCTCGAGGCCCCGGACGACCTCGCGATGGGCTTCTTCGTGTCCCATCCGCCGGGTGGGCAGCCACCCGTGGCCGGCATCGGCGTTTGCTACTCGGGACCCCAAAGCGATGCGGAGCGCGCCCTCGCGCCCATCCGAAAGCTGAGCAATCCGTTGAACGACGGCTTCCAGATGATGGACTACGTCGCCCTCCAGAAGTCGGGTGACGTCGACGACCCGAGGGCGCGGGCCGGCTACCTGAAGAGCGGCTTCCTCACGGAGATGCCGGGTGGACTGATCCAGGCGATCGTGGACGGCCTGGAAGGGCACCCGGATCGCTCCACGGCGGTCTTCTACCAGCAGAGCGGCGGTGCGATCAGCCGCGTCGCGAACGAGGCGACGGCGTTCTCGCACCGGGACGCCATTGGGAACCTCCTGAGCGCGGTCGACTGGGTGCACGGCTGGCAAGATCCGACTGAGCACATTGCGTGGGAGAGGCAGTTCTGGTCGACGCTGGAGCCATTCACGAAGGGGTTCTACACGAACGATCTGGAGGTGGAAGAGACGTCTGCCGGGGTCAACGCCAATTTCCGCGAGAACTACCCGCGGTTGGTGGAAATCAAGAACAGGTACGACCCGGGCAATCTGTTCCGCCTCAACGCGAACATTCAGCCCACGGTCTAACCCACTCCGCCTGGCCCCACGGTCGGATCACCGGACCGTCGGGGCCAGGGGCACCCGCGTGAAGCGCGTATCCGCTGTCCTCGCAGCACTGATGCCGGTGCTCCTCCCCGGGGCGCTGGCGGGGCAGGCGCGCACCTTCGGGCCCGAGCCCGACTACATCCTCGGCCTCGGAGCCGAGCGGACCGCCTCCGTCTTCCTCGCGGATGTCGACGGGGACGGTGATATGGATGTCCTGCTCGCGAACGGCCGCCACTGGCCACAGCAGAACACGGTCTTCGTGAACCACGGAGACCCCCGCGATGCGGGGCACATCCCCACCGGGTCGGGCTACGGCCGCTTCATGGAGGCGTATCCGCTCGGCCCGGAGCGGAGCACCAGCTACGCGGTGCCGGCGGGCGATCTCGATAAGGACGGCGACCTCGACGTGGTCGTGGCCAACGACCGGGCTCCGAACCACATCTACCTGAACGACGGGCACGGCCGTTTTCACCTGGCCGGATACCTGTCTCCTGATCCTGATGTGTCACGCGACGCGTTACTGGCCGACTTCGACGGGGATGGCGACCTGGATGTGGCGGTCGCCAACCGTCGGGATCAAAACGTCGTGCACCTCAATGACGGACGGGGCGGTTTCTCCAGTGCTCCGCGCCCGTTCGGCCCCGGCGATGACTCGACCATCAAGCTGGCCGCGGGGGATCTGGACGGGGATGGGGACGTGGACTTGGTCCTCGCCAATCGCGACGGGCAGCCAAACGCCGCCTATCTGAACGACGGCGGCGCGGATTTCGGCGAGCAGCGGCCTTTCGGAACGGGCTCGGACGAGACGTTGGCCACGGCGATCTCCGACCTCGACGGAGATGGCAGCCTCGACATCGTCGCCGTCAACGTGGGACAACCGAACGCCGTCCACTTCGGAGACGGCGCCGGGAGCTTCCCGCGCTCGGCGTCGTTCGGCGGTCCGGAGGATGCCAGCTTCTCGGTCGCGGTGGCCGATCTCGACGGAGACGGAGACCAGGACATCGTGGTCGGGAACGCCGATGGCCGGAACGCCGCGTACTTCAACGAGGGGGAGGGCACGACGTTCCGTGAGCTCCGGTTCGGCGGCGCGGAGGACGTGACCTACTGGCTCGTCAGCGGCGACGTGGACGGCGACGGCTTCCCCGACATCGCCGTGGCCAACTCAGACGGCGTGAATCAGGTGTTTTTGAACAAGCCCGTCCGCTAGACCTGGGGGGACGAATAGACATTCGAGTCGATCAACCTGTGCTTCGCCGCTGCCGCCGCCTCGTTCTCACGGTGGGGTGCGCGGCAATGCTCACGTCGTGCAGTGCGAGGGATGCGGCGGACGAGGTCGCGAGAGCGGCAGATCCCGGGACGGAATGGCGCGCCTACGGAGGCGACGTCATGGGATCCCGCTATTCGCACCTGGAGGAGATCGACCGCTCCAACGTCCAGCGACTGGTCCCGGCCTGGCGCTACGACACCGGGGAATCCGACCCGGGCCTCGCCACTCGTGAGGAGCCCACGCTCGAAGCGACCCCCATCGTCGTAGACGGCGTCTTGTACTTCAGCACCCCGCTCGGTCGTGTGATCGCGCTCGACGCGGACACCGGTGAGGAGCGGTGGGTCTACGACGCGCGCATCGACCGGTCACAGAGCTACGGCGACTTCACGAGCCGTGGCGTGTCCGTATGGATCGACCGGTCTCGCGTGCCGGGGACGGCGGGCGAACCCGGGTCCGGCGTGCGCCTGAGCCCTGCCGGGTCCGTCTGTTCCCGCCGGATCTTCGTCGCGACCATCGACGCGAGGCTAATCGCGCTCGATGCGGCCGAGGGCGGGCCCTGTTCGGATTTCGGCGACGGGGGGCAGATCGATCTCCGGCGCGGACTCCGGGTCCCGCCCTTCGAGTACCCGGCCTACCAGGTCACTTCGCCACCGCTGGTGATAGGCGATCTGGTCGTCACCGGCTCGGCGATCGCGGACAACAGCCGAAGGGCCCCCGCCAGCGGAGAAGTACGGGCGTTCGACGTCCGAACGGGCCAGCTCCGATGGAGCTGGGATCCGATCCCACAGACCCCCGCCGATCCAGCGTTCGAGACGTGGGAGGAGGGAAGCCCCACTCTGACCGGGGTCTCGTGTTCGCGCCGACTTCCAGCCCGGCACCGGATTACTACGGGGGTTTCCGAAAAGGAGCCGGTCGCTACGGGAACTCCATCGTGGCGCTCGACGCCCGAAGCGGCGAGGTGGTGTGGAGTTTTCAGACGGTGCACCACGACCTGTGGGATTACGACAACGCGTCGCCGTCCGCCCTGGTGACCGTGCGCCGGTCGCCCGACCCGGAGGTGGAGTCTGCCACCGAGGCGGAGATTCCGGCGGTCCTCCAGGCTACGAAGACCGGAATGCTGTTCGTGCTTCACCGGGAGACGGGTGAGCCACTTTTCGAGGTGGTGGAACGCCCCGTCCCGGCGAGCGACGTCCCAGGGGAAGAAGCCTGGCCGACCCAGCCCTTCAGTACGGCAATCGGTCCTCTGAGCCCACACCGCGTGACCGCCCAGGACGCGTTCGGGGTGACGGACGAGGAGCGGGAGGCGTGCCGGGACATCATCGGTGGCCTACGAAACGAGGGGGTCTTCACCCCGCCCAGTCTTCAGGGCACTCTCGTGATGCCTTCAAACATCGGTGGGGCGCACTGGGGCGGTCTGACCTTCGATCCGGTACGTCAGATCGCGGTCATCCCCGTCAATCGGCACGCGGCCATGGTGCAGCTGATCCCGGCGGAAGGGTTCAGCCGGGACAGCGCCGAGGCGGAATCGGATCGGCTCGGGCTCCGCTACGAGTACAACATCATGGTCGGGACACCGTATGCCATGCGGCGTCGTAGCTTGCGCTCACCCTCGGGCATCCCATGCACACCCCCGCCATTTGGCGCCCTGGTCGCAGTTAGCCTGGCCACAGGCGAGCGGCTCTGGGAGTCGCCGCTGGGGCGCATGCCCGCGGGCGACTCGGAAACACTGCGGCTGCTGCCCGATAACGCTGGTTCCATCAACCTTGGGGTCCGATCGCGACCGCCGGGGGATTGGTGTTCATCGCGTCGACAGATGATCCGGCGCTCAGGGCCTTCGATATAGAGACGGGTGTAGAGCTGTGGAGGGCGGAGTTGCCGGCGATCGGACAGGCCACCCCCATGACCTATCGCGGCCCAAGCGGCCGGCAGTACGTGGTCATCGCGGCCGCCGGTGGCGGACCGCATGGAGAAGGTGACTACTTGGTCGCCTTCACCCTGCCTCGGAGGTAGCCCTCGAAGCCCAACGCGGTTCT
Organism: Gemmatimonadota bacterium; assembly: GCA_039588275.1. Taxonomy (GTDB): domain Bacteria; phylum Gemmatimonadota; class Gemmatimonadetes; order Palauibacterales; family Palauibacteraceae; genus JBDHAC01. Next base: position 51,118 of record JBDHAC010000019.1, read on the forward strand.
CGCCGACAGGGCTTCACGGTGAAGCCGTGGAGGGCGCCTCCAGTTGTTGCTGAAGGGCCGCGAAGTCGAACACGATCCACTCTTCCGCGATCTTCCCATCGCGGAGACGCGCCACCACGATCTCTTCGACCGAGACGGTACGTCCGGTCGGCGCGATTCCCAGGTACTCGCCGCCGTGTACCATGTGCAGCGTGATGCCGGCCGTGACGAGATCGTCCTCGGCCACCATGTAGTGGATCTCGTGACGCATCTCGGGGAAGCCCGCCAGCGCCTCCGACATGAACTGGCGATATCCGGCCAAATCGATGGCGTCCTGGCTGTTGAAGTGCGTCTGGAAATCGGGCGTCATCCACTCGTCGATGAACTCCAGCGAGCCACCGCTCTGGTCGATCGCCTGGAAGAACTGTTGCACGAGCTCCTTGTTCTCTTCCAACGTCGCGGTGTCCGACCCGGTCGCGCACGCGAGGCCGCTTGCCGCCAGGAGCGCGAGAGGGACGAGTCGACAGTTTGTCATGATTAGACTCCTTGCCTATCCGGGTCGCAGGCTCCCGGCGCGGGGCCGCTGCTCAGGCCCCCAGGGTCCCGATCAGATCCGAGCGGGTCAGGATCGAGAGCGTGCCGTCCGCCTGCCGCACCAGCACGGCGGGGCTGTCTCCTCCGAGACGGCGCGCGAAGTCCTGGACGGGGGTGGACGCTTCCACGACGGGGAAGGGCGGTCCCATGACGTCGCGCACCAGATGCGCGCGCGCGTCCGGGTCCTCGATCAGACACCGCAGGATCTCCTGCTCCATGAGGCTCCCGACGACCTCATCCTCCTCATCCTGCTCACTGGCTTCGGTGACCGGCATCTGCGAGATGTCGTGCTCGCGCATGACATCGATCGCATCGGACAGCGTGGTGTCGGAGAGTACCGAGACGAGCTGAGGCCCGGCGGCTCGTGCAGGACGCTGATCGATCAGCTGGGCCGCGGTCAGCGTATCGCCCTCCTCCAGGAAGCCGTGCTCTCGCATCCACACGTCGTTGTAGGTCTTGCCGAGGGACCGATACCCTCCGTCGGGCATGATCACGACCAGGACGTCGTCCGCCGCGAGGTCCTCTTTGTGAGCTTCCATCCACTGGAGTGCCCCGGCCATGGCCATCCCGCACGATCCGCCGAGGAACATCCCTTCCTCTTCGGATAGCCGCCGGGTCATGAGCATGGACTCCTTGTCGGTGACGCGCACGTAGTCATCGACCAGATCGAAGTTCATGTTCCCGGCAAGAATGTCCTCGCCCACGCCCTCGGTCACATACGGGTAGATCTCGTTCTCGTCGAACTCTCCCGTGTGGAAGTACTTCCAGTAGACGGAGCCGTACGGGTCGACGCCGATGATGCTGACGTCGGGATTCTGCCTCTTGAGGTACGTGGCGATGCCAGAGATCGTGCCGCCGGTGCCCGCCCCCGCGACGACGTGTGTCACGCGGCCGTCGGATTGTTCCCAGATTTCCGGCCCGGTCGATTGGATGTGGGCCTCGGTGTTCGCAGGGTTGTCGTATTGGTTTACATAGGCGGAGTTCGGGATCTCCTCCGCCAGGCGGCGCGCGACCGAGTAGTACGAGCGCGGGTCTTCGGGGGTGACGGCGGTGGGGCACACGATGACCTCGGCCCCCAACGCCCTGAGGATAGCGATCTTCTCCGGACTCTGCTTGTCGGTGGTCGTGAAGACGCACCTGTACCCGCGAGACACCGCCGCCAACGCGAGACCGACGCCCGTATTGCCGCTGGTTCCCTCGATAATCGTGCCGCCGGGCTTGAGATCACCCGCCTCCACGGCGGCGTCGATCATGGACACCCCGATACGATCCTTGACCGAACCGCCGGGGTTGAAGAACTCGAGCTTCGCCAGAACCGTGCACGGCAGATGCGTCGCGAGCCGGTTCACACGCACCAGCGGCGTGTTCCCTATGGTGCCGAGAATGTCCTCGTGCCACATGTGTCGAGCTTCCTCCAGTCCCTCTCCCACAACCAGGGCCAGGACCTCCGCCAAAAGACCACGGTGACGTACTGCGTCGGCGTGTGCCGGCGGTGGCCGCCACCGTCTCGGAGCCGCGTGCCGAAAGATGCCGCACGACCTGCGCGGGCGGCAAACGGCTGCGCGCTCCGCAAACCGCCCGAGCCATGTCCGTGGGCTGCTTACACCACAGTGCGGTTCGGCCGCTGGCCCGTCGGGACTGCCGAGTGCCCGGGCGGCGTGGTAGCTTCACGCGCGACACGCCACCCTTTCGACCCGAGGTGATCATGGACAGGCGCGACTTCGTGAAGAGTTCGGCGGCTGGCATCGTGGCGGCGGCGACGCCCGGAGCTCTAGCGGCCGTGACCCCGAGCGCACATGCCGGTGCCGAGCCGAGGCGAGCCCCGAGCGTCCTGACCCGCGCCGTACGCCCTGTCGTGATATCGGATCTGAGCGGGATCCGGTTCAAGAACGGCGGACCGGAGAGTGCGGTGGAGCGAGCGTTTCGAGGCATCACCGAGGGAGAGGACGTCCTCGACGCGCTGATCGCCGGCGTGAACATTCCGGAGAACGACCCCACCGAGATGGGGATCGGCTACGGCGGACTCCCGAACGCGGATGGCGTCGTGCAGCTCGACTCGTGCTGCATGCACGGACCCCGCCGCTGGGCGGGCGGAGTGGCCGCGCTCGAGGGAATTCGGACGCCGTCCCTGGTCGCGCAGGCGGTTGCCGAGCTCACCGACCATCACCTGCTCGTCGGGCATGGCGCGCAGGCCTTCGCACGCGCGCTCGGGTTCGAGGTGGAGGACGACCTGAACACCGCCGAGTCAAGGGCGTTGTGGCTCGAGTGGCGGCGGAGAGTGGACCCAAGCCATTGGCTCGATCCCGTGGAGCGCCTCCGGGGGCAGGGCCTCCCGGGCGAGGACACCGATCCGGACCACATCGAGCGGCGCCCCGGGGCTCCCGGTCGCGCTTCCGCTGGCGGGCGCCAAGGCAGGCGCAGTTCAGGGAGGATGCGGGAGTTCGCGGATGCGGCACTCGATGCGGGCCTCTCGATGGTCGACGACGGGCTCATCCCCGCGCACTCGTTCTGGGGTACGGTCAACTGCGACGGCATCGGCCCCGACGGCGAGGTTTGCGGGGTGACGACCACGAGCGGGCTGTCCTGGAAGATCCCCGGCCGCACAGGCGACTCGCCCATCCTGGGTGCCGGGCTGTACGTGGACAACGACGTCGGCGCCGCCGGCTCGACGGGTCGTGGAGAAGCGAACCTGTACAACCTGTCCTCGTTCCTGGTCGTCGAGCTCATGCGTCAGGGGATGAACCCGAAGGACGCGGGCATGGCCACGCTCCGTCGCATCCAGTCGAACACGGTCGAGCCTCGACTCCTGGACTCGCGCGGGCTCCCGAGCTTCGACGTGCGCTTCTTCATCCTGAACAAGCAGGGAGAGTACGCGGGCGTCGCGATGTACGGATCGAGCGAGACGCACTACGCCGTCTGCACGGAGAACGGCGCCGAGGAGCTACCGTTCGAGGGGCTGCTTGAGGGCTCACCCCGGGACTGATCGGGCCGAGCCCCTCCAGGCACTCCATGGACGGCCTTCAGGGACTCACGAGCCAGATGTCCTCGAGCAACGTCACGAGCGTCGACAGTTCCGTCCCGTCCACCTGCAGCGTGACCCGATAGACCCCGGGGTCGACCGGCGGACCCTCGTCCTCCGGCTCCTCCCTACCTCCTCAGGACTTGCGGCCTTTCGCGGGTATTGGGGATATTTCGATCGATTACTCCCGTCGCCGCCCGTCTCGGTCGGGAGAGCTACACCCATGCGAGGAACACCCAGAGGTGGTGCCGTCAGCCTCGGCCTGTTGGCCGGTGTGCTGGGTTGCGCCAATCTGACCGATGCCCCCAGGGCGGATCTGGCCCCCGTCGTCCAGCGGGACGGGCTCCCCTTCGAATTGCCGACCATTCCAGAGGCAGTGCTCGACTGGCTCTCGGCGCACAGGGTCGTCATCGTCGGCGAGACGCACCTGATTCGCGAGCACCGAGAGATGATGGCAGCGATCGTCCGTGCTCTCCACGCCCGCGGGTTCCGCCAACTACTGCTCGAATGGCCCCACATGGCAGACTGGGTGGTGAACGACTTCGTGCGGGATGGGGGACGCGGTCCCGGGTGGGTCCCGCCGACCTGGCTGTTCGGGGACCTGATCACGGCCATGCGGGATTTCAACCGCACGCTGCCCCCGGAGCAACGCTTCGAGGTGCGTGGCATCGATGTAAACCTGCGCGACTACGGGGGCGCCAGCGACTTCCTGGGCTCGTTGCGGGCGCTGTCGGAACGGCTTGCGGATCCCGGGCCCGTGGATGCGTTTCTGCAGGGTGCGTACGATACGCCGGAGCGGCAGACCGACCGGTTGCAGACTCTGCGCGGCGCGCTCGCCACCCGCGAATCCGAGCTCGTCGCGGCTTGGGGGGCGGACTGGTACGAGACGGTGGCCGAGATGGTCGAAGTGGAGTTGGCTAGCGTGACTGTCCGGGCGCTGCGTGACGATCACTACGACCTGTCGGTCCGACTCCGCGAGGATGTCATGAAGCGGCTGGCCGATCTCCGCTTGGAGGGTTATCCGCACGCCTCGCTCATCAACGTCGGCGGCAACCATGCACAGAAGGCGTACCTGAAGGGGACCGAGCAGGAGTGGCTGGGCGATTACCTCGTTCACCGGAGCAACGCGCTGGGAGGCTCCGCAATCGTTCTGAACGTCACACCGGCGCGGATCATGGACTCCGCGGGCGCGGTCACGACGTACGACATCATGGACGTGTCGCCTGAGAACGAGCTGTTTCGGGTCATGCACGAGACCTGGCCGGATCAAATCGTTTTCCTGCCGCTGGATGACTCGGTGTTCCTCGAAGGAGTCGCGATGAACTTCGAGGAGGTGATTCACGTGGGGGCCCCCAAGCGGATTTACGACGCCTTCATATTGCTGCCCTTGGCCCACCGAGTGCCGCTCCCGTAGCGGCTCGGGTCGTCGCGCGGAACAGGGAGTCGTGTCATGCGGCATCGACCGTTTCTCACGAAGTGGCTAGCGCTTCCCGCTCTCGGTGTGTTCTCGAGCTTCACAGCCGCAACCGGTCAGGTGTCGGCCGGGGTCCAGGCGGAATGGGGTAGCGAGACGGACTTCGGAGTCGGCGCTCGGGGGATCGTCGGTCTGGGTGTGTTGGTGAACGGCCTCGAGACGGTTGTGTCCTTCGACTATTTCTTCCCGAGCGATCGGTTCGGTGCAGAACGGACCTACTGGGAAGCGGGCGCCAACCTCGTCCTCCAGATCAACCCTGGCGCTCATCTGACGACGCCCTACGTCGGTGCGGGGATCCACGTCTCGTACTTCGAGGTCTCCGAGACCGTGCTAGACGTCGAGGTGGCGGGCGACGAAACGCGAGGTGGGCTGAACCTGCTCGGCGGGCTGATCTTCGATGTCGGCAGGGCGAGACCGTTCTTCGAAGGCAGGTTCACGATCAACGGCCAGGACCAATTCGTCGCATGTGCGGGCGTGCGGCTCTAAGCCGCATGGCTGGTGACCCCAGTAGCGAATCTCTACTCTCGAAGGTCCGGGAGGGGCTCCCCCTCGGGGACGAAGCGGAGCGCCACCCCGTTGTTGCAGTACCGCTTCCCGGTGGGCTGCGGCCCGTCGCCGAAGACGTGACCCTGGTGGCCGCCGCAGCGGGCGCAGTGGTACTCCGTGCGCGGCAACAAGAGCTTGAAATCGCGCTTCATTCCTACCCGCCCCGGTAGAGGGTCGAAGAAGCTCGGCCACCCGGTTCCGCTATCGAACCTGGCGTCGGTCGTGAACAGCGGGAGAAAGCACGCCGCGCACACGAACGTGCCGCTGCGTTTCTCGCTATCCAGCTCGCTGGACCCCGCAGGCTCCGTCGCATCCTCGAACAGGACGCGGTAGGAGTCGGCGGGCAGCAGCTCGCGCCATTCCGCCTTCGTCTTCTCGATAGGCGCCCAATTGGGGCGCGTCTCTGCGGTGTCGCTCATGCGGCGACTCGCCTCCCTCTACTCTCCGGGGGGTAGCCTCAGCGCCACCAGCCGGGCACGCTGCGAGGCGCCACCGATCGGGATCACCACGTACTGTGCGCCACCGGCCTCGTACGTCATGAAGTTCCCGGATGCGTTCCCGGGGAGTGGGATCTCGGCGATCACCTCGCCGCTCTCCGCGTCCAATGCGCGCAGGCTCGGGTCCGCGTCCTCCGTGTTCAGCCACAGCGCGTTTCCGCGAGGCGAAGGTCCGCGAATGCTCCACGGCCCCTCCTGGGCAGCCAGCAGCAAGGTCGGTGTCCGTACGACGAACGTCCGGTACGGCCACCCGAGCTCGGGCAGGTCAAGATCCGCCAGAGCCGGGTGCTCGCGCGGCCCCTCTCCCATCGGGGTCACCCACAGGTGCTCGCCGGTGTTCAGATCGATCGCCGTGATGCGGCCATACGGGGGCTTGGAGATCGGAAGCCCCTGCGGGCCCGCGGGGCCAACCTCGAAGCGGTTGGCCACAAACGCCCAGGGTGAGTTCGGGTCCGCGGGCGGCTCCGCCGAAACAATCCACGGGAGCGTGTACGATGGAACGTACATGACGCCGTGTGCGGGGTCTGTCGCCGCGCCCGCCCAGCTCGCGCCGCCGATGAGCCCGGGCATCAAGACCGTCCCTCGCTCCGAGAGGGGCGTGAAGATGGGTCCATGATCGACCTCTCCGAGGATCGCCTCGGCCTCGGCCCGCAGCTCGGGAGTGAAGTCGATGATGTCATCGGGCCCCAGCCCCTGCCGATCGAATGCCGCCGGCCGGGTCGGGAACGGCTGCGTGGGCGAGAGCTGCTCGCCCGGGACCGTGGGCTCCTGCGGGACCGGTCGCTCCTCGATCGGCCACACAGGCTCGCCCGTTTCGCGGTCCAGGACGTACACGAACGCCTGCTTGGACGCCTGCGCCAGCGCCTTGATCTCTCGCCCGTCGACCGTGATGTCGATCAGGTTGGGCGCGGTCGGGAAGTCGTAGTCCCAGATGCCGTGGTGTACGCCCTGGAAGTGCCACACCTTCTCGCCGGTCTCCGCGCGAACGGCAATGATGCTCTCCGCATACAGGTTGTCCCCGGGCCGCTCCCCGCCGTAGTAGTCGTTGGTCGGCGTGCTGGTAGGCAGGTACACGAGCCCGAGCTCTTCGTCACAGCTCATGTGCGTCCATACGTTCGCGTTCCCCGCCGTCTCCCACGAGCCTTCGCCCCACGATTCGGAAGCGATCAGCTCGTTCTGAGGGATCGTCTCGAACGTCCACACGTGCTCGCCCGAACCGGGATCGAACGCACGCACGTCTCCCGGCGGCATCTCCGCGACCTCCGGGTTGTCCCAAATGGAGGCCCCCACGATCACGCGGCCGCGGCACACCATGGGTGGCGACGTGACGCTGTAGTGCTTGCGGTCGACCGGGCGCCGCAGGCCCTGCGTGAGGTCCATGCGCCCCTCCTCCCCGAAATCGGCGATCGGGACGCCTGTCTCCGCATCCAGCACGTACAGGTACGCGTCTCCGGTCCCGTACAGGATCCGCTTCTGATCACCCGTGTCCCAGTACGTCACACCTCGATGGACGAAGCCGAGATTGTTGGGGGTGCCATCGACGTACGATTCGGGGTTGAACGTCCACAGCGTCTCACCGGTGGCACCGTCGATCGCGGCCACCTGACTGAGCGACGTGCTCGTGTACAGGATCCCATCGATCGCGATCGGGGTGGCCTCGTTCCGGGCCGTGTGCAGCAGCGTATCCGCATCGATCAGCGGCTGGTCGACGGTCGACCACGTCCACGCGATTTCGAGGTCGGCGACATTCTCGGCTCCGATCTGATCGAGGGGGGAGTACTTGGAGCTGGCCTTGTCGGCCGCGTAGGCGGGCCAGTCGCCGGAGACCTCGGCCACCTCCTCCACGGGAGCGCACGCGGCGATTCCAGTGACGAGGGCGAGGAGAACCACGCGCGGGCTACCTAACGACATACCTGTGCCTCCAACGGGAATGGGACGACGGTGAACGATTCTGGATGGACCGGAAGAGAAGGGCGCGGGCCCCTCGGGCGCAATACTGAGGGCCTTTCGTCGGCAGAAGCCCCTACCACGTACGCGACTGCTTCGCTATCCTACGGCGCCACAGTCGAGCC
>JBDHAC010000019.1:59310-86724 GCA_039588275.1 Gemmatimonadota bacterium
CCCGCCCGAGGAGGAGGATATTCCCATGAGGCGCACCTCGCTGTTCTGGAGCTTCGGCGCGGTCCTGGCCCTGGCGGCCTGCACGCAGCCCGCGACCGACACCACCGAAGCCGTCACCACAGTCGATCCCGCAGCCGACATCGCAGCCATCGAGGCGCAGGTCGACGCCTTCCTCGAGGGCTTTAACGCGGGCGATATTGCGGCCCTTGGTCCGTTGTACACGGAGGATGCCATCCAGATGCCGCCTGATGGTCCCGTCCTCGAAGGTGGCGCAGCGATCATCGCGAGCATCGAAGAGTTCATCGCCGGGTTCTCGGCCACCCAGACCGCCACGGTTGACGAGGTGGGAGTGTTCGGTGATGTGGGGTTCTCGAGGGGCACGTGGAACGTCAGTCAGACTCCCACGGCCGGGGGCGATGAGCAGCTGAGGAACGGCAAGTGGTTCATCCTGCACCAACGCCAGGCCGACGGCTCCTGGCAAGTGTGGCGGTGGATCTGGAACGAGGAGGGGACGGCCCCGGAAGCGATGTGAGGGCGGCAGCGCCGCCCCCCCGGCTGTCCCGGCCAACCGGATGACATCTACGAAAGCCCGCAACCACACGGGCTTTCGTGCATCTCAGCATGGCCACCAGCATGGCCATGGAGCACGTTCGACAGCCGCACGAGGGGCCTCTCACGCGTTCGCCTTGCTGCGCAATCTTCGCCTGAACACCTTTTGCGGGGTTCGAATCGCGAGCTGATGGCTCCTCGCACGGGGCGGCGTCAGGATGGCAACGCTCATCGATCGCCTCAGGGTGGCCCTCACTGACCGCTACGCCGTGGAGCGCGAGATCGGTCGTGGTGGAATGGCGACCGTCTATCTGTCCGTCGATCTCAAGCACCGCCGCCGGGTCGCGATCAAGGTTCTGCGCCCCGAGCTCTCGGCCACATTGGCCTCGGAACGGTTCCTCCGCGAGATCGAGGTCGCCGCACAGCTCGCCCACCCACACATCCTGCCGCTGTTCGATTCGGGCGAGACCGACGACCTCGTCTACTACGTGATGCCCTACATCGAGGGCGAGAGCCTCCGCGATCGTCTGAGACGCCAGACGCGGCTGCCCATCGACGACGTACTCCGGATCGGGCGCCAGGTGACCGCGGCGCTGCGGCACGCGCACGGCCACGGCGTGATCCACCGCGACATCAAGCCCGAGAACATCCTCCTCGCAGACGGCGAAGCCGTCGTCGCGGACTTCGGGATCGCGCGGGCGATCACGCAGGCAGGTCGCGAGCATCTCACGGGAACCGGTGTGATGATCGGCACACCGACCTACATGAGCCCGGAGCAGGCGAGCGGCGAACGCGTTGACGAGCGCTCCGACATCTACTCGTTGGGGTGCGTGCTATACGAGATGCTGGTGGGGCGACCGCCGTTCACGGCGTCGACCCCGATGAAGCTGATCGCCAGCCACGCCCGGCAGGATGTTCCGCGGCTGCGGGCAAAGCGACCCGATGTCCCCGAGGCCGTCGACGAGGCGGTCCGTCGGGCGTTGAGCAAGCGCCCCGGGGATCGATACCGAACGGCGAGCGAGTTCGAGAAAGTGCTCAGGGAATCGACCCGGACCGAGGCCGGGCGCAGCGCGTGGGTGATCCCCCTGGCGCTCATCGCTTACGTCACGGTCGGTTGGCTCACGTACGAGGCGATCGACCGACTGGCGACCGACTACTTCTTGCCGAGTTGGGTGAGCCGAGGTGTGCTGGCGGTTCTCCTGGCCGGGCTCACGGTCTTCCTGCTTACCGCAATTCAGCGTGGGTTCTTCGCCGGGCGCCGCCCGGATGTCCGTGGGCTCCGATGGGCCGACAATCCCCTTTATCGGATTCTTAGCTGGAGGAACTCGATGCTGGCGGGCGTGGGTGCGCTGCTGCTCGTCGGTGCCTGGGCCGGCGGGTATCTGGCGCTGCGGGCGCTCGGGATCGGCCCGCCGGGGACACTCATTGCCAGCGGTGTGCTCGGTGAGCGCGAGCGCATCATCGTCACCGAGTTCGAGTCGGCTGCACGGGATTCGGCTCTCGCGGGCGCGGTCACCGAAGCCGTGCGAGCCGATCTCTCGCGCTCCCCCGCCGTATCCGTCGTGCCTCGTGAGCAGATCGCCGCGGTCCTGCGCCTCATGGAGCGGGATCCCACCGTGCGCGTCGGCCCCGACGAGGCGCGCGAGGTTGCCCTGCGCGACGGGGTCGAGGCGATGACCATCGGCGGGGTTAGTCGTGCCGGCCCGGGGTTCGTGCTGACGGTGAACGTGGTGCTCGTCGAGTCCGGGGAGTCGATGGCTTCGGCGCGTGAGCTTGCCACCGATTCGACACAGATCATCCGGGCCATCGAACGGCTGTCCAGGAGGGTGAGAGAACGGATCGGGGAGTCGCTCGCGTCCCTGCGGAGCCTGCCGCCGTTGAGCCGTGTGACCACGAGCTCCCTCGACGCACTCAGGAAGTACTCGCAGGCGCTGGGCGCTCAGTTTCGACAGGGCGACTACGCCCGCGCGGTGGCCCTATACGAGGAGGCGGTGGAGGAGGATTCGACATTCGCGAGCGCGTACCGACGTCTGGGTGTCGCTTACGGGAGGGACGGCGGGAGCCCTCAGCGTCGGGTCGATGCACTGACGAAGGCCTTTGAGTACCGGACTCGGACCGGCGACCTGGAGCGCTACCTGATCGAAGCGACCTACCACCAGGTCGTGACGTGGGACATTGAGCAAGCGGCCGCGGCCTACCGTAGCGTCCTCGCGCTCGATCCCGAGCACCGCGTGGCACTGAACAACCTCGCGAACGTGTATGGCCGCCTTCGTGACTGGACGCGGGCCGAGGACATGTACCGGCGGAATATCGAACGAGGGGAACTGGTCGGGCTTCGGAACATCGCGATTGTACAGTTCGCCCAGGGCAAGTTCGACGAAGCGGCCGCGAGCCTCGCGGTCGCCGCCGATAGTCTCCCCGGGAACCCGGATGTCGAGTTGGACCGGTACCGACTGGCAAGTGCGAGTGGAGACTACGGGTCCGCGGAGACCCGGCTCATGGCGATTCGTCGGTCCCAGAGCGAGAGCCTGCGCTGGCAGGCTGAAACCTCGCGGCACCTCGGTTGGCAGGCCCGTCTGCTCGGCCGACTCGCGACAGCAAAGGGGCATTGGCGCGACGCGATGGCCGCGCACCTGCTCAGCGGATCGTATGGGGCCTACCTGGTAGACGCGACCGAGCTCGCCAACCTCGAGAGCCTGTATCCTGGTGATCGGGCGGGTGCTTTGAGCATCGTCGACGATGCTCTGCGCCGGATTCCGCTCGACTCGGTCGCGCCGCTGAACCGTCCCTACGCGGAGCTGGCCGCGTTCTTCGCCCGGCACGGAGATCGGGCGCGAGCACGAGCCCTGATCGATGTGTTCGGAACAGCGGCCGACCCCCGCTTCGCGGACCCGCAGGGTATTGCCCTTCACGAGGCGCGTGCATGGTTGGCGCTGGCTGAAGAACGTCCACAGGAAGCCATCGAGCTGTGGCGGGAGCTCACCGAGAAGATCACGTGCCCCGTGTGCAATCTTCCACCGCTTGGTCTGGCTTTCGAGGTCGCCGGAGCTCCGGATTCCACGATCTCGATCTACGAGCGTTACCTGACGACGCCGTGGCTCTTTCGTCAGACCACTGATGCCCACTACAGGGCTGTCGTCCTCGAGCGGTTAGGCCAGCTCTACGACGAGAGGGGTGATTCCGCGAAGGCCGCGGAGAACTACGCCAAGTTCGTGGCGCTGTGGACCGACGCGGATCCTGAACTCCAGTCGCGCGTGCGGGCTGCGCAGCGGCGGCTGGCGGAAATCCTGGCGCAGCTAGGTTGAGTTGAACGGGGCGGCGCCGGCGAGCGCCGCCCCTCGGTTCCGCTCAGTGCCCGAGTCGGACCTCGATGCCGAGGGAAAGCCCCCCGGCGTCACGTCCGAGCGTCAAGCTCGCGGGTGGGACGGCTACCCAGCGCTCGCTCTTGATCAGCAACCCGATTACGGCCCCCCACGCGGCGCCCGCCGCGATGCTGCCCAAGATGAGAACGTCCTCCTGGCCCTCGCAGAGGTCGAACCAAAACTTTCCGTTGCCCAACGTGCAGTCGTCCAGGGCCGCAACGGCGAGTAGCCCCATGCCCAGCCCGACGCCCGCGCCCCAGAGGGCTCCTCTCCCGGGGTTCCTCTTTCGACCATCGCTGATCTCCAACTCGTGGATGTTGGCGCGATCGATCGACACGAGAGGTCCATCGGTGGAGCCTACTCGAATCCACAGCGAGTCGCCCGACGTCCCTTCCAGGTGCCCCACGAAGCGCGCAGCCAAGGGGACGGACGAGCCGGCGTACCCTTCCGCGTCTACCGTTCGCACCCTGACGCGGGTTCCGGCATCGACCAAGGCGTCCTGACCTTGCGCCCCGTGGGCGGGCAACAAGGCGAGACACGCCACCAGTATAAGACCGAACCGTTTCATGATCGTTTCTCCATTGTGCATGTGTGTCTATAAGAAGACGGCGCCGAATCCCACGCCCAGCAGAAAAGCCAGGGCGAGGGCGAGCACCCACCGCGCACGGCCATCCGCCTCGCAAGCTTCTCCTTCCACGACCCGCATGGCCCGCCGGATCTGCTCCGGGTTCGTTCGCGGGTGACGTTCTAGGAACTCCCTGATGGCGACGTCTATATCTTCACTGAGCTCATCGATCCGCTCCGATGATCTCATAGTGCCGGGATCACTCGATGCGCCGGACATTCCCGTCTCTCCTCTCGATTTTGTGGGGCCGTGGCCAACCCGCGGCCCCCCATAAGGCACCGCGCCCTCGCTCCAGCGGCGCTAATGGGAGCGGAGGGCGATGTCCCCTTCGAGCGTCGTGAGTCTGAGGGTGTGTCCCCCGCTTCCCAGCGTCCCACGCAGCTGCCGGCTAGAGCCCAGGCGCGTGATGCTGAGCGGGAAGTCGGTCGAGATCGAGCCGCTCCCCGTGCTGCCCCAGACTTCGGCGTTCATGCTCGCCGGGACGCGCACGGTGACGTTCCCGTTCAGCGAGACGAACAAGAGATCTCGATCCATCGCGGCCTGCCCGATGGAGGCCGTGACGTCTCCGTAGAAGGTGTTCCCTTCGGCAAGCCCCGACGTCGAGATGTCGATGTCTCCGGACAGACTGCCGGCGACGACATCGCCGTCGAGACCGGTCGCTTCGATGGACCCGCTCAGAGTCCCTCCGACGAAGTCACACCCCGCCGGCACCTCGACGTCGAAGGTTACCTCGACATCGTTTCTCCAACTCGATTGCTGACCGTCCAGGCCCGGCAGACACTCATTTGGCTCCCGTCCCGGCACATCTGGGTAAAGCGCGCAGATCGTCACGCCCTGCCCGGTTTCCACCACCTCGATCCGCACGGTGGACGGATCGTCTCTTTCTCCTCGCTTGCGAGCGACGACTCGAACCATACCGTTCGCGGACTGCGAGGCTCGCACATCTCCGCTGATATTCCTGATCTCGACGGTCTGCCCCGGAGCGATCTGCCCGCTCCAGTCGAAGCGCTCCGTCTTCCCCGGTTCGTTTCCGTCAGGCCCGGTGGCATCCGAACACGCGGCCAACAGCACCGCGATCGCCGTTATCGTGAAAGCTCTTGGAAGCCGCATCTTCTTTCTCCTCATATCGCTCTCCCTCGGCCCTCTTCTCATCCTCTGGACGAGCCGAAGGATTCTCGGTGTCCGGTTGGCGAGTGGCCGGCCGGCTTCGCTTCCGCCTCTTTGCCCGTTTCTGCACCCGCGACTACGTTCTCGAGTGGATCGTAGGGGGGACGCGTCTCACCGCTGTCTCCCTCAGCGTCATGTCGGGGGTTACGCCTTCATGGTCGTCTAGTGGCCAGCCCCAGGATCACCTTTCGGGCTCTTGGCACACCCGAGTTGAGAGGCCCCGACGGCGCCGAGCTGCAGTCGATCCTCGCGCGGCCCAAACTCCTCGGGCTGCTCTCTTTCCTGGCCTGTTCATCGCCACGCGGCTTCCAACGCCGAGACACGCTTCTGGGACTCTTCTGGGCGGAAACCGACCAGAAGCGAGCTCGCAGCGCGCTCCGGCAGTCGCTCTACTACCTGAGGCAGTCGCTCGGAGCGGGAGTCCTGGTCAGCCGGGGCGAAGAGGAGATCGGGCTCGACCCGGAGCGGTTGTGGTGCGACGTGTCGGCCTTCGACGCCGGTCTCGAGGAAGGACGACCGGAAGAGGCGCTCGAAGTGTTTCGGGGCGACCTGTTGGCAGGGTTCTTCGTCTCGGGGGCGCCGGAGTACGAGCGCTGGCTGGGAGAGCGCCGAGAGGAACTGCGTCGGCAGGCGTGCGGAGCCGCGTGGGAACTGGCTGAGCGGGCCGGGTCGGAGAACAACGCGGCCGCGGCCGGCCACTGGGCGCACCGCGCCACGAAGATGGCACCCCTCGACGAAAACCTCGTGACGCAAGCGATCGAGCTGCTGGATCGGATGGGAAACCGGCCGGGGGCCGTGCGGTTGTACGAGGCCTTCGCCAGGCGGCTCGAGGAGGAGTTGGAGCTTCAGCCGTCTCCCGAGACGAAAACGCTGGTCGAGCGGATTCGCTCGCGAACCGAGGTCCAGACAGAGGGTGCCGCCGTGTCGACGGCGGCTGCCGAGGCTTCGCGAACGGTTGGGGAAGCCACAGATGAGCTCGCCGACATCGAGCCACCCGAAGAGGTCGATCCCTCTGGGCCGTCGCTTCGATCACCAGACGCACGCGGAGTTGCGCCGGCCGGCCCGCCGGTGAGGCGCGGCGTCGGTTTTCAACGCGCCGTTCTGATCGGGGCCGCTCTCATGATCGTGCTCGGCGTGACGTGGGCCTTGAGTTCCGGCGGAACCTCCCTGGACCCGCGGCGGGTGGTCGTCACCGTCTTCGCCAACGAGACGGGCGACCCCGATCTCGATCCGTTGGGCCGGATGGCGGCGGATTGGATCACACATGGCATCGATGAATCCGGAATCGTGGACGTGGTACCGAGCACCATCGGTCTGGCGCCCCGTCCGGACCTCACGGATCTGCAGGTGTCGAGAGCGGGCGGAGCGGCGGCTCTGGCCGAGGCGACAGGAGCCGGGCTCGTCGTCGCGGGGGCGTACTATCGCCGCGGCGACTCGGTCGAGTTTCAGGCTCAGGTCATCGACGCGCGTGATGGGCGGCTTTTGAGCGCGGTGGCTCCGGTCAGCGGGCCGGTCAAGGCTCCGTCTGCCGCCGTCGACTCGTTGCGTCACGGTGTGGTGCGGACACTCGTGGTCGTACTCGATCCCGCTCTTTCAGTGACCTCCGCCGCGACCCGGCCACCGTCCTTGGAAGCCTACCGTGAGTACCTGGAGGGGCTTCGCACCTTCCGGCGCGTTCCGCAACAGATGCGAGACGCGCTCCGCTACCTGTATCGAGCGGTCGAGCTGGACTCAGCCTTCCTCGCGCCTCGCTTTTACATCGTCATGGCGCACATGAACTTGGGCGAGCCGGCTGCGGCCGATTCCAACGCGCGCCTGTTGGACGCCGAGCGCCCACGCCTCACGGAGCTGCAGCGCAATACGCTCGATTGGTACCTGGCGGGGTTGGGCGGGGATCAGATGGCGGCGCTCGAGGCGGCCCGAGCCAGGGGCGGGCTCGATGTCGGCGTGCAGGCGCTCCGGGCGAACCATCCCGCGGAAGCGGTCGAAGCCCTGACGACCGGGGAAGACGTCTCTGGATACTATTTTCAATGGCTCGCTCTCACCGAAGCCTATCATGTGCTCGGCGACTTTCGTCGTGAGTTGCGGGAGGCGCGGCGCGCTCGCGAGGCACATCCGGAGCGGCTGCGCATGCTCGACGCGGAGTTGCGAGCACTGGCGGCGCTGGGGCGGATCCGCGACGTGGAGCAGGGCTTGGATGCGAGCCTGTTGCTGCCGATCGAGGAGGTCATCACCCAGGCCCACTTGATGCGAAGCGCGGCCGCGGAGCTTCGGGCGCACGGGTCGCATCAGGCGTCCTTGGATGTCGCTGACCGCGCCACCGAGTGGTTCCGCTCTCGTCCAGCGCGAGCGACTCGGACTTGGACGCACCGACTGGGCCTGGCCATCGCCCACTACCAGCGAGAACGGTGGGAGGAGGCCCGGGCGCTCTTCGAGGAGCTGGCTTCGGAGGACGCGAGTGATCTGGACGTGCAAGGATTCCTGGGTTCGCTGGCGGCACGGAGGGGTGACCGGGTTGAAGCGGCGCGCATCAAGGATCGGCTCGACGGGTTCTCCAACCCTTATGACCTCGGGGCGGTCTCCTTGCGGCAGGCCCGGATCGCCTCGCTCCTGGGCGAGCGGGAGCGCGCGATGGTGCTTCTTCGAGATGCGTTCGCCCGGGGATTGCACTTCACGGTCTTCCTGCACACTGACATGGACCTCGAGCCGCTGCACGGCTACCCGCCGTTCGAGGAGCTCGTAAGACCAAAGGGGTGATCGCGGGACGCCTCGACCGTGGACACAACAGGGCCACGTCACACGTAGATATCACGGGGTGCAGATCTCGACAGGGGTGCAGATCTCGATTGGGCACCTCGTTCTCCGCGGCGGTCCCGACATGAGGCGTGGAAGACTCAGGAGGCTGATGCTCCGCACGGCCCTGGCCATGGCGGCGCTCGTAGCGCTTTACCTGCTGGTGATCCGGCCGTGGCACCTGCGGTGGGGCGCCACTGACGAAGAGGTCGCTCGTCCGATGCCCGGTGACGAGATCCACCCTCGCCCCTCGTTCGACGGTACTCGTGCCGTTTCCATCCGCGCCCGCCCGGAACACATCTGGCCCTGGCTGGTTCAGATGGGATACAAGCGGGCCGGCTTCTACAGCTACGACCGGCTCGACAACGCCCGCATCCCGAGCGCCGACAGCATCATGGAAGAGTATCAGGATCTGAAGGTCGGGGACCGGGTGCCGATGTCTCCGGACGCCTACGTGGAAGTGGAGGCGATGGACCCGGGACGATCGATGCTCTGGGTGTTCCGAGGGCACGGTCAGTGGGAGAACGCCACGTGGGCCTGGGGGCTCTACGAGGATGACGAGGGCCATACCCGCCTGATCACCCGGCTGCGGATGACCTACAAATGGACCCGCCCGAGCATCGTCCCGATGCTGTTCGTCGATGCGGTCGAGCTCGTGATGATGCGGAAGTGTCTGCTCGGCATCCGGGACCGTGCGGAACGGCTCGCGCGGGAGGCCGCGTAGGGCCATGTGGCTGACCACGCGTGTGGACCATCTCGTGAACTGGGCGCGGCGCAACTCGCTGTGGATGATGCCGTTCAACACGGCCTGCTGCGGGATCGAGTTCATGGCCGCATGCGCCTCCAAATACGATCTCGCACGCTTCGGGATGGAGAAGCTCGCATTCACCCCCCGACAGGCGGACCTCATGATCGTGGGCGGCCGTGTGCCCTACAAGCTCGCGCCGGTCGTGCGGCGCATCTGGGACCAGATGCCGCAGCCCAAGTGGTGCATCGCGATGGGCGCGTGCGCGTCGTCAGGGGGCATGTTCGACAACTACACGATCGTACAGGGAGTCGATTCGATCATTCCCGTGGACGTGTACGTGCCCGGCTGCCCCCCGCGACCGGAGGGGCTCATCTATGGCGTCCTGATGATCCAGGAGAAGATCAAGGGCGAGTCCCTCCGAAATCCCCGCCTCCGGGAGGAGAGCCCGGAGGCCGTGGGGCGACCGAATCTCCCTCCCGAGACGATCGAGCTGATCGCCCAACCGTTCGGGAACTCGACCAGACAGAACCGGCCGAGCGGGCTGGTCCCGACCGGCGCGATCCAACGGCCCCGCGACCGCCGCGAGAGACGCTCCGAGCACACGGACTGAGAGTCGCGACTACCGCATTACGAAAAGGGCCGCTCGCTCCGTAGTTTGCCCTGTCGCTGCACGATTCCAAATCCCGACCTTCGCCGGAGCCGAGACATGACACCGACAATCCCGGTGATCGACATATCCGCCCTCGACCGTCGCGGCGCAGGCGAAGGTTTATCGGACGTCGTGGATCAGGTGTCCGCCGCCTGCCGAGACTGGGGCTTCTTTCAGGTCGTGAACCACGGCGTACGCGGAGACCTGATCGAAGCGGTGTGGGCCGAGGCGAGAAGCTTCTTCTCGCTGCCGCGGGAGGAGAAGCTCGGCATCGGGCGAACCGCCGAGAATCCGCGCGGATACTACGATCGCGAGCTGACCAAGAACGTTCGCGATTTGAAGGAGGTGTTCGACTTCGGGTACATTGCTCATCCGGAGCTGCCTGACGATCATCCGGAGAATCGCGCCGCGGTGGACGGATCCAACCAGTGGCCGACATCGCTGGAGACGTTCAGACCGACGATGGTCGAGTACTTCGGGGCGTGCGAGGGGTTGGGGCAGAGGATCTTCGAGGCATTCTGCCTGGGCCTGGGCCTGCCCCGCGACTACCTCCAGCGTCACTTCGAGCGCCACACCAGCTTCGTCCGGCTGAACTATTACCCGTTGGAGGATCCGCTCGCACCCGAAGACTCCGCCGGGGTGACCGAGCTCGGCGACCTGGCGCTGGGCCATCACACGGATGCGGGCGCGCTCACGATCCTGCTCCAGGATGACGTCGGCGGACTCCAGGTGTTCGACGGCGAGGATTGGCTGGACGTGGATCCCGTCGAGGGCGCGTTCGTGATCAACATCGGTGACATGACGCAGGTGTGGTCCAACGACCGGTACAAAGCCGCCCTCCACCGAGTCCGACCGATGAAGAGTCGGGCACGTCTGAGCGTGCCGTTCTTCTACAATCCGTCCTATGACACGGACTGCGCTCCTCTCCCGGCGGTCGGCGCGGAAGAGCCGCGCTACCGGCCCGTGAACTGGGGCGAGTTTCGCCGCGCGCGGACGGCCGGCGACTACGCCGACTACGGAAAGGAAATCCAGATCGAGGATTTCCGGCTGCCGTAATGACACCGAGTCGCTCCCTCGCCGATCCCGGTGGGTCCATCGTGACCCTCACCTTGACCCGGCGCCTGGCCCGGTGCATCGGAGTCGCGATCCTCGCCGGCTGCGGTGCCCCACCCGCCTACGATGGCCGCCCCAACTCTCGAGTTGCCTCCGCCGACATCCCCCGGCCGTACGTGCCGGGGGACGTCTGGGAGCGTCGAGACCCAGGCGAGATGGGGTTCGATGCGGCGGCCCTCGCGGAGGCCATCTCCTGGGCACACGCGCACGAGACCGCGATGCCCGACGATCCCCGGCGGTACCTTCTCGATCGCTTCGAGGGACGGCCTCACCAGGAGATCGTCGGTCCGACTCGGGAGCGTGGCGGCGTCAACGGCCTCCTGCTCCGGGACGGCTACATCGTGGCGGAATGGGGAGACACGCGTCGGGTCGACATGACGTTCAGCGTTACGAAGAGCTACCTCTCCACTGTCGTGGGACTGGCATGGGATCGGGGGCTGATCCCCGACCTCGACGGGCTCGAAAGGACGCTGATCGATGACGGCGGCTTCGACTCTCCGCACAACGCGCGGATCACGTGGCGCCACCACCTGCAGCAGCTCTCGGAGTGGGAGGGCACGCTGTTCGGCAAGCCGGACCGGGCCGACCGGCGGCGCGGAGTAGACCGTCAGCTCGAGGCGCCGGGGACGTTCTGGGAGTACAACGACGTACGCGTCAACCGGCTGGCGCTCTCGGCGCTCCGGGTCTGGCGCGAGCCGCTCCCTCTCGTGCTGAAACGGGAGATCATGGATCCGATAGGAGCCTCGGATACGTGGGAATGGCACGGGTACGAGACCTCGTGGGTCGATATCGGGGGCGAGCAGGTCCAATCGGTGAGCGGTGGCGGCCACTGGGGCGGCGGGATGTTCATCTCTTCTCGGGACCACGCCCGCTTCGGTCTGCTCATGTTGCGGCGCGGCCGCTGGGGTGAGCGGCAGCTGCTCTCGGAGGCATGGATCGATGAAGCCCTCACTCCCTCGATCCGGCCCAATTACGGCTTCATGTGGTGGTTGAACACGGACCGCGTGCAGTTCTCCAACGCCCCCGAGTCGAGCTTCTTCGCGCTCGGGGCCGGTTCCACGTCGACGATCTGGATCGACCCGGAGCACGATATCGTGATGGTCTCACGCTGGGTGGACGGCCCCGACGTGAACGAGCTGATCGGCAAGGTGCTCGAGGCGCTGCTGGACGACTAGCGCGGCTCCGGGTCGATATCTCGCCGCCCACGGTCGCCAGTTGTCACCCTCTACCGCCCGCCCAGCGTATCGCCTACTCTGCGAGCGGAGGGACTTTCGGCTGCCTGCCCGGTATCAATACGGAGTCCCGTCTCGATCACGAAGTCCCGGCTGTAGGTGCCGCAGGAGATCGCACGATGCGCAGGTCACTCATCGCCTCCGTACTCCTTTCGCTGCTGCTCGTCAGCGCCGCCGCGGCTCAAGAAGAGTCCGACGAGTGCAGGCGTTGGTCGGTCGAAGTCCAGAACTCGGAGCGTTACGACCTCTCGGTGTATTCGTTCCGGGGTGAGCGGGTGCCACCGAAGGTGTATCAAAGCGAGCGCGGCAGACTCCGCGGCAGGTTCCTGAAGCGCGTAACCGCCCGGAGCAACGAGACCCTCGAGCTCCCGGCCGGGGAGAGCCTGATTTGGATCGAGCCCGTGGGTTCGGAGCACGAGCTACGGGACAGGGGCTGGTCGGAATCGAGCGCGATCGTCGCCTCCCCGACTCGCCGGACCCGCCTCACGCAGGTTCGTATTCGGGCCGAGTATACTTGCCTGGACGAGCCCGGGTAGCCGTTCACAAGCGCGTTCGACCCCTGAGCTGAAGACTCCCCGGGGTTGCCGCTTCGGCGCCCGGGTCTGTAGCGATACCGCTGTTTCCGGCGCCGCACGTGGCGGTGCTGTCGCTCCACCCAGCCACAGGAGGAAGTCATGCGCAAGCTCCCGCTCTACTTGGGTCTGTTGATCGCCTTCGGCGTGCCGGGCGCCGTCGCCGCGCAGGAAGAGGAGGCGCAGGAAGAAGAGGCGCCACCGACGCTCCGCCTCTCCTTCTACCAATGCGATTTGAGCCAGATGGGCCCCACCGGCGAACAGATCGAGACGATGGAGATCCCGATCTGGGAGGAGCTGGTGGACGAGGGGATGGTGGACAGCTACGGGCACTTCTTCCACGCTTGGGCGAGCGAATGGAACGTCGGAATCTACACGGTCGCCGATAACATCGAGGCCGTGCTCGCCGCGACCGAGGAGTTCGGAAATCGCATGCAGGAGCGCCACCCCGACGCTGACGCCGGTCTCAACCAGGTGTGTCCCTCGCATCGGGACGGCTTCTACGTCTTCGGACCACGGACGGGTGACGATGAGGACGAAGGCGAGGATGAGGATGAAGGCGGCAGCTGACGGGGCGTGAACGCCCGGTCTCCGGGGTCGCTCCCGCCCGCGGTTTGACGCAGAGAGCCCCGCCACGGCGGGGCTCTTCTGTTTGATTAGATGTGCGCACCTAATCGTAAGTCACGTTGCGTCTTACACGAGATGATGTCGGGCCTCTTGCACGAGGTCTGTCGGCTCCGGGAGCGACCTGCGCGCGGGGTACGGGGAGCTAATCCGGGTCGCGGTTCTCCAGCCGCTCGAACGGACTATCGAGCCGCTCTCGCGCGTACGGCGTGAAGTCGTACGTGAGTCCGTACTGGCTGTGTTGCCACCCATCGTCGATCCCCATCTCGACCACCCGGGCATAGCGATCGCGGGCGGCATCACGCCGGCCCAGGAGATCGAGGGCGTGCCCCTGCCACAGCAGGGCGAAAGCCACATACCCCTCGGAGGCTCCACGGGTGAGGACGAACGCGTGCATTCGCTCGAAGACGTGTAGCGCGTCCTCGTACCGCTCCTCATCGTAGAGGGCGAACCCGAGCCGCATGAAGTCTCGTGCTGCGTCGAGCTGGTCGAGCCACCCCGGTGCGTACCTTGCGGCGATCACCGTGCTCCCGGCCCGACCCCAGTTCTGAGAGCGAATCGCGTACGCGGGTGCCGCCTTACGCGCTTCGTCCCAGCTCGCCAGTTGACGCTGGTACTCGGCCAGTGCGGATGGGGTCACCTCTGGCAGGGACTCGACGAACGCTCGCAGGGTTTCGAAGAACGCCTCGGGGTCCTCGTCGTAGATGCCGTGTCCGGCGTCCCGGAACCGCTCGAAGCGCGCGTTCGGGTGGTTGCCCCTGAGAATGTCCGGCTTTTGCTCTCCCCAGGTGAGGTCCCAATCCCCCTCGAGGATCAGGGTGGGTATCGGATTCCCCTCGAACGCTCCGGTCAGATCCACCCGCCCCGCGCTGCCGTTCATGATTCCGTTGAAGTTCTCGTCGTGGTCCCACTCGTACAGCGCGATCTGGGCGAGCCGCTCCGGCGAAGGCCGGTAGTAGTGCTGACGCTTCCAATCCCCGTTGGAGAAGTTGTTGTACAGGAGGAGTTGGATGAACTCCGTTCGCGAGAGATCCTCCGCTTCGCGAAGGCTGTCCAACCGGACCCGCATGGCGCGCATGTGATCGCGCTCTTCCTGCGTCAGAAAGCTGCCCTGCCGCGACGGGCCCGTATCGATCCACATGCCGGGGGATGCGCCCACCAGCGCCAATCCCGCGACGGCATCGGGGTGGATCGTCGTGTAGTACTGGGCCAGGAATCCGCCGTACGAGTAGCCGAGGACGATCCACTTCTCGATCCCGAGCGCGCGGCGAATCCCGTCCAGGTCTTCCACCGCCTGCTCGACGGAGTACCCGTCAGGCCCCGGAGCCCGTTCCGACAGCCCCGTGCCACGCTGGTCGTAGTACACGACGCGCGCGAACTCCGCCGCCCGGGAGAACCAGGGGTGGAAGTAGTGGTGCGTGCCGCCCGGCCCTCCGTTGATGAGCACGATCGGAATCGCGCCGGGGATCGCGCCCCCCTCCGTCTCGACGTACAGCCCGGCACCGACGTCCAGTCGGTGCACCTCGAGGCTATCGAGTCGGTCACACCACCTCGCCACCGGCGGGATTTCGGTCAGGAGAGCAGGTTCCAGGTGCACGACGCGGTCGTGGATTGACTCGCGCGCGGTGGCCGCGGTGCTCGGTCCGGTGACAGGCCGGCCCTCACCTTCGACGGAAGGACCGGTGCACGAGAGGAGAACGCCCCAAGCGACGAGGATTGCTTTCGGCGCGAGGCCTTTGGCTCGCATGGTCCTTCGCCTTTCTATCGTGCCGGCGTCTGCTATCCGGGTGGTCTTCGGCAAAGGCCGTCGACATCGCAGATGAGGCCCGCACAGCAGGGAGAGTCTTCGTCGCAGGCCGTAAAGGTGCCCCCGCAACTCGGGAAGAGGAGATCCGAGCAGGCAGGCGCGCCACTCATTGTCGCGGCGAGCACGAACAAGACCACCGAAGCGAGTCGCTTCATATCTACAAGCTACACACAGGCGTGTAGGGCCGCCTCGGCTGCACGGCGGCGCGCCTGCGCTGCGACACGCGGTGCTCCCCGCGACCGCCTGTCTTGCTACCGCTCCGCGCCCCTGCCTAAGCTCACCGCCAGCCATTCGTGAGTGCTCTTCCAGTCAGTGAGGAGGCATCGATGAAGCTCGACCGCTGGACGTCGATCTACAGGGAGGCGGTGGGGGTGCTCGTGGCTCTCGTCGCGTGTATGGGCCCGATATCGGCGAGTGCGCAGCAGGCGAAGACCGCGCTGGATCACGAGGATGTCCTCCGCTGGACTCGCATCGAGGATCGCGCGATTTCTCCGGATGGCCAATGGGTCGCGTACGCACTGACTCGTCTCGAGGGCGAACCCTCCCTCGTCATTGCGGCCACCGATGGATCGGGAAGGGAGCTGCGCCTCCGGGGCACCGATCCGGTCTTCACCGGCGACTCACGCTTCGTCGCGTTTCGGGTTCCTCCCAGGGAGTCGGTGCTCGATTCGCTCAAGCTGGAGGGGGAAGAGGAAGACGACCTGCCCGGTGACTCCGTTGCTGTCGTGACCATCGCCGACGCCTTCGTTACCGGGGGGGCCGCGGATGCGGGAGTCTTCCGCGCCGGACCCGTGGAATCGTTTGCCGTACCCGAGAAGGGTGGTGCCTGGCTGGCGTACCTGATGAAGAAGGAGGAGGCCGAGGAGCCCGGCGCCCCTCAGGAACAGGAAGAGGCGAAGGAAGAGGACGACGAAGAGGATCGGAAGAAGAAGGAAGATGGCACGCCGCTGCGGGTCCGCGATCTCACGACCGGCGGAGAGCACGAATTCGAGTATGCGCTCAGCTATGCCTGGGCAGAGAACGGAAGCGTGCTCGCGTACGCCGCGTCGACGGAGGACGGGAGCGCGGACGGCGCGTTCGTCGTCGAGCCGGTCGGCGGCCGGCGCCACGAGGTGGCTGCCGGTGAGGGGCACTTCAAGGGCCTCGCGCTGGATGAGGCAGGCAGTCGCTTCGCCTTTCTAACGAACCGGGACGACTGGGAGGCGGACGAGCCCGCGTACACGCTCTACGCGGCGGATTCGGGTGAGTGGAACGCCCGCCTGGTCGCGGACCACGAGACGGAGGGTGTACCAAGCGGCTGGTGGGTGAGCGAGCACAGAGACCCGAGCTTCTCGGAGGATGGATCGCGGTTGTTCTTCGGGACCGCTCCCAGACCGGAGCCCGAGCCCGATGAGGAAGTGCTGGACGAGGACCGGGTCGAGCTCGATGTGTGGAACTGGAAGGACCCGTACCTGCAACCGAATCAGCTCGTCCAGGCCGACGACGAGAAGAAGCGAACCTACCTGGCGGTCGCACACGACGGTGACGAAGGGATCGTCCAACTCGGCTCTCCGGATGTCCCGGATGTGCGTCAGACCGAGGACGGGGCCGGCGACTTCGTGCTGGGTACGACCGATGGCCCCTACAGGCAAGAGATCTCGTGGGACGGCAGATATCAGGACGCGTACGCGATCGACGTGCGCACGGGGACCCGCCGTCGGATCGCCACGCGGATCCGGGGGTTCGGGGGCGGGCGTCTGTCTCCGGGCGGCACCTACGCGTACTGGTGGGACGGCTCGGATCGGAGTTGGAAGGCCGCCCGCATGGACGGCTCCGGAGAGACCGTGAACCTTACGGGCGAGATTCCCTTCCCGATGTACAACGAGCTGGACGACCGCCCGCAGCAACCCGGGTCGTACGGGAACCCGCAGTGGACGGAGGGGGATCAGGCGCTGCTGGTGTACGACAAGCACGACGTGTGGCGGACAGACCCCACCGGCCGCGACGATCCCGTGAACCTCACCGACGGACACGGCCGCCGTGCCGACCTGCGCTACCGGGTCATGAGCGTGGACTCCGAGGAGCCTGCCGTCCCGAACGGCGACATCCTCCTGTCGAGCTTCAACCTCGACACCAAGCGGGCCGGGTTCGCCCGCGGACGATCCGACCGCTCGGCGGAGCCACAGGAGCTGATGGCGGCGGATGCTTCGTTCGGGGCCCCGCAGAAGGCCTCACTAGCCGACGTCCTGGTCTGGACGCGCCAGAGCTTCGTGGAGTTCCCCGACTTGTGGGCGAGCGGCCCCGAATTCAGCGACTCCCGTAAGCTGAGCGACGCGAACCCACAGCAGGCGGAGTACCTGTGGGGGACTGCCGAGCTCGTCTCGTGGACCTCGAACGATGGCACGCCGCTTCAGGGCATCCTCTACAAGCCCGAGGGCTTCGACGCGACTCGGAAGTACCCGATGATGGTGTACTTCTACGAGCGCATGTCAGACCGGCTGCACCAGTATCGGACGCCGCGCCCGGGGAGCAGCTCCGTGGCGTTCTCGTTCTACGTCAGCCGCGGATACCTGCTCTTCGTGCCCGACATCCCGTACGAGATCGGCTATCCAGGCGAGAGCGCGCTGGATGCGGTCGTGCCCGGCGTGCTGTCCCTCGTCGAGGAGGGCTTCGTGGACGCCGATCGCATCGGCGTGCAGGGACACTCCTGGGGTGGGTATCAGATCGCCTACATGATCACCAAGACCAACCTGTTCGCCGCCGCGGAGGCGGGGGCTCCGGTATCCAACATGACGAGCGCCTACGGCGGGATTCGCTGGCAAACGGGGCTGAGCCGGATGTTCCAATACGAGCGAACGCAAAGCCGGATCGGCGGGACGCTGTGGGAGTCGACCATGGAGTACCTGCACAACTCGCCCGTCTTCTACGCCGACAAGATCCAGACGCCGCTCCTCATGATGCACAACGACGAGGATGGCGCGGTGCCCTGGTACCAGGGGATCGAGATGTTCGTCGCGATGCGACGCCTCGGCAAGCCCGCCTTTCTGTTGAATTACAACGGCGAGGCCCACGGGCTGAGGCGCGATCCCAACCAACGCGACTGGGCGATCCGCATGCAGCAGTTCTTCGATCATTACCTGCTGGACGCGCCTCCTCCGGTTTGGATGGAGCACGGGGTACCGGCCGTCGTGAAGGGGCGGGACATGGGGCTCGAGCTCGTGACCGAGGCGACCGTTTCGCAGGAGGAGGGCGAACAGGCGCGATCCGGAGGAGGCTCGCGCTAGATCGCCGAAAAGCAGGTCGCCGGCGCCCGTCCGCGACCTGCTTGACCGCGACGAGCTCACCGTAAGGTGGGCGTCGTCTCCGACCGCA
Source organism: Gemmatimonadota bacterium (assembly GCA_039588275.1). Taxonomy (GTDB): domain Bacteria; phylum Gemmatimonadota; class Gemmatimonadetes; order Palauibacterales; family Palauibacteraceae; genus JBDHAC01. Next base: position 77,903 of record JBDHAC010000019.1, read on the forward strand.
TAGATGTCTTCGGGGCCCGGTACGGCCGGCCCGCCGGTCGCCGGAAACCCTGGGCCGGCACGCGAACGACCCGATGAGCCATTTCGCCGACTCTTTGCGCGTATAGGTCGTGAAGGGAGATCCAGAAGGTCTTACAGGAGGAAGACGGACAATGCGTGATCAGAGGATTCAGCCGGTCAACACATACGGGCTCATGGCGGCGGGCGTCGCGCTCCTGCTCGCGGTTCTCGCCGCGTCACCGGTACGACTCCTCTCGAAGGGGTAGCTCTGATCGAGCCGTCCCTTCGCTGCTACAGGGGACGCAGGCCCCGTCGCGAAATCGTATGTTTAGGTCTCTGACGGAATCATCGTCGAGGATGATCCCATTCGAAACCGTAACGCGACCGGGCCCACCATGCATACGATGTCCACAGACGTCCAGGCGCGGTTCCACGGGCTGAGACGACTGGTCGGAAATACCCCACTTCTCGCCATCGATTATCGGTTTCGGGGCGATCAGCGGACGCTGTTTGCCAAAAGCGAGAACCTCAACATGACGGGTAGCGTGAAGGACCGGATGGCGTTCCATATCCTCCTGCGCGCGTACGAACGCGGTACCATCGAGCCCGGAGCGCTGATCATCGAAGCGACGAGCGGCAACACCGGCATCGCGTTCTCCGCCATCGGACGGGCGTTGGGTCACCCGGTCCAGATCTTCATGCCCGATTGGATGAGCCCCGAGCGCGTGAACCTGATCCGCTCCTTTGGAGCCAGCATCCACCACGTCAGCGAGGAGGAGGGCGGATTCCTGGGCAGCATCCGAATGGCCGAAGAGCTCGCGGCGCGAACGGCGCACTCGTTCCTGCCGCGTCAGTTCGCGAACGAGCACAATTGCGAAGCCCACGAGGAGATGACCGGCCCCGAGCTCTGGTGGCAGCTCCAGGCGCACGGACATGTGCCCGACGCCCTGGTGGCCGGCGTCGGAACGGGTGGGACCGTCATGGGGGCGGGGAACTTCCTCCGAACACAGCTACCCGAAATCAAGGTCCACCCGCTGGAGCCCTCGAACTCACCGACGCTATCGACCGGGCATCAAGTCGGTCACCACCGGGTCCAGGGAATCTCGGACGAGTTCATTCCGCCGATCGTCGACCTGGAGACCCTGGACCAGGTGATCGCGGTCGACGACGGGGATGCGATCCTGATGGCCCAGAAGCTGGCCGCGGAGCTCGGGCTCGGCGTGGGGATCTCGTCCGGCGCCAACTTCCTGGGCGCGGCCATGACCCAGGACGCCATGGGAAGGGACGCGGTCGTGGTGACGCTCTTCCCGGACAGCAACAAGAAGTACCTGAGCACGGATCTGTTGCGGGAGGAGCCCGAGAAGCCCGATCACCTGGCCCCGCACGTGGAGTTGCTGGGGTTCACGAGCTTCAACCGAGTATGTCGCACGTGCTATCAACCCTGGGAGCTCGAGGAGCTCGCCGCGGCCGGGGGGCCGGTGCCGGCGTTCTTCCGGGAGGCGGGGCGGGCGGTGGCCGAAGGCGAATCGGCTGACGACAGGTAGTCGAAGGGGCAGGATTGGCCGTCCCCGTCCAGCCGCGGGGGCCTGTCGCGGCAGCGGGCGCCCGAACGTAAAGAAAAAGCCCGCGCGGGTGATCCGCGCGGGCTTTTCCGAAACCGGCTCTATCGTCAGACCTCAGGCGATCCGACTCAGGATCACCTTCGGCCGGTTCTTCGCTTGCCAGCGTCGCTTGATCATTTCTCCCATCCTTGATCTATCGTTTCAGTGCGTCCCCGATTTCCGTATCAGGTGCTCACCAGATAAGACGTAGGAAACGAGGAAAAGGTTTCCTCGATCGCCCGCGTCGCGAGCACCCCGAAGGGAGCACGAAGCATGCCACCGGGTGATCGTCCCGGCCGCCGGGTCTTGATCGAGGCGCACGACCGCGCGAAGTTAGAAAGCGCGCGAGCGGCGAGTTGTACCTGCTGGAACGGAGCTTCCCATGCGCACCTCTCCCGCATGACTTCCTTGGGGATCGTCTCACCTCCAGCCATCCCCTCAATTGCTGTTCCCGAGCGAGTCGCGGGATAGCCGTGGCGTACCGAACCGCGGTGCTCGCCAGTGCCCTGCTGATCGTCGTCCCCGCCACGACCGCCGGTCAGGAGATCGGCGAACGCCGTGCCGCACCGATCTCCAGGCAAGATCTGACGCGGATGCTCAGCAGCGGGACGTACACGCCCGAGGAGATCGTTGGGATGATTCGGCGCGCCTGCCTGAGCTTCGTTCCCACAGCCACCGAGCGAGAGCTGTATCGCGGGTTGGGTGCCGATCGGCCCGTCCTGTCGGCGATCGACGCTTGTCTTTCGCCCCCCACTCCGCCGCGGGCCCAGCCGTCGGAGTTGCCGGCGCCGCTATCCTCGCCGCCCGCGACGTTTGCCTCCGTACGGCAAGAAAGTGGCGTGGTCCGATCGCCAGCCCGGCTTCCGCCTACCGATGAGACGCCCCGGGTAGCCTCCGATGCTCCGGAGGTGTCCGATGAGGGATCCCCGGACGTAGCGGAGCGGGACGCGCCCTCGCGCACCGATTCCGTGTCCCGCGATCCGACTCCGCGCGCAGCACCTGCCGGCGACCCGGCGGCAGAGATACGGTCGCCTCCCGAACCGCCCCTCCGCGAGCCCGATGTCGAGGCTCCGGCGCTCGCTTCGACCCCCAACACAGAGGTCGAGACCGAGCCTCCCGCAACGACACCCGTCCCGTCGACCGAGTTGAACCGTCCGCGTTCCAGCGCTGCGGCCAGCCACTTGAGACGGCTCGCGGCCGCAGCAACCGCACGTGGAGACGCAGGGACCGCCCTGCGGATATACAGGGGCATTGTCTCGCTCGCGCCAGATGATCCGCTCGCCTGGTTCCAGCTAGGAGAAGCGCTCGCCTCGACCGGAGATCGAGACGGGGCTCGCGGGGCTTTCATTCGTGCCGCCACGCTGGACCGAGCCAAGAGGCGAACGCGGCCCTGAGGGTCGACGACGGCTCCCCTTCTACAGAGCGGCATGAGGGCAGTCAGATACAGTCACAGCGCACACAGCCGATTGCGCGCGGCGCCGCCCTCGACGGTTATTTGATCGGCGGGTCCGAGGGTGACATCTTCCCGTAGCTCCTTGCCACAGGGGCGAGATAAAGGTCTATCGATGCGTCCTACTGCGCTCACCCACAGCGTTCTCCTCTCGCTGCTCCTGCTGGGCCCGGCGGCTCTCGCAGCCCAAAACCTGCCCGGGGGGAACCCACGAGACTATGCGGAGCGTCAGCGGCGTGCGGCGGAGGAATACCGCAGGGAGATGCTGCTCGAGGTCACGGGCACCTTCGGTCGATGGAAGAACGCTTGGGCAGAGGACGACGCCGGAGACGCGGCCGACTTCTATACCGAGGACGCCGTCATCGTCGTTCCCACGCAAAACGCCGCGTATCGAGGGAAGGCCGATGTGGAGCAGTTCCTGGAGGGCTTGCTCCCGATGGTCGGAGCGCTCTCCACCGACATCATAGAATTCGACGCCGGGGACCGGCTCGCCTACCTCGTCGTTCACTTCTCCAGCCCTCCATCGCATGGGATCGACGGCTCGGGCGGCATGCAGGGGACTTTCGTGTCGGTCTTCCGTCTGGAAGGCCGGAACTGGAAGATCCGGTCCCAGACGTTCTTCGAGCAGGGCTGAGGCGAGCGTCAGACCCGTACCCTGGCTGCCCCCATCTGCCCGGTCTCACTCCTCGTTTCCCACCCCTTCCGACACAAGGCCGCCGCTAGGGACAGCGGCGGTTGAGGCGTCTATATTTGCCATGTCTGCAATCAAGGGGCACAGATGGCCGCGCCGAGCCGTCCGCCGTACCCCGTGAGGGTGCGGCCGTAGGCCCGTAGGCCGCCGAGATGACGGATCAGCGACTTGACCGATCAAAGAGGGAGGCTCTCGTGAGCGTCTCACGCCGTTCATTCCTTTCCGCGTCGGCGGCGGCGCTCGCCCTGCCCGTTGCCCGATCGCGTCATCCCGGCGGTAAGGCTGTCGAGTCGAGCAGACGCGGGCCCACGAAAGTGCGAACAGGAGCCGACCGCGCCTCGTTCGACCCCTGGCTCGAGGTGGACGAGGCGGCGCTCGCGCACAATGCGGGCGAGGTGGCCAGGATCGGTGGCAGCCGTCCCATTCTGGCCGTCGTCAAGAACAACGCGTACGGGCTCGGGATCGAGACCGCCGGTCCAGTTCTCGACGACGTCCCCGAGATCGTCGGCTGCGCAGTGGTCAAGGCGGAGGCGGCGATCGCCCTGAGGGACGCCGGCTTCCGCAAGCCGATCCTCGTGATGGGCCTGGTCGAGGATCGCGACGCCATCGAGCTGGTCGAGAGAGAAATCCAGCTGGCGCCGTTCCACGATGAGGCCGCCGATCAGTTACGTCGGCTGGCACAGCGGTTCCAACGTCCGATCCCCGTTCACCTCTACCTCGACACCGGCATGAGTCGCCTCGGCGTGCCCTTTCGTCGTGCGCTCCCATGGATCCGGGGCATCGCCGAGGGTGGGCACGCACACATCGAGGGAACGTTCATGGGCTTCACCGAGGAGGACGATTTCGACCCGGTCCAACTCGCGCGCTTCTTCGAAGTGGTCGAAGCGGGGCGGGGCGAAGGGATCCGGCTGGGTAGGCTGCACGCGGCATCATCTCACTCGCTGTTCCACCGACTGGACGCGTTGCTCGACATGGTCCGGCCCGGTCTGGTGTTGTACGGAGCGTACCCAGCCGGCGCACGGGATCTGGGGCGAGCCAACCTGCGGCCCGCGTTCCGCTTGCGCGCTCGCGTCGTGCGCGTGGAGCGCCTCGCCCCCGGCGACAGCGTGAGCTACGGACGCAACTACGTGGCCGAGAACCCTACCTGGATCGCCACGCTGCCGGTAGGCCATGCGGATGGGTATCCGCGGACCGCGGTGAACGGCTGCGAAGTCCTCATCGGGGGGGCGGTGTACCCGGTGATCGGTGCAGTGAGCGCGAGCCACACGATCGTGGAGCTGGGCGTGGAACGCCGGGTCGAGGTCGGCGACGTCGCCACGCTGATCGGCCCCGATCACGAAGCGGTCCATCCCAACACGATCTCGGGGCGTGCGGGCGTTTCCGTGTATGACGTCCTGATGCACCTGAGCGCGGCGCTGCCGCGCGCTAGACTCCCGAGTTGACGGGACTGTGCCGTGGTCAAGCTAGCGGTCCTCGAGGGTTGTGTGGCCTGTTCCTCGTGGGCCTCGCGGGCTCCTCCGGCTCGCTGGCCGCGCAGGAGGTCCCCACCACCGACCGGCCCTCGGTGCGCGCGACGCGCCTCGATCCGACGCGAGACGACCGGATCGAGCTCGACGGACTCCTGACCGAAGGCGCTTGGGGGCGCGCGCCGGCGGCGACGAGCTTCCGGCAGCGGGAGCCGGATGAGGCCGCTCCCGCGACGGAGTCGACCGAGATCCGCCTCCTGTACGACGACCAGAGCCTGTACGTAGGCGTCCGAGCTCTGGATCGGGAGCCCGACCAGGTGATCGCGAGGATTCTCCAGCGCGATCGGCTCATGGGCTCCGACTTCGGCGGCCGCCTGCAATTCGCGGGGGACGACGGCATCGCGCTCCTGTTTGACCCGTTCCACGATCACCGGAACGGAGTGATCTTCGCCACCAACCCGAACGGGGCGAAGTACGACGCCCTGATCACCGACGAGGGCCGCGAGCTGAACAGCGATTGGCGAGGTGTCTGGCACGTGGCCGCCCGGCGCACGAACGAGGGGTGGAGCGCGGAGTTCGAGATCCCGTTCCGGACGTTGCGATATCCGTCCGGGCCCGGGGTGGCCCCCTGGGGGTTCAACGCGTTTCGCGTCATCCGCCGAAAGAACGAGGAGACGCTATGGAGCTCCTGGTCACGCGATAACGAGGGGTTTCACCGCGTCAGCCGCGCTGGTCACCTGGAGGGCCTCACCGACCTTCCACGTCCCGGCCTCAACCTCGAGGTGAAGCCGTACGTCCTCACGGGCGGCACTCAGGAGCTGAACGAAGTCGGTGACAAGGATGCGGACGGACGTCTGGATGGTGGCGTCGATGCCAAGTACCAGGTGCTTCCCGGGCTGGTGCTGGATCTCACGGTCAACCCCGACTTCGCTCAAGTGGAGGTCGATGACGAGCAGGTGAACCTCACCCGCTTCGATCTCTTCTTTCCCGAGAAACGCGACTTCTTCCTAGAGAACGCGGGCGTATTCGAATACGGCGTGCGAGGGTTCGGGGAACCCCCGCCCTTCCTCCTCTTCTTCTCCCGCCGCATCGGCATCTCGGACGGAAGCGAGGTGCCGGTCTATGGAGGGGTGCGCCTGACGGGCAGGGTGGGTGGTCAGACCGTGGGGCTTCTCAACGTCGTCACGGACGTCGCAGACGGAGCGTCGGCGGCGAACCACGCCATCCTGCGCTACAAGCGCGACTTGGGGGGCAGCGGGTACGTGGGCGCCATGCTCACCGACCTCAGACGGGGCGACTTCTGGAACACGGCAGCCGGCCTGGACGTCTCGTTGTGGCCGACCTCCGCCCTGAACCTCCAGGGCTTCCTGGCCGCCACCGCGACTTCCGGGGTTGGGGGAGACGACGAAGCGTACCGCCTGATGGTGGACTATACGGGAGACTGGATCGGGTTCTTCGTGCAGCACCTGTTCATCGCTCCCGAGGCGAACGCCGAGCTCGGCTTCATCACGCGGACGGACATACGGAAATCGGACGGCCTCCTCCGACTCACCCCCAGACCGCAGGTGCTGGGTCTCCGTAAGATCGACCTGATGTTCTCCGGCGATCACATCGTGAAGTCGGACGGGACGCTCCAGGACTGGACCGTGAGCCCATGGGTCTCGCCGGAATGGAACAGCGGCGAATCGCTGCGGTTTTCGTATGCACGGGGGTTCACGCGTCTGGACGAAGGGTTCGGCCTGGCGGACAGCGTGAGCGTGCCGGCCGGCGATTACGACAGGTGGGAGCTAGGCTTGGACGGCGAGACGAGCGCGAACCGCGCGGTCGCGTTGGGCGCTCACGCCTCGTATCAACGCTTCTTCGACGGCAGGCTGGTGTCGGTGGGGGGAACGCTGTCGCTCGCCCCCGGCTCCCATCTGAGCGCGGATATCGGCTTCAGGCATAACGATGTCGGAATCCCCGGAGGCGAGTTCACCGTGAACATCGCGTCCGTGCGCCTGCGGTACGCCTTTACGACGACCCTGACCGCGAACGCGCTCCTCCAATACAACAGCCTCGACCGGCGGGTATCCGCGAACGTACGGCTTAACCTCATCCACCGTCCCGGCAGCGATCTGTTCATCGTTTTGAACGAGGAACGTGGCTCCGATGATTCCGCGTGGGACTTCCGGAGCCGCGGGCTGGTCGCGAAGCTCACCTATCTCGTGAGGCTCTAAGGGGCCTCGAGGCTGCCGACGTCTCGCACTCGACGGCGGCGAGGAGGCGCAGCGGGGTGTGGCCGGATGCAGTGCAGACTTCTTATCATGCAGGCAGACCCGGATCGCCCGTCCAAGGCCGTTCCCATTCCGACCCCGGAGCGTCTCGAGATTGAGACGCCCTTTTAGATACCCAGCACGGGGGGAGTACGGCCATGTCGCTTGCCACGCCCATACGGATCCGCCGGACATGCTCCTTGATCACAGGAACGCTCGCTTTGGGTTTTACGGGTTGCGGTAGTGATCCAGCGCCGCTGACCGTCGAACTACCGCTGCACCTGGAAGAACACCTGGACGCCGCCACGATCGTCGGCTCCGAAGTTCCTTCCGACATCGTCGAACCCGTGGAGTGGCGGTTCGACACGCCGCAGACCGATTGGCGACCGGCCCCGTCCTGGAACCCCACGATCGACTCGCCGACGCTTTCCTACACGGAAGATGCGCTCCGCGTCACGCTGACAGAGGGCACGAGGAACCCGCGCGGGGTCCCGCGAGGAGGGATTCAGCTGGAGGTGCCGGGCTGGAGCCGGGAGGATTGGGCCTACCTCGTGATTCGCGCCCGAACGTCGGAGGAAATCAACGGCATCTCGGTCGCCTTCAACCGTCGCGAGGGCTCGGGAACGGCTGATGACTTCCCGTGGCCATGGGAGCACAGCGGCGATTTCGCTCCCATTATCGATGACGGGACGGTTCAGACGTACATGCTCCGCGCCGATTGGTCGGAGGAAGTCTGGGAAGGCGACTGGAGACAGTTGGGACTGTGGCTCGGCTCCCCCGAACCGGCCAGTATCGAGATCCTGTCGATCAGCCTGATACGCAAGGAGGCCAACTACGGCGAGGCTGGAGCAGGCACGCGGGAAGAGGTCCGGAACCGCGTTTACCGCCGTTCGATCTACACCCACACCCCGGGACGGCTCGAGTACCGGGTGCGTGTGCCCGAGGGCGGTCGACTCCGCGTCGGGCTGGGCGTACTGCGCGACGACGCGCCAGTAACGTTCCGCGTCGAGGCGCGACAGGGCGACAGGACGCATTCCCTGTTCGAGGAGTCCTACGCCGCGAAGGAGAGTTGGGGGCAGCGATCGGTGGATCTGTCGAGCCTGGCCGGGCAGACCGTGACGCTGGCGCTCGAGGCCGAATCGGAGCGCGAGGGCACAGTCGCGCTGTGGGGGGCACCGACGCTGTCCGGCGCAGGCACCCCCAGGATGCCCAACGTCATCTTCTACGTGATCGATGGCGGTGCGGCGGACTTCATGAGCGTGTACGGGTACAACCGCCGCACCACCCCGAACATCGAACGCCTCGCGGCGGAGGGAGCGGTGTTCGAGCATGCGTACAGCAACGCCTCCTGGACGAGACCGTC